>NZ_SDDV01000002.1 GCF_014773545.1 Hydrogenophaga sp. | reverse complement strand
GGCTGCGCCAAACACCATCTTTTGCAAGCCCTGCATCATGCAAAACGCGGTGGCCATGCTTGCGCACCAGCCACCGCGTCAGCGGTTTAGTTCAACTTTGATTTAAACGGCAAAACGCCGGATACCCACAATCGCTGCCGTTAAACAAAGTCGCCTAGCATCCCAAAAATGTGTTTGAAATCAAACCTGTAACGCATCATACTGGATGCATGAACAGGTTTAACAGATCCGATAAACCCGACTGGGTCCCTCCAAGGTCCGCCCGGCTGCTGGATCAGGTGCGCGAACGGGTTCGCTACCTGCACTACAGCATACAGACCGAGAAGGTTTACGTCTACTGGGCGAAGGCGTTTGTGTTGTGGACGGCACGCAGCGGTGGCGGTTTCCGGCACCCGCGCGAGATGGGGCAGGCGGAAGTTGAAGCTTTTCTGACCATGCTCGCCACCGAAAAGCAGGTCGCGCCGGCCACCCACCGGCAGGCGCTCAACGCGTTGCTGTTTTTGTACCGACAGGTGCTGGGCATGGAGTTGCCGTGGATGCAGCAGATTGGCCGGCCGCCGGAGCGCAAGCGCATCCCGGTGGTGCTGACGGCGCATGAGGTTCAGTCGGTGTTCGGCCTCATGACGGGCACCGAAGGGCTGCTAGCGGCCCTGCTGTATGGCAGCGGGTTGCGTCTGCGCGAGGCGCTGGGCCTGCGCGTCAAGGATGTGGACTTTGACCGCCATGCCATCGTGGTGCGCAGCGGCAAGGGCGACAAGGACCGGGTGGTGATGTTGCCCAAGGCGTTGATCGCTCGATTGCAAGCGCAGCTGGCCCACGCGCGGGCGGTCTGGGGTCAGGATCGGGCGAGCGGACACAGCGGCGTGTTTTTGCCGCATGCGCTGGAGCGCAAGTACCCTCGGGCGGGCGAGAGCTGGGCGTGGTTCTGGGTCTTCCCGTCGCACAAGCTGTCGGTCGATCCGCAGACGGGCATCGAGCGCCGCCACCACCTGTTTGAGGAACGGCTGAACCGGCAACTGAAAAAGGCGGTTCTGCAGGCGGGCATTGCCAAACATGTGTCGGTCCACACCCTGCGCCACTCGTTCGCCACGCACCTGCTGCAGGCGGGTACCGACATCCGCACGGTGCAGGAGGGTTTTTGGGGTCAGAGCCCGAATTCGCCGAGCCTTTGGCTCGCTCGCAGAGTGCGGAGCTACGCTCTGCAGCGAAATCGGTGTCTGACCCCAATAACCCATGATCTAACGTCTAATGGACAATCTCGGTTCAGGCATCCGGCAGCGCCGAAGCGACCTCGGGCGGCTCGCCCAGGCTGCTCAGGTAGTCGCCCAGCACGGGGCGCACACGCCCGGGCCTGCGTGCCAGTACGGTGCCAAAGCTGACGAAGCACAGCGCATGCTCGTGCGCACGCAAACCAAAAAGCTGGCGCAGGCGGGCCGATTGCAATGCTTTACCGCTGGTCAGCGCAGAACCGAAACCGTAGGCGGTAGCCAGCAACAACATGTTTTGCACCGCGCAGCCGGCCGACAAAATGCGCTCGGACAGATCGATCTCCGGGTTGCCGCACCCGGCGTCGATCACCAGCAACAGCAAGCGCGGCGCACGCCGGGCCTTCTCGCGCGCCTGCGCCACCTGCTCGGGTGTGGCCGCTGCGTCGCGCTCTTGCAAGGCCTGGGCAAACACTTCGGCCAACGCCGCGCGCCGCTCAGCGGGCACGGCAATGAAGCGCCAGGGCAGCAATTGTCCGTGGTCCGGAGCGGCGGCGGCGGCACCCACGATGGCCGCCCACTGAGCATCGTCGGGGCCGGGATCGAGCAGCCGTTTGGGCAGCACCGTCTGGCGCGCATGAATCAGCTCGGCGGCCACACTGGCCCAGTCGGGCGTGAGAGCCGGGGCTGGTGGGGTGGTGTCCAGGTGCGGGTCTGCGGGTGCTGGGTTCATGCGGTGCACAACCTCAACCGGGTCGACCATCGGCGCGCAAGCGGCCCAACCAACTCAGCAGCCGCAAGCCCCAGGCCGCCATCACAAGAGCCCACAGCAGTGCTGCCGCCCCCATCAGCCAGAACGGCGCCTGCGGCAGCGCAGCGGCAATGCGCAGCAACACCGCCACCTGCAGCAGCCAGAACAAGCCCCAAACCAGGTTGTCGGCCACCAGCGCGCGCCCGCTGTGACCGCACACAACGCGCGTCACCATGGCCAGCATCAGCGAACCCAAAGCGCCCATGGTCAGGGCGTGCAAAGCACCCAGCCCAAGCACCGGCGTGCCCAGCCGCAAGCCCAGCAACTGCGAAGCGCCGGCCAGCATGAAGGACAGGCCGAGCCAGAGAAACCCCAGATGCAGCATGGCCAGCAGCCGGATGCGCAGGCTTTGCACCAAGCCCCAGACGAACGCCAACCACAAAATCATGCTGCCGGCGGCCAGTTGCAGCAGCCCGAACCACAACATCCAGACCCGGCCGTGGGCTCCGATATGCCAGCCAGCCCATTGCAACCAGACCGCCAGCAGTTCGAGCGCCAGCGCCGCCCACATGATCCAGAGCATCCAAAATGGCCCCAGATTATTGGCCATGGGAACGGCGCTGGAGGTAAAAAACGGCAGCATGCGGTGCGCCACCACGACGAAGACGAGCACGCAAAAACCCCAGAGCCCGCTCAATACGGCGACACGCGCCAACCCGTGCGCCCCGGCAAACACGGCCGCCAGCAGCAGCGCCAGGCTGAGCACCCCAAGCCCGAACGCGACGCCGACCGCCTTGGCGTGCAGGCGATCGGCCACCGTGCTGCGCAGCAGCAGCCGCCAGAACAACACACCGACCCAGACCAGCCCCGACAACGCGGCCGCCAGCCCGGCCAGCGCCAGGCCCAAGCCCAGGTGCAGACCAAGCAACCAGAGCAGCCAGCCTACCGTTTGCAACAGCAAGGGCGCCAGCAGCGCGGCGGCCTGCAGCGGCGCAACGCCAAGCCACTTGGGGCCGGCAGTGAACAAGAAACCACTGAAAAACAGCGGCATGAAGCCAAAAGTCATGACCGCCGCATGCCCGAGCGCAGGCGACAAAGCATACGGCAGGCCCGGCACGCCAGCAAGCCGATCGACCTGCACCAGCACCCACCAAGCGGCCGTGCTCAGCAACAACAGCAGCGCCAGCGCAAAGGCCAGCCGGTGCGGCGCCAGCAGCAGGTGCCGCAGCCGCCAGGGCCGCTGTCCGGGCGGATCGGCCTGGGCAGCGGCAACGACCGGCCACACCGGGCGCGGGCGCCGATTCATCCACATGCCCCCAGGTGACCGCACTGGGTGCAGTAGTCGCAGCCGTCCCTGCGGATCAGCGCCGGGGCGCCGCATTCGGGACATTTCCTGCCCGCCATCAGCCCCGGCTGCGGCGGTGCGGCATCGGCCAGGGCGCGGCCGGTCGGCGCCGGGGCGGATGCGCGTCGCGCCAGTATGTTCTGGATCGCAAAGGCAATCGCGGCCACCTCGGAGTCGTGCCACATCGGCACCTGGGTGCCATCGGCTTTCTGATGGGTGCCCAGGCGCACCGGCCCGCGGTCCCAGGCCACCTTGCGCATGTCGCGCAGCGCGCGCTCCAGAAAGCCGCCGCGCGCGGCCAGCGAGAGCATGCGCATGCTGGAGGTGATCCACTGCTGGGATTCGCCGCTTTGGCCGACCGGCATGAAAAACTCGATGGCGCGCTCGACCGTTCCCGCGCCCTCGGCGGCCGGCACCGGCAGGAACGAGACCACGACGTAGAGCGTCTTGTGACCTTCTTGCGTCCAGTACTCGATCTTGTCGGCCACCGCCGACAGCGCGCCCTTGGGCCGGCTCTCGATCACGCTGCGCATCGGGTCGGCCGCTGCGCCAGCGTGGGGCGCCGACGCGGGCGCCGGGCTGGGCTCGAGCACCGCGCCCAGGATGCTGTTGGGCCGGTAGGTCGCCAGTCCCTTGAGGCCGGCGCGCCAGGCCTGCTGATACAAGCCCTTGAAGTCGTCGAAACTGTAATCGGCCGCGACGTTGACGGTCTTGGAGATGGCGGTGTCCACGAACGGCTGCACCGCCTCCATCATGGCGATGTGATCGGCGGCCGACATATCGAGCGCGCTGACGAAATAGGCCGGCAAGGCGTTGACGTCGCCGCCCAGCTCGCGGTAGAGCCGCCAGGCGTGGTCTTGCACCGCGTATTCGCGCAGGCTGCCGTCGGCTTCGCGCTTTTTGCGCCGGTAGGTCCAGGCAAAGGGCGGCTCGATGCCGTTGGAGGCGTTGTCGGCAAAGGCCAGACTGACGGTGCCAGTCGGTGCGATCGACAGCAAATGGCTGTTGCGAATACCGTGCCGGCGAATCGCAATCTGCAGCGCAGCGGGCAGACGGCTGGCGAAAGTGCCGCTGGCAAGGTAGCCGTCGGCGTCGAAGCGGGGAAACGGGCCCTTTTCCTGCGCCAGCGCCACGCTGGCCGCGTAGGCCGCGTCGCGCATGCGTTCGGCGATCTGGGCCGCCAGGGCACGGCCTTCGGCGCGGTCGTAGCGCAGGCACAGCATCGACAGCGCGTTGCCCATGCCGGTAAAGCCGACGCCGATGCGGCGCTTGGCGGCCGCTTCTTCGCGTTGCTGCGGCAGCGGCCAATGGGTGATGTCGAGCACGTTGTCGAGCGCGCGCACCTGCGTGGCCACCGCCTGCTCGAAAGCCGCAAAGTCGAACGCGGCCACGCCACCCAGGCCAAATGGGTGGCGCACGAAGCGCGTCAGTATCACCGGCCCGAGGTCGCAGCAGCCGTAAGCTGGCAAGGGCTGCTCGCCGCAGGGGTTGGTGGCTGCAATGGTCTCGCAGTAGCGCAGGTTGTTGTCGCTGTTGATATGGTCCAGAAACAAGATGCCCGGCTCGGCAAAGTCATAGGTCGAGCGCATCACTGCGTCCCAGAGCTCACGCGCGGCCAGGGTCTGATAGACCCACTGGCCGTCGGCGCGCTGGTAGGCACCGCTGGCAATCAGCGCCGCACTGGGCCGGGCCGGGTGCAGCAGTTCCCAGGGCTGATCTTCGGCCAACGCCTGCATGAAAGCGTCGCCCACCGCCACCGAGACGTTGAAGTTGTTCCAGCGCCCGGGCGTGCGCTTGGCGGTGATGAAGTCGAGCACGTCGGGATGGTCGATGCGCAGCACACCCATTTGCGCGCCGCGCCGCGCGCCTGCGCTCTCGACGGTGGCGCAGGACTGATCGAACACGTTGATGTAGCTGCACGGCCCGGAAGCCATCGATGCGGTGCCCTTGACCTCGGCGCCCTTGGGCCGGATGCGCGAAAAATCGTAGCCGACGCCGCCGCCGCGGCGCATGGTCTCGGCCGCTTCGCGCAGCGCCTCGTAAATGCCAGGGTAGCCGCCTTCGTCCATACCCTGAATACAGTCACCCACCGGCTGCACGAAACAATTGATCAGCGTGGCCTGGATCTCGGTCCCGGCCGCGCTCATGATGCGACCGGCACCAATCGCGCCGGCGCGCAGATTGGCCAGGAAGCGCTGCTCCCACAGCGCGCGCGCGTCTTCTTTTTCGGCCGCCGCCAGCGCGCGCGCCACGCGCCGGTACAAATCTTCGACCCCGTCTTCGCCGGCCTTGAGGTATTTCTCGCGCAGCACGTCCAGGCTGATCGGCTGGGTCTGGGTCAAGTCCTGCGCGCGCAGATTCGGCTCGCGTTTCATCAGTTGCTCTCTTTCATGGCGGCCGGGCGAATGCCGGCCAGCAGCCATTGCATCAGATCATGAACCGAACGGATTTCGCTGCCAAACGGCAGCACACCGGCGCCACGGAAAAACAGGCCTTGGCGGGTGTCGCCTTCAAGGGCGTGGCCAAGCTGCTGGTCGATGCAGAACTGTCCGATGCCGACGATGCCGTCGCGCAGCCCGCAGTGGGCCAGACAGTCAAAGGACATATTGCACTTTTTTTTCACATGCGCGACCGCCTGCAGCTTGGGTTCGATGCGCAGGTATTTGTCCAGCCAAGGCGTGCGCACCGCGCGCGCGGGCAGACCGGCGACGCTGACGAACTCGACGATGTCTTGCGGCCGCGCCTGCGCCAGCACCTGCTTGAAGGCCAGGGCGGCGTCGCATTCGGTGGTGACGGCAAAAGCCGTCCCCAGTTGCACCGCGCTGGCGCCGAGAGCCTGCAAGCGCAGAATGTCGTCCCGGCTGCTGACGCCGCCGGCGGCGATGAGCGGAATTTCGCGCTCGATGCCAGCGGTCTTGAAAAATTCAAGCACCGCCGGCAGCACGCGCTCAAAGTCGAAGCGCGGGTCTTGCAAATCGGCCACCTTGGCCGCGCCGAGGTGGCCGCCGGCCAGGCGCGGATGTTCGATCACGATGGCGTCGGGCAAACGACCCTTTTTCTCCCACTTGCGCACCAGCAACTGCACGCCGCGCGCGTCCGACAGAATCGGAATCAGCGCGGTCTTGGGGTGGTCTTTGGCGATCTCGGGCAAGTCCAGCGGCAGACCCGCACCCACCACCACCGCGTCGGCGCCGCTGTGCAGCGCCTGGCGCACGTAAGCCTCGTAGGCGCTGAGCGCTTTCATGATGTTGACCGCAATCAGGCCGCGCCCCTGCGAGACGGCGCGCGCGCGCTCGATCTCGCGTGCCAGCGCTTGCAGGTTGGCGGCGTCGATGCGCGCGCCCGCGTCGGGCTCTTTGTCAAGCTGCGCGGTCTGCTCCATCAGGTCCGGGTGCAGGCGGCGCAGATCGACCGACGACAGCGTGCCCACAGCTCCCAAACCAGCGACCGCACCAGCCAGGCCGCCGGCCGAGACGCCGACACCCATGCCGCCTTGCACGACTGCAAGCAGCTCACGTCCGGCCAGCCGCCACGTGCGCAGGCCGGCGCTGCGCGCCTGGGCAAGCAAATCGTCGGCCTGCGCCGGGGTCGAGCTGCAAACAGGGCTGGGACGCTCGGGGACGGTGAATTTTTTCATGTTGCCGTAAATCGATTTGCCGCGGCCGCGCGCCGCAGCGAGAGGCTAAGGGGATAGGTCAGAATCCGTCTTGCCGTGCGTCAAATCAGCGGTACTTTTCCCGTTCTGCCGGCACCGGTGCGGCGCCGCCAGCTTGGACCGCTGCCGAACGGCTCTTGCACTCAGCGCACCCGTGGCGAACTGCTGGCTGCCAGATCAACGCCCTCGATCTGCGCCTGTGCGGCAAGCCGCTGCAGGTACTGGTGCAGCGCAGTGGCCTGCGAATGCAGCGCCAGTTGGGTGGCGATCGATTCCTGCACATGCTCGAACTCGGACAAGCGGCCCTTGCGCCGACCGAGCACCTCGATGATGTGCAAACCGAAGCGGGTATGCACCAGGCGCGGGTGCACGCCCATGCCCCAGCGCGAATCGGTCTGAAAAAACAACTCGTTGGCCAGCTCGGGCGCGCAGTCTTCGGGGCTGAGCCAACCCAGGTCGCCGCCCTGGGCGCTCGATGGGCAGTTGGACAACTCGGCAGCCAACTGCTCAAAACGCTGCGCGGGCACGTCCTTGCGAACCAGCTCTAACAGGGCGAGCTCGGCGCGCTGCGCCAGCGCGTGCCATCGGATGGACCATGCTCATGATTGGTTCTCCACAGTGTCAGAGGCCAGAAGGCCCACTAAGACAGCACGCGCCCGAAACAACGGCCAGCTGCGACGGGGTACATAATCGCACGGAACCCGACCGCGATGTCATGCCAGCGGCTTGGCGCAGCACCGGCGGCCGACACGCTACCATCGCTGCATGTTCAGTTATCGCCACGCCTTTCATGCCGGCAACCACGCCGACGTGCTCAAACACATCACCCTGATCGCCACGCTGCGCCATTTGATGCAGAAAGAGGCCAGTCTGACGCTGATCGACAGCCACGCCGGCGCCGGCCTGTACCGGCTCGATGGCGACTACACCGAGACCGGCGGCGAGGCCAAAGACGGCGTGCTGAAACTGTTTGCCGCCTTGCGCCCGGCCGAGCGGGAACCGACGGCGGCCGCCGCGGCGATTGAAGACTACATGGATCTGGTGGCCAGCTTCAACCCCTCGGGCGCCCTGCGGGTTTACCCAGGTTCGCCCTTCGTCATGCAGCGTTTGATGCGCGCCGAGTCGCGCGACAAGCTCAAGCTGTTCGAGCTGCACCCGACCGACAGCCGAACGCTGACGGCCCACGTCGGCCAGATCGAAGCCGGGCGACAAATCGCCGTTGCCCTGCAGGACGGCTTTGAGGGCATGAAGGCCTTTTTGCCACCACCGCCCACAGCCGGCAGTTCGCGGCGGGCGGCGGTCTTGATCGACCCGAGTTATGAAGTCAAGACCGATTACGGTCGCGTCAGCGCCTGCCTGCAAGAACAACTCGGGCGCTTTCCCACCGGCACCTACCTGGTCTGGTACCCGGTGATTCCGCGTCCAGAAGCGCACGATCTGCCGCGCCGGCTGAAAACGCTCGCCACCCAGGCCAAGCGGCCCTGGCTCAAGGCCACGCTGGCGATCGGCCAAGACCCGACACACGGCCCCGACGACCGCCCGGGCCTGACCGCCAGCGGCATGTTCATCATCAACCCGCCGCACACGTTGCACGCCGCGCTGCACGCCGCGCTGCCACAGTTGCTCTCGCTGCTCGGGCGCGGCCGCGGCCAGGCGCAAGCACTGGAAACCGGCGGCTGACCCGCACCGCCTGCCCTCACAGCCGGTTGATAATCTCCAGCGTGGCCGCACTCTGGTTCATGGTGTAAAAGTGCAAGCCGGGCACCCCGGCCGCGCGCAACCGGGCGCACAGCGCGCTCACCACATCGACCCCAAAGGCTTTGATGCAAGCGCTGTCGTCGCCGTACGCGAGCAAGCGCAAACGAATCCAGCGCGGAATTTCAGTGCCGCAGGCGTCCGAGAAGCGCAGCAACTGCGCCGAACTGGTAATGGGCATGATGCCGGGCACCACCGGCAGTTCAACACCCCGGCGGCGCAGCTCGTCGACGAAGCGCAAGTAAGCGTCGGCGTTGTAAAAGTACTGGGTGATGGCCGAATCCGCACCGGCGCGCGCCTTGGCGACAAAGGCTTGCAGGTCGGCCTCGGGTGACTTGGCCTGCGGGTGCGTCTCCGGGTAGGCCGCCACTTCGATAACAAAGTCGTGTCCGGTTTCGGCGCGGATGAAGGTCACCAGATCGCTGGCGTACTGAAACTCGCCGCCCGCGCCGTAGCCGCTGGGCAGGTCGCCGCGCAGCGCCACCAGACGCTGCACGCCCATGGCCTTGAGCGTGGCAAGCTGGGCGCGCACACTGTGCTTGGTCGCGCCAATGCAGGAAAAATGCGACGCAGCGGGAACGCCTTCAGCCAGGATTTCAGCCACGGTGTCGAAGGTGCCCTGCTGGGTCGAGCCACCGGCGCCGTAGGTGACGGAGCAAAATTCGGGCTGCAGCGTATAGAGCTGCTGGCGCACGGCGCGCAATTTGAGCGCGCCTTCGGGCGTCTTGGGCGGAAAAAATTCAAAACTCAGGGGCAGTGCCATGCGGGCTCCTTGTCGTGCCTGAACAGCGGCTCAGGCCGGCCGCTTCGCCCAGACGAAAAATTCGCGGTTGCCGTCGGCGCCGGTGACCGCGCTCTCAAAATAGGCTTGTTGGCGCAAGCCGTGCACGACGCAGGCCTGCTCGATGCGCTGGCGCACCCGATCGTAGCTGGCCATCTGACGCACCAGGCCGCCCTTGCCTATGTGCTCGGGCTGCAACTCGAACTGCGGCTTGACCAACATCAGCAGGCTTGCACCCGGGCGCAGCAGCGGCACGACGGCCGGCCAGACCAGGGTTTGCGAGATGAAAGAGAGGTCGCCGACGATCACATCAAACGCCGCCGTCTCCTGCGGCCCCAGCAGCGGCGCCAGCGTGGCGGCGCTGAGTTCGCGCGCGTTGCATTTTTCCAGACAACGCACGCGCGCGTCGGCGCGCAAGCTCGGGTGCAGTTGGCCCTGCCCGACGTCAACGCCCAGCACCAGGGCGGCTCCTCGGCGCAGCAAGCAGTCGGTAAAGCCGCCGCTGCTCTGGCCCAGGTCCAGGCAGCACAGGCCCGCCACCACCAGGCCGGTATGCGTCAGCGCGGCGTCAAGCTTGAGCCCGCCGCGCGAAACAAAACGCGACTCGGCCGCGTCGAGCACATCGAGCTCGACGCTGGCCTGCAATTCCTCGCCATTTTTGCTCACGCGCTGCCAGTCGGCGCCCGGCCAGCGCCAGCGCACACCGGCGGCAATCAGCCGCTGCGCCTGTGAGCGCGAGAGCGCCAGCCCGCGTTCGACGAGCAACTGGTCGGCTCGCATACGCTGGCCGACCGAATCAGTAACGGTAGCTGTCGGGCTTGTACGGCCCTTGCCTGGGCACGCCAATGTAGGCCGCCTGCTCGTCGCTGAGCTCGGTCAGCATGGCGCCGACCTTGTGCAGATGCAGGCGCGCGACTTTTTCGTCCAGGTGCTTGGGCAAGGTATAGACCTTGCCGATGTCGTAACCGTTCGGGTGGCTAAACAGCTCGATCTGAGCGATGACCTGGTTGGCAAAGCTCGACGACATGACAAAGCTCGGGTGACCGGTGGCGCAGCCCAGATTCACCAGCCGACCCTTGGCCAGCAAAATGATTTTCTTGCCGTCCGGGAACTGCACGTGATCGACCTGGGGCTTGATCTCGTCCCAGCCGCACCGACTGAGCGAGGCGACGTCGATCTCGTTGTCGAAATGGCCGATGTTGCAGACGATGGCCTGGTTCTTCATCGCCGCCATATGCTCGTAGCGGATCACATTCTTGTTGCCGGTAGCGGTGACGAAGATGTCGGCCTTGTCGGCGGCGTACTCCATCGTCACGACTTTGTAGCCCTCCATCGCCGCTTGCAGCGCGTTGATGGGGTCAATCTCGGTCACCCAGACCTGTGCCGAGAGCGCGCGCAGCGCCTGCGCCGAACCCTTGCCGACGTCCCCGTAACCGGCCACCAGCGCCACCTTGCCGGCCACCATCACGTCGGTGGCGCGCTTGATGGCGTCCACCAGCGACTCGCGGCAGCCGTACAAGTTATCGAATTTGCTCTTGGTGACGCTGTCGTTGACGTTGATGGCGCGAAACAACAGGGTGCCGGCGGCCGCCATTTCCTTCAGACGGTGCACGCCGGTGGTGGTTTCTTCGGTCACGCCGATGATGTGCGCCGACTTGCGGCTGTACCAGCTCGGGTCTTGCGCCAGCTTGGCGCGTATGGCGGCAAACAGCAGCGTCTCTTCTTCGCCCTTGGGATGCGACAGCAAGGTGGCGTCGCGCTCGGCGCGCCGACCCAGGTGCATCAGCAGCGTGGCGTCGCCGCCATCGTCCAGAATCATGTTCGGGCCTTCGCCCTCGCTGCCGGCCGGGCCGAATTCAAAGATGCGGTGCGTGTAGTCCCAGTAGTCGGCCAGCGTTTCACCCTTGACTGCAAACACCGGCGTGCCGCTGGCGGCAATGGCAGCGGCGGCGTTGTCCTGGGTGGAAAAAATATTGCACGAAGCCCAGCGCACCTGCGCGCCCAGCGCCTGCAGGGTTTCGATCAGCACCGCGGTCTGAATCGTCATGTGCAGGCTGCCGGTAATGCGTGCGCCCTTGAGCGGTTGGCGGGCGGCGAATTCGGCGCGAATGGCCATCAGGCCCGGCATTTCGGTCTCGGCGATGTTGATTTCTTTGCGGCCCCAGTCGGCCAGGCCGATGTCGGCGATGGCGCAGTCGGCGTTGACGGCGGTGTTCATGCGTGCGTTCATGGTTCAATCCGGTTCGGGTTGGACAAAACCACCGACGCGTGCAACAGGAAAGCCCATCGCACGCCAGGTGGATGAGCGTCGTTGCAAAAATGGTCCGAGCCTCACGCCCCGCGCTGACGAGCCGTCAGGGGGTGCGCTGCAACGCTCCTCGGATGGGCTGCATTCTAGCAGCGCCCCTGGGTGCGCCAGCGCGTCGGCAGCGGGTCGAAAGAGGTGTGCGCAACTGCCTGCCTCGCCGCCATCCACCCAGCCAGCCGGTGCTGCCGTGCTGCCGTGCTGCCGGCGCGGCAAAACTGAACCTTGTTGCAGCGCCGCACTCTACGCCAGCATTGAATAGGAAATATCCCGATGTCGCTACCCTGGTTGCTTGCCCTCAAAGTCATCCCCTGGGGTGATGTGATCGAACACGCGCCCAAAGTTTTAAGTGCGGCGCGCAAGCTGCTCGCCAGACAACAAGATCCGGCCAGCGCACCGGTACCGGTCGATGTGCTTGACCTGCCGGGCGATGAACTGCCCAGTCTGGGTGAGCTGAAAAACCGCCTGGTCGCCGCTCAGGTGCAGCTCAATCGGCAGACGCTGCTGCAAGAGCAAACGTCGCAAACCTTGAATGAACTGGCCGAACAAAACGCACGCCTGGTCAGCACGGTTGAACTGCTGCGCGTGCGCTCGCGCTGGCTGATCGCCGCGCTGGTGGCGCTGGCGCTGGGCCTGGCCTGGGTGGCCTGGAACTGAGATCGCTCGCACCAGATGGGTGGCGGGCGCGGCGGGCTTTCACTCCCGCTGCCGTTCAGCCGTGGCCTGCTCGCGCCCGCGCCAGCAGCGCCGCCAGCACGCGACCCGTGTGCGTGCCTTGTTGCACCACCGCTTCGGGCGGCCCGGCGGCAACGACGCGTCCGCCGGCGTCGCCGCCCTCGGGCCCCAGGTCAATGATCCAGTCGGCCTCGGCCATCAGGTCCAGGTCGTGTTCGATCACCACCAGGCTGTGGCCCGCGTCGACCAGCCGGTGCAGCACGCGAATGAGTTTTTCCACGTCGGCCATGTGCAGGCCGACCGTGGGCTCATCGAGCAGGTAAAGCGTGTGCGGCGGCCGCTGGCCGCGCCGCAGCGACGTGCCATCGCCCTGCACCTTGGACAGCTCGGCCACCAGTTTGATGCGCTGCGCCTCGCCGCCAGACAGCGTGGGGCTGGACTGGCCCAGCGTAAGGTAGCCCAGTCCGACGTCTTGCAGCAGTTGCAGCGGGTGACGGATGCTGGAGAGGGCGGCAAAGAAGTCGAGCGCCTGATCGACCTCCATCTGCAGCACCTCGCCGATGTGCTTTCCCTTCCAGGTCACGGCCAGCGTCTCGGGGTTGAAGCGTGCGCCGTGGCAGACCTCGCACGGCACCTTGACGTCGGGCAAAAAACTCATTTCTATGGTGCGCAGGCCCTGCCCTTCGCAGGCTGGACAGCGGCCGGCGCCGGTGTTGAACGAAAAACGGCCCGGCCCGTAGCCGCGCGCCTTCGCCTCCAGCGTGTCGGCAAACAGTTGGCGCACCGTATCCCAAAAGCCAATGTAGGTGGCCGGGCAACTGCGCGGGGTTTTGCCGATCGGGGTTTGATCGACTTCCAGCACGCGCTGCACCGCCTCGGCACCCAGCAGCTTGCTGCAACCGACCCAGGCTGGCCGCTCGCCAGCGTCCCAGGCGGCACGGCCGGCCACGCGGCTGCGCAGCGCCACCGCCGCGGCCAGGTTGACGTGCAGCACCTCGCGCGCCAGCGTCGATTTGCCCGAACCGGAAACACCGGTGAGAACCACCAGGCGTTGCAAGGGAAGGCTGACGTCGATCTGCTGCAGGTTGTGCAGGTTGGCTGCGCACACGTCGATCCAGCACAGGCCCGGCGCCCTGGCCTGCGCCGCTGCGCCGGCAACTGGCAACACCGCTCGTCTGGCCTGCAAAGGATGCCGCATGGCGTGCAGCAAGTAGCGTCCGGTGAGCGATTCGGCGCTGGCGCACAAGTCGGCCACCGACCCCTGCGCCACCACGCGGCCGCCGCGCCGACCGGCGCCGGGGCCTATGTCGATGATGTGATCGGCGCGCCGAATGGTGTCTTCGTCGTGCTCGACCACCACCAGCGTATTGCCCGCAGCGCCGAGCTTTTGCAGCGCGTCGAGTAAAACCGCGTTGTCGCGCGCGTGCAAGCCGATGGTGGGCTCGTCGAGCACGTAGCACACGCCTTGCAGCTTGCTGCCGAGTTGCGCCGCCAGCCGGATGCGCTGCGCCTCGCCACCGCTGAGCGTGGGTGCACCGCGATCCAGGCTCAGGTAGTTCAAGCCCACTTCGTCCAGAAACGCCAGCCGGCTCTCGATCTCGGGCAGCAGATCGCGCGCGATCTCGGCCTCGCGTGGCGACAGCGACAGCGGCTGGCGCTGCTGCGCCGGCGCGGGGTCAGACTCAGGTTGGGCCACTGCCTGCCCGGGGACGGGATCGGCCAGCGCGGGCAGGTTCATCAGGTCGCGCACCCACTGCCGCAGCGCACGCACCGGCAGGCGCGCCAACTCTGTAATGGCGCTGCCAGCCAAGCGCACCGCGCGCGCCTGGGGCTTGAGCCGGGTGCCGGCACAGCTTGGGCAGATCTGTTTTTGCAGCTCTTCTGCCAGCTCGGGTTCGGCAAAGCTCTGCTCGCGCCCGCGCTGCTGTTCGTCGCGCTGCGAATCGTCGAGTTGTTTGCGCTGCTCGCTGCTGAGCAACATGCCGGTGCCGACGCAGTCCGGGCACCAGCCGTGCTTGCTGTTGTAGGAAAACAGACGCGGGTCGAGCTCGGGGTAGCTGGTGGCGCAGACCGGACAGGCGCGGATGCTGGAAAACACCTCCACCGTCCCGATGCCGCAAGTCGGCAAACCCTGCGCCAGCGCCTGGCCCAAGCCGTCGAGCGGGTGCAGCACCTGCAACTGACCTTTGCCGATTTCCAGCGCCTGCGCGAGTTGTGCGCGCAGCCAGGACTCGTCAGCCGGGTTGACCACCCAGTCGGCCAGCGGCAGCTCGATGCTGTGCTCCTTGAAGCGGTCCAGGCGCGCAAAACCGCTGGTGGGCACAAATTCACCATCGACGCGCACATGCGTATGGCCGCGCAGGCGCGCCCAGTCGGCCAACTCGGTGTAGACGCCCTTGCGGTGGACCACCAGCGGCGCCAGCAAGCCGATATGCTGGCCAGCGTAGCGCCTGAGAATCGCGGCCGCGATGCTGTCCTGGCTTTGCGGCAACACCGCCGCACCGTCGTGCACGCAGTGCTGGGTGCCGAGCTTGACAAACAGCAGGCGCAGAAAGTGCCAGACCTCGGTGGCGGTGCCAACGGTGCTTTTGCTGCCCCCGCGCGACAGACGCTGCTCGATCGCCACTGTGGGCGCCAGGCCATAGATCGCGTCCACCTCGGGCCGCCCAGCCGGCTGCACGATGCTGCGCGCGTAGGCGTTGAGGCTCTCCAGATAGCGGCGCTGGCCTTCGTTGAACAAAATATCGAACGCCAGCGTCGACTTGCCCGAGCCGCTGACGCCGGAGATGACGTTGAACTTGCCGCGCGGAATGTCCACGCTGAGGTTTTTCAGGTTGTGTTCTTTGGCGTTGACGATGCGAATGCAGGTCTGGGCAAGCGCGTCCGCGCCTGGTTTTTGACCCCCGGCGTCCGTGCCGGCTTGCGGCTCCCGGACCGGCTGCTGCGCACCGACCGACAGCGCATACTCGCGCAGCGCCAAGGCGGTGTGGCTGCTGGGGTGCTGGCGCACATCTTCGGGCGGCCCTTCGGTGACGATCTGGCCGCCGGCGTCGCCGCCCTCGGGGCCAAGGTCGATCAGCCAGTCGGCGGCGCGGATCACGTCCAGGTTGTGCTCGATCAGCACCAGCGAATGTCCGGCGTCCAGCAGTTTGCGCAGCGAACGCATCAGCTTGGCGATATCGTCGAAGTGCAGGCCGGTGGTCGGTTCGTCGAACAAAAACAGCGTGCCTTTGCGCGCCAGCGGCTGCCGGCTGGCGCTGGCCTTGCGCGCCGCCTCGGCCAGAAAACCAGCCAACTTCAAGCGCTGCGCCTCGCCCCCTGACAAGGTGGGAACAGGCTGGCCGAGCTTGAGGTACTCCAGCCCGACGTCGACGATGGGCTGCAGCGCTCGAACGACCTCGCGTTCATGGGCAAACCAGCGCACGGCCTCGCTCACGGTGAGGTCGAGCACGTCGGCCACATTCAACGGCCGCAGCGCCAAAAAATCGGGGTCCAAAAAATCGGGGTCAGACCCCGATTCAGACGACAAGGCTGCGTGGGCTTTGAAATTGGAATCTGACCCCGATTTCTCCTCCGCTTTCTCGATCTTCACTTCCAGAATCTCGGGCCGGTAGCGTTTGCCGTCGCAATCTGGGCAGCGCAGGTAGACGTCGCTCAGGAACTGCATTTCCACGTGTTCGAAGCCGCTGCCGCTGCAGCTCGGGCAGCGGCCGTCGCCGCTGTTGAAGCTGAACTTGGTCGCCGTGTAGCCGCGCTGGCGCGCCAGCGGCGTGCCAGCGAACAAGGCGCGAATGGCGTCCCAGGCGCCCACGTAACTGACCGGACTTGAGCGTGCGGTTTTGCCGATCGGTGACTGGTCGACGAACACCAGCGCGCTCAACTGCTCGGCACCCAGCAGGTGGTCAAAAGCACCCGGGCTGTCGGTCGGCTGGCCAAAGTGGCGCCACAGGGCCGGTGCCAGCACGTCTTGCAGCAGGCTGGACTTGCCCGAGCCCGATACGCCGGTCAGCACAACCAAGCGCTGCAACGGAAATTCGACCGTCAGATTTTTCAGGTTGTGCGCGCGCACGCCGTGCAAAATCAGGCGCGGTGTGTTCGGGCCGACGTGGCGCTTGACGCCCATGCCGACGTGCTTGCGCGCGCCCAGGTAGGCGCCGGTCAGGGTGTCGGCGTGGCGCACCGCCTCGGGGGGGCCATCGAAAACGATCTGGCCGCCGCGCTCGCCCGGCCCGGGCCCCATGTCGATCAGCCGATCGGCGGCCAGCATCACAGCCGGGTCGTGCTCCACCACCACCAGGGTGTTGCCGGCGTCGCGCAGCCGCAGCATGGCGGCGGTGATGCGCGCCATGTCGCGCGGATGCAGCCCGATGCTGGGCTCGTCGAGCACGAACAAGGTGTTGACCAGCGACGTGCCCAAGGCGGTGGTCAGGTTGATGCGCTGCACCTCGCCGCCCGAGAGGGTTCGGCTTTGCCGATCCAGCGTGAGGTAGCCAATGCCGACCTCGCACAGGTAGCGGATGCGGGTGTTGATTTCGTCAAACAGCAGCTTGAGCGCTTGCTGCTGCCCCGCAGCGGCGCTGTGGGGCAGCGGGGCCAGGCTGGAAAAGAAACGGCGCAAGCGCTCCAGCGGCAGACGCATCAAGTCGTGCAGGCACAAGCCGGGCAAGGCTTGCAGTTGCGCCCGGCTCCAGGCCACACCCGCAGGCATGAATCGCTGCTCGGGCGCCAGCACGGCGTCGGCCTGCGCTTTATTGCCCAGACGCCAGAGCAGGCTGTCGGTTTTCAAGCGCGCGCCGCCGCAGCTCGGGCATTCGGTGTAGCTGCGGTACTTGGACAAGAGCACACGAATGTGCATCTTGTAGGCCTTGCTCTCCAGGTACTCGAAAAATCGCTCGATGCCAAACCACTGCTGCTTCCATTGGCCGCGCCAGTCTGGCGCGCCGGTCTTGACCCAGTGCTGCTGCTCGGGCGTGAGTTTGTTCCAGGGCGTGTCGCGCGGGATGGCGGCCGCTTCGGCGTGGCGCATCAAGTCGTCCTGACACTCCTGCCAGGCTGGGGTCTGAAACACCTTGACCGCGCCGGCGCGCAGGCTCAGGTGGCCGTTCGGGATCACCAGCCCGTAGTCGACCCCGATCACGCGCCCAAAGCCGCGGCAGGTTTCGCACGCGCCCAGCGCCGAGTTGAAGGAAAACATCGACGGCGTCGGCTCGGCGTAGCGAATGTCGCTGTGCGGACAATGCAGGCCGGTGGAAAAAAGCCAAACCTGTGCTTCGGCGTTGGCAGCAGACTCGGCAACCACCCGCAGCGTGCCAGCGCCGCGCTTGAGCGCCACTTCAATCGCTTCCAGCACCCGCGCCGGCTCGGCACTGCCCAGGCGCAAGCGGTCCGCCACCACGTCTAGCACGTGCACCGTCATGGTGGGCGGCGCTGCGGTGCCGGGCTTGACCCGGCCCGCCTTGCCAGACGGCGCAGCGTCCGACGGCAAGGGCGCGCGCTGCAACAGCCGCCTGGCCTGCACCCGGGTGTAGCCGCTGGCCGAGAGCCACTGCTCGATTTCTTCTGCCGTGCTGCCAGCGGGCACTTCCACCGCAAACGTAAACACCAGGCGCGGGTCGCCCTGGGCCTGGCTGCGCTGCTGCAATGCGGCGTAAATCGAGGCCGGCGAGTCGTGCCGCACCGGCAGCGCGCTGGCGCGGTCGAACAGCTCGGCGCCGCGCGCAAACAGCAGTTTGAGGTGGTCGTTCAGCTCGCTCATGGTGCCGACCGTCGAGCGCGAGTTGCGCACCGGGTTGGTCTGATCGATGGCAATCGCGGGCGGAACGAAATCGACCCGGTCCACTGCCGGCCTGTCCATGCGGTCGAGAAACTGGCGCGCGTAGGCGCTGAAGGTTTCGACGTAGCGGCGCTGGCCTTCGGCGAACAAGGTGTCAAACACCAGACTCGATTTGCCCGAGCCGCTCGGGCCGGTAACGACCGTGAACTCGCCGGTGCGGATGTCGAGGTCGATGTTTTTCAGGTTGTGCTGGCGCGCACCCCGAATACGGATCAGGCCCGCACCGCCAGCGCTTTGCCGACCCGGATCAGCGGCAGTCGATGCGACCGGGCTGGAATTGGCGGGGGTGGCGGCGTCGGACATGCAGGGGCTTCGCTGGGGCAGCCCCGCATTCTACGGAGCGATCATCAGGCCCAGGAGAAACTCAAACAAAGCCGATCTGGCGTGGGGTGAAAAAACGCAGCCTGGGCAAGACCGCTTCGAGCTGCGTGTTGCTGGCTCCCAGCCAGCCGAGCAAGGTGGCGGCGTACTGCTCAACGCTGAGGGTCGGTATCCAGCGCCCGTGCAACTCCCAGTGGTTGACGCCGACGTCGTCTGGGCCGCCCAGCGACAGTTGCGGATAGCTGCCATACGCCACGCCGCCCCGGACCGCCGCGCCCAGCACCAACTGATGGTTGCCCCAGCCGTGGTCGGTGCCCTTGCTGCTGTTGGGCAAAAAGGTGCGGCCAAACTCGCTTTGCGTGAACAGCGTCACGCTCTCGCCCATGCCTATGGCCTGCATGGCCTGGTAAAAGCAGGCCATGGCTTGCGCCAGCGCCGTGAGCAAATCGGCATGCGTGCCTTCGGTGCTGCTGGCGGCGCTGATCTGGTTGGCGTGCGTGTCGTAGCCGCCTTGCTGGACAAAAAATATCTGCTGCCCGCCCAGCACCGTCTGCCGCCCCTCGACCAGCTTGGCCACCTGATAGAGCTGACGGCCAATGCCGGTGTTGATCTGGTTGCCGCTGGTGATGGGGGCAAACGCCTGGTCAATCGCCGCCCCTGTCAGATCGCCCGGGCGCCGCCGCACCAGCGCGCCCAGGCGGGCCGACACCTCGAGCGCCGTGCTCTGCTGCGCAACGTAACTTTGCAGCAACACGTTGTCGTGCGGCTGCCCGTACAAGGCCGTCAAGGCCGTCGCGCGCGCCTGCGCCGCTAGCGAAGTGGAATTGACAACCCCTTCCAGCCCAAACATGCCGCCCGGCTCGGGCAGCACCAAGGGCGTTTGCGTCTCGGACAAACCAAAGCGCCGGCCATTGCCGCCGACCGCAATCACCGGGTTGGCAGTACCCAAGGCATGAGCGGCGCGACCACCCCAGCCGGTGCGCGCATGCGCACGCGCGCTGCCCGCCTCCCACAGCACCTGCTGGTCGGAATGCGAAAACAAACCGTCGGGAATCAGCGGCGACATTGCAGCGGCGTTGCGGTACGCGCTCTTGCTCAGGGGTTCATGCAGCGGGCCGACGTTGAGCACTGGCGCCAGTTTGCGCGCCTGACAAATGGGGGCGAGCGCGGCCATCGCCGGGTGCAAGCCCAGATCGGTGCCGTCGATGGGCACCAGGCTGTGCTGCGGCAAGGCCAGGTCTGCACGCACCCGCGCGTACTCGGCGTAGCGCAGGTTGTCGGTCGGCAGCACCGTGTTCATGCCGTCGTTGCCGCCGTACAAAAACACGCACACCAGTGCCTTGTAGCCGGGCTGCGCCTGCGCCTGCGCAGGGGTTTGCAGCAGGGACGACAGCCCTACGGCGCCAACCGCGCTGGCCAGCCCGCCGCCGCTCAGTTGCAACCAGCGGCGGCGGTTGAGCCGCCACGCTTGCATGTCAGGGATATTTTGCATGGCGACCCCTCAACGAATCAAATGGTATTGCGGCGCCGCGAAGACCAGAAAAGCGGCCTGGCGCACCCGGTTGGCGCGGTAGTCGGCGTCGCCGCTCGGAAAGGCGTCCAAGGCCTGTAGCACCGCCGTGCGGGCAGCAGCAGGCAGCGGCTCGCCCAGCGCCAGCAGCGCGAGCCGGTCGACCAGCCGGGCCGGGTCGGCGGCGTCGGCCAAAAACGCGCTCAAATCGACCCGTGTGCCCAGCGCGTTGGGCACCCGAATATCCGGGTTCGAGCCACCCCAGAACAGCAAATAAGTCAGGTAATTGATGCGCTGCAAGGCGGTGTTGGCGTTGTGGATGCCAAACGCCGGCCCCTGCAGGGTGGTGCCGGGTACGGGGTAATCGGGCGGGTAGAAATTGAAAACCGAAGGCGGCCTGAAGACGTGCTGGCGCAGCTCTTGGCCCCACCACCAGCCCAGAGCGTCGCCGTCGGTGCGGCCACCCAGCGCGCGCAGCACGCCGGTAAACAGTTGCACCGGCTCGCGCAGCCGCCCGGCGCTGCGATCCGGATCGGGGTTGCGCGCCTGCGGGTCGAGCAAAATCGCCGCCACCGTGGCCTTCATGTCGCCTGGCCGGCCACTGCCAAAGCCCTCATGGCGCCCGGTATTGAAAGCCCGCGCCACGCGCTGCACATAGGCCGGGCTGGGGTTGCTGCTGACCAGGTGCTGAATCAGTTGCCGACCGACGAAGGGGCCTATGTTGGGGTGCGCCATCAGGCTATCGAGCACCGCCTCCAGCGCCTGCGGCGCGCTGCGGTTGGCCGGCAGCGTCACGCCGGACAGCAGGGTGCGCGGCTGGTTGTCGTGAAAAGCGGCCAGCGGCACCATGTCGCCCTGGTAAAAACGGCAGTTGCTGCCACGCGGCCAACAGCCCCCAGCGGCGTTGCCACCTGGCGGGTAGGTCCAGCCGGTCAGTGCAAAAACGTAGTTGCGCAAGACATCGTTGTTGTAGGTGGCCTGGCAAGCGCCGCCCCTGAGCGTGCCATCGGGGTTGAGCTCGCAGGTGCCCAAGGCAAACAATTGCAGCAACTCGCGCACGAAGTTTTCATTCGGCGCGCTGCGGTGGTTGTTGACGTTGTTCAGATATTCGCCCATCACCGGCGACAGCGCCACTTGGCGCAGCAAGTCGCGGTAGTTGCCAAACGACTGCTCAAGCAGCATGTTGTGGTAGTTGCGCAGCCCATAGGTGCCGGTCACCTCCAGATTGGAGACCACCACGATTTGCTGCAAGGCAAAGGCCACGCGCTGGCGCAACTGGTCCGGGTTCTGCACGGCGTTGCGGTAGAAGTCCCACAGCAGCGGCGTGCTGGAGTAGTAATCGCGCCAGCAGGTCGGGCCCTGATGGGCGCAGAAATCCGGGTTTGCGTTGCCGTGCTGGTGCACCGCTGCGCTGCCACCGCTGCTGTAGCGCGAGACCGGGGCAGCGGCCATTTGCTGCGAAATCCACTTGGCCGCGCCCTGGCGGCGAATGCTTGCCACCAGCTCCTCGGTCGGCCCAAAGCTGGCCTGGTCGGCCAGACGAACGGCATCACGCTGGCTGGTCGGCACATCGGGCAAATTGCCGCCGGTGCCGGAGTCGGTGGGCGCGCCCGGCGCCGCTGCGCCGCCACCGCCACCGCAGGCGGCCAGCGTGAAAACCGCACAGCAAGCCACCACCCGCAGGCCACAGCGCAGATCGGCCCACGCGCCGACAAGCGCTGGCCCTATTGTTTTTTCTCTCATGCGCAGGCACTATAGCCAGCGCCGGTGTCAAGCATCTTGACCGAACGCTGATTCGGCTCAGACGCTGCCTCAGGCGCCGATCAGCGGCGCGTCGGTACCGATCAGCGGTCGATCACATCAGGACTTGACGATCAGTACCGGCACTTTGGCGTGCGTCAGCACGTTTTGCGCCACGCTGCCCAGCACCAGGGCCTTCCAGCCTTGACGGCCGTGCGATCCCATCACGATCAGGTCGCAGCCTTCGGCTTCTGTGGTCTCCAGAATGCCCTCATGCACCACGTTGCGTTCGATGGTGTCGCCCGCAAATTCCACCCCTTGGGCGGCGCAGACCCGGTCGACCGCGTCCAGCGCCTTCTCAGCCAGGCTGCGCGCCTCGCTCAGGTAGGCCTGCAAACCCACCGATGAGGCGTCGCCAATACCTATGTAGGGAAACGGGTCTATCACGTACAGGCCAACTACCTGCGCACGCTGGTTTTTGGCCAGCCAAGCGGCGGTGACGGCGGCCCGGGCCGCCAGTTCGGAGCCATCGGTGGGAACGAGAATTTTCTTGAACATGACGGATCCCCTGCTGCATACCACTTTTGAAAGCAACTCCATGAGACAAGCCGCGCTTCATCTTAGCGCCTGTGGCGTCGGCCTCACAGGTAATGATCAATCAGCAGTGCGGCGAACAACAGCGAGAGGTGAATCAGGGAAAAACGAAACGTTTTGCGCGCCCACGCGTCCGATTCGTGGCGCCACAAGGCAAAGGCATGGGCGCTGAATCCTGCGCTCAGCAGCAACGCCGCTGCCAGGTAAAACCAGCCGCTCATGCGCAGCACGAACGGCAGCAAGCAGGCCGCGAACAAGACCAGCGTGTAGAGAAAAATCTGCAAGCGTGTGAACGCCAAACCGTGCGTGACCGGCAGCATAGGCAGGCCGGCCTTGCGATAGTCTTCCACCCGGTACAGCGCCAAGGCCCAGAAATGCGGTGGTGTCCAGAGGAAAATGATCAGACTCAGAAGCAGCGCCTCGGGCGCCACCACCCCAGTCATGGCCGTCCAGCCCAGCAGCGGCGGCATGGCTCCAGAGGCACCGCCGATGACGATGTTCTGCGGTGTGAGCGGCTTGAGAATCAGGGTGTAGACCACCGCGTAGCCGACGAAGGTGGCAAAAGTCAAGACCATGGTCAGCGGATTGACCCAGACGTACAGAATGGCCGATCCGAGGGCGCACAGCAGTGCTGAAAAACCCATTGTGCGGACGTTTGAGATCGTTCCGGCGGCGCTGGGACGCCAGGCGGTGCGCCTCATGCGGGCGTCTATTTTTTGCTCGACCACGCAATTGAAGGCGGCGGCGGCCGCCGCCACCAGCCAGATACCCAGCGCAGCCGTGAGCGCCAGTTGCAGTTGCGCCCCACTCGGCACACCCGGCACCGCCAGCACCATGCCGATCACAGCACAAAAAACGATCAACTGGAGCACGCGCGGCTTGGTCAGGCTGTAGAACTGACGCCAGGTGGACGGCCGGGCCGCGACGACGCAAGGGGTGGATGTGGCGGTATTCATAAGACAGGCGTAGGCTGCTGTGCGGCAGGGCCGTCGGGCGGCACGGCCGTTGGGGCAAAAGAATGCAGGCGCCGGTCCGGCTGGCGCGCCTGCGCCAGCTGGCTGACGCACAAGGCACCGGTCAGGACAATGACGAGTGCCGCCGCTCCACCGGTGTGCGCCAGCGCCGCCAGCAGCGGCCAATCCAGCACCACGGTGCTCAGACCGCTGAACAACTGCCACAGCGCCAGCGCCAGCACGCCACGCCCGCTGTTGCGCAGGCCCGGCACGAACCACAGGCGCCAAGCGAGCCAGAACAGCGCCGCCAGCAGCACATAAGCGGCCAGCCGGTGCACGTAATGAATGGCGGTGAGCGCAGGAAAGGGCAACAGCTCGCCCGTGGCGGTCATGCCGAGCTCTCGCCACAGGCTAAAGCCGTGCTGAAAGTCCATCGGCGGCCACCAACTGCCTTGGCAGGTCGGGAAATCGCTGCACACCAGCACTGCATTATTGGTACTGACCCAGCCGCCCAGCGCAATCTGCACCCACAGCAGCGCAAATACCAGCCACAGGGCGCGACGCGTGCCCGGATCAACCGGCGCCGACTGCGGCCGCCCAGGCGCGGCCAGCGCGTAACCGACCGCTTGCGCGCGCAGCAAGGCCAGCAGCGCCAGACCGCCCAGCAGATGCAGCGTAACCATGGCGGGAAACAACTGCATGGTTACGGTCAGGGCGCCAAACGCGCCCTGCACACAAACCCAGACCAGGGTCAGCAGCGGCCACCAGAACGACACCGCCAGCCGCCGCCGCTCAAGCCAGCTCACACTGGCCAGCACCAGAATCAGCACCCCCACGGTGGTGGCAAAGTAGCGGTGAATCATCTCGACCCAGGCCTTGGAGAACGTGACCGGGCCGCTGGGCAGGGCCGCCTGCGCAGCGGCAATCGAGGCACTCGCTCCCAACGGGCTGACGCTGCCATAGCAGCCTGGCCAATCCGGGCAACCCAGACCGGAATCGCTCAGGCGGGTGAAAGCGCCGAACAACACCAGATCGAAAGTGAGGAACAAGGTCACCAGGGTCAGCACGCGCAGGCGATGTGCGGGTGTGGCGCTGCGGCTGCGCAGCCAGACCCAGACCAGCGGCAGCAGCGCAAGCAGCACACCCAGCAGCATCAGGCGGGCGAGCGGCGCCAGGTCAAGCAGCGGCTGAATGTAATGGGGGTCAGATTCCAATTTCGTCCCTCACAAATCGTTTGAGCGGCAGCAAAACAAAGCCTTGGTCTGGGTCATGGGGGTGGTCGCCCAGGCTGATCCCAGAACGACGAGGCGCGCAACAGCCGATGCAGGTCGCGCCGGGCCCGCTGGGGATCGAGATGGGCCGGAAAGCGCAGCATCCAGTTGCCCTGCGGATCGACCAGGTAGAGGTGGTCTGGCAAGTCTTGGCCAGGTGCTGGCTGCAACCATCCGGCCAGCTCCTGCTCGTCCACCTGCAGCACTTGGGCGCTGGCGGTGGCTTGCTGCAGCGGCTCGGACAGCGGGGCCGCGCCGGTGCGCAGCCAGACCCAGTCCAGACGCCCCTTCTCTTTGCCCAAGGTTTCGCGCAATTGACGTTGCAGATGCAGATGGCGTTGGCAGGCGGCAGCGCAAGCGCTGTCGGCCACGCTGATGAGCAACCACTGGTCTTTGAGTTGCGTCAGCGCCACCTGCTGGCCATTCGCAGCGCTGCCACTGAAGGCCGGCAGCGGCCGCAGCGGGACGATCAGCTCGCCGTAGTTGCGCCGACCTTCTGGCCGCAGCACGTGGTAGCTGAAGTAAGAGGCCAGCACCGGCGCGGCACACACCAGCAGCAAAGCCAGCATTTTCCAGCGCCCGGCGCGCGTTCTGGCCGCACCGGGCAGGCCGGACGAACCCGGTTGGGGCAGACTGTGCAGAGTCAGAACGCGTGCTTCATCCGAGGGCTGTGCCATGGCGTAGCTGCTCGCGGCGAGGCGAGATGATTTGGAACCAGAGGTACAAAAAAGCCGTCAGGGCGCACAGGCCGAACCACTGGAAGGCGTAGCCGTGGTGCTTGTGCACGTCGCTGGCCACGCGCGGCCAGTCGCGCCGCAGGCCGTCGGCGGCGGCGTCGGTCTGCAACACCGAGACGTGTAGCACATTCAACCCGGTCTCGCGGGCAAACGCCTCGGGGTCGAGGTTCTGCCGGATCGGCCCTGCGTCTGCCGAACCCAATTGAAAAAGTTTGGCCGGCGCCGGGGCCAGCCGACCCGCTATATCGACCAAGCCGGCGGGGGTGTCTATGGCAGGCAGGCGGCTGCGGTCCATGAAGTCGCGCGGCACCCAGCCGCGCTGCACCAGCACGGCACGCTCGCTGCCTTCGAGCCGCAAGGCGGTGACGAGGAAGAAGCCGACCCGACCCTCCATCTGGCGGTTGTCCAGAAACACGCTGCTGGCCGGCACCCAATGGCCTTTGAGCCGCAGCGGACGGTGCAGCCCCTGGGTCGGGTCGGCGGCCCGCAGCAAATCCGGCGTGTGCCAGGCCGGCAGCGCGGCGCGCTGCTCGATTTGTTCCTGCAAGGCCAGTTTCTGCGCTGCCCGATCCAGTTGCCAGACGCCCAGCGCCGCCGTCACCACCAGGGTCAGGACGGTGGCGGCGCTGACGATCCAAAAACGCAGAGATTGACGGACCGCCATGTTCAGGCGCTCCAAGCGCTGCTGCCGCGCCCGGCACGGTGGCCGATAATCGGACCGATGGGATACGCAATCGTCGCCGGCTTTGTCCTCATTGCCGCTTGCTTGGGCGCTGCACTGCTGTTTTTGCTGCGCGGCCACGCACCCGACCGGCAGCGCTTGGTGCGCGCGCTGAGCTGGCGCATCGGCTTGTCGGTCCTGCTCTTTGGGCTGCTGTTCATGGCTTATTCACTGGGCTGGATTGAACCCAACCGATAATCCGGCGCGCGCCACGACGCATCAGGTCCAGTAGACCAAGACATACAAACCGAGCCAAACCACGTCGACGAAGTGCCAGTACCAGGCTGCGCCTTCAAAACCAAAGTGACTTCTGGCACTGAAATGGCCCTGGTGCAGGCGCAGCGTGATGACCACCAGTATCAGCAGGCCGAGAAAAACGTGGAAGCCGTGAAAGCCGGTGAGCAAGAAAAAGGTGGAGCCGAAAATACCTGAAGTCAGCTTGAGGTTGAGATCGGTGTAGGCGTAGAAATATTCGTAGCCCTGAACCCCCAGAAACACGCTGCCCAGCAAGACGGTCAGCCACATGAAGCCTATGGTTTTGACCCGCTGGCCGGCCAGCAGGGCGTGATGGGCAATCGTGAGCGTGACGCCGGAACACAGCAGCAGCGCGGTGTTGATGGTCGGCAGCCACAACGGCCCCATGGTCTGGAACGGCTCGACGATGTCGGCCGGCGAGGCAGTCATCCCCGGATACGCGCTGGGCCACACGCCAACGAAATCGGGCCAGAGCAAGGCATTCTCAATATCGCCCAGCGTGGGCACCGAATGCGCTCGCGCCCACCACAAGGCGGTGAAAAAAGCGCCGAAAAACATCACTTCGGAAAAGAGGAACCAACTCATGCTCCAGCGGTACGACAAGTCGATCTTGTGCCCGTACAGACCGGCCTGATTTTCTCGGATGGCGTCGCGAAACCACTGATACAGCACGCTCAGCCAGAACAACAGGCCAAAGGCCAGCGCATAAGCACCCCAGAGCACGCCGTTGATCCACTGGCTGGCGCCCAGAATGACAAAAAACAGCCCCATGGCGGCAAAGACCGGGTGCCGCGAGGGCCCAGGGACGTAGTAGTACGGGGTGGCGCCGTCTGATGCTGCTGACATGATCGCTCCTGATGACTGCTGCCGCAAACCGGGTTCTGTATCTGAACAGCGCTGGACCGCCTCAGACCGCGCCCGGCAGCGGCGCGTTGGCTCGCACCTGGCCTGGCGGTGCCGCCGGCACGGCGCCGCCGATTTCAAAGAAGGTGTAGGACAAGGTGATGGTGTGCACGTCTTTGGACAGCCGCGGGTCGATCACGAAGGCCACCGGCCACTCCTTTTGCTCCCCCGGCGCCAGCGTGTATTGGGTGAAACAAAAACATTCGAGTTTGTTGAAATGCGCGCCCGCTTGTTGCGGCGCGTAGCTCGGAATGGCCTGCGCCGCCATGCTGCGGTTCTGGGTGTTCTGAAACTGGTACAGCACGGTGGCGAGTTCACCCGGATGCACCTGCATCGAACGCACCGCTGGCTTGAAGTGCCACGGGCCGCGCACATTGACGTCAAACTCGACCGTGATCAGGCGCGTTCTATCGACCTGGCTGTTGCTGGGCACAGTGGCCCGCTGGCCCGGAACCTTCAGCTCAGACAGCGCCAAGATGTTGATGCCGGTCACTTCGCAAATGGCGCGATAAATCGGCACCAGCGCATAGCCAAAGGCAAACATGCCCAGTGCAATGATGCAAAGCTTGCCGACCATCTTGAAGTTTTCGTGCCGCAGTCCCATCGCCTGTCTCCGATCTGTGCCGAACGCCGGCGCGCTCAGCCGCCCAGAAATGCCAGCTTGGCAACAAAGCCGAGAAAAAATGCCAGCGCCACCGACGCCAGGATAAAACCCAGCCGCAGATTGTTTTTTCTTTGTTCGCTGTGCATGTTTGCCTCCCGTGGCGCAAACCTCAACCCAGCACCCGGGTGGCGCTGGCGTCGAGTTTGGGCGGGTTCTCGAAGGTGTGAAACGGCGCCGGCGAAGGCACCTCCCATTCCAGCCCTTCGGCACCTTCCCAGGGTTTTTGCGCCGCCTTTTTGCCCTTGCCGCGCATGGCAGGCAGGATGACGGCGAAAAAGAAATAAACCTGCGCCAAACCAAAGGCAAAGCTGCCGACCGAGGCAATGGCGTTGAAATCGGCGAACTGCATCGGATAGTCAGCGTAGCGGCGCGGCATGCCGGCCAAGCCCAGAAAATGCATGGGGAAGAAGGTGATGTTGAAGGCAATCATCGACCACCAAAAATGAATCTGGCCGCGGGTTTCGCTGACCATCACGCCGGTCCACTTGGGCAGCCAGTAGTAAATGCCGGCAAACATGGCAAACAAAGAACCCGCCACCAGCACGTAGTGAAAATGCGCCACCACGTAATAGGTGTCGTGCATCTGAATATCGATCGGTGCCACCGACAGAATCAGCCCGGTGAAGCCGCCGATGGTGAAAACGAAGATGAAACCGACCGCCCACAGCATCGGCGTCTCAAAGCTCATCGAGCCCTTCCACATGGTGGCGATCCAGTTGAAGACTTTGACCCCGGTGGGAACGGCGATCAGCATGGTCGAGTACATGAAAAACAATTGTCCGGTCAGCGGCATGCCGGTGGTGAACATGTGGTGCGCCCAGACCACAAAACTCAGAATGGCAATGGAGCCGGTGGCGTACACCATCGACGCATAGCCAAACAACTTTTTGCGGGCAAAGGCCGGCACCACCTGGCTGATGATGCCGAAGGCCGGCAAAATCATGATGTAGACCTCGGGGTGACCGAAGAACCAGAAAATGTGCTGGTACATCACCGGGTCGCCGCCACCGGCCGGGTTGAAGAAGCTGGTGCCAAAGTGGCGGTCGGTCAGCGTCATGGTGATGGCACCAGCCAGCACCGGCATGACGGCAATCAGCAAATAGGCCGTGATCAGCCAGGTCCAGCAAAACATCGGCATCTTCATCAGCGTCATGCCGGGCGCGCGCATGTTGAGGATGGTGACGATGATGTTGATCGCGCCCATGATGGAAGACGCACCCATGATGTGCATGGCAAAAATGGTCGCGTCCATGCTGGGGCCCATTTGCAGCGTCAGCGGCGCGTACAGCGTCCAGCCGGCAGCGGGCGCGCCACCCGGCATAAAAAACGAAGCGACCATAATGACAGCCGCCGGCACCAAAAGCCAGAAGCTGAAGTTGTTCATGCGCGCAAACGCCATGTCGCTGGCGCCGATCTGCAACGGAATCATCCAGTTCGCAAAGCCAACAAAGGCCGGCATGATGGCGCCAAACACCATGATCAGGCCGTGCATGGTGGTGAGCTGGTTGAACAGGCCGGGGTTGACCAGTTGCAGGCCCGGCTGGAACAGCTCGACCCGGATCAGCAAAGCCAGCACGCCGCCGACCATCAGCATGGTGAAGGCGAACAGCAGATAAAGCGTGCCAATGTCTTTGTGGTTGGTGGCGTAGACCCAGCGCCGCCAGCCGCTCGGCGCATGGTGTTCGTGGCCGTGCGTGACGGGGTGATGAAGAACTGCGCTCATGCTCGATGTCCTCTGCAACACAGGGATTTCTTTTGTCTGCCACTCAGGGACGCGCGGGCAAAACCTCGGCCGCCGCCGCCTGGACCGGGGCAGCCGCTGCAGTTGGTGGCGCCCTGGCTTTTTTCTGCTCTTGCACCCAGGCGCTGTAGTCTTGCGCCGATACCACCCTGACGTGAATCGGCATATAGGCGTGCTCCTTGCCGCACAGCTCGGCGCACTGGCCGTAGAAATCGCCGGTTTTTTCGGCGCGAAACCAGGTGTCGCGCACGAAGCCGGGTATCGCGTCTTGCTTGACGCCGAAGGCTGGCACCATCCAGGCGTGGATCACGTCATTGGCGGTGGTGATGATGCGAATTTTTTTGTCCACCGGCACCACCAGCGGATGGTCGACCTTGAGCAGGTAGTCGTCGGTAGGGGGTGGGTTGCCGCTGCTCGACATGATGCGGTGGCTGTTGTCCAGCGTCGAGACAAAGCCTATGCCCTCGCCTTCACCCTTGATGTAGTCGTAACCCCACTTCCACTGCATGCCCGTGGCCTTGATGGTGATGTCGCTCTGGCGGGTGTCTTTTTGCGCCACCAGCACCCAGGTGGCGGGCAGTGCCATGCCGATGACGATTAGCAGCGGCACGATGGTCCAGCCCAGCTCGACCCACAGCGGCTCGGCCAGCGGCTGCGCCTGGTGACCAACCGACTTGCGGTGCCTCAGGATGGAGTAAAACATCACGCCGAAAACGACGACGAAGATGACGGCACAGACAATCAGCATGAAGCCATGCAACCAGTGCTGATCCTGCGCGATGCGGGTCACCGGCGGATGAAAATTCCACTGGTTGACCGCTGGACCGCCCGGCAGGTCGCCCACCACCCCCTGGGCCGCCACCGTGCTCCAGACACCAGCACTCAGCGCCAGCGTGCCGGCGGCGGCCAACAGCCTGATCGGTCGGCTTTGCATGCGGTCACGGGTCTTGCAGCTCACGTCCATCCCCCAGGCTGAAGTTTGATTTTTATCAATACCGATTAAAACCAACTCCTGTAGCAAGTCAACTCAGGGAATACCCAAACTCGGCGCAGAAATTCTGCCCTTTCAAGCCCCACGAGGCCAGCCGGCCTGCTTCAGCCGCGGCCCGCGCGCAGCATGGCTCGCATATGGGCAACCGATATGCGGGCCGGGTCCGCCAGCGGCATCGATGGCGCAGGCTTGAAGGCGTGGCCGTAGATGACCTCGACACTCAGCAGCAAGCGTCCGTCGGCCGTGCGCGGCAACTCAGATTCCAGTGCCTGCGCCAGCCGCGCGTGCCAGCCGCGCGCGCGCAAGGCAGGAAAGCGATCGGGGTGGAAGTTGCGCCCGAGCAAGCGCAGGTCTGCAAGCAGCGGTGCAGCAGCGCTGTAGCTCAGGCTGATGCGCTCCATGTCCATTACCGGCTGCGCAAAACCGGTGTGTACCAGCATGTCGCCCCAGTCGTGCATGTCAGTAAAGGGCTGCGTGGGCGCCGGCCAGCCCAGCGCTTGATAGAGATCGCGCAGCTCGCGCAGCGTATCCGGCCCCAGACAGGAAAACAACAAAAAACCCTGGTTCTCAATCTGCCCATGCCAGCGGCGCAGCAAGGCCTGCGGCGCCGGCTCCAGGTGCAGCGCCATATTGGCCCAGAGCATGTCAACCCCGGTGTCGGCCGCCACCGGCACGGGGCGGCGGCCACGCAGCCATTGCAAAGAGTTCGTCCAGCGCGGCGTGGCTGCACGCAGCGCCACCAGCGTGGACGCCATCTGCTGCGCAGCCACGTGACAGCGCGCGGCGTGCAGCCGGGCGCACAGGGCTTGGTGCGCCTGCAAGCCACCCAGCAGCGGCTCCCAGTGCAACCAACTGTCGGGTTGCACACGAAACCACTGCAAACGCTCCAACATGCGGGTAGCGACCTCTTCGTGCAGCCAAGGGCTTTGCGCCCGGGGCAACCGCTGCCAGCGCAGCAGCGCACGGGCGTCCAGACCGGGCACAAACTCTGTAGCCTGAGCGGTCGTCGTCACCATAACTGGCTTTGCGGCCCGAAGTCGGTGCGCGGACCCAGGCAGGGCAAACAAGCCTTCGGGTTCATGCGCTGTGTTCGCGGCGAAACACCAGTCGCCCGAGCTCGGACGCTGCAGGGGCAAAGCTGTAACCCGCAGCGGCAAAGCCTTTGAGTTGCTCGGGCGTGTGGGCGCGTTGCTGCACCGCATAGCGCAGCATCAGACCGCGTGCGCGCTTGGCGTGTACGCCAATGACTTGATAGCGCTTGGCCTTGCGCTCCTCGAACACGCAATGGACGACGCGGGTCTTGAGGGCTTTTTGATCGACCGCCTTGAAGTATTCCTGACTGGCGAGGTTGATCAGCACCGGGCTGATGTCGGCAGCGGCGCGCTGATCTAGGTAGTTCGCGATCTGCGCCCCCCAGAACTGGTACAGGTTTTCCCCCTTGACGCTGGCCAGCCGGGTGCCCATCTCCAGCCGGTACGGCTGCATCGCGTCGAGCGGACGCAGCACGCCGTACAGACCGCTGAGAATGCACAAATGCTGCTGCAACCAGTCCAGATCGGCCGCGTTCAGGGTTTTGGCGTCCAGTCCGCCGTACACGTCACCGTTGAAGGCCAGCACCGCCTGCTTGGCGTTTTGTGCGCTGCTCTGGGGCTGCCAGGCCTGATAACGCGCCACATTCCGGCCCGCGAGCGGGTCTGACAAGCCCATCAGGTGCGCGATCTGCTGCGGCGACTGCGCGCGCAGCACGGCAATCAACTCGGCCGCCCGTTCGACGAACAAGGGCTCGCTGCGCGTGCTGACGTGCGCCGGCGTGGCGAAATCCAGGGCTTTGGCGGGGGAGAGCAAAAACAGCATGCAACAACGAAGCAGTTGGAACGAGCAAAAGGGCGGCTGCGTGCGTGCGAGCAGCGGCGGATGCGGCCAGCCAGCCAGCCCAGCCGGCCCAGCGTGGCCCGCTCCGTTGCGAGGGCCTCACACGCCTCGCATCTTCAAGTGCAAGCCACAGCCCGGCCAGAATGTTCAGGTGGGGCGACTGCTCGCAGGCGCGACGGCGCCCGGGTCGGCACGCAGCAAGGTCGAATAGCCCAGCAGGTTGACCTGCGTCTGCTCGGCCACCACCAGCCTGGTGTCGCGCAAAAAACGATCCAGCATGAAGTTGGGACGAACGCCAAACATACCCGTGAATGGCGCAGCCACACGACTCAGAAATCCGGTCAAGGTGCCGGCTTGCTGGAAATGATTGACGATGTAGAGCTGGCCACCCGGCTTGCAGACGCGGCGCATTTCGTTCACCAGCCGAACCGGATCGGGAGCCACGGAGACGACGTACATCGCCACCACCTTGTCAAAGCTGTGGTCTGGAAAGTCCATGCGCTCGGCATCCATGCAATGCAGCGCGACGTGATCGAGCCCCAGTCGCTGCTTGCTGTCCTCGGCCCGCGCCAGCATTTCTTGTGAGAGATCAATACCCGTGACGCGCACATCACGCGGGTACAAGGGCAGCGACAGGCCGGTGCCCACCCCCACTTCCAAAACGTGCTCGCCGGGTTGTAGATTCATGCGAGCGAGCACCGCTTTGCGACCGGGATGCAGCACCGCGCCAAAATACAAGTCGTAGCCACCCGCATGGCGGCGGTAGCTTTTCATGACGGCTTCACGATTCATGACCACTCCTCGTTGATAAAAAGTAACAGCGACGCTCGAATAAAATCGACCCGCACTCACGCTTTTTCCCCCGACGACCGGCTTGCGGCGCGTCGGGGCATCGAATTCTAGCCTACCCCCTCCCATGACCGAAGCTTTGCACCAACCCGGCCTGTCGTCCCTGTCCAAATCGTTCGAACCGGCCGCGCTGGAAGCACACTGGAGCAGCCAATGGGAGCAGCGCGGCCTGGGGACGGCCGGTTTTCGGGGCACGGGCGCGGCGCAGGCAGACGCCCCGGCGTTTGCGATTCAACTGCCGCCGCCCAATGTCACCGGCACGCTGCACATGGGGCACGCCTTCAACCAGACCATCATGGATGCGCTCACGCGCTACCAGCGCATGCAGGGCGCCAACACGGTCTGGGTGCCCGGCACCGACCACGCCGGCATTGCGACCCAGATCGTGGTCGAGCGCCAGTTACAAGAACAGGGCATCAGCCGCCACGAACTGGGCCGCAAGAACTTCGTCGCCAAAATCTGGCAATGGAAGGAAGAAAGCGGTCACACCATTACGCGGCAGATGCGCCGCCTGGGCGACAGCGTCGACTGGAGCCGCGAATACTTCACCATGGACGACCAGTTGTCCGAGGTGGTGACCGAAACCTTTGTGCGACTCTACGAGCAAGGCCTGATCTACCGGGGCAAGCGGCTGGTCAACTGGGACCCGGTGCTGCAAAGCGCCGTGTCCGATCTGGAAGTCGAGAGCGTCGAAGAAGACGGTTTTCTCTGGCACATTGCCTACCCGCTGGCCGACGGTACGGGCAGCCTGACGGTGGCCACCACCCGGCCTGAGACCATGCTGGGCGACGTGGCGCTGATGGTGCATCCGCAGGATGAGCGCTACTTGCACCTGGTTGGCCAGCACGTCATCTTGCCCCTGTGTGAACGCCGCATTCCCGTGATTGCCGACGCTTATGTGGCGCGTGACTTCGGCACCGGTGTGGTCAAGGTCACGCCGGCGCACGACGCCAACGACCATGCTGTTGGCCAACGCCACGGCCTGCCGGTCATGGGCGTGTTGGGGCTGGACGCCCGCATCAACGACTGCGCGCCAGAAAAATACCGCGGCCTGGACCGCTTCGTCGCCCGGCAGGCGGTGCTGGACGACTTGCGGGCAGCCGGCCTGCTGGTGCATACCAAGCCGCACAGACTGATGGTGCCGCGCTGCGCACGCACCGGCCAGATCATCGAGCCGATGCTGACCGATCAGTGGTTCGTCGCCCTGACCTCTGTAGGCAACTCCCACAACCACAGCGGCAGCTCGATTGCGGAAAAAGCGGTGCAGGCGGTGGCCTCGGGCGCGGTGACGTTCGTGCCGGAAAACTGGGTCAACACCTACAACCAGTGGATGAACAACCTGCAAGACTGGTGCATCAGCCGCCAGCTCTGGTGGGGTCATCAAATTCCGGCCTGGTACGACGAAGACGGTCGCGTTTACGTCGCGCGCAGCCAAGCGCAGGCGCAGGAACAGGCCCCCGGGCGGGAGCTTCGGCGCGACCCGGACGTGCTCGACACCTGGTACTCGTCGGCGCTGGTACCCTTCTCCACCATGGGCTGGCCGCAAGCTGCAGAAGCGGCGCAAGCCGCCACCAGCGCGCCGGGCTTGAGCGACTACGATCTCTACCTGCCATCGAGCGTGCTGGTGACCGGCTACGACATCATCTTCTTCTGGGTTGCGCGCATGATCATGATGACGACCCACTTCACCGGTCGCGTGCCTTTCAAGCAGGTCTACATCCACGGCCTGGTGCTCGACGCGCAGGGCAAGAAAATGAGCAAAAGCGAAGGCAATGTGCTCGACCCGGTGGATCTGATCGACGGCATCGCCCTGCCCGCTCTGCTGGACAAGCGCAGTGCCGGGCTGCGCAAACCAGAGACCGCGCCCCGGGTGCGGCGCGAGACCGAGAAAGAGTTCCCGAACGGCATACCCGCTTACGGCGCGGACGCGCTGCGCCTGACCTTTGCCGCGCTGGCTTCGCTCGGCCGCAGCATCAATTTCGACAGCAAGCGCTGCGAGGGCTACCGCAATTTCTGCAACAAGCTCTGGAACGCCACCCGCTTCACGCTGATGAATTGCGAAGGGCAGGACTGCGGCTTGCAAGAGCACGCCAGCGAGTCCTGCCTGCCCGGCGGCTATCTGGAATTCAGCCAGCCCGACCGCTGGATCGTCTCGCGCCTGCAGCGCGTCGAAACCGCCGTGGCGCAGGGTTTTGCCGACTACCGGCTCGACCTGGTGGCCAACGCCATTTACGACTTGGTCTGGAACGAGTTCTGCGACTGGTACCTGGAAATCGCCAAGGTGCAAATCAACCAAGGCAACGCAGCGCAGCAGCGTGGCACGCGCCGCACCCTGATTCGCACCCTGGAGACGCTGCTGCGGCTGGCGCATCCCCTCATTCCGTTCATCACCGAAGAGCTTTGGCAGAAGGTGGCCCCGGTTGCCGGGCGCAGCGGCACGCTGATTGGCGTGGCCGCCTACCCGCAGGCACAGACCGAACGCCTGGACCCTGGCGCTGAAACGTACATGGCCCAGCTCAAGGCCGTGGTAGACGCCTGCCGCAACCTGCGCGGCGAAATGGGCGTCTCACCGGCCACCCGGCTGCCGCTCTATGTGCTGGGTGATGCCGCCTTCCTGCAAGCCAGCGCGCCGGTGTTGCAGTCGCTGGCCAAACTGAGCGAAGTCAGGCTGTTCGACGACGAAGCGATCTGGGCCAGCGCGGCGCAGGCGGCACCGGTGGCGCTGGTTGGCAGCGGTTCCCAAGCCATTCGGCTGTGCTTGTTCATGCAGATCGACCTGGCGGCCGAGCAAGCACGCCTGTCCAAAGAGGCAGCGCGCCTGGCGGGTGAAATCAGCAAGGCGCGCGCCAAGCTGGACAACCCGGCCTTTGTGGCCAAGGCGCCGGCCAGCGTGCTCGAGCAGGAGCACAAGCGTCTGAATGACTTCAGCGCCACGCTGGCCAAGCTGCACGAACAACAGGCGCGGCTGGGCTGAGAGGCCTCCTCAACGCCGCTTGAGCACGCTGATGTGCTCGCCGGCGGCGCTGCTTTGCTCTATCAGTTCGTTGCCGGTTTGCCTGGCAAAAGCCTGAAAGTCGCGCATAGACCCGGCGTCGGTGCAAACCACGCGCAGGGTCTGGCCGCTGTGCATATCAGCCAGCGCTTTCTTGGCTTTCAAAATGGGCAGCGGACAATTCAGACCGCGGGCATCGAGTTCTTTGTCGGCATTCATGAGGGGAAGGGGTGGAACATCCTGGGCAGGCGCCGATTGTAAGCCGCGCTGCGCCGCACGACCGATGACCGCTCCATGGGCGCTTGGCCTTCAGACCGGGAACACGCCTGTCGAAAGGTAGCGGTCGCCGCGGTCGCAAACGACAAAAACGATGGTGGCGTTTTCCACCTCGCGCGCAATCTGCAGCGCCACCCAGCAAGCGCCTGCGGCCGAGATGCCAGCAAAAATGCCTTCTTCGCGCGCCAGCCGGCGGCACAGGTGTTCGGCGTCGGCCTGGCTGACGTAGCGCAGCTCATCAACCGCCGCCGGATCGTAGATTTTCGGCAGGTATTCGACGGGCCACTTGCGAATGCCCGCAATGCGCGAACCTTCGCTGGGCTGGACGCCGATGATGCGCAACGCCGGGTTTTTTTCCTTCAAAAAACGCGAGACGCCGGTGATGGTGCCGGTGGTTCCCATGGCGCTGACAAAGTGGCTGATGCGTCCGCCGGTCTGCTGCCACAGCTCGGGGCCGGTGGTCTCGAAGTGAATGCGCGGGTTGTCGGCGTTGGCAAACTGATCCAGCACGCGCCCCTTGCCCTCGGCCTGCATTTTTTCTGCCAGATCGCGCGCCGACTCCATGCCGCCGCTCTTGGGCGTGAGAATGAGTTCAGCGCCAAAAGCCTTCATGGTCTGGGCGCGCTCGATCGACAGGTCTTCCGGCATGATGAGCAGCAGCCGGTAGCCCTTGATGGCCGCCGCCATCGCCAGCGCAATGCCGGTATTGCCCGAAGTGGCCTCGATCAAGGTGTCGCCGGGGCGGATCTCGCCGCGCTCTTCGGCGCGCCGAATCATGGACAGCGCCGGTCTGTCCTTGACCGATCCGGCCGGGTTGTTGCCTTCGAGCTTGCCCAGAATCACATTGCCGCGCGCGGCGCATTCCTCTGCACCGATGCGCTGCAGCGCCACCAGCGGCGTCTGCCCAATCGTGTCTTCGATGGTCGGATAGTTCATGGGCCACACTGTGCCATAATTTGCCGCTTGCCGACCCTGCCCGGGTGGTGAAATTGGTAGACGCAGGGGACTCAAAATCCCCCGCCAGAGATGGCGTGCCGGTTCGATTCCGGCCCCGGGCACCAGACCGATCATCAGATCGAACTGCCGCGCGATGCCAGCCCCGCCTACCCAGCCTGCCGCTCAAGACCGACATGCTTTTTCCATCTCTAGCCATTTTGCTTGGCTTGGCCTTGCTGGTCTGGAGCGCCGACCGCTTCGTCGACAGCGCCGCCGCCGTGGCGCGGCACTTCTCGGTTCCCCCGCTGCTGGTGGGCATGGTGATCATCGGTTTTGGCACCTCAGCGCCCGAAATGGTGGTTTCGGCCATGGCCGCCGGACAGGGCAACCCGGGCTTGGCGCTGGGCAACGCCTGGGGCTCCAACATCGTCAACATCGCCCTGATCTTGGGCATCACGGCGCTGATCAACCCGATCACGGTGCACTCGCTGGTGCTGCGCAAGGAATTGCCGCTGCTGGCGGTCATCACGGCCTTGGCGGGTTATCTGGCCTGGGACGGCCTGATCAGCCGCGGCAACGCCGGTCTGCTGCTGGTGGTGTTTGCCCTCATCATGGTCTGGTCGATCGTGCAAGGCATGCGCAACAAGGCCGACGCCCTCGGCCTGGATGTCACCGCCGACCAGCCCGTCGAAGTCATGCCGCTGCGCAGCGCCTACCTGGGGCTGGCGCTTGGCCTGCTGGTGCTGGTGGGCGCTTCGCGCCTGCTGGTCTGGGGCGCGGTGGCGCTGGCTCAGTCGCTGGGCGTGAGCGACCTCGTGATCGGGCTGACGATTGTCGCCATCGGCACCTCGCTGCCCGAGCTGGCCTCCTGCGTGGCAGCGGCGCGCAAGCGTGAGCACGACCTGGCACTGGGAAACATCCTGGGCTCCAACCTGTTCAACACCCTGGCCGTGGTCGGCATTGCCGGCCTGATCGCGCCCATCTCGGTGGCCGCTGAAGTGCTGACGCGCGACTTTGCCGTCATGGCCGGCTTGACGCTGCTGCTGTTCTTCATGGGCTGGGGTTTTCGCGCGCCTGGGCGCATCAACCGCTTCGAGGGCGCAGCCCTGCTGATGGCCTACCTGGCCTACACCTTGCTTCTGATGCGCTCGATCGACCTGATCTGAAACGCCGGGCGGCTCAGCCCCTCAGGCCGACGACGCACCCGCACATAAACCATCGGCAACGGTGGGGTAGCGCAACACCAGGCGCAGCTCGCGCTTCATGCGCCGGTTGTGCAGCCGGCGCGACTCGCTCATGAAGCTCAGTTGCAGCGCCGACAACTGCGTCGCCGCCGCCGCGCGCTCGATGCGCGGCGCGCGCGCCAAGCCGTAGCTATCGGCCGCGAAGTCGAAATAGTCGCCCATTTTGAGTTGCGTGTCGTCGCACACGTTAATTTTGCGCTGGGCCCGGCCGCGCCACAGCGCCAGCACGCAGGCGCGCGCCAAGTCATCAGCGTGAATGTGGTTGGTGTAGACGTCGTCTTCGTCGCGCAGCACCGGCGTGCCGCGCAGCAGACGCTGCCGTGGCGTGCCGCCTGCGCGGTCGGGGGCGTAAATGCCGGGAATGCGCAGCACCGTGCTGCGCACGCCGCTGATCCGGCCCAGGCGCAGCAGCGCCATTTCCGCATCCAGCCGACGCCAGGCGCGCGCCGTGCCAGGCCGCGCCGCCGTGACTTCGCTTACCCAGCGGCCTTGGCAGTCGCCATACACCCCGCTGGTCGATCCATAGACCAGCGCGGCTGCTGGCGTGCGCCGCACCAGCGCCTGCACCAGGGCGCGGCTGCGCGGATCGGTTCGCGCAGCAGCCGCCCCGCACGACGGCGGTGGTGCCAGGTGCAGCACGCGCGTGGCCAAACCAGCCAGACGACGCAGGCTGTGGGACTGATCCAGGTTGCCCTGCAGCGGCAGCACACCCTGGGCACGCAGCTCGGGCACACGCTGCGGGGTCGATGTAAGCGCCAGCACGCGCACGCGCGACCCGCCCGCCAGCAAGCGCGCCGCACGCAGACCCACGTCACCACAACCGACGATCAAGACCCGCTCACGCCTGAAACGGGCCGGCAAAGCACCCAACAGGTTCATGCGAAATTTTAATTTGAGAGAATCGACAAACGCTTCGACAAACGCTTCGACAAACGCTTCGACAAACGCTTCGACAAACGCTTGCAACCAAGCCTAACAGCCTGCAACTTCTGCGCTTCTGTTTTTTTGATTATGACATTCACCATCACCGTCTTGCCCAGCGGGCGCAGCTTCAACGCCGAGCCCGAAGAAACCCTGCTCGCTGCCGGCATCCGCCAGGGCGTCGGCCTGCCCTACGGCTGCAAAGACGGCGCCTGTGGCTCATGCAAATGCAAGCTGCTCAGCGGCCGGGTGCTGCACGGCCCGCACCAGAGCAAGGCGCTGAGTGCCGAGGAAGAAGCCAAGGGCTGGGTGCTGACTTGCAGCGCGCTGGCGCACAGCGACCTGGTGATCGAGGCACGCCAGGTCAGCCAGGCGGGTGCCTTGCCGATCAAGAAAATGCCGGTGCGCGTGAGCGCGATCGAGCGCGCCGCCAGCGACGTGCTGCTGCTGCGCCTGCAACTGCCGGCGGCCGAACGCTTTCAGTATCTGGCCGGCCAGTACGTCGATTTTCTGCTGCGCGACGGTGTGCGTCGCAGCTACTCGATCGCCAACGCGCCGCACACCCAGGAGCTGCAACCCAGCATCGAGCTGCACCTGCGCCACATGCCCGGCGGCCTGTTTACCGAGCACGCCTTCAATGCGCTGAAAGAGAAAGACATACTTCGCATCGAAGGCCCTTACGGCAGTTTTTTTCTGCGCGAAGACAGCGACAAGCCAGTGATTTTGCTCGCCTCTGGCACCGGTTTTGCACCGATGAAGGCCATTGTGCAGCACCTGCTGCACCTGGGCAGCCGCCGCCCGGTGACGCTGTACTGGGGCGCACGCCGCCCGGCCGATCTGTATCAGAGCGACTGGGTACGCGAGCAGCAGGCCTTGCTGCCCAGCCTGAAATTCGTACCGGTGGTGTCAGACGCGCTGCCAGAGGACGGCTGGGACGGGCGCAGCGGCTTCGTGCATCACGCCGTGCTGCAAGACTTCCCCGACCTCAGCGGCCACCAGGTCTACGCCTGCGGTGCGCCTATCGTGGTCGATTCGGCGCGCACCGACTTCGTGGCCCAAGCCGGCCTGCCCAAAGACGATTTCTTTGCCGACGCCTTCACCAGCGCGGCGGATCAGAAATAATCGGAATCTGACCCCAATTACGCCGGATCAGCGGCGCCAGAACTGGGTGGTGAACAGCACCAGCACCGCCAGCAGCTCCAGCCGTCCGAGCAACATGGCAAAGCTGAGCACCCAGAGCTGAAAGTGGCTCAGCACGCCGTAGTTACTGGCCGGGCCCACCAGACCCAGGCCGGGGCCGATGTTGTTGAGCGTGGCCACCACGGCCGAAAAAGCGGTCACGATGTCCAAGCCGGTGAACAGCAGCAGCATGGTCAGGCCCATGGTGGCCGCACCGTAGATCAGCATGAAACCAAAGGTGGCGGTCATGACCGACATCGGCAGCACGCCGCCCCCCAGCGTGACCGGATTGACCACGCGCGGATGGACGATGCGCACCAGTTCGCGCCGCGCCTGCTTGACCAACAACACCATGCGCACCATCTTGATGCCGCCGCCGGTGGAGCCGGCGCAGGAAACGAAACAGCCCAGAAACATCAGCAGCACCGGGGCAAATACCGGCCACGCGGCGTAGTCGGTGGACGAGTAGCCGGTGGTGGTGGCCAAGGAGACGACGTGAAAGGCGCTGGTGAGCAAACCATCGGCAAAGCTGTCGTAAATGCCGTGTGTGGCCAACATGCCCGATACCAGCACAATGGCGACCAGCAGCACCAGCGCGTAGCTGCGGATTTCGCGGTCGTTGAGCAGGGGGCCCAGCGAGCGGCTGCGCAGCACGATGAAGTAGCGCATGAAGCTGACACCCGCCAGTACCATGAAAAGGGTCGCCACCAGTTCCACCTGGGCCGACTCGAAGTGACCAATGCTGGCGTCGTAAGGCGAAAACCCGCCCAGACCCATGGTGGTGCACATGTGCATGAAGGCGTCGGCCCAGCTCATGCCAGCCCAGCGGTAAGCCAGCAGACAAGCGACCGAAAAGCCCGCGTAAACCACCCACAGACCACGCGCCGTCTCGGCAATGCGCGGCGTGAACTTGGCATCTTTCATCGGGCCTGGTGTCTCGGCCCGATAAAGCTGCACGCCGCCCAGACCGAGCATGGGCAGTATCGCCACCACCAGCAGCATGATGCCCAGGCCGCCCACCAGTTGCAAAAAACAGCGCCAGATGTTGACCGACAGCGGCAAATAATCCAGACCGGACAAGGCGGTGGCGCCGGTGGCGGTGAGCGCGCTCATGGACTCGAAGTAGGCCACGGTCCAACTGATGTCGGGCACGCTGAACATCAGGGGCACGGCGGCGTAGGCCGGCAGCACGGTCCAGACCAGGTTGACCAGCAAGAAGCCGTCGCGCGCCTGCAACTCGCGCTGGTAGCGGCGGGTGGCGGCCAGCAGCACCAGCCCGCTGACGGCCGCCAAAACGAACGCGCCCCCCCAGATGAGACGCAAATACTCGTGGTCGGCGCCCCAGGCCCAGGCCAGCGGCACCAAAAAGGCAAAGGCAAAGGCCAGCAGGATGCGCGAAAAAACGTTCAGAACCGGCAACAGGGTCAGCATGAAAATTTCAGCGCCAAGGCGATGGATCAACCGGACAATCAACCAAAAAAGGTCGCACCGACCTGAAACAGCTTTTCCACCTCGCGCACCAGGCGCTTGTTGGGAATGAAGATGATGACGCGATCATCGACCTTGATCAGCGTATCGTGGTGCGGCATCAGGACTTCGGCGCTGCGGCCCTCGCCGCGCACGATGGCGCCAATGCGCGCGCCCTGCGGCAGCTTGATCTGCTCGACCCGCCGCCCCACCAGCTTGCTGGTTTTGACGTCGCCGCGTGCAATGCCTTCCAGCGCCTCGGCTGCGCCGCGGCGCAGGCTGTGCACCGCCACCACGTCGCCGCGCCGCAAATGCGTCAGCAACTCGCCGATGACGGTTTGCGCCGGCGAAATGGCGATGTCGATCGCGCTGCCCTGCATCATGTCGGCGTAGGCGCGGCGGTTGATCAGCGCCATCACACGCCCGGCGCCCAGGCGCTTGGCCAGCATGGACGACATGATGTTGTCCTCGTCGTCATTGGTCAGCGCCAGAAACAAGTCCATCTGGCCGACGTTTTCCTCCAGCAGCAAATCTTCGTCGGCACCGTCGCCGTGCAGCACCAGCATGTCCGACGGCAACTGACTGGCCAGGTACTCGCAACGTTTTTTGTCCTGCTCGATGATCTTGACCGCGCACTGCCCGACCAGGCTGCGCGCCAGCCGCAGGCCGACCTTGCCGCCGCCGGCAATCATCAGGCGCTGCACCGGTTTGTCGATGTTGTGGATCGCCCCCAGCACGTAGCGGATTTTTTGCACATCGGCCAGCACGAACACCTCGTCGCCGGCCAGAATGCGGGTCTGGCGGGTGGCCTCCATCTCGGTGTCGAGCCGGTACAGCGCCACCACCCGCATTTCGGCGTGCGGAAAGCGCTCGCGGAATTCGCCAATGGTGTGACCCACCAGCGGCCCGCCGTAGACGGCACGCATGGCGATCAGGGCGGCGCGTCCTTCGGCAAACTCCAGCACCTGCAGCGCTTCCGGGTAGCTGATGAGCTGGTGAATGTGGCGCGTGACCGATTCTTCCGGGCAGATCACGTGATCGACCGCAAAGCCGTTCTTGCCCAACAACTCGTCGCCCTCTTTGAACTCGGGCGAGCGCAGCCGCGCAATGGTGCTGGGGACGTTGAAGATGTCGTGCGCCACCTTGCAAATGACCAGATTCGATTCGTCGCTGGCGGCGCAGGCAATCACCATGTCGGCGTCTTTGGCGCCGGCCTCGCGCAGCACCGATGGCTGGATGCCGTTGCCGACCACACAGCGCAGATCGAGCCGCTCTTGCAGCAGGCGAACACGCTCCGGGTCCTGGTCGATGATGGTGATGTCGTTCTGCTCCGACAGCAGACTCTCGGCCACGCTCTCGCCGACGCGACCAGCCCCCAGAATGATGATTTTCATGACCGGCGATCTTACGCCTGCGCGCTCGGCCCGGCGCCGCCGCACGCAGCGCTCAAGCCAGGGCGCGCCGGATGATGATTTTCTGCACCTCGGAGCTGCCCTCGCAAAGCTGGCAGACGCGCACGATCTGGGTTGAACAACACGGTCAGAGCAGCTCCAGCGCCAGCGCGGTGGCTTCGCCGCCGCCAATGCACAGCGCGGCCACGCCACGCGCCAGGCCGCGCGCGCGCAGCGCGTGCAGCAATGTGACCAGAATGCGCGCGCCGCTGGCGCCAATCGGATGCCCGAGCGCGCAGGCACCCCCATTGACGTTGACCCGCTCGTGCGGGATCGACAGCTCGGTCATCAGCGCCATCGGCACCACGGCAAAGGCTTCGTTGATCTCCCACAGATCGACATCACCCGTGGCCCAGCCGGTTTTTTCCAGCAACTTTTGCGTCGCGCCCACCGGCGCGGTGGTAAAGCGGCTGGGGTGCTGGGCATGCGTTGCATGTGCGACGATGCGCGCCAGTGCTGTCAGGCCCTGCGCCTGCGCGCTCGACTGGCGCATCAGCAGCAGCGCGGCCGCGCCGTCGTTGATCGACGACGACGAAGCCGCGGTGATGGTGCCGTCCTTTTTGAACGCCGGCTTGAGCAAACCGATCTGGTCGAGTCTGGCCTTGCCCGGGCCTTCGTCGACGCCGATCAAGCGCTCGCCGCTGCGCTCTTGCACCGCCACCGGCGCGATCTCCTGGGAAAACGCGCCGCTGTCGATAGCTGCCCTGGCGCGTGTTACCGATGCAAGGGCAAACGCATCTTGCTGCTCGCGCGTAAAGCCGTACTGGGCGGCGCAGTCTTCGCCAAAAGTACCCATCGAGCGGCCCGGCTCGTAAGCGTCTTCCAGGCCATCAAGCATCATGTGGTCGTAAATTTTGTCGTGTCCCATGCGATAGCCGCCGCGGCCCTTGAGCATCAGGTAGGGTGCGTTGCTCATGCTCTCCATGCCGCCGGCCACCAGCACACGGGCGCTGCCAGCCAGCAGCATGTCGTGCGCCAGCATGGCGGCCTTCATGCCCGAGCCGCACATTTTGGACAGCGTGACCGCGCCGGCCGACAAGGGCAGCCCGGCTTTGAGCGCGGCCTGGCGAGCCGGCGCCTGGCCCTGGCCAGCCAGCAAGCAGTTGCCCAGCAGCACCTCGTCGATCAGCGCGGCGTCGACGCCGCTGCGCTCGACCGCGGCCCGGATCGCCACGCCGCCGAGGTCGTGCGCGGACAGGGCGGCGAAATCGCCCTGGAATGATCCCATGGGGGTGCGGGCGGCGCCGACGACGACGACCGGATCAGACCGATTGAGCATGGCGAGTCTCCTGAGAGTCAGTGAATATTGATTGATGGCCCCAGCTTCATCTTGCCGTATCGGCACCGCCTGCGGCCGTCGCGCGTTCGTGCTGTGCGATGTGCCGAATATAGGCCTGAAAGTCGGGGTCTTCACCGCGCAGCAACTGGGGCAGCGCAGCGTGGAAGTCATCGCGGCGGCACCATTCGCGCATGTAGTCGTCCCAACTGTTCCAGCGCCGCGCCTCGGTTTCGCTCATGCGCGGCTTGTAGGCCACCAGATAGGCGCGCTCAAACAGTGAAATCAGCAAGTCAAAAATCACCAGCATGCGTTCGCGCTGCTCGCTGCTGGGGCTGTGCAGGGGTTCGTTGCTGCGCAGGCGCAGGTCCGGGTTGTCGAGCACCAGGCGCAGGAAATCGATGTAAGCGTCCGACAGCAATTGGTACGCCTCTTCCTCCTCGTTGTCGCGCTGCTTGCGCTGCTCCCAGATGAAAAAGGCAATCGCCACCGGCAGCCCGAGCGCGGTCACCACGTAGCTGGCCAGCGCCCAGAATTCAAGCATGGCCACCGAGTGCGTCGGCGCTCTGCGCGATGCGGTGCGCAAAACGCCGCTCGCGTTCATATGGAAACACGTCGTGCACGTGACCCGCGGCAATGCGTTCCTTGTTCAACTGCCAAAACTCCGGCTCCAGCAAATCGGCATGGTGCTTCATGAATTCATCGCGCACCAGCGGGTTGGACAGCAAGAAGGGGCCAAAGGTTTGCGGAAACACGTCGTGCTTGCCGACGCTGTACCAGACCTCGCCCGACATCTCGTCTTCCTCGTTGCGCGGCACGGGCACGCGGCGGAAGTTGCAATCGGTGATGTACTCGATTTCGTCGTAGTCGTAAAACACCACCTTGCCGTGGCGCGTGATGCCAAAGTTCTTCCACAGCATGTCGCCGGGAAAGATATTGGCCGCCACCAAGTCCTTGATGGCGTTGCCGTATTCGAACACCGCGCGCGCGAGTTGGGCGCGCGCGGTGCTGAGCGCCAAATCGGACACGCTGTGCGCGGCATACAGCGTGTCGAACGCTTCTTGCAGGTAGATGTTGAGCGGGATCATGCGCCGCTCGATGTAGACGTGTTTCAAAATCACTTCGGTGTTGCCATCGCCGTCACGGTCGCTGATCTCCAGCAGGCTGGGGGCAAACTTCTGAATTTCGGCGATCAGCTCGTCGGTGAAACGCACGCGCGGAAAACCCACGTCGGAAAATTCCAGCGTATCGGCCATGCGGCCAGCCCGGTCGTGCTGCTTGACCAACTGGTATTTGCCGCGAATCTGCTCGCGCGTGGTGTCTTTTTGCGGCGGGTAGTAGTCCTTGATGAGCTTGAAGACGAACGGAAAGCTCGGCAGATCAAACACCAGCATGACCATGCCCTTGATGCCGGGCGCGATGCGGAATTTGTCGGTTGAATGCCGCAGGTGAAACAGAAAGTCGCGGTAAAACAGCGTCTTGCCCTGTTTGGCCAGACCGAGCGCGTTGTAAAACTCGGCGCGCGGCTTTCTCGGCATCATGCTGCGCAAGAACTGCACGTAGGCGCTCGGAATCTCCATGTCGACCATGAAGTAGGCGCGCGCAAAGCTGAACAGAATCAGCAAATCGTCTTCGCCGAACAGCGCAGCGTCGACCACCAGGCGGCCATTGTCGTGATGCAGAATCGGCAGCGCGAACGGCACCTCCTGGAATCCGTTGATGATCTTGCCGACCACGTAGGCGCCCTTGTTGCGTAAAAACAAACCGGAGAGCACCTGAAACTGAAAATTGGCGCGCAGCTTGACGTGGTCAAAGTGCAGCTTCATGGCCGCCAGCACCAAGGCGGCGTCGCGCTCTTGGTCTTCAAACGGCACGCGCAGGTCAAAGTCGGCAATCATGCGCAGCACCTCGGCCTGCATGTTCTGCGCCGTCGGGTAATAACAGCGGTAGGTCGGCCTGGCTTGGGGCTCCTCGTTTTCGATGTACTCGGTCGAGACCGCCGGACGCACGAAAATGAAGTCGTTCTGGAAGTAGGCGCGCTGCAGAATTTTGGTACTGACCGAGTTAAAGAAGGTCTCGGCCAGCTCGGGCTGGTGGTGGTTGACCAGCAGGCCGATGTAGTGCAGCTTGACCTGCTCCCAAACCTCCATCGGCTGGCGTTCGGCGTGAAATTCTTTCATCAGCCGCAGCACGCATTCGTTGACGCGCAGGTCGTAGAACTCGATGCGCTCGCGCTGCGCGCGCTGCTGGCCGCGCCAGTCGCAGGTCTCGAAGCGGTGTTTGGCGCGCGCCGATTCGCTGCGAAACAAGCGGTAGTGGCGGTTGAATCCGTCCATCATGGCCTTGGCAATGTCGTAGGCCACGCTGGAGTCGAGTCGCTGGGGAAACATGGGGCCGGCGTCCTTGGGTTGTGAGTGGCCACATTATCGCCAGCAATCCGGGCTCGCCTCAACCCAACCGCTCGCCCTGAGCAAACCGCTCGCCCTGAGCAAACCGCTCGCCCTGAGCAAACCGTTCGCCCTGAGCTTGTCGAAGGGAGGCGCGTGCGATCTGGACTTCGACAGGCTCAGTCCGAACGGGAACGAGAGTTGCTCTGACCAACCGCTCGCCCTGAGCTTGTCGAAGGGCCTGTCCTGAGCCTGTCGAAGGGCCTGTCCTGAGCCTGTCGAAGGGAGCCTGTCGAAGGGAGCCTGTCGAAGGGAGCCTGCGGGCGCACCAGCAGGCAGCCGCATCAGGCGTCGGGGTGGACCCAGTGGCGCGCGGCGGCGTAAACCGCGTTGGGGTAGACATCGCGGCCGCGGCTGCCGTTGTAGCGGCCCAGCGCCATGAAGGTGTTGCCGCGCTCGCGGTCTAGGTAGTGGCGCAGAATGACGCAGCCAAAACGCAAATTGATCTGGGTGTTGAACAATCCCCCCACATCTCCGTCGCCGATCAGCCGCGACCAAAACGGCATGATTTGCATATAGCCGCGCGCGCCCACGCGCGAGATGGCAAATTTGCGAAACGCGCTCTCGACCTGTATCAGCCCCATCACCAAGGTGGTGTCGAGCCCGGCGCGACGGGTTTCATACCAGACGGTTTGCAAAAACTCGATCCGGCTGCGAAAGTCGGGCTTGCGGCGGCGCAAACGATCGCTCATGTCAGTCAGCCAGCGCAGATAGGCCAGGCGCGCTGCGGTACTGCTGAAGACCGGCAGCGGTGGCTCGCTGCTGGCAATCGCCGCCCGCAGCGCCAGCCGCACCGGGTCGGCCAGTGGCTCTTCCAACTGGCCGGCGCGTGCGGCCAGCGGCCAGCCGCAAAAGCCAAGGCCCAGACCGGCTGCGCCAGCAGCCAGCAGCCAGGCACGGCGGGTCGGATCGCTTGCGCGCGACGTCTGTGCTGACGCCAGGCAAGACCGCGTCATCCTCAAAGCACCCGTCTGGCGCGCAGGAATTCGAGCACATCAGTCGCCGCCAGCGCGGTCGCGGCCGCATCGCGCCGGTGCTGGTATTCGATCTGGCCCGTCTTGAGGCCGCGTTCGCCTAGGGTCAGGCGGTGTGGTACGCCAATCAGCTCCCAGTCTGCAAACATGGCGCCCGGGCGTTCGCCCCGGTCGTCCAGAATGACGTCGACGCCGGCTGCCAGCAGTTGCTGGTACAAGTGCTCGGCCGCCTCGCGCACCAGCGCGCTGCGCTCGCTGCCGATCGGGCAAATCACCAGCGTGAACGGCGCCAGCGCGTCGGGCCAGATGATGCCGCGTTCGTCGTGGTTTTGCTCGATGGCGGCCGCCGGCAGCCGTGTGATGCCGATGCCGTAGCAACCCATCTCGAAATGCGCCGGTTTGCCGTCTTCAGCCAAGAAAGTAGCACCCATGGCGCGGCTGTACTTGCGGCCCAGATAGAACACATGGCCGACCTCGATGCCGCGCTCTATCGCCAGCACGCCCTGGCCGTCGGGCGAGGCGTCGCCCTCGACCACATTGCGCAAATCGGCCACCAGATCGGGCTCGGGCAAGTCACGCCCCCAGTTCACCCCGGTGAGGTGAAAGTCGGGTTGGTTGGCGCCACAAATCCAGTCGGCCATCGCCGCCACCTCGCGGTCGGCAATCACGTGGACCGGCATTTTCAAGCCCACCGGCCCCAGGTAGCCCGGCTTGCAGCCGAAGTGGGTTTCAATTTCGGCCACAGTGGCAAAACGAAAGCCCAGATTCAGATCGGTCAGCTTGCCGACCTTGACCTCGTTCATGTCGTGGTCGCCGCGCAGCAGCAGCAGCCAGATGCGGGTTTTGACGATTTCGTCGCGCTCGTTGATTTCATCGCTGGCCAGCACCAGCGACTTGACCGTGCGGGCCAGTGGCACGCCCAGCAGCGCGGCCACGTCGGCGCAGGTGCTCTGGCCCGGCGTTGGCGTCACAGTCAGGACGCTGGCGGCCGTGGGCCTGGCAGCAGCGGGGGCCAGCGCCTGCGCTTTTTCCAGGTTGGCGGCGTAGTCGCTGCTCGGGCAGTAGACGATGGCGTCTTCGCCGGTGGCGGCAATCACCTGAAACTCCTCGCTCAGCTCACCGCCAATCGCCCCGCTGTCGGCCGCCACCGCCCGGTAGCGCAAACCGAAGCGGTCAAAAATGCGCCGGTAGGTTGCGGCCATGAGCTGGTAGCTGGCTTTGGCAGCAACTTCGTCGCGATCGAAGCTGTAGGCGTCTTTCATGATGAACTCGCGCCCGCGCATCAGGCCAAAGCGCGGCCGGCGCTCGTCACGAAACTTGGTCTGAATTTGGTAGAAGTTCTTTGGCAACTGCTTGTAGCTGCGCAGTTCCTGGCGCGCAATGTCGGTCACCACTTCTTCGCTGGTGGGCTGCAGCACGAAATCGCGCTCGTGCCGGTCTTTGATGCGCAGCAACTCCGGGCCCATTTTGGCAAAGCGTCCGCTCTCTTGCCAGAGTTCGGCCGGTTGAATCAGCGGCATGTTCAGCTCCAGCGCGCCAGCGCGGTTCATTTCCTCGCGCACGATGGCCTCGACCTTGCGGATCACGCGCAGCCCCAGGGGCAGGTAGCTGTAAATGCCGGCCCCGAGCTTTTTGATCATGCCCGCGCGCGTCATGAGCCGATGGCTGAGCACCTCTGCGTCGGCCGGGGCTTCTTTTTGGGTGACAATAAAAAACTGGGAAGCTTTCATGGGGCAGGCGTGCCGCTGGGGCATAGGGGAGAGGCCGGGGGGCGGGGAACGAGGCAAAAAATGCAGCTTTGACGTCTGATTGGCAGCAGATCGCACGCAAGCTGACATGAACGATGCATAATCGAGACAGTTTAAAAATTTGGGGTCGATTATGCTTGACAGGGAAGGCTTCAGGCCCAATGTCGGCATCATTCTGCTCAACCAGAGAAACCAAGTGTTCTGGGGCAAACGGGTGCGCTCGCATTCGTGGCAGTTTCCGCAAGGTGGCATCGACCGGGGTGAGACGCCCGAGCAAGCGATGTACCGCGAACTGCACGAAGAGGTCGGCCTGATGCCCGAGCACGTGGGTATTGTGGCCCGCACGCGGGACTGGTTGCGCTACGAGGTGCCAGACCGTTTCATCCGCCGCGATGCGCGCGGCCACTACAAAGGTCAGAAACAGATCTGGTTCCTGCTGCGCCTGCTGGCGCAGGACTGGAACCTGAATCTGCGCGCCACCGACCACCCCGAGTTCGACGCCTGGCGCTGGCACGACTACTGGGTGCCGCTGGACGTGGTGGTTGAATTCAAGCGCGGCGTTTATGAATTGGCGCTGACCGAACTCGCGCGCCACCTGCCGCGGCCACCCCCGCAGCGCAACCGCTTTTTGCGCACCGACCTGCGCTGCGACGCAGACCGACCAGACCAGCCATCGCACGCCCCGGTGAGCGCGCCGCACGGGCTGGAACTGCCTCCCGGCGGCAGCTTCGACCCCGATCCGAATACCGACTGCCGCGTCGCATCAGCCCCACGCCAGCCCGCGTCTTAAGCATCCCAGGCGCTGGCTCGGCGAACGGGCTGCTTGCCCTCAAGCTCTCAGCCACGCGCCAGCACCAGGTTGTCGCGGTGGATCATTTCCGGCTCGCCGGCGTAGCCCAGCAAGCGCTCAAAATCACCCGAGGACTTGCGGCAAATCAGTCGCGCTTCGGAACTGGCGTAATTGGCCAGACCGCGGGCAATCTCCAGCCCGCACGGGTCACGCACGGCGATCACGTCGCCGCGCGAGAAATCGCCCTCGACCGCCGTCATGCCAATCGGCAGCAGGCTTTTGCCCTGGCCGACAATTTTCTCCAGCGCGCCGTCGTCCACCCGCACCGAGCCGCGCAACTGCAAATGGTCGGAAATCCAGCGCTTGCGCGCCTGGCTCTTGGGCGTTTGGGCCAGCAGGCACGTGCCAATGGGCTCGCCCGCGCACAGGCGCAACAGCACCTGTGGCTCGCGCCCCCAGGCAATCACGGTGGAGGCACCGGAACCAGCGGCGCGTTTGGCGGCCAGAATTTTGGTGATCATGCCGCCCCTGCCAATGCCAGAGCCGGCACCGCCGGCCATCGCCTCCAGCTCGGCATCGCCGGCACGCGCCAAATGCACGAAACGCGCCGTCGGTTCACGCCTGGGGTCGGCGCTGTAGAGGCCTTTTTGATCGGTCAGAATCACCAGCAAGTCGGCCTCGATCAGGTTGGCCACCAGCGCACCGAGGGTATCGTTATCGCCGAACTTGATTTCGTCGTTGACCACCGTGTCGTTTTCGTTGATGACCGGCACCACGCCCAGGCGCAGCAGCGTCAGCAGCGTCGAGCGGGCGTTGAGGTAGCGTTCGCGGTCGGCCAGATCGGCGTGCGTCAGCAGCACCTGTGCGCTGCCTACACCGTACTGCCGCAGTCGGGTTTCGTAGACCTGCACCAGCCCCATCTGGCCCACGGCCGCTGCCGCTTGCAACTCGTTGATCTCGTGCGGCCGCACGCTCCAGCCCAGGCGCTTCATGCCTTCGGCCACCGCACCACTGCTGACCATGATGAGCTCGCGGCCCTGCTGCACCAGCGCGGCCAGTTGCTGGCTCCACTGGTCAATGGCCGCCTCGTCAAGCCCACGGCCTTCATTCGTCACCAGGCTGGAGCCGACCTTGACCACGATGCGGCGTGCCGGCTTGAGAACGGCTGCGACGGCGGCAACTTCCGCAGCATTCATGGAAACGTGCATCGGATCAGACGACATGGCTCAAACACCTTGGGTTGAACGGTTGGCGCAGCTATGCGCCGCTGGACTCAGGCGGCGTCGGCAGGCGGGGCAAAGCGCGGGTCGATCTGCTCGGGCGGCTGCTGCGCCTGATGCACCTGCGCGATATGCTGATAGACCTTTTGCACCAACAGTTCGCAACCTTCGCGCGTGAGGGCTGAAATCTCGAACACCGGGCCTTTGTAGCGCAGCCGCCTCACCAAGGCTTGCACGCGCGCAGCTCGCTCGTCGGCCGGCACCATGTCAAGCTTGTTGAGCACCAGCCAGCGCGGCTTGGCGTGCAAGGCCGGGTCAAATTTTTTCAGCTCGGCCACAATCGCCCGCGCCTGCGCCACCGGATCGACTTCTGCGTCAAACGGCGCCAGATCGACAATGTGCAACAGCAAGCGGGTGCGCTGCAAATGGCGCAGGAACTGATGCCCCAGGCCGGCGCCTTCGGACGCCCCTTCGATCAAGCCCGGCAGATCGGCCACCACGAAACTCTTTTCCGGCCCGACCCGAACCACGCCCAGGTTGGGGTACAAGGTGGTGAACGGGTAGTCGGCAATTTTGGGGCGCGCGTTTGATATCGCCGCAATCAGGGTTGACTTGCCCGCGTTGGGCATGCCCAGCAAACCCACGTCGGCCAGCACCTTGAGTTCGAGTTTGAGGCTTTTGCGCTGACCGGCCCAGCCCGGCGTTTTCTGCCGGGGCGAACGGTTGGTCGAGCTTTTGTAATGCATATTGCCAAAGCCACCGTCGCCGCCCTTGGCAATCAAAATCTGCTCACCGGCTTGCAACAGCTCGTGCAGCACAGCACCGGTTTCGGCGTCGCTGATGATGGTGCCGACCGGCATTTTGAGCACGATGTCGTCGCCCTTGACGCCAAACATGTCTGAGCCCTTGCCGTGCTCGCCACGCTCGGCTGCAAAGTGGCGCGTGTAGCGAAAATCGACCAGCGTGTTCAGACTGGCGTCGGCCAGCGCGTAGACGTGTCCGCCGCGACCGCCGTCGCCGCCGTCAGGGCCGCCAAATTCCTTGTATTTCTCGTGCCGGAACGACGCGCACCCGTTGCCTCCATCGCCCGCAGCGACCTCGATCGTGGTTTCGTCGACAAATTTCATCAGCTACTCTCTCGCACCAAACGGGCATGACTTTGAAAGGCGCCCCAAAAAATGAAAGTCCTGCCCGTTCTCCCTCACCCCCAACCCCTCTCCCGCGCACGGGAGAGGGGAGCGAAGTGAGTCGCGGCCCGACTTTCACGTTAGACAAAACTCAGCAAACCAAAAAGCCCGCGCAGGCGGGCTTTTTGTCTGCTCGACCAGATCGACGCTCAGGCCATGCGCGGGCCCGCTCGAGCCAGCGCAAGACCCCAGGCGAGCCGCCTCAGAGCGGCGTGATACTCACCACCTGGCGGTTGAATTCACCCTTGACGGCAAAACCGACCCGACCATCGGCGGTGGCAAACAAGGTGTGGTCTTTGCCCAATCCGACATTCAAGCCGGGGTGAAATTTGGTGCCGCGCTGGCGCACGATGATGGAGCCCGCGTTGACCACCTCACCGCCAAACACCTTCACACCGAGCATTTTCGGCTTGGAATCGCGCCCGTTTCGCGTTGAGCCGCCGCCTTTTTTCTGTGCCATGTTGAGCTAACTCCTCAGACTGTGATCGACGCAATTTGCAATTCGGTGAAATTTTGCCGGTGACCCTGGCGCTTTTGGTAGTGCTTGCGACGGCGCATCTTGAAGATGCGAACCTTGTCGTGCCTGCCATGAGCCAACACCGTGACCGTGACCGTTGCGCCGTCAACCAAGGGCGTGCCGACCTTGATCTCGCTGCCGTTGCCGACCGCCAGAACCTGATCCAACACAATCTCTTGGCCCACGTCCGCAGCAATCTGTTCTACTTTAATTTTTTCGCCAGCAGCAACGCGATATTGCTTGCCACCGGTTTTTATGACCGCGTACATATGAACCTCTTGTAAAAACCCACGCAAGAATACCCGGCAGACGCAATTCCGCCAAGCCCAACATTCTAGCATGCTAAGTCCACCCATTCAAGGGTGCCTGGCCGGGGCCGGCATCGTTTCTATAATCAGGCTCGGTTTTCCCGACCCACACGACCGCCCCACCCTGCTGCAACTCATCTTGACTGCCACCTCCAGCCCCTGCACCAGCCCGATGGACCTGATTTTGACCGATATGCAACGGGTCGATCAGGTCATTGGCGAGCGCCTGGACTCCGAAGCCCCGCTGGTGCCGGAAGTCGCGCGCTACATCATTTTCGCCGGCGGAAAACGGCTGCGACCGGGCTTGTTGCTGCTGGTCTGCGGCGCCCTGGGCAGTCTGCACCCGCAACGCCACACGCTGGCCGCCGTGATCGAATTCATTCACACCGCCACCTTGTTGCACGACGACGTGGTCGACGAATCGACACTGCGGCGCGGCCGCACCACCGCCAACCAGCGCTTCGGCAACGCCACCAGCGTGCTGGTGGGCGATTTTCTCCACTCGCGCGCGTTTCAAATGATGGTTGACATCAACGACATGCGCATCATGCAAGTGCTCTCCGACGCCACCAACGTGATTGCCGAGGGCGAGGTGCTGCAGTTGATGAACACGCACGACGCGTCGCTGAGCGAAGCCGCCTACCTGCGCGTGATCCGCTCCAAAACCGCCAAGCTGTTTGAGGCCAGCACCCGGCTGGCGGCAATACTGGCACAGGCATCGCCGCAGGTCGAGGCCTTGTGCGCCGACTACGGCCAAGCGCTAGGGACCGCGTTTCAGGTGATCGACGACATTCTGGACTACGAAGGAAGCGCGCAGGAGTTGGGGAAAAACCTGGGCGACGACCTGCGCGAAGGCAAAGTCACGCTGCCCGTGATCTGCGCGCTCAAAACCGCCAGCCCGGCGCAACAGGCCCTGATTCGCCACGCCATCGAACACGGCGAGGCGGCACATTGGGATCAGATTTTGGCCATCATTCAAGAAACCGGTGCACTGGATGTGGCCCGCGCGAGCGCCCGCGTCGAAGCGCAGCGGGCCATCGACGCCGCCCGCCAGTTGCCGCAAAATCCCTACAGCGCCGCTTTGCTACAATTGGCGGTTGAGCTTGTGAATCGCCGCTCCTGAAGCAACCGGCACGCCCTGCGTCCACATACACCGAGCACGACGGTTCATCGGGGTGTAGCTTAGCCTGGTAGAGCGCTACGTTCGGGACGTAGAGGCCGGAGGTTCGAATCCTCTCACCCCGACCAGGAATTCCTTGTGCATCAAAGACTTAAAACAGCCGCCGCGACGCGGCTGTTTTGCTTTCTGGCGCTCTCACCGTGTCGTCAGGGACTTCGGTTCTGGCCATTTGCACATGGTAGCCAGGCTCGTCCGAGTGCGATAGCGACTCGCGTTTTCTCATCCAAGGCCTCGTGCGCTCGCCAGGACGCAGACGAATCGGCCGCAAGGGCAATCGGACTCAAGCAGCGGGCCAAACTCCCTTACCCCTCATCTGCGGCGCCCGGCATCTATCCAACGCTGCGTCATGCCTCGAGCAAGGTTGTAGCGGGCGCAGTTGTGCTGCTCCAGTTGGTCGAGTTCGGAGTTCGCGATAAGGCGCAGCGCCGCGCTGTCAGCGGCATCGACGTGCAGCTCGGCGAATGCGGCATCCAACGTTCGACCATGGAGGACAACGAACTGCATCAGCTCGTTCAAGGCCTGCCGGTACCTGGTCCGAATCGGGTCGGGCGCTGACAGAGAGGCGCGCAGTACGCTGTACTTCTGAATCGAGCGGCGGTAGATGAACTCGAACAAGTCCAGCGCCGCAGCCACCTTGCGCTGCTCGTAGACGCCGAAACGGGAAGGGGGACGGCGCCGGCAGGTACCGGACAAGCGGCGCGATTGACTCCATACAATACTGTACACATAATCAGTATTCGTGGACCGCTCACCATGCCCGCCTCATCCGACCTCACCCTGCCAGCGCCGCCGCTGCGGCTGATCTTGCACCGCGTGCAGGCTGGTTTTCCGTCGCCGGCGGCCGACCACATCGAAGAAGGTCTCGATCTGAACCACTATCTGGTGCGCCACCGTGCCGCCAGTTTCCTGTTCACCGTGCAGGGCGATTCGATGCAAGGGGCGGCCATTGTCGATGGCGACAAAGTGGTCGTGGATCGGTCCATCGAGCCCCGGCACAATCACATCGTGATTGCGGTGCTGGACGGCGAATACACCATCAAGCGCTTGTACCGGCACGCTGGCCGCGTGGAGCTGCGCCCCGAGAACCCGGCGTTCGAGCCGATCCGGCTGGCCGATGACAGCCAGCTTGAAGTTTGGGGCGTTGTGGTCGGCGTGGTGCGTCGCTGCCTGGCTTGATTGCCCCATGAGACTGGCCCGCTGGAGCCCGTGCGCATGAGCACCGACATCAGCCTGAGCCCTCCGCCGCGCCGACCGCTGTTCGGTCTGGTGGACGTGAACAACTTCTACGTCAGTTGCGAGCGCGCCTTCAATCCCCGGTTGGCGAATGTCCCGGTGGTGGTGCTGTCCAACAACGACGGGTGTGCGGTGGCCCGCAGCAACGAAGTCAAAGCACTGGGCATCAAGATGGGCGCACCCTGGTTCCAAATGAAAACCCTGGCGCGCCAACATGGCATCGTGGCTTTGTCATCCAACTACGCACTGTATGGCGACATGAGCAACCGGGTGATGTCGATTTTGCGCGGGTTCTCGCCAGACATCGAGGTCTACAGCATCGATGAAAGCTTTTTGCGGGTAGAAACGGTAGCCCACCTGCATGGAGGGGCTGGCGCAATGGGGCATGCCATGCGCCAGCGCATCCGGCAGTGGACCAGCCTGCCGGTGTGCGCGGGATTTGGAGGGTCCAAGACACTGGCCAAGTTTGCCAACCACTTGGCCAAGAAGAACCCGCTGTTCGATGGCGTGTGCGACCTTGCAGCCTTGAGCGCGGCCGAACGCCAGCACTGGATGGAAAAATACGCCGTGAGTGAAGTCTGGGGTGTGGGCCACCGCCTGGCCGCACGGCTGCAGAGCATCGGCATCCGCTCGGTATTCGATCTGGCGAGCGCCCATCACCCCCTGATCCGGCGCTCATTTGGCGTGCTGCTGGAGCGCACCGTCGCTGAGTTGCAATGCACGCCCTGCCTCGACCTGGAGGACCTGGCTGACCCGAAGCAACAAATCATGGTTTCGCGCAGCTTTGGCTCAATGGTGCAAGACGTGGCGCAACTGGGCGAGGCTGTTGCATGGCACATCGACCGTGCCGCTGAAAAACTCAGGGCCCAGCGCTCGGTTGCCGCTGCCGTATACGTATTCCTCCAGACCAACCGTTTTCGACCCGCAGACCCGCAACACAACCCCGGCATGCTGGTGCCGCTGAGCGATCCATCCGATGACACCCGCGTGCTGACCCAGACGGCGTTACACGGTCTGCGGCAGATCCACCGGTGCGACTGCTGGTACAAAAAATGCGGGGTCATGCTGCTGGAATTGACGCTCAAACGACAGCGCCAGGAAACGCTGTTTGACGAACCGGTGGCCCGCGCCCCATCCAGCCAGTTGATGACCGCCGTAGATGCGATCAACCGCGTGTGGGGGCGCGGCACCTTGCGCACCGGCGCAGCCGGAATGTCCAGTCGTTCAGAGATGCACGCGCAGCACCGCTCACCGAGGTACACGACCCGATGGGATGAACTGCCTGTGGCGCGCTGACCCGCAAGCGCCGACGCGGCCTCATGTGGGATGATCCCAAAAACTGCAGTTGACCGCTCATTTCCGCTTGGAATGCCACAGGGGCGCTCACTTCTGTGGCCTTAGAGCAGGCGGCCTGTCTGGCACGCGAGCACCCTGAGCATCTCCAGCGGCAGCCGCTGGCGAGCCCTGCAATACCTGCCGGGACCAGCGCGCCGAATCGAACATCAGACGCTGACCTCCTCAACCCGCTGTGTGGTCGGCACGGGCTGTCGCATCAGGTGGTCAAAGGCGCTCAGCGCGGCCTTGGCCCCTTCGCCGGCGGCGATCACGATCTGCTTGTACGGCACCGTGGTGCAGTCGCCGGCGGCAAACACGCCGGGTACGTTGGTGCGGCCCTTGGCGTCGATTTCGATCTCGCCAAAACGGCTGAGCCCGACCACGCCCTGGAGCCACTCGGTATTGGGCACCAGACCAATCTGCACGAACACGCCCTCCAGCGGCAGCAGATGCGCAGCACCGCTGGCGCGGTCTTGGTACTTCAGGCCGCTGACCTTGCCGTCCTCGCCGCAAATCTCGCGGGTCTGCGCGTTGACGTGAATGCTGACGTTGCGCAGGCTCTTGAGCTTGCTCACCAGCACCGCGTCGGCTTTGAGTTGGTCGGCGAATTCGAGCAAGCTCACGTGCTGCACGATGCCGGCCAGATCGATCGCCGCTTCCACGCCTGAGTTGCCGCCGCCGATCACCGCCACCCGCTTGCCTTTGAACAAGGGGCCGTCGCAGTGCGGGCAAAAAGCCACGCCTTGGTTTTTGTATTCTTGCTCGCCCGGCACGTTGACGTTGCGCCAGCGCGCGCCAGTGGACAAAATCACGCTGCGCGCTCGCAAGGTGGCGCCGTTGGCCATTTGCACACCGATCAGGCCGCCAGGCGCGGACGCTGGAATGAGCCGCTCGGCGCGCTGCAGTTGCATGATGTCGACCTCAAGCTGCCGCACCTGCGCCTGCAGCGCGGCGGCGAATGTCGGGCCGTCGGTCTTCAGCACCGAAATGTAGTTCTCGATCGACAAGGTGTCGTTGACTTGGCCGCCAAAGCGCTCGGCCGCCACGCCCACGCGAATGCCTTTGCGTGCGGCGTACACGGCGGCGGCGGCACCGGCCGGCCCGGCACCGACCACCAACACGTCAAACGGCTCCATGGCGTCGAGACGGGCCGCCTCGCGCGCGATCGAACGGGTGTCGAGCCTGGCCACGATTTCTTCCAACGTCATGCGACCGGAGGCAAACACCTGCCCGTTCAAAAACACCATCGGGACGGCCATGATCGAGCGCGCGCTGATCTCGTGCGGAAAAGCGCCGCCTTCGATCACCACCGTTTTGATCTTCGGGTTGACGATCGCCATGAGCGCAAGCGCCTGCACCACGTCGGGGCAATTGTGGCAACTCAAGGACATGTAGACCTCGAAGTCGTATTCGCCGTCCAGCGCCCGAATAGCCTCCAGCACCTCTGGCGCCTCTTTGGGCGGGTGCGCACCGGTCCACAGCAGCGCCAACACCAGCGAGGTAAATTCGTGCCCCAGGGGCAGGCCGGCAAAGCGCACCCCGGTGTTTTCGCCTGCACGGGCGATCACAAAAGAGGGCTTGCGGGCATCGGTGCCGCTGGTGTCGAGCGACACCTTGTCCGACAAGCTGCCTATGGTCTCCAGTAGGCTGCGCATCTCGGCAGCGCTGGCGCTGTCGTCCAGCGAAGCAATCAGCCGGATCGGCTGACGCAGCAGGGCCAAATAGGTTTTCAACTGGGATTTGAGGGTGTCGTCGAGCATGCTGAACTCCTGCCTTGAAAAAGATACGTGCGGGCCATGCCGCTGCTGGCGCACCAACGCACGGCGCCGGGCGTTGGTGCGTCGGGCGGGCTTAGATCTTGCCCACCAAGTCCAGCGAGGGCACCAGCGTCGCGTCGCCTTCGTTCCACTTGGCCGGACAGACTTGGCCCGGGTGGGCGGCGGTGTACTGGGCCGCCTTGAGCTTGCGCAGCGTCTCCTGCACGTCACGCGCAATCTCGTTGGAGTGCACTTCCATGGTTTTGATGATGCCGTCCGGGTTCACCACGAAAGTACCGCGCAGGGCCAGGCCTTCTTCTTCGATGTGCACACCGAACGCCCGGGTCAGTTGGTGCGTTGGGTCGCCCACCAGCGGGAACTTGGCCTTGCCCACGGCCGGGCTGGTTTCATGCCAGACTTTGTGTGAAAAATGGGTGTCGGTGGTGACGATGTACACCTCGGTACCGGCCTTCTGAAACTCGGTGTAGTAGTCGGCTGCGTCTTCGATCTCGGTGGGGCAGTTGAAAGTGAAAGCGGCCGGCATGAAGATCAGAACCGACCATTTGCCCTTGAGCGACTGCTCGCTGAGCTGAATGAACTCGCCTTTGCCGCTGCGATTGACGAAGGCGGTGGTTTTGAACGGCTGGACCGGGGTGTTGATCAGAGACATGGTGTTGCCTTGCAAAGAAATGGATTTCGGTGGCCGTTGCAGCACAGAGGTGTTGCAACGACGTCGATCATAGCTGAGAACTATTTAAATTTTTTTACGATAGTCTCTATCGCTGAGATAGCTTTTGCCGCAATGCAGCACGCCGGCCCCGCGGCAGACTTTTGATACGAAAAATTTTGCAAATGGGACTCATTATCATTTAAAATCTGGCTTCCACCCCGCATCCTGATACCTCATGAGCTTGCTCTACAGCCTCTTGATCTTGTTCGGCAGCCTGTGGCTGGTGCTGGCAGCGCTCTGGTGGGCGCTCCAGCGGCCAGGCAGCGGCCAGCCGACCCCTGCAGCCGCACGGCGCCAGCAACTCAAGCGCCCAGACGCGACATCTCGATCTTCGCCTGCACAATGCAAACCCGGCCCACTGCGCCCTTGCTGCTTCTGATCGCATGCAGGCTTTGAACCTCCTTTGCGCATGAACCGCCACCTGCCCGTCGTCACTGCCGTGCTCGGCTTGCACGCGCTTGCCCTGTGGGCGCTTGACAGCGGCCTGCTGCGCACGGCCGGGCCCGTCGTCGTGCTGCCGGCGCGTCTGCTGACCGAGCCCCTGGCGCCACCCGCGGCGCCGGTCGCGCCGCCTGTGCCCGTGACCCAAGCCCGGCCCAGCCCGACAACCCAGGCATCCAATCAGGCTCAGCCGCAAACGCGCGCTTCTGCCCAGCCGACGCTGCCGACGCCGACCATGGCGCCGACGCCCGCCACCGTCCCGCACCCGAATCCAGCGGCGCCCCCGCTGGCGCTGCCAGGGGCAAGCGCCCACATCGCCGCAACCGCCAGCGCAGCGAATGACGCAGCGCAACCTGCACGTGTTGAGCTTGCGGGCAGCAGCGCGGGCGCCGCAATCGCCAGCGCAACCGCTGCGGCAGCGGCAGCAATCGAACTGCCGTCGGGCAGCGCGGACGATTTCGACAACCCCATTCCGCCCTACCCGGCGCTGTCGCGCCGACTCGGCGAGCAAGGCCGGGTGCTGGTGCGCGCGCTGGTGCAGACTGATGGCACGGCTGCACGGGCCGAAATTTACCGCTCCAGCGGCCATGCACGGCTCGACCAGAGCGCGCTGAAAACCGTGCTGACCTGGCGCTTTCGGCCAGGTCAGCGCGCCGGCGTTCCCGAAACCATGTGGGTCGTGGTGCCGATCCGCTTTGTTCTCGAATAAACCCTCGCACCGCGAAAGACTGCACACATGGAATCCCCGTTTGGTTTGGCCCAGGTCTGGATTTACGGCGACTGGGTGATCCGATCCACCGCACTGGTGCTGCTGGCGATGTCGCTGGCCACGTGGTGCATCATCGCAATCAAGGCGCTCGATCAGCGCACGCAGCGCCAGCAGGCGCGGCGCGTGGAAGGCTTTTGGCACAGCGCCGACTTCAGCGCCGGTCTGCATCGGCTGGGCAGCGCCGCCGGCAACCCGTTTCACGTCCTGGCGCTGCAAGGCCTGGAGGCGGCAAGCCACCTGCAACGAACCGATGCGCACGCCAGCCAGCAAACGTTCGAGCGTCAGTTGCACGACAGCCTGGACCTGAGCGACTGGGTCGAGCGCAGTCTGCGCAAGAGCGTCGATGACTTTCTGGTGCGCGCACAAAGCGGCCTGCCGGTGCTGGCCTCGGTGGCATCGACCGCGCCGTTCGTCGGCCTGTTCGGTACCGTCTGGGGCATTTATCACGCGCTGCTCGGCATTGGCGCAGCGGGTCAGGCCAGCATTGGCCAAGTGGCCGGCCCGATCGGCGAAGCGCTGATCATGACCGCGCTCGGCCTGCTGGTGGCGATACCGGCCGTGCTGGGCTACAACACACTGGTGCGCGGCAACAAGACCATCCACCATCAGCTCAACCGCTTTGCGCACGACCTGCACGCCTACTTCGTGACCGGCGCGCGGGTTTCGGCGGCTGGCAACGGCAAGGTCCGGCTCATGAAACGGGGCTAAGACATGGCGCTCGAAACCCAGGACGACAACGAGCACATGCTCAGCGAGATCAACATGATCCCGTTCATCGACGTGATGCTGGTGCTGCTGATCGTCTTCATCGTCACCGTGCCGGTGCTCAACCATGCGGTCAGCCTGGAGCTGCCGCGCGCCAGCGTGCAGGCACTGCAGCAGCAGCCCTCAGCCATCCGTCTGTCGATCGACGAAAACGGCGCGTACTTCTGGAACGATGAGTCGGTCTCGGATGCCGACTTTGCCACCCGCCTGGGTGCGGCGGCAGCGCAGCAGCCGCCGCCCGAGCTGCAGATTCGGGCCGACCGCGCCGTGCGCTACGAGCGCGTGGCGCAGGCGCTGGCCGCAGCCCAGCGCGCCGGGCTGCGCCAAATCGGCTTTGTGACCGAACCCATCCCCCTCATGACCGAGCGCGCAGCCGCACACTGAAAGCCCCGCATGACGACCAGCCCGCCCTTGCCGCTGCCGAACGAGCAGCGCCACCCGTTTCAAGCCCAGCCGCAGCCGCACAGCGCCGTACCCATGGTGTCGAGTCAGGTCTTGTTGTGCGGCCAGAAAACGCTTGCCATCGAACACAACGGCGGCGTCTACCTACTGCAATGCACACGCGCAGGCAAGCTCATCCTGACCAAGTAAGTACACCCGGCATTCTTCGTGGGGCGCTGCCGCCAAGGCAGCGTTTTTGGCCAGCCAGGACAGTCCGCTCGTCGCGGCTTTCATTAGCCAGGCTTTTTTTCTCAAGTGCCGAGTGCCGCAATGCCAGCGCGCGCGACCTGCGCGTCTTCGTTCGACTTGACACCGCTGACGCCGACGGCGCCCAGGCATTGCCCGTCTTTCAAAATGGGCACACCGCCTTCGAGCATACCGGCCAGCACGGGCGCACTCAGAAACGAGATGCGACCCTGATTGATCACGTCTTCGTAAATCTTGCTGTCGCGCCGGCCCAGGGCCGCCGTCTGCGCCTTGGCGCCCGCCAGGTGCGCAGAGATCGGCGGCGCACCGTCGATCCGTTGTAAAAACAACAGGTGGCCGCCGTCGTCGACAATGGCCACCGTGACTGCCCAACGGTTTTTCAAAGCCTCGGCTTCGGCCGCCGCAGCGATCAATTTGACGTCGGCGAGTTCGAGAACGGATTTGGTTTTCATGAACTTTTCCCCGAATTGGGGTATCCTAGCAGGCATTCGCTCGTCCGTCCGTAACCGCATTGAAGGAAGCCTTGGCCATGAACAACCCCCTGCAATCGAGCAATCACTTCGGCAACGCCGTTGCCTACGGTGCGCGGCGCAACGCCGTGCTGCGCAACACCTACTGGCTGCTGGCGCTGTCTATGCTGCCCACCGTGCTGGGCGCCTGGATCGGCGTGCAGACCGGCATCACCGCCAGCCTGAGCGGCGGCCTGGGCCTGATGGTTTTCCTCGGCGGCGCCTTTGCCTTCATTTACGCCATCGAGCGCACCAAGAATTCGGCCATGGGCGTTCCGGTGCTGCTGGCCTTTACCTTCTTCATGGGGCTGATGCTCTCGCGCCTGCTGGGCGCCGTGCTGGGCCTGAGCAACGGCGCCAGCCTGGTCATGACGGCCTTTGGCGGCACTGCGGGCGTCTTCCTCATCATGGCCAACCTGTCGACCGTCATCAAACGCGACCTCTCCGGCCTGGGCAAGTGGCTGTTCGTCGGTGCGCTGGCTATCATGGCTGGCGCCATCATCAACGTGTTTGTCGGCAGCACGGCCGCCATGGCTGCCATTGCCACCCTGGCCATTCTGGTGTTCAGCCTGTACCTGCTGTACGACCTCAAGCGCATCGTCGACGGCGGCGAGACCAACTACATCAGCGCCACGCTGGGCTTGTACCTGAGCGTGTTCAACATCTTCCAGGGCCTGCTGATCATGCTCGGCCTGATGAGCGGCGACGACTGAAGCCGCTTGACGGCCGCTCAAAAAAGGGTCTTCGGACCCTTTTTTTATGCAGCTCAAACCAGGCCGCACAGACGGTCTGTAGACCGTCGCTTCAAGTCGCAGCCAAAATAGCCGAAGTACGATGCAAGCCACCGGCCACCACCATGCGACGCATCGTTTTCACCCTTTGTCTGCTCGGCGCCACCAGCCTGCTGGTCGGCTGCGACGCACTGGGCATTGAAACCGCCACCCAGATCAAGGCCCAGCGCGAAGCCGAAGCACGTGCCATTGGTGGTGCCTGCCGCCACGCGGTGCGCAGCATCGAAGACTGCTTCAATGGCAACCCCAGGGCCAGCCGAGCAGCCGTGTTCGCCGGCTGGAGGGAAATGGATCAGTACATGCGCGAAAACGAAGTCGTCGGCATGCCCGGCAAGCCCACACCGGCTGCGAGCGTGCCAAACGGGGTCGATGAGACCCAAACGCCTCCCGAAGGCGCTGCGGGTCGCCGCTCCTGAATCGGCGCCTGCGCAAACAGATTCAGCTTGGTGCTGTTGCGGCGCTGCGCTCGAACACCGCCAGGCTCTCGACGTGGGCGGTGTGGGCAAACATGTTCACCACCCCGGCGCCAACGCAGTTGTAGCCGGCCTGGTGCACCAGCAAGCCGGCGTCGCGCGCCAGCGTGGCCGGGTTGCAACTGACGTAAACAATGCGCTGCGGCGCTTGCCAGTCGCCGCGCAGTTCAGGCTGCTGGTGCAACTCGGCCAGCGCTTTGACGAGTGCAAACGCGCCTTCGCGCGGCGGATCGACCAACCATTTGTGCGCCACACCGTCGGCGCGCAACTGAGCCGCTGTGATGTCGAACAGGTTGCGCGCAGCGAACTGCGTGCCACACAAGGGATCAGGCCGTACGGTCTGATTCAGGCTGTAGTTCTCGCGCGCACGCGCCACCAGCGCTTCGCTGCCCTCGATGCCCAGCACCGCGCCGGCCTGGGTGGCCAGCGGCAGGGTGAAATTGCCCAAGCCGCAAAACCAGTCGATCACGCGCTCGGTTTTTTGCGCGCCCAGCAGGCGCAGCGCACGCGCGACCAGCACGCGGTTGATGTAGGGGTTGACCTGGGTGAAGTCGGTCGGTCGAAACGGCATCTGGATGCCGAACTCCGGCAGCGTGTAGGACAATGAAGCGCCGCCCTGATCAAGCAGTCTGACCGTCTGCGGCCCCTGCGCCTGCAACCACCACTGCACCTCGTGTTGAACGGCGAAAGCGCGCAAACGGGCCAGATCGTCGTCAGACAAGGGTTCGAGATGGCGCAGCACCAAGGCAATGAGCGCGTCACCGCAAGCGAGTTCGATCTGCGGACAGGTGGCGCGCGCGTCCATGCTGTGCACGAGGGCGCGCAAGGGCAGCAACAGCGCGCTGACCTGCGGCGGCAGTACCGGGCAGGCCCGTATATCGGCCACGTAGCGGCTCTTGCGCTCATGAAAACCGATCAACACCTCGCCCTTCTTGTGCACGTGACGCACCGACAGGCGTGCGCGGTAGCGGTAGCCCCAGACCGGCCCCTCGATCGGTCGCAACACGGTCTCGGCCTTGACCTTGGCCAGGTGCCAGAGATTGTCTTCCAGCACGCGCTGTTTCACCGCCACCTGGGCAGTGGCGTCGAGGTGCTGCATTTTGCAGCCGCCACAGGCACCGACATGCAGGCCAAAGTGCGCGCAGCCGGGCTGTACGCGCTGCGCCGAAGCGCGGTGAATCGCGCTCACGGTGCCGGCTTCCCAGTTGTTCTTCTTGCGCTGCACCTGCACGCTGACCCACTCGGACGGCAGCGCGCCTTCGATGAACACCACCTTGCCGTCGGGTCGGCGTGCAATGCCCTGGGCGTCGATGTCAAGCGACTGCACCACCAGCCAGTCACTGGATACAGGGCTGCAAAGGCTGTCGGCGGGTGCCGTGGCGCAAGCGCTGGTGAGCAGGCTGTTTTCGTGCGATGAAGATGCGGTCATGTCCGGATTGTCTCAGCCCGGCCCGCGTGGTTCAGGCCCATGCGCGCAAGTATTCATCCCAGTGCGCTTCATCCGCTGCCCATTGACCCAAGGTGGATCTGACCAGGTCGATTTCCTGCGCGTACTCGGCCTCGGACAAACCGCCGCGCATGCGCTGAAAGCGGCAGTACAGCAAGTAGGTGTTCATCACGTCGGTCTCGCAGTAGCGGCGAATGTCCTCCAACTGCCCGGCCTGATACTGGGCAAAGACCTGCGCGCCGTCCATGCCGAGTTTGCCGGGAAAACCGCACAGCTTGGCCAGGGCGTCGAGCGGGGCGTTGTTCTTCGGGCTGTACAAGGCCAGCAAGTCCATCAAGTCCAGATGGCGCGTGTGGTAGCGGCCGATGTAATTGTTCCACTTGAAGTCGCGGTTGTCCTCGCCCATGTCCCAGTAGGTGCTGGCCTGCACGCCGTGGCGCAGGCCGCGGTAGTGCAGCACCGGCAGGTCAAAGCCGCTGCCGTTCCAGCTCACCAGTTGCGGCGTGTGTTTTTCCACCGCCTGAAAGAAAGACTGCACCACCTTGCCTTCACTGCGGCCGTCGCGGTCGACGAAGGAGTGCACGCGCAGGCCATCGGCGCTGCGAAACGCGCAACTGATGACCAGCACGCGCTGCAGGTGCAGCGGCATGAAGTCACTCTGGCCTTTGGCCTGGCGCTCGCTCAACCAGTCTTGATAGACCTGGGCGTCGGAACACTCGGGCGCCGCGCCGCGCACGGCGCGCAGGCCGGCGATGTCGGGGATCGACTCGAGGTCAAAAACCAGGACGGCAGCCATGGTGCCGGTGCTTGGACAAGTCTTGTCGCGTGGGCCGCTGCTCGCTCGCGGGTGCTGCGGCTTCAGCGCCGCGGCAGGAAAGCAAGCGGATCGACCGGTCGGCCCTGGCGGCGCAGCTCGAAATGCAGCTTGACCCGGTCTGCGTCGCTGCTGCCCATTTCAGCAATGCGCTGCCCCTGACGCACCACCTGGTCTTCGCGCACCAGCAGCGCCTGGTTGTGCGCGTAGGCGGTCAAGAAGGTGTTGTCGTGCTTGAGGATGATCAGGTTGCCGTAGCCGCGCAGTCCGGCCCCGGCGTACACCACCCGCCCGGCGGCGGCGGCCAACACCGGCTCACCCAGGCGCCCGGCGATCGCAATGCCCTTGTTCCTGACCTCGTCAAAAACCGAGATCACCTCGCCCTGCGCCGGCCAGATCAGGTTGATTTCATCTGCCGCGGCAGGCGTGGCTGCTGCGGCTGCTGTGGGTGTGGCAGGTGTGGCCGGCGCCGGGGCGCCCGTCTGGGCCAAGGGCCGCGGCGTGGCAGCCGGCGGCAGCACCGGGCTGGGGCTGGCAGCGCCAGCCGGAGGTGGCGCAGCAGCGGTCACGAACACCGGCACCAGCGGCGGCACGACGCGCAGCACCTGGCCGACTTCGATCAGATTCGGGTTGCCCAGGTTGTTCCAGGCCTGCAGGTCGCGCCAGCTCTGGCCGGTCTCGAGCCCGATGCGAATCAGGGTATCGCCTGGACGCACGGTGTAGTAACCGGGTCGGCCCTCGTTTTCCGCTCCAGGCAGTGCTCTGGCCTCAGCCCCGGGCTGCGCCCGGGCCTCGGCCGGGCGCGGGGCCGATCGGTCTTCCACCGGAGCCGGCGCCGCCACGCGCCGGGTTGAGCAGCCCGCCGTGAGCAGCAAAGCCCCGAGCAGCAGCAAGACCAGGGGGCCGCGTCCAGCGGCGACGCGCACACCCGCGCTCAAGCGTTGCGGCAAGACGTTCGAATCAACACGCATCAAAAAATCCCAGTGTGTTTCAAGGCCAGGAACGGCGCCGATATGCCCCCGATTATGAAGCAGCAGGGAGCGCGCAGCGCCTTACTCGACGCCCGATTTTATCGGAACGAACAGCACCGCTTCGAGTTCGGTGCGGCGCACGCCGCTGGCGGTTTTGTCTATCACCACCAGCCGCTGGCGCTGCGCCTGACCCTCCAGCGGCGCCACCAGCCGACCACCCGGCGCCAACTGGTCGATCCAGGCCGGCGCCAGCTCAGGACCGCCGGCGGCAACGATGATGGCGGCGTAAGGCGCACCTGCCGCATAGCCCAGCAGTCCGTCGCCCAGCAGCAGGTGCAAGTTGGGCCGGCGCAATGCGCGCAGGTTGTGGCGCGCACGCTCATGCAGTGCGCGCAGCCGCTCGATGCTGTAGACCTCTTGCGCCAAATGACTCAACAGCGCAGCCTGGTAGCCGCACCCGGTGCCCACCTCCAGCACGCGACCCAGCGGTCGGTTGCCGCCCTGGCACAGCAGCGCCAGCATGCGCGCCACCACATTCGGCTTGGAGATGGTCTGCCCCAGACCCAGCGGCAAACTGGTGTCCTCGTAGGCTTGGTTGGCCAGCGCCGAATCGACGAAGCGGTGCCGTGGCACGCTTTGCAAGGCCGCGATCAGCGCCGCGTCGCTCAGGCCCTGGGCCTGGAGTTTGTCCACCATCGCCATGCGCGCTGCGCGGCCTTCGTCGGCGCCAACGGCCACCACCGGCGCTGACCGCAGCGCGGGCGCGCTGGCGGGCTGTTTGACCGATGCGTTACTGCTCATGGGCGCCAGCCGCACCGGGAAAGTCGGTCGCGCCCGCGTCGGCTCAGAACTGCTGGCGGGTGGCGCGATGCCGCGCTTCATTTATCGACCTCGTTCGTCCACGGCGACGCACGAGCCGCGACGCTGGCCGCCGAGAGCTGCGCTGCCGTCGGCGCCCAGTACGGCAGCCGCTCATGGTCGGTCAGGTCGACCTGCAGCGGCGTGATCGAGGCATAGCCAAGCGCGGTGGCGTGAAAGTCGGTGCCGTCGGCGTCGTCCTTGACCGGCCCGGCGCCGCCAATCCAGTACATGGTGTCGCCGCGCGGGTTGACCTGCGCGATCACCTGCTCGGCCGCGTGGCGCCGCCCCAGACGAGCCACTTTGAAGCCGCGAATCTCGCTGTGCGGCCGGTTCGGAATATTGACGTTGAGCAGCCAGGGCGCGCTGCGCTGCGCCGCCTCGGGCAGCGCAGGCAGCAACTGGGCCACCAACTGAGCGGCTTTTTCGGCCGCGACATCCAGGTGTTGCCAGCCTTTTTCGGTCTGGGAAAAGGCAATGGCTGGAATGCCGAACAAATAACCCTCCATCGCCGCCCCCACGGTGCCGGAGTAAATCGTGTCGTCGCCCATATTGGCGCCGTTGTTGATGCCCGAGACCACCAGATCGGGGCGGTAACCCAGCAGACCGGTCAGCGCAATATGAACGCAGTCGGCCGGGGTGCCGTTGATGTAGCGAAAACCGTTCTGCGCGGTATGGACGTAGAGCGGCGAATACAGGGTGAGTGCGTTCGATTTGGCGCTGTTGTTGTGTTCGGGCGCCACCACCTCGGCGCTGACGCCGGGCAGCACGCGAATGGCATCGAACAGTGCCTGGATGCCGGCCGCCTGGTATCCGTCGTCGTTGCAGATCAGGATTTTCATGCGAGCGATTCTAGGCCGTTCGCGTGCCAGACCCGTTGCGCTTGCACCGATCATTCCCGGTCCGTCGGACTCAACCGTAGCGCACCAGCACGATTTCCAGTCGGCGCAGGCCGCCCGGAGCCTGCACCTCGGTCAGGTCGCCTTCTTCCTTGCCGATCAGGGCGCGCGCCAGCGGGCTGCCGATGTTGACCAGACCGAGCTTGATGTCGGCCTCGTCCTCGCCGACGATCTGATAGGTCACGGTGATACCGCTGTCTTGGTCGACCAACTCCACCGTGGCACCAAACACCACCCGGCCAACGACTTCGATGAGCACCGGATCGATGACCTGGGCCGCCGAGAGCTTGCTCTCGATTTCGGCGATGCGGCCCTCGATAAAACCTTGACGGTCTTTGGCGGCGTCGTATTCGGCGTTCTCGCTCAGGTCGCCCTGGGCGCGGGCTTCGGCAATCGCGTTGATGACCCAGGGGCGGTCGACGGATTTCAGGCGCTTGAGTTCTGCTTTAAGCTTCTCGGCGCCACGCAAGGTAATGGGCAAGGTGGTCATGGCGGTGCTCCACGCATCTGGGTCAGCAGATCAGGGTTCTGCCGGGGTACAAAAGGAAACCGCCGAACGTTGCCGAACGGCGGTGTGAGGGTGAGCCTGATTATGCCCCTAGCAGCCTGTCGACGGACGCCCCAGGGTGCTCAGGCCCGCAGTTGGGCATGCATCTCCTGCACCGAAATAACGTCCAGGCGGTCGATGTACTTCATGCCTTCGACCGCTGCTTGCGCGCCGGCGATGGTGGTGAAGGTGCTCACCCGCGCTTGCAGCGCCGATGTGCGAATGGCGCGCGAATCGGCAATTGCGTTGCGGCGCTCTTCCACCGTGTTGATGACCAGCGCGATCTCGCCATTTTTGAGCATATCGACGATGTGCGGCCGGCCTTCAGCGACCTTGTTGACGGTCTGCACCGGCACGCCGGCAGCGGCAATGGCTGCTGCGCTGCCGCGCGTGGCCACCAGCTCAAAGCCCAGTTCGACCAACTCGCGCGCCAGCGCCACCGCCATAGGTTTGTCGCTGTTTTTCACCGTCAGAAACACCTTGCCAGACGGACTGCCGTCGGGCTTGAAGGGCTTGGGCAGGCGCGTGCCGGCGCCGATCTGGCTTTTCACGAAGGCCTCGCCAAAAGTCTTTCCTACGCCCATGACTTCACCGGTGGACTTCATCTCGGGGCCGAGAATGGTGTCCACGCCGGGAAATTTGACGAACGGGAACACCGCTTCCTTGACGCTGAAATACGGCGGCGTGATTTCGGCGCCTATGCCCTGCTGGTCCAGCGTTTGGCCGACCATGCAGCGCGCGGCCACCTTGGCCAGTTGAATGCCGGTGGCCTTGGAGACGAAGGGCACGGTGCGCGAAGCACGCGGGTTGACTTCGAGCACGTAGATCACGTCCTTGCCATCGACTTCCTGAATGGCGAACTGCACGTTCATCAAACCGACCACGTTCAGACCCTGGGCCATGGCGGCGGTCTGGCGCTTGATCTCATTCACCGTGGTCTGACCCAGGTAGTAAGGCGGCAGCGAACAGGCCGAGTCGCCGCTGTGCACGCCGGCTTGCTCGATGTGCTCCATCACGCCGCCAATGAAGACCCGAGCGCTGGTGTCGCGCACCGCGTCTACGTCGCATTCAATCGCGTCGTTCAAAAACCGATCGAGCAGCACCGGCGCATCGTGGCTGACCTTGACCGCTTCGCGCATGTAGCGCTCGAGGTCGCGCTGCTCGTGCACGATCTCCATCGCACGCCCGCCCAGCACGTAGCTCGGGCGCACCACCAGCGGGTAACCCAGGCTGGCGGCTTTTTCCAGCGCTTCGGGCTCGGTGCGGGCGCTGGCGTTGGGCGGCTGGCGCAAACCGAGTTGGTGCAGCAACCGCGCAAAGCGTTCGCGGTCTTCGGCGGCGTCTATCATGTCCGGGCTGGTGCCTATGATGGGCACGCCGGCCGCCTCCAGTCCGAGCGCGAGCTTCAAAGGCGTCTGGCCACCGTACTGCACGATCACGCCGAGCGGCTTTTCCTTGTCGACGATCTCCAGCACGTCTTCCAGCGTCAGCGGCTCGAAGTACAGGCGGTCTGAGGTGTCGTAGTCGGTGGAGACGGTCTCCGGGTTGCAGTTGACCATGATGGTCTCAAAACCGTCTTCGCGCAGCGCCAGCGCGGCGTGTACGCAGCAGTAGTCGAACTCGATGCCCTGGCCAATGCGGTTCGGCCCGCCACCGAGCACCATGATTTTTTTCTTCGCCGTCGGTTCGGCCTCGCACTCGCCGTCGCCGTCACCTTCGTAAGTCGAATACAGGTAGGCGGTGTCGGTGGCGAACTCGGCCGCGCAGGTGTCGACGCGCTTGTAGACCGGGCGGATATTTTGCGCGATTCGGCGCGCGCGCACGGCAGCGTCGCTGGTCTTGAGCAGCTTGGCCAGGCGACGATCAGAAAAACCCTTTTGCTTGAGGCCACGCAAGCTCGCTGCGTCGAGCGCATCCAAACTGGTCTTCTCCAGTTGCAATTCGATTTTGACGATCTCTTCGATCTGCGCCAGAAACCAGGGATCGATCTTGGTGAGCTGGTGCACCTCGGCCAGCGTCCAGCCGGCAGCAAACGCATCGCCCACGTACCAGATGCGTTCCGGTCCGGGCTCGCCGAGTTCGCGCTCCAGGATTTCGCGGTCCTGGGTTTTCTCGTTCATGCCGTCCACACCCACTTCCAGTCCGCGCAGCGCTTTCTGAAAGCTTTCCTGGAAGTTGCGGCCCATTGCCATCACCTCGCCCACGCTTTTCATCTGCGTCGTCAGGCGGCTGTCGGCGGTGGGAAATTTCTCGAACGCGAAACGCGGAATCTTGGTCACCACGTAGTCGATGCTGGGCTCGAACGACGCGGGCGTGGCGCCACCGGTGATCTCGTTGCGCAGCTCGTCCAGCGTGTAGCCCACCGCCAGCTTGGCCGCCACCTTGGCAATCGGAAAACCGGTGGCCTTGGAGGCCAGCGCCGAGGAGCGCGAGACGCGCGGGTTCATCTCGATCACCACCATGCGGCCATCGGCCGGGTTGATGGCGAACTGCACGTTGGAGCCGCCGGTGTCGACCCCGATCTCGCGCAGCACCGCCAGGCTGGCGTTGCGCAGAATCTGGTATTCCTTGTCGGTCAGCGTCTGCGCCGGCGCCACCGTGATGGAATCCCCGGTGTGCACCCCCATGGGGTCCAGGTTTTCGATCGAGCACACGATGATGCAGTTGTCGGCCTGGTCGCGCACCACCTCCATTTCGTACTCTTTCCAGCCCAGCAGCGATTCTTCGATCAGCAGCTCGTGGGTGGGCGAGGCTTCCAGGCCGCGCCGGCAAATGGTCTCGAACTCTTCCGGGTTGTAGGCAATGCCGCCACCGCTACCGCCCAGCGTGAAGCTGGGCCGAATGACGACCGGGAAACCCACCGTTTTCTGCACCACCCAGGCCTGCTCCAGGCTGTGCGCAATGCCCGAGCGCGCCGAACCCAGACCAATTTTGGTCATGGCGTCTTTGAACTTGAGCCGGTCTTCGGCCTTGTCGATGGCCTGCGGCGTGGCGCCGATCAGCTCGACCTTGTACTTGTCCAGCACGCCGTGGCGCCAGAGGTCGAGCGCGCAGTTGAGTGCCGTTTGCCCGCCCATGGTCGGCAAAATGGCAAAGCCGCCGGCCGTACGCGGACGCTCCTTGGCGATGATTTTCTCCACCGTCTGCCAGGTGATCGGCTCGATGTAGGTGACGTCGGCGGTGGCCGGGTCGGTCATGATGGTGGCCGGGTTGCTGTTGATCAGCACCACCTGGTAGCCTTCTGCGCGCAGCGCCTTGCAGGCCTGCACGCCGGAGTAATCGAACTCGCAGGCCTGACCGATGATGATAGGGCCGGCGCCGATGATGAGCACGGTCTGGATGTCGGTTCTTTTGGGCATGATTATTTCGCCTCCATCAGGTGCACGAAGCGGTCGAACAAATAGCCGATATCGTGCGGGCCGGGCGCGGCCTCGGGATGGCCTTGAAAGCAAAACGCCGGCCGGTCGGTGCGCTCCAGGCCTTGCAGCGTGCCGTCAAACAGGCTGACGTGGGTGGCACGCAGGTTGGCCGGCAGGGTTTTTTCGTCTACTGCAAAGCCGTGGTTCTGGCTGGTGATGCTGACGCGGCCACTGCCCAGCTCTTGCACCGGGTGGTTGGCGCCGTGATGGCCAAATTTCATCTTGAAGGTCTGGGCGCCACTGGCCAGCGCCATGATCTGGTGTCCCAGGCAGATGCCAAAGGTCGGCAGACCGGCGTCGATCAGCGTGCGCGTCGCGGCAATGGCGTAGTCGCAGGGCTGCGGGTCGCCCGGGCCGTTGGAGAGAAAAATACCATCGGGATTGAGCTCCAGCACCTCGGCGGCCGGCGTTTGCGCCGGCACCACGCTGACCTTGCAGCCGCGCTGGGCCAGCATGCGCAAGATGTTGCGTTTGACGCCAAAGTCATAGGCCACCACATGAAAGCGCGGTGCGCGCTGCTCACCGTAACCGGTGCCGAGTTGCCACTCGGTCTGGCTCCAGGCGTAGGGCGCAGCGGCCGACACCAGCCGGGCCAGGTCTTGCCCGGCCATGCTGGGCGCAGCCTGCGCGGCGGCCAGGGCGCGCTCGCGCAGCGCCGCGTCCAGGTCTTGCCCGGCGGGCAGTGCAAGAATGCAGCCGTTTTGCGCCCCGAAGCGGCGCAGGCGGCGCGTCAGCGCGCGCGTGTCCAGACCGGCCATGGCCACCGTGCCTTCGCGCTGCAAGTAGGCCGACAGCGTCTCTTCGGAACGGAAATTGGACGCCAGCAGCGGCAGGTCTTTGATAATGAGGCCAGCCGCCTGCACGCGGGCGGACTCGGTGTCTTCGCGGTTGACGCCGGTGTTGCCGATGTGCGGGTAGGTCAGGGTGACGATTTGCCGGCAGTAGCTCGGGTCAGTGAGAATTTCCTGATAGCCGGTCATGGCGGTGTTGAACACCAGCTCGCCGCAGGTCTGACCCGCAGCACCGATGGAAATGCCTGTCATGACCGTGCCGTCGGCAAGCGCGAGCAGGGCTTTCGGGTAAACGGGAAGCACGGTTTTCTCCAGAGAAATGTGGGCGCACCACGCCATGTGACAAAACCGGGGTGGATTCGGGCCAGATCGCAGCCTGCTGGGCGTGCCGCGCAGGTCCGCTACCGGTCGGTCAACTCGGGGGAAAGCCGAGGCGGGCGCAGTGGGTGCGCCGATTGCGGGTAAACCTTGGCATTGTAGCCGCCCGGCCTTGTTCTACCCTGTTTTCTCGACCCGGAACGAGCGCGGCAGCGGGTCGGTCAGGCCACGCCACGCTCAGCGCAAGTCGCGTGCGCTGGCACTGGCGTACAGGCAGATCGCGGCGGCGGCGGCCACATTGAGTGACTCCTGGCCGCCCGGCTGGGCAATGCGCAGCGACTGCGCCGCCAGCGCCGCCAGCGCCGGACTCGCCCCCTGGCCTTCGTGACCAAAGACCCAGGCGCAGGGCCAGGGCAACTGCGCCTGGTGCAGCCACTCGCCCTGGTGTACGCAAGTCACCAGCAGCGGCAGCGCCAGCCGACCCAGGTCGGTCAGCGCCAGCCCTTCGACCAGGTGCAGCGCAAAATGCGCGCCCATGCCGGCGCGCAGCACCTTGGGCGACCACAAGGCCGCCGTGCCCTTGAGCGCGAGCACCTGCTCAAACCCCATCGCCGCTGCGCTGCGCAAGATGGAGCCCACGTTGCCGGCGTCTTGCAAGCGGTCGAGCAGCACCGCCGGGCGGCCCGGCAAAAGCCTGTCGGCCTGCGGCAGCTTGCACACAAAACCGAGTGCCGCCGCCGACTCCAGCCCGCTGATGGCAGTCAACAAAGCATCCGATAAGAGCAGGTTTTGCTGCGCCGCCTGCCGCAGCTCGACCGGCGCCTGCGGCCAGTAGCTCTGGCTGAACACCGCCAGCGCCGGACGTTGGCCGTGCGCCAACAAGGCACGGCACAAATGATCGCCTTCGATCCAGACCTGCCCGGCGTCGCGGTAAGCGGTGTTGTCCTGTGCCAGCAGGCGCAAGCGCTTGAACACCGGGTTCTCGCGCGAGCTGATCAGCGTCGGCGGCTTCATGGCGCGGCCGGGTCGTCGGTGCAGGCGGGCGCTGCGTGTGCCAGTACCCGGGCCACCGGGGCAAAGGAGCGCCGGTGCCAGTCCAGCACGCCGTGCAAGCGCAAGGCCTGCAGGTGGTGTGCAGTGCCATAGCCTTTGTGGCGATCAAAACCGTAGCTCGGGTGTTGCTGGTGGTAGTCGAGCAGCAAATGGTCGCGCGTGACCTTGGCGACGATGGAGGCGGCCGCAATCGCCGCCACCGTCGCGTCGCCTCTGACAACCGCTTGCACCTGCATGCGCAGCACCGGGCAGCGATTGCCGTCGACCAGCACCAGCCTGGGCAGCAGCCGCAAGCCTTGTACCGCGCGCTGCATCGCCAGCAGCGTGGCCTGCAAAATGTTGAGCTGGTCGATCTCGGCCACCGAAGCCTGCGCCACGCTGCAGCACAGGGCCTTGGCGCGAATCTCGTCGTACAGCCGCGCGCGCGCGCGCGCGCCGAGCTGCTTGGAGTCTGCCAGGCCGCGAATCGGCGCTTGCTCGTTCAATATCACCGCCGCCGCCACCACTGGGCCGGCCAGCGGGCCACGGCCAGCTTCGTCAACGCCAGCGAGCAAACCCGGCACGCCCCAGGCGTGGCCGGTCTGCTCATTGGGCAAGCATTTTTTCGATCGCATCGGTGGCGAGTGAAGCAGTGTTGCGGCGCAGTTCGTGATGCAACCGGATAAAGCGCTGTTGCAGCGCCAGGATGCGCTCAGGCGCCTCGAGCCAGCCCAGCAGCGCTTGCGCCAAGGCCTGCGGGCTGGCCGCGTCCTGCACCCGCTCCGGCACCACGAAGTCCTGACACAAAATATTGGGCAAGCCGATCCAGGGCTGCAACTGCTTGCCGCGCATGAGCAACCAGGACAGCCCGTTCATGCGGTAGGCGATCACCATCGGGCGCTTGAACAACGCCGCTTCCAGCGTGGCGGTGCCGCTGGCGACCAAGGCCAGGTCGCAGGCCGCCAGCACGCGGTGCGACTGGCCCGACAACAGCAGCAGTGGCGCGCTGACGCCGGCGGCACGCGCGGCGGCTTCGACTCTGTCTCGCAACGCAGGCAAGGTCGGCACCACCAGTCGCAGCGCCGGACGCTGGCGCAACAGCAGCGCGGCGGCCGCAAAAAACAGCGGCGTCAGATAGCGCACCTCGGAGGCCCGGCTGCCGGGCAGGATGGCCAGCACGGTTTCATGCTCGCCCAAACCGAGCGCGCGCCGCGCCGCAGCGCGGTCGGGCTCGATCGGTATCACGCTGGCCAGCGGGTGGCCGACATAGGTGGCGGCCACGCCGTGGCGCGCCAGCAAATCGGGCTCGAAGGGAAACACGCACAGCACATGGTCCACGCTGCGGCGAATTTTCTCTATCCGCTTGGCGCGCCAGGCCCAGACCGCCGGGCAGATGAACTGCACGGTACGAATCCCGGCCGCCCTCAGATCGGCTTGCAAGTCCAGGTTGAAGTCGGGCGCGTCGACGCCGATGAACAAGTCGGGCCGCTCGGCGCCCAGCAGGCGCTGCTTCAACTGCGCCCGGATGGAGACGATTTCGCGGTAGTGGCGCAAGGCCTCGACGTAGCCGTGCACCGCCAGTTTGTCGCTCGGCCACCAGGCTTGAAAACCCTGCTCGGCCATGCGCGGCCCGCCGATACCGAGCGCGCGCAGATCGGGCCAGCGCTGGCGCATACCGCCCAACAGCAGTCCGGCCAGCAGATCGCCCGAGGCCTCACCCGCCACCAAGGCCAAGTGCGGTGCAGTGTTCAACGCACGATGCCGCGTTGGGGCGGCACCTGCTGCAAAAAGTCCAGCATCAAGGCCACATCGGAGGCGACGGCTGAAGGGTCTGGCGCAGAGCCGGCCAACAGGCCAATGCGCTGCGTGGCCTGCTCCAGCGTCAGCTCGTCGCGGTAGAGCGCTTTGTACATGGCCTTGACGGCGGCAATGCGCTCGGGCGAGAAACCGCGCCGACGCAAGCCTTCAAAGTTCATCGAACGCGGCTGCGCTGGTTGGCCCTGGCACAGCACGAACGGTGGCAAATCAGCAAACAGCAGCGAACACATCGCGCTCATCGCGTGCGCGCCTATGCGCACAAACTGGTGTACCACGGTGAAGCCACCCAGAATCGCCCAGTCAGCGACCGACACGTGACCGGCCAGTTGCGTGTTATTGGCAAAAATGGTGTGGTTGCCAACCGCGCAGTCGTGCGCCAGATGGACGTAGGCCATGATCCAGTTGTCGTCGCCGAGACGGGTCAAGCCGCCGCCGCCGGGTGAGCCGATGTTGAAGGTGCAGAACTCGCGCACCGTGTTGCGGTCCCCGATCTGCAGTTCGCACGGCTCGCCGGCGTATTTCTTGTCCTGCGGAACCGCGCCCAGCGAATTGAACTGAAAGATGCGGTTGTCGCACCCGATGGTGGTGCGGCCCTCGAGCACACAATGCGCGCCTATGGACGTGCCGGCGCCCACCCTGACCTGAGGACCGATCACCGTGTAAGGGCCGACCGTGACGCTGGATTCCAGCTCGGCGGCCGGGTCCACCAGGGCGGTAGGATGAATGTTTGCCATCGAAACGAACCACCTGGCCAATCAGGCGATGGTGCGCATGGTGCACATCAGTTCGGCCTCGCAGGCCAGCTCAGTGCCGACACGGGCACAGCCCTTGAACTTGAAGATGCCGGACTTCATGCGCTCTAGCGCCACGTCCATGACGAGCTGGTCGCCCGGCTCGACCGGGCGCTTGAAGCGCGCGCCGTCGATGCCGGCGAAGTAGTACACCGTTTTGTCGTCCAGCGCCACCCCCACGGTATCAAACGCCAGCAGCGCGGCGGCCTGTGCCATGGCTTCGAGCATGAGCACGCCCGGCATCACCGGCCGGTGCGGAAAATGGCCGCCAAAAAAAGGCTCGTTGATGCTGACGTTTTTCAGCGCCTTGATGCTTTTGCCTTTGTCCAACTCAAGCACCCGATCGACCAAAAGGAACGGATAGCGGTGCGGCAACTGCTTGAGAATCTGGTGAATGTCCATCATGCTTCGGGTGTTTTTGACAGGTCTGGTTCGAGCGCGCGCTCCAGCGCCTTGAGCCGCTCGCGCAGGCGATTGAGCTGTTTGAGCGAGGCCGCATTTTTTTCCCAACTCGCATTGTCGTCGATGGGAAACAGGCCGGTGTAGTGACCCGGTTTGGTGATCGATCGGGTCACGACCGATGCGGCCGAAATGTGCACGCCGTCGGCCAGACTCAGGTGACCGAGCACCACCGCGCCGCCGCCAATGCTGCAGTGCGCGCCGATGTCGGCGCTGCCGGCCACGCCGACGCAGCCGGCCATGGCGCTGTGCGCCCCGACACGCACGTTGTGCCCGATCTGAACCAGGTTGTCGAGCTTGACGCCGTCTTCGATCACGGTGTCGTCGAGCGCGCCGCGGTCTATGCAACTGTTGGCACCTATTTCCACCTCGTCGCCAATGCGCACCGCGCCGAGCTGCTCGATCTTGACCCAGCGGCCTTGCTGCGGCGCAAAACCGAAACCGTCGCCACCGATCACCACGCCGGGGTGCAGCACGCAGCGCGCGCCGACCACGCAGCGCGTGCCAATGCTGACGCGCGGATGCAGCACGGTGTGCGCGCCGATCTGGGCGAGCGCGCCAATTACCGCATGGGCACCGATGCGGGCTCCGCGGCCGATGCGCACCGCCGGGCCGATGACGGCAAAGGGGCCGACGTCGACCTCGGGTTCGAGCTGCGCGCTCGGGTCTATGCTGGCTTGCGGGTCCAGCCTGGGTGCGGGCAGCGGCTCGTGCTCGCGCCGCCACCACTGGGTCAGGCGGGCGAAGTAGAGGTAGGGGTCGTCGCAGACGATGCAGGGCGCACGCGCTGCGGCGGCGTCTTGCAGTGCCGGAGCCACGATCAGGGCGCCGGCCTGCGTCTGCTGCAACTGCTTGGCATAGCGCGCCTGGGCGATGAAAGCGAGTTCGCCCGCCTGGGCCCGCGCCAGCGGTGCCAGCCGCTCGATCACGAGATCAGACGAACCCCTGAGATCGCCGCCCAGGGCAGCGACGATAGCACCCAGCGTCTTGGCCACGCCAGCACCTCAATCTCAGCGGGCGTTGTTCAAGCTGTTGAGCACCTTGTCGGTGATGTCGTGCCGCGGGTGGATATAGACCGCCTCCTGAATCACCAAGTCGTATTTCTCGGCCTCGGCAATCTGTCGGATGACCCGGTTGGCGCGCTCCAGCACGGCTTGCAGCTCCTCGTTGCGGCGCAGGTTCAGGTCTTCCTGGAACTCGCGCTGCTTGCGCTGAAAGTCACGGTCTTGTTCGACCAACTGGCGCTGTCTGGCCACGCGCTGCGCCTCTGACAGTGTGGGCAGCTCGCGCTCGAAGCGCTCGGAAGCGGCCCTGAGCTGGACGCCCTGGGCCTGGATTTCGCGCTCGCGGCGCGAGAACTCCTGCTCCAGCTTGGCCTGCGCCGCTTTGGCCAGGTTGGCCTCGCGGAAAATGCGCTCGGTGTTGACAAAGCCGACCCGAAAGTCTTGCGCAACCGCACTGGCAGCCGCCAGACACAGCACCAGGGCAAGGAAAAAGGAACGGCTGAACAAATGGGGCGTGTGCTTCATCAAAACGAGGTTCCGATCTGGAATTGGAATCTCTGGATTTTATCGCCATCGAAGTGGCGCACCGGCGTGGCGTAGGCAAAGCGCAGTGGCCCAATCGGCGAAATCCAGCTCAGGCCGACGCCGACCGAGGCGCGCAGGTCGTTCGCATTCGGGCGCGGGTCGTTGTCGCCAAACACGTTGCCGGCGTCGGCGAAGGCGAACACGCGCAGCGTGCGGTCGGTGCCGGCGCCGGGGAAAGGTGCTATGAATTCGGCGTTCAGCGCCACGCTGCGGCTGCCGCCGATGTTGACCGGCTGCGCCGCCGGCGCGCCGACGATGCCCGAGCGCGGCCCCAGGGTGCCTTGCTGGAAACCCCGCACCGAACCCAGGCCGCCGCCAAAGAAGTTCTTGAACACCGGGAACGGACGCCCGCCCATGCCCCGGCCATAACCCAATTCGGTGTTGAATGCCAGCGTGTACTGCGTACCCAGAGGAATGTATTGCTGGAACTGATAGCTCGCGCGCAGGTAGCGGGTGTCGCCAGCCACACCCAGCTCGGCGTTGACGCGCTGCAGCCGGCCTTCGTTGGGCACCAAGGCGCTGTCGCGGGTGTCGCGCGTCCAGCCCAGGGTCAGGGGAACCGACAGGCTGCTGGCGCCAAAAATGTTGCTGTGCTCCTGATAGGCCAGCGGCAAGCCGGTGCCGGCCTCGATCCGCGTCTGTTCGGCGTTGAGGCCGAAAAAGACCGTGTCGCGCTCGGTGAACGGCACGCCAAAGCGCAGCCCGCCGCCGGCGCGAACCAAGCGGTAGTCGCCGCCTTGGGCGGTGAACGGCGAGCTGGTTCGGTGATAGATGTCCCAGGTGCGCGAAACGCCGTCTGGGGTGAAGTACGGGTTGGTGGTGCTGAGCGAGAACTGGCGGTTGAAATCGCTGGTGTTGAGGTTGAAGCTCAGCGAGTTACCGGTGCCAAACACGTTGTCCTGGTCGATGCCAGCCACCAAAGAAAGGCGCTCGGCCTGGGAAAAACCCGCTCCCAGCGTCAGGCTGCCGGTCGGTTTTTCGACCACCGAGACCAGCAGATCGACCTGATCAGGAGCGCCCGGCACCGGCTGCGTTTCAATGCCGACCTGGGTGAAAAAGCCCAACCGATCGACCCGATTGCGCGACAAGCGGATGCGCTCACCGTCGTACCAGGCGGCTTCGAGCTGGCGAAATTCGCGCCGTATCACCTGGTCGCGGGTGCGGTTGTTGCCTTCGATGTTGATGCGCCGCACATAGACCCGGCGCTGCGGCTGCGCGTTCAGCACAAAGGTGACGCGGTTGTTCACCCGGTCGATCTCGGGCTGCGCCTGAACCTGGGCAAAGGCGTAGCCGAACACGCCGAAATGGTCGGTGAACGCCGCTACAGTTTGCGCCACTTCTTCGGTGTTGAAGGCCTGTCCGACGCGGATCCGAACCAGGGACTCGAACTCAGCCTGGCGCCCCAGGTATTCGCCCTCCAGCCGGACCGCCGAAACCACGAAGCGATTGCCTTCGGTGATGTTGATGGTCAGGGAAATGCTGTCTTTTTCAGGAGAAATCGCCACCTGGGTCGAATCGATGCGAAAGTCGAGGAAGCCGCGCGTGAGGTAGTGCGAACGCAGCCGCTCCAAGTCGGCGCTGAGCTTGGCGCTGGTGTAGCGGTCGGCGCGCGTGTACCAGCTCAACCAGCCGCTGGTGTCCAGGGCAAACAGGCTGCGCAGCGTGGATTCGGAAAAAGCCTGATTGCCGACGATACGAATCTCGCCGATGCGCGCCACGTCACCCTCGGTCACATGAAAATTCAGATTGACCCGGTTGCGCTCGGCCGGCGTCACGGTGGTGAGCACCTGCGCGGCGTACATGCCGCGGTTGATGTACTGGCGCTTGAGCTCTTGCTCGGCGCGGTCGGCCAGCGCCTTGTCAAACGGCCGGCCATCGGCCAGTCCGATGTCGCGCAAGGCGTTCCTGAGCATATCGGCTTCGAATTCGCGCCCACCGGTGAAGCTGATGGCAGCGATGATGGGGCGTTCCTCGACGATCACCACCAGCACGCCGTCTTGCACTTGCAAGCGCACGTCGCTAAACAGCCCCAGACCGAACAGGGATCGAATGGCGGCCGAACCCTGGTCGTCGCTGTAGATGTCACCGACGCGAAACGGCAGGGATGCAAACACGGTTCCCGGCTCGACGCGCTGCAAGCCCTCGACCCGAATGTCGCGCAGGGTGAAAGGCTCGACCGCCCAAGCCGGCAAGGCGCCCAACAAGGAAGCTGCCAGCACAGAAAGCGTCAGGCCACGCAGGCCCGGTTTGGTTTTTTTCATGAAAAAGATGCTCAGCCAGCCAAGCGGGCCACGTCATTGAACAAGGCGATCGCCATCAAAGTAATCAGTATCGCCAGCCCCACACGCTGCAGCCGCTCCATCCACAGATCCGAGACGCTGCGGCCCGTGACCGCTTCGTAAAGATAATACATCAGGTGGCCACCATCGAGCAGCGGCAGCGGTAACAGGTTGAGCACGCCCAGGCTGACGCTGATGAGCGCCAGAAACAACAGATAGGACGACAGGCCCAGACCGGCCGATTGACCGGCGTAGTCGGCAATCGTGATCGGGCCGCTCAGGTTGGCCAGCGAAGCCTGGCCGGTCAGCATGCGCCCAATCATCTTGAGCGTCAGCCAGGACACCTCGGCGGTTTTTTCCACCCCTTGCAGCAGGCCGTCGACCGCCCCGAAGCGCACCGTCACCATCGCGGGGGCGGCACCGATGAAGGCACCGACACGACCGACCCAGACGCCGTCTTGCAACTCGGGCCGCGGCTGCACGCTCAGGCTCAGCAAGTGCCCATCGCGCTCGATATCCCAGCGCTGCGCCAGCGGCTGCCCGGTCGGCCCCACCGCCTGCCGGATCAAAGCGCGCAGATGCTGGCCATCGTTGACCGCTTGGCCGTCCACCCGATGCACCAGATCGCCAGCGCGCAGGCCGGCAGCGGCGGCGGCCCCGTCGGCGCTGACCTCACCCACTTGCGGCGCGCTCCAGGGCGCGACGATGCCCATGCGCTGAAACAACTGGCGATCGATCTCGCGCACGTCGAGCTCGCTCAGCGGCAAGACCAACTCTCGCAACTCGCCGCCCTCTTGCTGAGCCACCCACAGCCGCAGATCGCGGCCGGCCAGCGCCGCTTGAGTGAGCTGCCAGCGCAAGGCCACGAACGATGGCACGGCCTGCGGCTGCTCGTCGGCCAGCGCCACTTGTGCCACCCACTCGCCGCCGCGCAGACCGGCGCGTTCGGCCAGCGATGCCGCCGCCGGACTCGACAACACGGGTTTGGGCTCCTGGATCCCGATCCAATTGACCAGCGCGTACAACAAAACCGCTAGCAACAAGTTGGCGGCCGGGCCGGCAGCGACGATGAGTGCGCGCGCGCGCAGCGGCTGGGTGTTGAAGGCCAGGTGCTTGAGCGCCGGGTCGACCGGGGCCTCGCGCTCGTCGAGCATGCGCACGTAGCCGCCCAGCGGCAAGGCGCAGATGACGAACTCGGTCGGATTGCCTGGGCGTCGCCACGACAGCAGCGGCTTGCCAAAGCCGATGGAAAAGCGCTGCACCCGCACGCCGCAGGCCAGCGCGGCACGGTAATGACCGTATTCGTGCACCGCGATCAACAGCCCCAGGGCCAGCACAAAGGCAAGCAGTGTCAGCATGAGCAACTGTGCGCCTCAGCAGCGCAGAAAGAACCAGCAAGCGGACGCGGCGCCGGCCGAAAAAGAGCCTGGACGCGCGCCATCAAACCGCAAAGCCTTGCACCAGCGACTGCGCCAGCGCGCGTGCCTGCGCATCAATCGCCAGCAAATCCGCCAGCGACCCAGGCTTGGAGGTGTGCAGCGCCGTCATAGTTGCACGGTTGACGGCATGAATCTGGTCAAAGCGCAGGCGCTGCTCCAAAAACGCCTCCACCGCCACTTCGTTGGCGGCGTTGAGTACGGCGGTGCTGCCGCTGGGGCCAGCCAGCGCCTCCCAGGCCAACTGCAGGCCTGGGAAGCGCTGCGCATCGGGTGGCTCGAAGGTCAGCGCCCCCAGGCGGGCAAAGTCGAGTGCGTTGGCACCCGATGCGATGCGCTCGGGCCAAGACAAGCCATAAGCAATCGATACCCGCATGTCGGGTGTGCCCAATTGCGCCAGCACCGACGTGTCGGTGTACTGCACCATGGAGTGAATCACGCTTTGCGGATGAATCACCACCTCGATCTGGTCCGGGCGCAGACCAAACAGGTAGCAGGCCTCGATGACTTCCAGCGCCTTGTTCATCATGGTGGCCGAATCGACCGAGATTTTTCGCCCCATGACCCAGTTCGGGTGCGCGCAGGCCTGCTGCGGCGTGACCTCGGCCAGGGTGCTAGGGTCGCGGCTGCGAAACGGACCGCCCGAGGCCGTGAGAACGATTTTCTGCACCCGCCGCGCCCAGGTGGCCGGGTCTTCGGGCAGCGACTGGAAAATGGCCGAATGTTCGCTGTCGATCGGCAGCAGCGTGGCGCCACCGGCGCGCACCGCGTCCATGAACAGCGCGCCGCCGACCACCAGCGCCTCCTTGTTGGCCAGCAGCAATTTCTTGCCGGCGCGCGCCGCCGCCAGACAAGGCGCCAGGCCGGCCGCGCCGACAATGGCAGCCATGACGGCGTCGACCTCGGGCGCGGCGCTGACATCGCACAAAGCCTGCTCCCCCGCCAACACCTGCACCGGCAGCCCCAGGGCCTGCACGCGCTGGCGCAACTGCTCGGCGTGGGGCGCGCTGGCCATGACCGCCCAGCGCGGCAAGAAACGCCTACACTGGGCCAACAGCAGGTCCACCTGGGTCGCGGCCGTGAGGGCAAAGACGGAAAAACGCTCCGGGTGGCGTGCCATCACGTCCAGTGTGCTGGTGCCGATCGAACCAGTCGAGCCCAGGATGGTGACGAATTGCGCTGTGCTCATGGTCTCAGAGGGTGGCGATCAGCATCGCCAGCGGCAACACCGGCAGCAAGGAATCAAATCGGTCCAGCACTCCGCCGTGGCCGGGCAACAAGCGACTGGAATCTTTTACCCCGGCGCTGCGCTTGACCAGCGACTCCAGCAAATCGCCGACCACGCTCATGCCAAACAAGAACAGCAAGACCAGCACCGCCGGCGCCGGCCCCAGCGCCCACAGGTGCGTGTACAGGCTGCTGCGGTCCCCCAGGCCGGCCACATCGGCCCAGAGCCAGACGGCGGCGAGCAAAAAAACCGCCAGCAAGCCACTGAATACGCCCTCCCAGCTCTTGCCCGGGCTGATGCAAGGGGCCAGCTTGCGCCGACCAAAGGTCTTGCCGCCAGCGAAAGCGGCAATGTCGGCAACCCAGACCAGCGCCAGCACCGAGAGCAAGAAACCGAATCCAAGCTGCTGCGCCTGCACCAGCGCCAGCCAGACCAAGGCCAGCAGGAACAAACCACCCACCAAGCGCGGCAGCAGGGGCCAGACCGCCCAGCCACCCACGCCGCGCCAGAGCATCACCCCGCCCAGCACCAGCCACAGCACGGCGCCCAGCCACCACAGCGGACGCAATGAAGCGCTCAGGCCGCCGAAAAACCAGAACAGCGCCAACAGCAGCACCAGACCCAGGCCCAGACCCGCCGCCGTCGCTGAGCGGCAGCCATTCAGGCGCCCCCACTCCCAGGCAGCCAGCCCGGTCAGCAGCAGCGTGATCCAGCTAAAAATGTAGCTCGACGAATGCAGCAGCGCAGGCAGCACCAGAAGCAGCAGCAGCAAGGCCGTGACGATGCGCCGCTTAAGCATGGACCGACCCGGCCGGAATCGACGGCGCTGCGCCAGCGCACTGCTCGGCGGTCTGACCAAAGCGGCGCTGCCGGCGGGCATAGTCTTGCAGCGCCAGGTCCAGCTCGGCGGCACCGAAGTCGGGCCACAGGCAGTCGGTGAAATACAGCTCGGTGTAGGCCGACTGCCAGAGCAAGAAGTTGCTCAGGCGCTGCTCACCGCCGGTGCGAATGAGCAGGTCGGGGTCGCCCACGTGGGCCAGGGCGCTGGCCTGTGACAGGCTGTGCTCGCTGATCGGCAGACCCTGCTGCACCAGCCATTGAGCGGCCTGCGCAATGTCCCAGCGCCCACCGTAGTTGAAACAGACGTTGAGCGCCAGCCGCCGGCAGCCGGCGGTTTCCTGTTCGGCAGCTTGCAGCTTCTGCACCAGTTGCGGCGACAGCTTGTGGCGTTCACCGACAACGTACAGGCGAACGCCGTTGGCTTTGAGTTCGGACACCTCGCGCCCGAGCGCCAGCAGCAGCAGACTCATCAGGCCGGAGACCTCCTCCTCGGGCCGGCGCCAGTTTTCGGAGGAAAAAGCGAACACGGTGAGCACCGCCACGCCGCGCTCCAGGCAGGCCCGCACCAGCCGGCGCAAACTGGCGACGCCCTCTTTGTGCCCGGCCACGCGCGGCAACCAGCGCTGCTGCGCCCAGCGGCCGTTGCCGTCCATGATGAGCGCCAGGTGCGCGGGCACGCCGGCGGCGGGCGTTTGCAAGGGCAAGAAGGGTTCGCGCATGGTGCACAAGGTTGGCGGCTGCGATGCAAGAGCGGCGAGCGCCTCAAACCGCCATGATGTCGTGCTCTTTCGACGCCACCAGGCGATCGACCTCAACGATCATGCGGTCGGTCAGTTTTTGAATGTCGTCCTGCGAGCGGCGGTCGTCGTCTTCCGAGGCCAGTTTGTCTTTGACCAGCTTTTTCATCGTCTCATTGGCGTCGCGGCGCAGATTTCGGATCGCGATCTTGGCTGCCTCGCCCTCGCCGCGCACCACCTTGCTCAACTCTTTGCGGCGCTCCTCGGTCATGGGCGGCATGGGGACGCGAATCAGGTCGCCCTGGCTCGACGGATTCAGGCCCAGGTCAGACTCACGAATGGCTTTTTCAATCTTCGCTCCCATGCCTTTTTCCCACGGCGCCACGCCAATCGTGCGCGCATCCAGCAGCGACAAATTGGCCACCTGCGACAGCGGCAGCAGGGAGCCGTAGTAGTCCACGTGTACGGTGTCCAGCAGTTGCGGGTTCGGCCGTCCGGTGCGAATCTTGATCAGATTGTTCTTGAACGACTCCACCGACTGCTGCATCTTGCTCTCGGCGGTTTGTCGAATTTCAGCAATGCTCATGAATACTCCTCAGCAACAAGACGTGCGGGCTTGACACAGCCCGGCGGTATCACACGTGAACCAGGGTGCCTTCGTCGCCGCCCAGCACCACCTGGAGCAGCGCACCCGGCTTGACGATGGAAAACACCTTCACCGGCAGCTTCTGGTCGCGGCACAGGGCGAACGCAGTGGCGTCCATCACCTGCAGGTTTTTTGCCATCGCTTCGTCGAAGCTGATGCTGGTGTAGCGGGTGGCATCAGCCACCTTGTTCGGATCGGCGCTGTAGACGCCGTCGACCTTGGTCGCCTTGAGAACGATCTCGGCGCCGATTTCCGCTCCGCGCAGCGCGGCGGCGGTGTCGGTGGTGAAAAACGGGTTACCGGTGCCAGCGGCAAATACCACCACCTTGCCTTCTTCCAGATACTGCAAGGCCTTGGGTCGCACGTAGGGCTCGACCACCTGCTCGATCGAGATGGCCGACATCACGCGCGCAATTGCGCCGGCCTTGCTCAGCGCATCGGCCAGCGCAAGCGAATTCATGACGGTGGCAAGCATACCCATGTAGTCGGCGGTGGCGCGCTCCATGCCGACCGCGCCGCCGGCCACGCCACGAAAAATGTTCCCCCCCCCGATCACGATCGCCACCTGCACCCCCAGGCGCGTGACCTCGGCGATTTCTTCCACCATGCGAACGATGGTGGCCCGGTTGATGCCGTAGGCATCATCTCCCATCAGGGCTTCGCCGGACAGTTTGAGCAAAATGCGTTTGTAGGCTGGCATGGGGCGCTTTCTGTGCGGAAAAACAAAATTTCCCAGGAGTCTGTCGGCGAGTGTAGCGATGCCAGTCCTTGCAGCGCCGGCTGGAGCACCCCGCGTGGCCCACAGCCACACAAGCGCACGGGCCTTGCGGCCCGTGCTCTGAGTCAGGGTAAATGCCCAGGCATCAAGCGCCCTGGGCAGCAGCCACCTGTGCGGCCACTTCGGCCGCAAAGTCGTCCACTTTCTTCTCTATGCCCTCACCCACCACATAAAGCGTGAAGCCTTTGACGCTGGTGGCGCTGGCCTTGAGCATCTGCTCGACGGTCTGTTTGTCGTTCTTGACAAAAGCCTGGTTGAACAGCGACACCTCTTTCAGGTACTTTTGCACCCCGCCTTCGATGCGCTTGGCGACGATTTCGGCCGACTGCACCGATTTTCCAGCGGCTTCGGCAAGCTTGCGATCTTCCTCGGCCTTGGCGCTGGCAACCGAACGCTCTTTTTCGATCAATGCTTGCGGCACTTCGGCGCTGGTCAGCGCCACTGGCTTCATGGCAGCAATGTGCATCGCCGTGTCTTTGGCTGCGACCTCATTGCCGGTGTATTCAACCAGCACACCGATACGGGTGCCGTGCAGGTAGCCCGCGACCTGGCTCGTGCCGTCGCAGCGCTTGAAACGGCGAAAACTCATGTTTTCACCGATCTTGCCAATCAAGCCCTTGCGCACATCTTCCAACGTGGGGCCAAAGCCGTCCTGGCTGTGCGCCAGCGCACCCAGGGCGCTCAAGTCGGCCGGGTTGTGACGCGCCACCAGCACAGCGGCGGCCTGGGCCAGCGCCAGGAAGCTGTCGTTCTTGGTGACAAAGTCAGTTTCGCAGTTGACTTCTACCATGGCCGCGCCACCCGCTTCGATACAACTGGCGATCACGCCTTCGGCGGTGACGCGGCCAGCGGCCTTGCCGGCCTTGGTGCCGAGCTTGACGCGCAGCAACTCCTCGGCCTTGACCATGTCGCCAGCGGCCTCGGTCAGAGCCTTCTTGCACTCCATCATGGGGGCGTCGGTCTTGGCGCGCAGTTCGCCCACCATGCTTGCGGTAATAGTCATTTACAGTTCTCCATGAACCGCTGCAGCCCACAGCGGGCTGCGCGAACGGGTCAACGATGCAATAGGGTTATGAAAAATGGCTTGGCACAGCCCCGCCTTGGCGGGCTGCGCCGCCGCAGTTCAGGCGGCAGCGCTTTCCTGCACCTCGACAAACTCGTCGCTGCTTTCGAGCGCCACCGCCTTGACCCCTTCGCGGCTGGCGTTGTCGCGTCCTTCGATGATCGCGTCCGCGATGCCGCGGGCGTACAGCGCCACGGCACGGGCGGAGTCGTCATTGCCCGGGATGACGTGGTCGATGCCGATCGGCGAGTGGTTGGTGTCAACCACGCCAACCAGCGGAATACCGAGCTTTTGCGCTTCGAGCACAGCGATTTTGTGGAAGCCGACGTCGATCACGAAGATGGCGTCGGGCAAGGCGCCCATATCCTGAATGCCGCCAATGTCTTTCTCCAGCTTTTGCATCTCGCGCATGAAGGTCAGCTGTTCTTTCTTCGTCAGGGCGTCGAGCCCGGCTTCTTTTTGCGCCTGCATGTCTTTGAGGCGCTTGATCGAGGTTTTGACGGTTTTGAAGTTGGTCAGCATGCCGCCGAGCCAGCGCTGGTCCACAAAGGGCACACCGGCACGGCGCGCTTCCTGGGCCACGATCTCGCGCGACTGGCGCTTGGTGCCGACCATCAGCACGGTGCCGCGGTTAGCGGTCAACTGGCGCACAAACTTGGCCGCATCTTCGAACAGCGGCAAGGTCTTTTCGAGGTTGACGATGTGGATTTTGTTGCGGTGACCAAAGATGTACGGCGCCATCTTGGGGTTCCAGAAGCGGGTTTGGTGACCAAAATGGACACCGGCTTCCAGCATTTCGCGCATGGAGATAGACATGAGATTTCTTTCCAGAGGTTGAGACTAAAATCCGACCCCGATCACCCGAATGACGCAGCGCAAGAACTGCGACTCGATCCAGGCAACACCCGGTTGGGCCGGTTTGCGATTGAGGATGCCCTCGACTCTGCCAAGCCTGATCCGGGCGTGAACCCAAATCCGTCTGAAGCAAAGCCTGTCGATTATAGCTGCCAGACTGTCACCCGACGGTATGCGACGGACGCAGATTGCCGCCAGCGCCCGCCACCCACTCCCAACCACCCCTTCATGCAACACCTTGTGCAGCGCGCCGAATCCGACCCGTTCAAGACCACGCCAGCCCCGCGGCTGCGCCTCGGCGCAGCGTCTTCGCCATGAAGCTGGCTGTCATCGGCGCCGGCATCGTCGGCATCACCAGCGCTTACGAGCTCACGCTCGATGGCCACGAAGTGACGGTCTTCGAGCGCCGCCAGACCGCCGCCGAAGAAGCCAGTTTTGCCTGCGGCGGCCTGATCGCTGCCGGCTGGAGCGTGCCGCTGCACAGCCCGGATCGGGGGTTGCGTCAACTGCTGCCCGGCCCACACAGCGCTGCGGCGCTGCGCCTGGTCGGCCTGCCGCGCGCCAGCCAGTGGCAGTGGTTGCGCCAGTGCTTGCGCGCCAGCACATCGGGCGCGCACCGCGCTGCAGCGGCGCAGTTGCACCTGCTGACGCGCTACAGCCAGCAGCGGTTGGACGCCTTGAGCAGCAGCTTGCAGTTGACCCACGACCGCGCCCAGGGACTGCTGGTGCTCTGGCGCAGCGAAGCAAATCAGGCTCAGGCCCACAGTGCGCTGGCGTGGCTGCGCGAGCAGGACTGGCCACACCAGATGTTGTCGCGCGCGCAGGCGCACCAGGTCGAGCCGGCCCTGAATGCCCATACCCCCTTGCATGCAGCGCTCTGGCTGCCCGAGGCGACAGCGGTGAACTGCCGTCAATTCGCCCTGCTGCTCAAAGCGCAGGCGCAGCAACGCGGTTGCCGCTTCGAATTTGCCCACACGGTCGAGCGCCTCAGCACAGCGGGCGGCGTGACGCTGACCCACTGCCAAGCGGGGCAGGATGCGCGCCACGAGTCGCGCTTTGACGCGGTGGTGGTTTGCGCCGGAGCCACCAGCGCGGCGCTGCTGCGCCCCTTGGGTTTGCATCTGCCGCTGCAAGCGGTTTATGGACATTCGATCAGCGCAGCGCTGCGCGAACCGCTGGACGCACCGGCCGCAGCGGTGCTGGATGCACACCAGCAGGTGTCTATCACGCGCCTGGGCCAGCGCATCCGCGTGGCTGGCGGCCTGCAATTCGGCGGCGCCCCTGCACGCGAGTCGGCCGCCGAGCTGCGCCGTCTGCACCAGGTCTTGTCGGACTGGTTTCCCGGCGCGGCCCGATTCGGTGGCGGCGGCGTGCAAGAATGGCAGGGTGCGCAGGCTTTTCTGCCTGATGCCGGCTTGCTGCTGGGCCAATCCCGGCTGCCCGCCGTCTGGTTCAACCTGGGCCACGGCGGCAGCGGCTGGGCACTGGCCTGCGGCTGTGCCCGCGCCCTGGCCGACCAGATGCAAGGCCGCGTCACCGATCTGGACCTGGCCGGCTTTGCCCCGCAGCGGCTCGGACTCTGAACCCGAATCTGAACCAGCTCAGACATTCGACACCGCTAGCGCAGATGTACCGAATCGACTCGACCCAGACCCACCCGCTCTACCGCGTCGCGGCCACGCGCGCCATCGAGCAAGCCGCGGCGGTCGGTCTGCCGCCGCACACGCTGATGGCGCGCGCCGGTTGGGCCGTTGCGTGTCTGGCGCGGGCGCTGGCGCCGCACGCGCGGCGCATCTGGATCGCCTGCGGCAGCGGCAACAACGGCGGTGACGGCTTGGTGGCGGCGACCCATTTGCACCAGTGGGCACAGACGCAGGCCGGCGGGCCCGAGGTGCTGGTCACGCACACCTTGCAGCACGGCCCGCAGACCGCGCCAGCGCCACCCGACGCGCGCTGGGCGCTGGCGGCAGCCCAACAGGCCGGCGTGCGCTTTGCCGAACAAGCGCCCGAACAGTTTGACCTGGCGATCGACGCTTTGCTCGGCATTGGCGCGCGCGCGTCGCCGCAGGGTGTGCTGGCGCAATGGCTGGCGCTGCTGCGGCACAGCAGCGCCCCGCTGCTGTGCGTAGACCTGCCCAGCGCGCTGGACGCCGACACCGGCGTGCTGGCCGGCTGGCCGCACACCACCGGCGAGCGCGCACCCAGCGGACCGCGCCACACCCTGGCGTTGCTGACGCTCAAGCCCGGCCTGTTCACCGCCGACGGCCGCGACGCGGCCGGTCAGGTCTGGTTCGATCCGCTACAAACTGCCGCCGCCCAACTGCCGCCGCCCTGCGCCTGGCTGGCCGGCCGCACCGATGGCGGCGCCGATCGGACTGGCCGCCTCCACATCAGTCACAAGGGCAGCCAGGGCGATGTGCTGGTGCTGGGCGGACAAGACATGCGGGTCGACGGCGCCGGCATGACCGGTGCGGCCCTGCTGGCGGCCCGCGCCGCCCTGCACGCCGGTGCCGGGCGCGTGTTCGTCGGCCTGCTGGGCGCACCAAGTGACGCTCCCGCGCTGCACTGGGACCCCATCTGCCCGGAATTGATGCTGCGTACACCAGCGGCGCTGCTCGACAGCGCCTTGTTGTCCAGCGCGGCGCTCGTCTGCGGCTGTGGAGGCGGCGCATCGGTGGCGGCCGTGCTGGCGCGCGTGCTGGCGTGCGCGCCCCGCCTGGTGCTCGATGCCGATGCGCTAAATGCAGTGGCGCACGAGCGTCCCTTGCAAACCCTGTTGCAGCAACGCGGCGCGCGCGGCTGGATCACGGTGCTGACGCCGCACGCGCAGGAAGCGGCGCGGCTGCTGGGCAGCAGCGCAGCGGCGGTGATGGCCGACCGCCTGCTGGCCGCGCACACCCTGGCCGAACGCTACGCCGCCCTGTGCGTGCTCAAGGGTTCGGGCACCCTGATCGTCGCGCCGGGCCAGACGGCACTGATCAACCCGAGCGGCAACGCAGCGCTGGCCAGCGCCGGCACCGGCGACGTGCTGGCCGGCCTGATCGGCGGCGCGCTGGCCCCACTGGGCGGCGCAACGATGGCGCAGGCACTGCCTCGGGTGGCGCAGGCGGTGTTCCAGCACGGCTGGCTGGCCGACCAGTGGGGCGTCGGCTTGCCGCCTCTGGGCACCCTGAGCGCGAGCCGACTGGCCGCGCAGGTGCGGCCGCTGGCCTGAGAGCTTGAGAGCGTTCAGCCCAGCAGCATGAGACCGACTTGCAGCAAGATGATGAGCAGCAGCACAGACAGATCGACGCCACCGATCAGGGGCACAATGCGGCGCACCGGGCGCAACAGCGGGCCGCACAGGCGCTCGAGCAGGGCCAGCACGGGTGCCTGCGGCTGCACCCAGGACAGCACGGCGTAAACCAGCAGCAACACCATCAAGCCTTGCAGCACGGTGCGCGCGAGCATCTGCAAGGCCAGCGCCACGACCGCCAGCAAGGACGCCGCCGGGGCAGGATCGACCGGTACCAGCCAGCCGGCCAGCAGCAGCTCGCAGCCGGCGTGGACCAGCGCCAGCAGCACGGCAGCCAGCAGGCTGCCCCAGTCAATGCGATTTTGCAGCAGGCGGCCCGGCAGGGTGCGACGCAGCGGCCGCACCAGCCAGTCGGTCAGCGCCAACACCAGCCGTCCGGGCTGAACCGTCATCTGGACGCGCTGCTGATTCATCCAGGCACGCAACAGGCACGCCGCCAGCAAGAAGAAAAACAAGGTGTCGAGCAGAAAAAATACGACGCTCATGGGATCAATGGCGGTGGGTTGGAAGCCGGCGGTGGCAGCTCAGGGCCGATTCGGGCGCGATTTTCCCCCAGCGCTGCGCGCGCCCGCTGGAGCTGGAAACTTTTTCTGCCGCGCCGTTTGGGGCGTGGCTGCGGCTGGCTTGGGCGACCCGCGGCGCGGCTTGCCGCTGCGAGCGTCGGGCTCGGGCGGGTCTTCATCCTGCCCGGACTTGTCACGCAGGGCGCGCAGCAGCACATCGTCTTGCGGCGTGACCAGGCGAAAGTCGATCCGCCGACCGTCCAGATCGACCCGGCTCACCTGCACCCGCACCCGGCTGCCGAGTGCATAGCGGATGCCGGTGCGCTCACCGCGCAGTTCCTGACGCGCCTCGTCAAAGCGAAAATACTCACCACCGAGTTCGGTGATGTGTACCAGACCTTCGACATACATGGCCTCCAACGTCACGAACAGGCCAAAACCGGTGACCGAGCTGACCACGCCGCTGAATTCCTCGCCCAGGTGTTCGCGCATGTATTTGCACTTGAGCCAGGCTTCGACGTCGCGGCTGGCCTCGTCGGCGCGGCGCTCGTTGGCGCTGCAATGCAAACCCGCCGCCTGCCAGGCCAGGCTGTCGACCGAGGCTTTCTTGACCGGCTCGGCCGCCCCCGTGCGGCTGCGTCCGGCCAGCCGCTTGCTCAGCTTGGCCTGCGCCTCGCCCGGCGTTGGCAGCACCGGCAACTGATAGCGCTGACCCGCCAGAATGGCCTTGATGACGCGGTGTACCAGCAAGTCGGGGTAGCGCCTGATCGGGCTGGTGAAATGCGTGTAAGCCTCGAAGGCCAGCCCGAAGTGGCCTTCGTTGTGGGGCGTGTAGATCGCCTGCTGCATCGAACGCAGCAGCATGGTGTGAATCTGCTGCGCTTCGGGGCGATCCTTGGTGGCGTTGGCTATCTGCTGAAACTCGATCGGCTGCGGGTTGTCGCTGATGGTCTGCCCCACCCCCATGGCCTTGAGGTATTGGCGCAGGGTTTCCTGCTTCTCGGGCGTCGGGCCTTCATGCACACGAAACAGTCCGATGTGCTTGCTGGTGCTGATGAAGTGGGCCGAGCAGACATTGGCCGCCAGCATGGCTTCTTCGATCAGCTTGTGTGCTTCGTTGCGGCTGCGCGGAACGATCTTTTCGATTCGGCCCGCGTCGTCACACACGATCTGCGTCTCCACCGTCTCGAAGTCCACCGCGCCGCGCAACTGTCGTGCGCCCAGCAAGGCGCGGTAGACCTCGTGCAAATGCAACAAAGCGGGCAGCAAGGCGCTGCGCTGGGCGGCTTCTGGCCCGCGGGTGTTTTGCAGCAGCGCCGCCACCTCGGTGTAGGTCAGGCGGGCGTGACTGAACATCAGCGCCGGGTAGAACTGATAAGCGTGTACCTCACCTTTGGCGTTGACCAGCATGTCGCACACCATGCACAGGCGCTCGACGTCCGGGTTGAGCGAGCACAGGCCGTTGGAGAGCTTCTCCGGCAACATGGGAATGACGCGGCGCGGAAAATAGACCGAGGTGGCGCGATCGTAGGCGTCGATGTCGATCGCCGAGCCGGTCTGCACGTAGTGACTGACGTCGGCAATCGCAACCAGCAAGCGCCAGCCCTTGCCGCGGCCGACCTTGGCCGGTTCGCAGTAAACCGCATCGTCGAAGTCGCGCGCGTCCTCGCCGTCTATCGTCACCAGCGGCACATCGCGCAGGTCGATTCGCTGGACGCGATCAGCGGCACGCACCTGCCCTGGCAACAATCGCGCCTGCGCCAGAGCGGCGTCGGAGAATTCATGCGGCACGCCGTATTTGCGCACCGCGATCTCGATCTCCATGCCGGGGTCGTCCACCTCACCCAGCACCTCCTTGACGCGGCCAACCGGCTGACCGTACAGCGCAGGCGGCTCGGTCAGCTCGACCACCACCACCTGCCCGGTGCGCGCTGCGCCAGTGGCAGCTCTGGGAATCAGAACGTCCTGGCCATAGCGCTTGTCTTCCGGCGCCACCAGCCAGACGCCACCTTCGTTGAGCAGCCGACCGATGATGGGCGCACGGGAGCGCTCGATGATCTCGGTGACGCGCCCTTCAGGCCGGCCCTTGCGGTCTAGCCGCACGACGCGGGCTTTCACCCGGTCTCTGTGCAACACCGCCCGCATTTCGTTAGACGGCAGATAAATATCGGCCTGGCCATCGTCGCGGATGACAAAACCATGTCCGTCGCGGTGACCCGAGACAACGCCTTCATATTCGGCCAACAGGCTGTTTTTTTCGCTCAATTTTTTCTGCTATGATCGCGCCTTTCCTGAGATGCCCAGGTGGCGGAATTGGTAGACGCACTAGTTTCAGGTACTAGCGCCGAAAGGCGTGGAGGTTCGAGTCCTCTCTTGGGCACCAATCATAAAGGCTTGCAAACCCAGCGTTTGCAGGTCTTTTTTTTGGCTGCGAGCAGCCGCACAAAACCCGGCCGATGCCGCAGCGGCGCTCAAAACGGCTCCGCCACCAGGTCGTGGCCTTGCGCCGCAACGACGCGTGCGCGCGTGAATTCGCCCACCCTGAGGGTTTTGCTGATTTTCTGCGGCGGCAACAAACGCACCAGTCCGTCGATTTGCGGCGCGTCGGCGAAGCTGCGCCCCACCCCGCCCTTCTTGCCCAGACCCGGTGCGGCATCCACCAGCACCTGCAAGATTGAACCCACGCGCTGGCGCAATTTTTCCACCGACACCGCTTCGGCCACCGCCATGAAGGCCGCCCGGCGTTGCTCGCGCAGCTCGGTCGGCAGGGCGCCGGGCAAGGCGTTGGCGCTCGCTCCCTGCACCGGCGAATAGGCGAAACAACCCGCGCGGTCGATCCGGGCCTGGCGAACGAAATCGAGCAAATGGGCAAACTCGGCCTCGGTCTCGCCCGGAAAACCAGCGATGAAGCTGCTGCGCAGCACGATTTGCGGGCAGAGTTCACGCCAGCGCGCAATGCGCTCCAAATTCTTCTCCCCGCTGGCCGGACGCTTCATGCGCTTGAGCACGTCAGGGTGGCTGTGCTGCAAGGGAACGTCCAGATAGGGCAGGCACAGGCCCTCGTTCATCAGCGGGATGATTTCATCGACGTGCGGGTACGGATAGACGTAATGCAGCCGCAGCCAGGCACCGTGTTGTTTGGCCAGGGTGCCGAGCGAGCGCACCAAGTCAAACAAGCGCGTCTTGACCGGCTTGCCGTCCCAAAAGCCGGTGCGGTACTGCACGTCAAGCCCGTAGGCCGAGGTGTCCTGACTCACCACCAGCAGCTCTTTGACGCCAGCCTCAAACAACTTGCGCGCCTCGGTCAGCACCTCGCCAATCGGGCGGCTGACCAGGTCGCCGCGCAGCGAGGGAATGATGCAAAAGCTGCAGCGGTGCTTGCAGCCTTCGCTGATTTTCAGATAAGCGTAGTGGCGCGGCGTGAGCTTGATGCCCTGCGGCGGCAGCAGGTCAATAAAAGGTTCGTGCGGTTTGGGCAGGTGCTGGTGCACCGCCGCCATCACCTCGTGCGTGGCGTGCGGGCCGGTGACAGCCAGCACGCTCGGGTGCATTTGGCGCACCAGGTTGGCGCCGTCAGCGGCCTGACGCGCCCCCAGACAACCGGTCACGATGACCTTGCCGTTTTCGGCCAAAGCCTCGCCAATCGTGTCCAGGCTCTCGCGCACCGCGTCGTCGATGAAGCCACAGGTGTTGACGATCACCAGGTCGGCGCCGGCAAAAGTTTTCGAGGTTTGGTAGCCCTCGGCACTGAGTTGGGTCAGAATGAGTTCGGAGTCGGTCAGCGCCTTTGGGCAGCCCAGGCTTACAAAGCCGACCTTGGGTGCAACAGCACCCGGCGTGGCAGGGATTTCGGTCATACGCGCGATTGTCTCAGACTGACGGCTTGCCGGCCTTGAGGATGCAGTGGCGGGGCAGTTTTGTCCCGACGTCGCGAAGCCCATGGCCTGTGCCATGGGCACTGATGAGGGGCAACAATGACCGCCCATGCGCCGCCAGCACCCCAACAGCGCCGCAGCTGCGTCTCATGGACAATCTCGGTTCAATGCTGGTGACTCGCCCAAGCTTTTTCGATCCATCATGACGCACGACACACCTTTGCCTTTGTCCCGCCGCAGCTTGTTGGTGACGCTGAGCGCGTGCGGCCTGGTTGCGTTGCTCAGCGGCTGCGGACGACGCGACGCAGCGCCGAACTCTACCTTTGTCTTGCTCGACGGCAGCCAGATCAGCACCGCTGATTTCAAGGGCCGGGTCACGCTGGTGAATTTCTGGGCCACCACCTGCGTTTCCTGCGTGCGGAAAATGCCCGCGCTGATCAGCACCTACAACAAGTTCAAGGACCGCGGTTTCGAGACCATTGCGGTCGCCATGAGCTACGACCCACCGGCCTGGGTGCTCAATTTCGCACAAACCCGGCAACTGCCGTTCAAGGTGGCGCTGGACAACACGGGCCAGATCGCCCGGGACTGGGGCGACGTCAGGCTCACGCCGACCACTTACTTGGTCGATCGGCAAGGCCGCATCGTCCGTCAGTTCGTGGGCGAGGCCGACCTGGCCGCCCTGCAGCAAATGATCGAGCGCTTGCTGGCGCAGAGCTGACGAGAACGCCCGGGCGTGCGCGCTGCTGCCGCAGCCGTCAATCGCGCCGGAAATCGTCGTGGCAGGCCTTGCAGCTCTGGGCGGCCGGGCCGAATGCTGCTCGCAGGGCTTGCAGATCGCCACTATTGGCCGCTGCGCTGAGTTTGACCACTTCGACCTGCATGCGCTCGGCGCCGGCGCGGAACCTGGCCTGCTCGGCCCAGACATGTGGCAAGGAGCGCGACGGGGCCATCTGGGTGCCAGTGCCGAAGGCAGCCCAGGGCAGCTTGCTGAGCGACTCGACCACGGCCGCATTTTCGGCCGCCACCCGGGCATCAAACGGCACGCGGCCATTGGCCATGGCACCCAGGCGGCCAAAATGTGCCCCCATCACGGTGAAGGCGGCTTGGCGGTATTTGACCGCGTCTTCAGGTTTTTGAAACTGAGCCATGGCCGGCGCCGCCAAGGCGGCAAGCGCGCCGGCCAAAGCCAGGGATGAGAAAATTTTCATGCTGGAATCCTGATCTGGGCTTGTTGCGTCGGTGTGGCCAGCCTGCGCCACTCCGGCCGTGTACGATGTTGCGCGGCGATGGTATCGCATGTCTGTGTCGAATCCGCAGTTGCCACCGCACGGGTGCCGCCGCCCCCAACACCCAGTCACATTTCACCTGCACAGCCTCCCATGCACCACACCCGCGTCTGGGACTTGCCCACCCGACTTTTTCATTGGGCTTTGGTTTTTTGCCTGCTCGGCTTGTACCTGAGCGCCAACCTGGGTGGCAACTGGATGAATTGGCACCTGCGCCTGGGCTATACGATGCTCACGCTGCTGCTGTTTCGCCTGCTCTGGGGTGTGTTTGGCGGCCACTGGTCGCGTTTTTCCAGCTTTCTTTTTGCACCGGCCGATCTGTGGGCCTATCTGCGCGACCGGGCCAAGCCCGAACACCACGTCGGGCACAACCCGCTCGGTGCACTGTCGGTGTTTGCCTTGCTGACGCTGCTGTTGCTGCAAGTCGGCACCGGCCTGATCAGCGACGATGACATTGCCTTTTTTGGCCCCCTAGTGTCCTTTGTCAGTGCAGAAACAGTCAACCAAGCAACTGCGTACCACAAGCGTGTGGGCAAAGTGCTGCTGCTGGTACTGGTGGCGCTGCACCTGTTGGCAATTGCCTATCACCACGTGGTGAAGAAAGAGCGCCTGCTGCAGGCCATGATCTCGGGTGACAAGCGCTTGCCCGAACCCGCTGCGGCCAGTCGCGACACGCTGCGCACGCGGCTGGCCGCGCTGGCACTGCTGGGGCTTTGTGCGCTGGCGGTCTACGCGCTGGTCGGTCTGGCTGGCCCGTCAGCCTTTTGAGCGCCGCCGGGGTCAGCGACCGCGCGTTCAGGCCGCGTTCAAGGACCTGGCCTGCGCCAGCAAGGTGGCGGCGTCGCTGACCTCGAACTTGCCCGGACCTTCGACGTTCAGCGTCTTGACCACGCCGTCTTGGATCAACATCGAATAACGATTGCTGCGCAGCCCCAGGCCCTTGCCGTTGAGGTCGAGCGTCAAGCCGGTGGCGTTGGCGAACGCGGCGTCGCCGTCGGCCAGCATGCGAAGCTTGCCCGCTGTCTTTTGCTCGCGCGCCCAGGCGCCCATGACGAAGGCGTCGTTCACGCTCAGGCACCAGATTTCGTCCACGCCAGCGGCCAGGAAGTCCTGCGCGTGCTCGACATAGCCCGGCAGGTGCTTGGCTGAGCAGGTAGGGGTGAAAGCACCCGGCACCGCAAACAGGGCAATCGTCTGGCCGCTGCTGGCGGCGTGCGTGTCGACCGGGTTGGGGCCGACGCTGCAGCCTTCGCCCGCAGTCTCATGGTATTCGAACAAAGTGCAGGCAGGAATTTTGTCGCCCGTTTGAATCATATGCTGCTCCTGAGGTGTCGCGCCGGCCGCGCTGCGGTCGGTGCGGAAATGAAAAAAGCGACCGAATTGTCGGTCGCTTTTCAATTCAGCGCTGCACGCGGCGCAAACAGGCCTATACCAGTGCGGCCTTTTCCACCAGGCGGCTGACGACCCAGTTCTTGGTGCGCGACAGCGGACGGCTTTCGGTGATCTCGATCACGTCGCCCATCTTGTAGTCGCTGTTTTCGTCGTGCGCGTGGTACTTGCTCGACTTGGCGACGATTTTGTCGTATAGCGGGTGCTTGACGCGGCGCTCGACCAACACCGTCACCGTCTTGCTGCGCTTGTCGCTGACCACCTTGCCGATCAAGGTGCGCTTGAGGGATGTTTTGGCTTCCGTCATGGAGTCGCTCCTTTTGTGGTGGACACTGCGGCGCGCTGCTTATCGGCCAGAATGGTCTTGGCGCGGGCAATCGCGCGTCGGGTCTGGCCCAGCGTGGCGTTGTTCTTGAGTTGTTGCGTGGCTTTTTGCATGCGCAGACCGAAATGGGCCTTTTGCAGCGATTTGACTTCGGCTTCAAGGCCGGCCACGTCTTTTTGGCGCAGTTCAGCAGTATTCATCTGGTGTTCTCCTGAATCACTGACCCAACATGCGCGTCACGAACGTGGTGCGCAGCGGAAGTTTGGCGGCCGCCAGCGTGAAGGCTTCACGCGCCAGCGCTTCGGGCACGCCGACGATTTCGTACAGCACCTTGCCGGGCTGGATCTCGGCCACGTAGTACTCGACCGAACCCTTGCCGTTGCCCATGCGGACCTCGGCTGGCTTTTGCGACACCGGCTTGTCTGGGAAAACACGAATCCAGATTCGGCCACCCCGTTTGACGTGACGCGAAATGGCACGGCGAGCCGATTCGATCTGGCGCGCCGTCAGGCGGCCACGATCGGTCGACTTCAGACCAAAGTCGCCAAAGGCGACGGTAGCACCATTGGTGGCGACGCCGGTATTGCGGCCCTTTTGTTCTTTTCGGAACTTGCGGCGAGCAGGTTGCAACATGTTTATTCTCCTTTGCCGTCCGCAGCTGCAGATGCGGGTGCGTCTTTGCGAACGCGCTTAACGGCGGGTTTGGGGTCGGTGCCCGCCACAGCGGCGGCGGGCTTGTCGCTGCCGTCGGCCGGCGCGGCGTTGGCACCCGGGCGGCGCACGGCGGCGCGCGCAGCCGGGCCAGCCGGACGCTCGCGGCGCGGGCCACGGGGGTCTCTCGGACGGCGATCTTCCTCGGCGCGCGTCTCGCTGGCAGCGGGCAGGTCGGTGCGACCCAGTGTGTCACCTTTGTAAACCCAGACCTTGACGCCGATGACGCCGTACGTGGTCTTGGCTTCCGATGTGCCGTAATCGATGTCGGCGCGCAGCGTGTGCAGTGGCACGCGACCTTCGCGATACCACTCGCAACGCGCAATCTCGATCCCGTTCAGACGGCCCGAGGACATGATCTTGATGCCCTGGGCACCCAGACGCATGGCGTTTTGCATGGCACGCTTCATGGCGCGGCGGAACATGATGCGTTTTTCCAGCTGCTGCGTGATGCTATCGGCGATCAGCTTGGCGTCGATTTCGGGCTTGCGCACCTCTTCGATGTTGACCGCCACCGGAACACCCAGCTTGATTGCCAGTTCTTTCTTCAGCCTCTCGATGTCCTCGCCCTTTTTGCCGATCACCACGCCCGGACGCGCCGAGTGAATGGTGATGCGGGCATTCTTGGCCGGACGTTCGATCACAACGCGCGATACCGAAGCGTTCTTGAGCTTTGTCTTGAGGTACTCGCGCACCTTGATGTCTTCGGCCAACATGCCAGCGAAGTCACGGTTGCTGGCGTACCAGCGGCTGGCCCAGTTGCGCGAGATCGCCAGGCGAAAGCCGGTCGGGTTTATTTTTTGTCCCATATCCTGTGACCTCTTCAGTTGCCAACCGTCACGTAGATGTGACAGGTGGGTTTGCTGATACGGTTGCCACGGCCTTTGGCGCGGGCCGAGAAACGCTTGAGCGTGCTGCCTTGTTCGACGTAGATGGTCTTGACGAATAGCTCGTCGATGTCGGCGCCGTCGTTGTGTTCAGCGTTGGCGATGGCGGAGTCGAGCGCTTTCTTGACGATGCCAGCGGCTTTTTTCTGCGTGAAGCTCAGTATGTTGAGCGCCTGATCGACTTTTTTGCCACGAATCAGGTCGGCCACCAGTCGGCCTTTGTCGACCGACAGGCGCACGCCGCGAACGATAGAGCGGGTTTCCATGGTGAATCCTTACTTCTTCGCTTTTTTGTCGGCCGGATGGCCTTTGAACGTGCGCGTCTGCGAAAACTCGCCGAGCTTGTGTCCGACCATCTGGTCGGTGATGTAGACCGGCACGTGCTGTTTGCCGTTGTGCACGGCAATCGTCAGACCGATGAAGTCGGGCAGCACCATGGAGCGGCGCGACCAGGTCTTGACCGGCTTTTTATCCTTGGTGGCGACGGCTTTCTCGACCTTGGCCAACAGGTGGTGGTCGACGAAGGGGCCTTTTTTCAGTGAACGGGTCATGGTGTGCAGCCTTTACTTCTTGCGACGCGACACGATCATCGACTGCGTGCGGCGGTTGTTGCGGGTGCGGTAACCCTTGGTCAGGTTGCCCCACGGATCCACCGGTGCGCGGCCTTCGCCGGTCTTGCCCTCGCCGCCACCGTGCGGGTGGTCGATCGGGTTCATGGCGGTACCACGCACCGTTGGGCGAATGCCCATGTGGCGCTTGACACCGGCCTTGCCGAGTTGGCGCAGGCTGTGCTCCTGGTTGGAGACTTCGCCCAGGGTGGCGCGGCACTCGACGTGCACCTTGCGCACCTCGCCCGAGCGCATGCGCACCTGGGCATAAATGCTTTCGCGTGCCAGCAGCACGGCGCTGGCACCGGCAGAGCGGGCAATTTGTGCCCCCTTACCGATTTGCAGCTCGATGCAGTGAATCGTCGATCCGACCGGAATACTGCGGATCGGCAGCGTGTTACCCACCCGGATCGGCGCTTCGGGGCCCGAATGCAGCGTGGCACCGACCTCAACACCGCGCGGAGCGATGATGTAGCGGCGTTCGCCGTCGGCGTAGCACAGCAGCGCAATGTGAGCGGTGCGGTTCGGGTCGTACTCGATGCGCTCGACCTTGGCCGCGATACCGTCTTTGTTGCGGCAGAAATCGACCACACGGTAGTGGTGCTTGGCACCGCCGCCCTTGTGGCGCACCGTGATATGGCCGTTGTTGTTGCGCCCGGCCTTCTGGAACTGCGGCTCCAACAGCGGTGCAAAACCAGCGCCTTTGTGCAGGTGATCGCGTGTGACCTTTACCATGCCGCGACGGCCTGGTGAGGTCGGTTTCATCTTGATGACGGCCATGATTAAATGCCCTCCCCGCCGAAGTTCAGTTCCTGACCCGGCATCAGGGTCACGTAGGCCTTGCGCACGTGGTCGCGGCGACCGCTGGTCTTGCCAAAACGCTTGGCCTTGCCTTTTTGGTTCAGCACCGAAATGCCCTTGACCTGCACCTTGAACATCAATTCCACCGCCGCCTTGATCTCGGGTTTGGTGGCGTCTTGCAGCACCTTGAACAGCACGGCGTTGTTCTTTTCCGCCTCTTGGGTGGCTTTTTCGGACACGATGGGTGCCACCAGCACCTGCATCAAACGGCCTTCGTCGTATTTTTTGATGCTCATGCAAACATCTCCTTGAGCTGGTCCATGGCGCCCTTGGTGACGATCACTTTCCTGTAGTGCACCAGCGAAACCGGGTCGGCATAGCGCGGCTCGACAATCAGAATATTGGGCAGGTTGCGCGAGGCCAGGTACAGGTTCTCGTCCACTGCATCGGCAATCACCAGCGCCGACTGCAGGTTCATGGCCTTGAATTTGTCGGCCAACTGCTTGGTCTTGGGCGAATCGACCTTGATCGACTCGACCACCGCCAAGCGGCCTTCGCGCACCAGTTGCGAGAAGATAGAGGCCATGCCGGCACGGTACATCTTCTTGTTGATCTTCTGGGTGAAGTTCTCATCCGGGCTGTTCGGGAAAATACGACCGCCACCGCGCCACAGCGGCGAGGAGGTCATGCCCGCGCGTGCGCGGCCGGTGCCTTTTTGCTTGAACGGCTTTTTGGTCGAGTGCTTGACCATTTGCCGGTCTTTTTGCGCCCGCGTGCCTTGCCGCGCGTTGGCCTGGTAGGCCACCACCAACTGGTGGATCAGCGCTTCGTTGTAAGCGCGACCAAACACGGTGTCGGGCACGTCCACATTGGCGGCGGCCTGACCCTGGTCGTTGAGGAGTTCGACTTGCATCAATTCACTCCTGCTTTGCTGGCGGCCTTGACGGCCGGACGCACGGTCAGAAAACCGCCATTGCAGCCGGGCACGGCGCCGCGGATCAGCAACAACTGGCGCGACTCGTCGACACGGAACACATCGAGGTTTTGCACCGTCTTGGTGACGTCGCCCATGTGGCCGGTCATTTTTTTGCCCGGGAACACACGCCCAGGGTCTTGCGCCATAGAGATCGAGCCCGGCACGTTGTGCGAACGGCTGTTGCCGTGCGAGGCGCGCTGCGAGCTGAAGTTATGGCGTTTGATGGTGCCGGCAAAGCCTTTACCGATCGAGGTGCCTTGCACGTCGACTTTCTGGCCGGGCGCAAACACGGCGTGCGCAGCGACCACGGCGCCGGGCTGGTAGCGGGCGGCGACGTCGGAGGCGACGCGAAATTCCTGGATGATTTCACCCGCTTCGACACCGGCTTTGGCCAGGTGGCCCGCTTCGGGCTTGGTGACGCGGGAGGCGCGACGCTGGCCATAGGTGACCTGCAGCGCATCGTAGCCATCGTTGGCCAGGGTTTTGACTTGTGTCACACGGTTGTTGGAGACGTCGACCACCGTGACAGGAACTGCATCCCCGTCATCGGTGAACAAGCGCATCATGCCCACCTTGCGACCCAACAACCCGAGGGAGTTGCTAAGACTCATTGTTTTCTCCGTTCCCGACTTCAATTGGCCGGGGCTGATGGTGCAGCGACTCACCCGCGAGTGGGTGCTGCGTTTGGGGTTTGCTCCAAGCCTTCTCTTGACCTGGCGCGCTGCTCTGACTGCGCACCTGAATGCTCAATCAGAAAAGCCCGCCAGTATAACCAGCGGGCTTTATTTTTGCAAGCCATTTCAGCGCAAGCGCCGAAAAACAGCAAGGCTGCTTACTGCAACTTGATTTCCACGTCGACGCCGGCCGGCAGGTCGAGCTTCATCAGGGCGTCGACCGTTTTGTCCGTCGGGTCGACGATGTCCATCAGACGCTGGTGGGTGCGGATTTCGAGCTGGTCGCGGCTGGTTTTGTTGACGTGCGGTGAGCGCAGAATGTCAAAACGGCGCATGCGCGTAGGCAGCGGCACCGGGCCTTTGACGATGGCGCCGGTGCGCTTGGCGGTATCGACGATCTCGGCCGCCGACGTATCGATCAGCTTGTAGTCAAACGCTTTTAGGCGAATACGGATTTTTTGCTTGGTAGACATGCGTGTGCTCCTTAAGCCAAAATCTTCGCCACCACGCCGGCCCCGACGGTGCGCCCACCCTCGCGGATGGCAAAGCGCAGGCCTTCTTCCATCGCAATCGGGTTGATCAGCTTGACCGTGATCGAGACGTTGTCGCCCGGCATCACCATCTCTTTGCCTTCGGGCAGCTCGATCGCACCGGTCACGTCGGTGGTGCGAAAGTAGAACTGCGGCCGGTAGTTGTTGAAGAACGGCGTGTGGCGCCCACCCTCGTCTTTGGACAGCACGTAGATCTCGCCGGTGAAGTGCGTGTGCGGCTTGATCGAGCCGGGCTTGCACAGCACCTGGCCGCGCTGCACGTCTTCGCGCTTGGTGCCGCGCAGCAAAATACCGACGTTATCACCCGCCTGGCCCTGGTCGAGCAGCTTCCTGAACATCTCGACGCCGGTGCAGGTGGTCTTTTGCGTCGCCGCAATGCCGACAATCTCGATTTCCTCGCCGACTTTGACGACGCCGCGCTCGATGCGACCGGTCACCACGGTGCCGCGCCCGGAGATGGAGAACACGTCTTCCACCGGCATCAGGAAGGTGCCGTCGACCGCGCGCTCGGGCAGCGGAATGTAGGTGTCGAGCGCGTCGGCCAGCTTCATGATGGCGCCTTCGCCCAGCTCGCCTTTGTCGCCTTCGAGCGCCAGCTTGGCCGAGCCGTGCACGATCGGGGTCGCATCACCCGGAAAGTCGTACTTGTCGAGCAGCTCGCGCACCTCCATCTCGACCAGCTCGAGCAGCTCGGCGTCGTCGACCATGTCGCACTTGTTCAGAAACACGATGATGTAGGGCACGCCCACCTGGCGCGCCAGCAAGATGTGCTCGCGCGTCTGCGGCATGGGGCCGTCGGCGGCCGAGCAGACCAGAATGGCGCCGTCCATTTGCGCCGCACCGGTGATCATGTTCTTCACATAGTCGGCGTGGCCGGGGCAGTCGACGTGGGCGTAGTGGCGGTTGGCCGTTTCGTACTCGACGTGCGCGGTGTTGATGGTGATGCCGCGCGCTTTTTCTTCCGGCGCCGCGTCGATCTGGTCGTAGGCCTTGGCCGAGCCGCCAAACTTGGCCGCCAGCACCGTGGTGATGGCCGCCGTCAGCGTGGTCTTGCCATGGTCGACGTGGCCAATGGTGCCGACGTTGACGTGCGGCTTGGTCCGCTCAAATTTTTCTTTTGCCATTTTTCAATTCCTCAAAAAGAACAAGGCCCGTGTCGGTTTAAGGTTTCCGACCCTGGCCTGCCACGGGCAGCAGGCCAACCGCTGGCGCGGCGTCGAAGACCATCTGAACAGAAGTAGGCCTGGCACGCCGCAGCAAGAACTGCCGTGCCGCTACCGGCCCAGGCTTACTTGGCGCGCGCGGCGACGATGGCTTCTGCCACGTTGCGCGGCGCCTCCGAGTAGTGCTTGAACTCCATCGAGTAGGTGGCGCGGCCCTGCGACATCGAGCGCAGCGTGGTCGAGTAGCCGAACATCTCGGACAGCGGCACCTCGGCCTTGATGGCCTTGCCGCCGCCGGCCATGTCTTCCATGCCTTGCACCATGCCGCGGCGGCTCGAGAGGTCGCCCATCACGTTGCCGGCGTAGTCTTCCGGCGTTTCCACCTCGACCGCCATCATCGGCTCCAGGATCACCGGGCTGGCCTTGCGGCAGCCTTCCTTGAAGCCGAAGATGGCCGCCATCTTGAACGCCATTTCGGACGAATCGACGTCGTGATAGGAACCGAAATGCAGCGTGACTTTGACGTCGACCACCGGGTAGCCGGCCAGCACGCCCGTGGTCAGCGCTTCGAGCACGCCCTTTTCCACCGCCGGAATGTATTCGCGCGGCACCACGCCGCCCTTGATGGCGTCGACGAATTCAAAGCCTTTGCCGGCTTCGTTCGGTTCGATCTTGAACACCACGTGGCCGTACTGACCCTTGCCGCCCGACTGCCGAACGAACTTGCCTTCGGAGTCTTCCACCGTCTTGCGAATGGTTTCGCGGTAGGCCACCTGCGGCTTGCCGACGTTGGCCTCGACGCCAAATTCACGCTTCATGCGGTCGACAATGATCTCCAGATGCAGCTCGCCCATGCCGGCAATGATGGTCTGGCCCGATTCCTCGTCGGTCTTGACGCGAAACGACGGGTCTTCGGCCGCCAGCCGCTGCAAGGCAATGCCCATTCTCTCCTGGTCGGCCTTGGTCTTGGGCTCGACCGCCTGGGCGATCACGGGCTCGGGGAAGACCATGCGCTCGAGCATGATGATGGCATCGGGGTCGCACAAGGTCTCGCCGGTGGTGACGTCTTTGAGTCCGACGCAGGCGGCGATGTCGCCGGAGCGGATTTCTTCCACCTCCTGCCGGTTGTTGGCGTGCATCTGTACGATGCGGCCAATGCGCTCTTTCTTGCCCTTGACCGCGTTGTAGACCGTGTCGCCCTTTTTCAGCACACCGGAATAGACCCGCACAAAGGTCAACTGGCCGACGTAGGGGTCGGTCATCAGCTTGAACGCCAGCGCCGAGAGCTTCTCGGCGTCGGCGGCGCGGCGCGTGGTAGGCGCTTCATCTTCATCTGTGCCCTTGACCGGCGGAATGTCCACCGGCGACGGCAGAAAGTCGACCACGGCGTCCAGCATGCGCTGCACGCCCTTGTTTTTGAACGCGGAGCCGCACAGCATGGGCTGAATCTCGGTCGCCAGCGTGCGCGTGCGTATGCCTTGCTTGATTTCGGCTTCGCTCAGGTCGCCTTCTTCCAGGTACTTGTTCATCAGCTCTTCGCTGGCTTCGGCAGCGGCTTCCAGCATCTTCTCGCGCCACTCTTTGGCCAGCGCCAGCAAATCGGCCGGAATGTCCTGGAATTCAAATTTCATGCCCTGCGAGGCTTCGTCCCAGATGATGGCCTTCATCTTGATCAGGTCGACCACGCCCTTGAAGCCTTCTTCGGCCCCGATCGGAATCACGACCGGCACCGGGTTGGCCTTCAGGCGCAGCTTCATCTGCTCGACCACCTTGAAGAAGTTGGCGCCGGTACGGTCCATCTTGTTGACGAACGCCAGCCGCGGCACCTTGTACTTGGTGGCCTGACGCCAGACCGTCTCGGACTGCGGCTGCACGCCGCCGACGGCGCAGTACACCATGCAAGCCCCGTCGAGCACGCGCATGGAACGTTCGACTTCAATGGTGAAGTCGACGTGACCGGGGGTGTCGATGATGTTGAAGCGGTGCTCGTCGAAAGACAGGTCCATGCCCTTCCAAAAGCAGGTGGTGGCGGCCGACGTGATGGTGATACCGCGCTCTTGCTCCTGCTCCATCCAGTCCATGGTGGCGGCGCCATCGTGCACCTCACCGATCTTGTGATTCACACCGGTGTAGAACAGAATGCGCTCGGTGGTGGTGGTCTTGCCGGCATCGATGTGCGCGGAAATGCCGATGTTGCGGTAACGCTCAAGAGGCGTGTTGCGGGGCATGATGATTCCTGGTTTGAGGTTTGCGCTGCCGCAGCCGACGCCGAGCCACGCGGCTCGGCTGCTCGGACCGGGGCGATTCTGCTGCTTAGAAGCGGAAGTGGCTGAAAGCCTTGTTGGCTTCGGCCATGCGGTGCACCTCGTCTCGCTTTTTCATGGCGCCGCCGCGACCCTCGGTGGCCTCGACCAGCTCGTTGGCCAGCCGCATTGCCATCGACTTTTCGCTGCGCTTGCGTGCCGCTTCCTTGATCCAGCGCATGGAGAGCGCGAGGCGACGCACCGGGCGCACTTCGACCGGCACCTGGTAGTTGGCGCCACCGACGCGGCGCGACTTGACCTCCACCATCGGCTTGACGTTGTTGATGGCGGTCGAAAAAATTTCTACCGGGCTCTTGCCGGTTTTCTTCTCGATTTGCTCCAAGGCACCGTAGATGATGCGCTCGGCGACCGCTTTTTTGCCGCCTTCCATGATGACGTTCATGAATTTGGAGAGTTCGACGTTGCCGAACTTGGGGTCCGGCAGGATTTCACGTTTAGGGACTTCGCGACGACGTGGCATTTTTTACCTCTTGATTGCTTCAGTTGGCGTCTTTTCAGACACCGCAAGGGTCAACAAAACCCTCACTTACTCGACCCACCCGAAATCGTTCGAGCCTGGGGTCACGACGCTGCTTCACCGCGCCACGCGGCAAACAGCACTTTTTGCTCTGCCGAGCAGAATTACTTGGCCTTGGGCTTCTTGGCGCCGTACTTGGAGCGCGACTGCTTGCGGTCTTTGACGCCTTGCAAGTCGAGCGAGCCGCGCACGATGTGGTAGCGCACGCCGGGCAAGTCTTTCACCCGACCGCCGCGCACCAGCACCACGCTGTGCTCTTGCAGGTTGTGGCCTTCGCCGCCGATGTACGAGATGACCTCGAACCCGTTGGTCAAGCGCACCTTGGCGACTTTGCGCAAGGCCGAGTTCGGCTTCTTGGGCGTGGTGGTGTAGACACGGGTGCACACGCCGCGGCGCTGCGGCGAGTTCTCCATGGCCGGGCTCTTGGACTTGGTCTGTTCGACCTCCCGGCCGTGGCGCACGAGTTGATTGATGGTTGGCATGAAACGTCCCTAAACGTCTGGAAAAAGCGAAAACGAAAACTCCTCGGAATATTCCGAAAAGCCCTCAATTATAGCACGCGCCGCTGGCTGGACCTAAGCGCCGGCGCTGATCCGGGCTTCGAGCGCATCGACAAACAGGGCGGCGACGTCAAACCCGGTCTGTGCGCTGATTTCCTGAAAACAGGTCGGGCTGGTGACGTTGATCTCGGTGACGTGTTCGCCGATCACGTCCAGCCCCACCAGCAGCAGGCCGCGCGCCGCCAGTTGCGGCCCCAGGCTGGCGGCAATCTGGCGATCGCTGTCGCTGAGTGCACGCGCCACGCCTTTGCCCCCTGCGGCCAGGTTGCCGCGCTGCTCGTTGCCCTGCGGGATGCGCGCCAAACAGTAAGGCGCGGGTTGGCCGCCGATGATCAGCACGCGCTTGTCGCCGTCTTTGATTTGCGGCAGGTAGCGCTGCACCATCACGCTGGTGGCGCCGCCCTGGTTGAGGGTTTCGATGATGGAGCCCAGGTTCATGCCGTCTGGACCCACGCGAAAAATGCCTGCGCCGCCCATGCCGTCGAGGGGTTTGAGAATGATGTCGCCTTGCGCGGCGTGGAAGTGGCGAATCGCCTCGGGTGAGCGCGTCACCAGGGTGGGTGGGGCGAACTCGGAAAACTCCATCAGCGCCAGCTTTTCCGGGTGGTCGCGCAGCGCGCGCGGTCGGTTGAAGACGCGCGCGCCCTCGCGCTCGGCCTGCTCGAGCAAGTGGGTGGCGTAGAAATACTCGCTGTCGAACGGCGGGTCTTTGCGCATCAGCACGGCGTCGAAGTCGCGCAATGCCGCGCGCTCATGCTGCAGCACACGGTACCAGTCGTCGGCCTGGCCGCTCAGGCGGATGCGCCGCACCAGCGCCGTGACCAGCTGGCCACTGCACCATTGCAACTGCTGCGGCTCGCAGGCCGCCAGCGTGTGACCGCGCCGCTGCAATTCGCGCATCATGGCAAAGCTGCTGTCTTTCTGGGTCTTGAAGGTGTGCAGCGGGTCGGCAACGAAAAGAATGTTCATGGTCGGCCATTGTGCCGGGTTTGTACGCAGGGCAGGAATCATCCGGGCCAGTGGCGGCTGCCGTCCCAGCCCGGATTGCTGCTGGCTCGGGTGCGCGTCGTGGCGACCCGCTCGGCGCTGCGCCGGTACAAGGCCCGCTGCGGATGGCGCGCTTGCAATTCGCGCAACAAGTCCGCGCAACGCTGCCAGTCTGCCGCACGCCAGGCGTCCAGCGTCAACTGCCAGCGCCCGAGTTCTTCGACCTGCTCTTCAGTCTGGGCCTGGAGCGGGCACAGCGGGCTGTAGATGCCAACAGCGCTGTCTTTGCCCTTGCTGTGTACGCGGTCGAGTTCCTGCCAAACAAAGCCGCTGGCCTGCTCGCGGGTGGCCTGGCTGGCCACAATGTCCACGCCGTACTCGGGCGCCAGGCTTTCGAGCCAGGCGCCGAAGTTGACTGCTTCGCCGATCACGGTGTAGCTGCGCCGCTGCGCTGAACCCATGTCACCGACGCACATCGGACCGGTGCCCATCCCAATGCCGATCTCGATGGCAGCCAGCCCCCGTGAACTGCGCCCATTCGTAGCCAAGCGCACAGTCGGGTCTGTGTTTGAGCGTACCGTCGAGCAGGCCGGCGATCAGATTGGCGTGCGTCTCCACGCCAGGGGTGGCCGCGCCCGCAGGCGTGGCGCGCAGATCGAACAGGCCCGGCGCCGAACTGCCCACCAGCACGATCTTGCCTTCGAGCTGACGCGCTGCCACGCGCCCGGCCAGCAAATCACTGGCCGAGATGTACTGAACCTAAATCCGGCAGTTGACCGCGCAGTTTGCGCTGGAAACGCCCAGGAACACACACTCATTTGACCACGAAGGCAGTCACCTGCTGGGTGAGAGCGCTACAGCGCCAGCGCCAGCGACTCGTAATACCGCCCATTGTGTTGCGCCAGCAGCGGCAGCGAACGCACCAGGCCGTCGGCGTCGACCACGGCGTTGAAGAATCCGGCCCGGGGTGCAGCCTGCGCCAGCGGCGCGATATTGGCTGCGTAACCGTCCCACGACGCGGCGCACGCAGCCGTTCGTGCGGGTGCAGAGGAACAGCGCGCTCAGGCTCGGCAAACACCATGTCAAAGCCGAGCACGGCAATGCGCTGCTCTTCAAACAGCGTATCGACCAGCCGCGCCAACTGCTCACGCGACCAGGGCCAGCGACCCAGCTCAGTCAGGCTTTTTTCGTCGATGTCGACGATCACCACCCGCTGCTCCAGCGTGGCAGGCATGAACGCGCGCAAACGCGCATCTTCTATCAGGTGCTCCAGTCGCTGCAGCGCACCCAGCGGCAGCACAGCGCTGGCGTGCAACAGGGCAAAGAGCAGCGGCAGCAGGGCCAGCGCCAGGCGCGGGCCGCGTCGGCTCAGAGCCCGCATGGGAGCGCCGCAACCAAGAGGTCGCCCGCGCGCCGCGCTGCAGCGCCTTACTGCAGCACGAAGCGCATTTGTGTGCCCGCAAGATCAATCAGATCGCCATCGTGCAGGTCGACCGCCTCGGCGCCCAAAGGCCGGCCGTTGACGCTTGGCTTGACAGCACCCTCGACCAGCGCGACCACATAGCCGTGCGGACGGCGCGTGATGGCCGCCACCGCCAGCCCCGGCTTGCCCATGGTGGTGACCACCTTGACCAGCGGCACCTCGCGCCCGGTGGCCGGGCCAGACAAGACCTTGATCAGCGCCTGCCTCAGCGGCACGGCGGCCGACTGCAGCTGGCCGGCCTGGATGACAGCGGCCTTTTCGACCGAATCGGCGGCTCCGCCGTCGTGCGCAAATCTGATTTTGTATTTGCCGATCTCGATCGTGTCGCCGTTGTGCAACTGCTGCTTTTTGATCGCCTTGCCGTTCACGTAGCTGCCGTTGGTGCTGCTGAGGTCTTCCAGAAACACCTCGGCGCCCGACATTTGCAGCACGGCGTGCTCACCGCTGACCGCCAGGTTGTCGATCACGATGTCGTTGTAGGGGCGACGGCCCAGCGTGGTGCGGTCCTTGGTGAGCTGCACCTCTTTGATGACAACGCCATCGATGGAAACGATCATTTTCGGCATGGCCGACTCCTGTGGAATCTGTAAAACCTGTCTTGTCTATAGCGTCAACCCAGCACGCGCGCAAACAGACTCTTGCGCGCTGACGTCGAATCCACACGCACCAATATCACCGAGACATTATCACGCCCGCCGCTGTCGTTGGCGGCGTCGATCAGCGCCTGCGCCGTCTGCGCCAGGGTTCCCGACCGCTCCAGAATGGTTTTGATGTGCTCGTCGCTGATCATGTCGTTCAGACCATCGGAGCAAAACAAGTACCGGTCGCCGGCTTCGATGCGGTATTCATTCATCTCGACCGCCACCTGCTCCTCGGCCCCGAGCGCGCGCGTGACCAGGTTTTTATGGGTGGCAAACAGCGCCAGCTCGGGCGAGATCAAGCCGGCATCGATCTGTTCTTGCAGCAGCGAGTGGTCGCGGGTGAGTTGCGTCAACACGCCCTGGCGCCAGCGGTAGCAACGCGAATCGCCCACGTGCCCGGTCAAGATCTGCGCGTCTTGGAACACCGCTGCAACCACCGTGGTGCCCATGCCGGCGTGGTGCGGGTTGGCGTTGGCGGCGTTGAAAATCGTTTGGTTGGCAGTTTGCAGGCTGAGCTGCAGCGCCCGCCTGAGCTCGCTCTGATTGGCCAGGCGAGCATGTTCAGACAGCCAGCGCCGCATCTCAGACATGACCGTGGCGGCGGCCATGGCGCTGGCGACCTCACCTGCGTTATAGCCCCCCATGCCGTCGGCCAGCACCACCATCTGATGCTGCACGTCATACGCGACCGCATCTTCGTTGTTGTTCCGCACCAGGCCCGCGTCAGTCAAACAAAAATACTCAAAAATCATAGTCATGAATTTATAACTGAAAACCTGGTGCGTATTGGCAAAACACCAAAATGTCTTGTACCGGGCGACCTCAACAAGCGTCACAGCAGCGCACGATCTGGCTCAGAGCCTACGACATTGTGTAGCTTCTGCATTGAAATAAATGAGCACCAAGCTCTTAGGCCCGGCATCGTTCGGGCTTGTACCCCGTTCGGGCTGAGTTTGTCGAAGGGCTTCGACAAGCTCAGCCCGAACGGGGTACAAGCTCAGCCCGAACGGATTTCAAGCTCAGCCCGAACGGATATTAAGACTTCACCGGGCCGGATCAACAGACCAGTCGGTCACATGCGTTTTGGAAGGCATGTTTCTGGAACGGGCTCGGTACCTCTTTGCAAAGCTTCCCACGCGCGGTCAGCCTCATGCAGTGGCGCTTCGCTTTGCGCACGGTGACCCGCTTACGGCGGGATTTGCACCCGCAGGTGTGCGCCCATGCCGGGCGCACCAGGCGCAAAAAAACCGGCCCGAAGGCCGGTTTTCGCTGACGCCTGCGGCGTTCAGTTGAACGGCCGTGGCGGCGGGGTCTTGTCGCTCGAGGGCGGCAGAATCGGCAGCATGAGGCGGGGCTGTTGACCGGTCAGGGTTTTCAGGAAGGCCACGATCTGGGCATTTTCCTGCGCCGTGTACACACGGCCCAACTGCAAACGGCCCATCACGTCGACCGCTTCGGTCAGCGTCCTGGCCGAACCGTCGAAGAAGTAGGGGTAGGTCAGTTCGACGTTGCGCATCGTCGGCACTTTGTGCTTGAAGCGGTCAGCGTCCCTGCCCGTGACGCCAGCGCGACCGATCGGCTGGGGGTTGACGCTTTGAAAGGCTTGCACCACGCCCAGGCGCTGAAACGAGGTGCCGCCCGCGTTGGGGCCGTTGTGGCAGGCCACACAGCCGCTGTCCCTGAACAAATGATAGCCGGCCAACTCGTCTTTGGTGATGGCGTTGTCCTCGCCGTCGAGCCAGCGGTCAAAGCGCGAATTGGGCGTGACCAGGGTTTCCTGGAACGCCGCCAGCGCGGTAGTGACCTGGTCAATCGACATCTGGTCGGTGCGAAACACGGTGCGGAATTCACTCGCATAGCCGGGAATGCTGCGCAGCACGTCCATCGCCACCTCGTGCGTCGATGCCATCTCGCCCGGGTTGGCAATCGGGCCGCCCGCCTGCTCTTTGAGCGTCAGGGCGCGGCCGTCCCAGAATTGCGCCAGGTTCAGGCTGGAGTTGAGCACCGTCGGCGCGTTGATCGGGCCTTGGGACCAGTTGTGACCGATCGAGGTCTTGAGGTTGTCCGAGCCGCCGCGGCTCAGGTTGTGGCACGAGGCGCAGGAGATGAAGCCCGAGCGCGACAAGCGCGGATCGTGGAACAATTTTTTGCCCAGTTCGACCAGAGCCGGGTCAATGTTGCGCACCGCCGGAATGGTCTGAATCATTGAATCGCGCTTTTGCGCCAGCGCCGCTCCTGTACTCATGAGGGTGGCGGCTGCTACGGCGCACAGCACCCAGTGGATGGCTCGCGGGGTTTTCATGGTGTGTCCTCTTTCGGTGGGTCAGGCAAGATCACGGCAGTGCAGCAAAGCGGCAGGGCGCTCGTGCGCAGACACTGGCTCGTGACGAAATCACTCTAATCGGACAAACCCGAACCACGCTTGATGCAAGTCAAGCCATCGCCGCGCATGAATAGCTTTCAGCTATGGAACTTTTATGGCTCTTGCTATCGCCTGCACAACTTCGTTGTGCGCTGCCACTTTCAACGCCGCCTGTTCACTGGCGCGCTGGGCGAATTCGGCGCGCAGCGCACGCAATTGCTCGCGCGGGTCTGCGCGCGTGCTGACCTGATCGAGCGCCATTTCGGCAATGAAACGGCTGGGCTGTCCGGGCACGCTGGCGCGCCCGACCTTGCGCCGCTTGAGCCAGCTCACTGCCAGCGTGCGCTGCGCCCGCGTGATGCCGACGTACATCAGGCGGCGCTCCTCCTGCAGGCGCAGCGCCAGCACCTGTTGGGCGTCGGCGTCCTGGTCTGGCGCTGCTTCGAGCTTGAACGGCAGCAGGCCTTCGTTGACACCCACCAGCAGCACGTGTGGCCACTCCAGCCCCTTGGCGGCGTGCAGGGTCGACAACGTCACCACATTCTGATCTTGTTCGCGCTCCGACAGGGTCGAGAGCAGGGCAATGGTTTGCACCACGTCCAACAGGTTTTTGCGTTCGGACGGCAGCGCTGCCGCACTGCCGTCCTCAAGTGGGCCGCCGCAGCGCTTGGCCACCCAGTCGCAAAAGTCCAGCACATGGGCCCAGCGAACGCTGGCGGCCTTGGCACTGTCTGCGCTGTCGTGCAGGTGTTTTTCGTAGCCGATGTCGTGCAGCCATTCGCCCAGCAAGGCGCGTGCCGCTTCAAAACCCAAGGTGTGGCGGGCGCGGTATTGCAGCTCGTTGACGCTGCGACCGAATTCGTGCAGCGCAGCGAGCGCGCGCGCCGGCAACGCGGCAGCCAGCGAATGGGAAAACAGCGCCTCGAACAAACTGAGCTTGTATTGGCTGGCAAAGTTGCCCAGTTGTTGCAGCGTGCTGTGTCCAATGCCGCTCTTGGGCGTGGTGGCCGCGCGCAGGAATGCCGGGTCGTCGTCCGGGTTGGCCAACAAGCGCAACCAGGCGCACAGGTCACGGATTTCGGCGCGGTCAAAGAAGCCTTGTCCGCCCGAGACGCTATACGGTATTTGTGCACGCCGCAGTGCCTGCTCAAAGACGCGCGCCAGGTGGTTGGCGCGGTACAGGATGGCAAAGTCGCGCCATTGCGGCGCCGCCGACTGCGCGTACAAGCCCTGGATACGCGCCACACAACGCTCGGCCTCGTGCTCTTCGTGGTCGGCTGCGCTTACGCGCACCGGCTCGCCCTCGCCCAGCTCGCTCCAGAGCGTTTTCGGATACAGCTTGGGGTTGGGGCCGATGACGTGGTTGGCGGCGCGCAATATGGCGCCAGTCGAGCGGTAGTTCTGTTCCAGCTTGATGACTTTGAGCGCGGAAAAGTCCTGCGGCAGCCGTTTTAGGTTGTCCAGCGTGGCGCCGCGCCAGCCGTAAATGCTCTGGTCGTCGTCGCCGACGGCGGTCAGCCGCGCGCGCTCACCGACCAGCAGTTTGAGCAACTCGTACTGGCTGGCGTTGGTGTCCTGGTACTCATCGACCAGCACGTGGCCCATCTGTTTCTGCCATTTTTCGCACACCTCGGGGTGCAGGCGCAGCAGCTTGAGCGGCAGGCTGATGAGGTCGTCAAAATCTACGCTCTGGTAAGCGCTCAGGCGTTCTTCGTAGTGCGCCATGAGGGTGGCGCAGTGCTGCTGCTCTGGGTTCTGCGCCGCCGCCAGCGCCTGCTGCGCGTTCAGGCCGGCGCTCTTCCAGCCGCTGATGCACCACTGCCACTGCCGCACCTGCGCCAGATCGGTGCTGGCGCCGCAGTCTTTGAGCAAACTGGTGATGTCGTCGCTGTCCAGAATCGAGAACTGCGGCTTGAGGCCGAGCGCCGCACCGTCGGCGCGCAGCAAGCGCACACCCAGCGCGTGAAAGGTGCAGATCAAGACCTTTTGCGCCGGGCGGCCAACCAACTGCTTGGTGCGTTCGCGCATTTCGGCCGCCGCTTTGTTGGTGAAGGTGATCGCGGCAATGCGCTCGGGCGCCAAGCCAGCCTGGATCAGTCGGCCAATTTTGTGCGTGATGACGCGCGTTTTGCCCGAACCGGCGCCAGCCAGCACCAGCGACGGTCCGCCCAGGTGGTTGACCGCTTCGAGCTGAGCCAGATTCAGTCCGCTGGACATTTCAAGAGATGGGCACGCGCGCCGGTGACAAGGCAGCCGATGATAGTGGAGCTTGCCTGCGACAATGCCGCCGTGCTGCAAATCCTGCTCGTGACTTTTCCGTTTTTTGCGCTCGTGTTGGCTGGCTTTGTGGCGGCGCACCGGCGCTGGCTGCCACTGGAGGCGATCCCCGGACTCAACGGCTTCGTGCTGTACTTTGCGCTGCCGGCCATGCTGTACCGCTTTGGCTCGACCACGCCGGTGGCGCAGTTGCTCGACGCCTCGGTGTTCGGCGTCTATTTGCTGTGTGCGCTGGCCATGGTGGCGTTTGCCATCGCCATGACGATCAACCAGCGCCTGCGCTGGAACGACGCCTCGTTCGGTGCGCTGGTGGCTTCTTTTCCCAACACCGGCTTCATGGGTGTGCCACTGTTGGCGGCACTGCTCGGGCCGCACAGCGTGGGCACCGTGATCGTGCTGATCCTGGTCGACATGGTGATCACCAGCTCGCTATGCATTGCGCTGTCGCGGCTGGATGAAAGCGCGGGTCACAATGGGCGCGCAGCCATGCGGGTGGCGGGCCAAAAGGCGCTGCGCGGCGTCCTCACCAACCCCATGCCCTGGGCCATCATTCTGGGCGCGCTGGCCTCGGCGGTGCAGTTCACGCTGCCCGCGCCGCTGCAAAAAACTGTCTGGCTGCTAGCCGACGCCGCGTCCCCAGTGGCGCTGTTCACCATCGGCGCGGTGCTGGCGCGCGCGCAACTGCAGTCCAGCCACCCGATGCCGCTGAGCGACTACGTGCCGGTGGTGCTGATGAAGCTGCTGCTGCACCCGCTGCTGGTGCTGGCCGTGGGCAGCGCAGCCATACAACTGGGGGTGCCGCTCGACCCCTTTGCCCTTACCGTGATGGTGCTGATAGCGGCGCTGCCCAGCGCCAGCAACGTCTCGCTGTTGGCCGAGCGTTTCGGCGCCGACAACGGACGCATCGCCCGCATCATTCTGGTCAGCACCGCAGCCGCCTTTCTGACTTTTTCGGCCGCGGTGGCGCTGCTCACCTAAAGCATTATTTTTACGTTTTGTTGCCGTCGTGGTTGGTGCCGGCGAAGATTCATGCGGCATAGTGGCCTCGTGACATCCCCGTGACCGCCGGGCAATTTGTCGGCTTGGCGGTTTGTGTCCCACCGGAGCATAAGGAGGCTCTTTTATGAACTTGACGATCAGCGGCCATCATCTTGAAGTTACGCCCGCGCTGCGCAGCTACGTCACCAGCAAGCTCGAACGCATCACCCGCCACTTTGACCAGGTGGTAGATGTCAAGGTGCTGCTGATGGTGGACAACCAGAAAGAAAAAGACCTGCGCCAGCGCGCCGAGTGCAGCATTCACGTCAAGGGCCGCGACCTGTTCGCGGAAAGTGCCCACGCCGACCTGTACGCGGCAGTAGATGAGTTGGCCGACAAACTCGATCGCCAGGTGTTGCGTCATAAAGACAAACTGCAGGAGCACAACCACGAACCGGCCAAGCGTTTGATGTGACGCGCGTCAGCGAGACGCCCGTCTCGACCTCCAGAAAAATATGCTGCACTGCAACAAACCACTTGAAAAGTCAAGCGGCTTTTTTTGTGGCTGCAGTCTAGCCAAGGCCGATCCAGTCGGCATAATTCGCCTCTCAAGAGGCCCGTATGAACCGACTTTCCGCCATTTTGCCCGCCGCGCAAGTTCTTGCGCGCGTGGAAGCAACCAGCAAGAAACGTGCGTTTGAAGAAGCCGGCTTGTTGTTTGAATCCCTGCACGGTCTCAACCGCGCCCTGATCACCGACAGCCTGTTTGCGCGCGAGCGCCTGGGATCGACCGGTCTGGGCCACGGCGTGGCGATTCCGCACGGCCGCATCAAGGGCCTCAAGCAGCCGCTGGCTGCGGTGTTCCAGTTGGCCAGCCCGATCGGCTTTGACGCCCCGGACGAACAACCGGTGCAACTCGTGATCTTCTTGCTGGTGCCCGAAGCGGCAACCCAGAAGCATCTGGAGATTTTGTCCGAAATCGCCGAACTGCTCAGCGACAGCGGGCTGCGCGAGCAGCTCAAAGCAGCCAGCGAATCCCAGGCCTTGCACCGCCTGATTGCGGCCTGGCAGTCGGTGCACGCCGCCGCCTGAGCGGGTGCTGCGGCCGTGAAACCGACCGTCGTCAGCGCCGATGTGCTGTTTGAAGACCACCGCGACAACCTGAAGTGGCAATGGGTGGCGGGGCTGGGTGCCAGCGAGCGCCGCTTTGACGAAGTAGCGGTGCGCGCGGCGCGCTCCGGCGCCGATCTGGTCGGCTACCTGAATTACATCCACCCGTATCGGGTACAGGTGCTCGGCCAGCGCGAGGTCGCCTACCTGAGCAGCCCGAACGAAGACGACAACCACCGCCGCGTCGCCCGCATCGTGACACTCGAGCCGCCGGTACTGGTGGTGGCCGACGGCCAGACCATTCCCGCCAACCTGCTGGCGATGTCCGAGCAGGCACAAATACCGACCTTCTCCACCCAGCAGTCGGCCGCCTTCGTGATCGACGTGCTGCGCGCCTACCTGTCGCGCCATTTCGCCGACCGCATATCCATGCACGGCGTGTTCATGGACATCCTGGGCATGGGCGTGATGATCACCGGCGAATCGGGCCTGGGCAAGAGCGAGCTTGGCCTGGAGCTGATCTCGCGCGGCCACGGCCTGGTGGCCGACGACGCGGTCGACCTGCACCGCATCAACCAAGCCAGCATCGAAGGCCGCTGCCCGGAGCTGCTGCAAAACCTGCTCGAAGTGCGCGGCATCGGCCTGCTCGACATCAAGACCATTTTTGGCGAGACCGCCGTGCGCCGCAAGATGCGCCTGAGCTTGATCGTGCATCTGGTGCGCAAGGAAACCCTGGAGCGCGACTACGAGCGCATGCCGCACGAGCCCTTGTACCAAGACGTGCTGGGCGTTCCGGTGCGCAAGGTGGTGATTCAGGTGGTGGCCGGACGCAACATCGCGGTGCTGGTCGAAGCCGCCGTGCGCAACACCATTTTGCAACTGCGCGGCATCGACACCTACCAGGAATTTGTCGCGCGCCACCGCGCTACCATGCTGCGCGGCGACAACTGAAGCCGGCGGCAGCGCAGGGGCTTTGCGACCCCCGCCCTTTCAGCGCATTGGTTCGCGCAGGGCCAGGTTGAGTTGGTCCACCACTTCGGCCCAGTCGGCGTCGCCCACCAGTTCCTCGCGCAGCAGTGCGGCCTGAGCCGGCGTCCAGAAGGGTGCATCTTCCAGCCGGGTGCGCGGGTCCAGCGGCGAATGCCGCTGGATGAAAACGGCGATGTCTTTCTCGTTGCCGGACAGGCCCAGTTGGGCAAAGAGTTCGCAGAACTGGTGGTAGTGAGGCGACATGGTGGGCTTCCTTTTCGGCCCCGCCTGGCAGGGCAGGCGGCGCAGACTGTATTGAACCGATATTGTCCATTAGACGCACCTGCGGTGCTCTGCGCACAACGGCGGGTGTGTAATAGCCTCCTCGACCAAGTTGTCCGCCACTCCCGCAGGAGCATCGTCATGCCATTGCTCACCCCCACCCCATCCGCTGCCACGCGCACGGAGTGGGACACTTTCGGCCCCATCGAGGTGCCCAAGGAGCGGCTCTGGGGCGCGCAGACGCAGCGCTCGCTGGCCTGCTTCGCCATCTCCACCGAACGCATGCCGCAGGAGATCGTGCGGGCGCTGGCCATGGTCAAGCTGGCCAGCGCCCGCGTGAACCTGGAGCTGACCCTGCTGGCGCCCGATAAGGCCATGGCCATCGTCAGCGCGGCCGAAGAGGTGCTGGACGGCGAGCACGATGCCGAATTCCCACTCTCGGTCTGGCAAACCGGCTCGGGCACGCAGAGCCATATGAATATGAACGAGGTGCTGGCCAACCGGGCTTCCGAGCTGCTGGGCGGCCCGCGCGGCCCCGGCCGTCTGGTGCACCCCAATGACGACGTGAACCTGGGCCAGTCGTCCAACGACGTCTTCCCCACGGCCATGCATCTGGCGGCGGCGCACGACATCATCGTGGCGCTGCTGCCGGCGCTGGCGGGCCTGCGCCAGACGCTGGCGACCCAGGCCGCAGCCTTTGCCGACATCGTGAAGATAGGTCGCACCCACCTGCAGGACGCCACGCCGCTGACGCTGGGCGACGAGTTTTCGGGCTATGCGGCGCAACTGGCGCAGGTGGAGCTGCATATCCAGGCCAGCCTGTCCGCGCTCTACCCGCTGGCCATCGGCGGCACGGCCGTGGGCACGGGCCTGAACACCCACCCCGAGTTCGGGCCACGGGTGGCAGCCGAGCTGGCCCGGGGCGCGCATCTGCCCTTCACCAGCGCGCCCAACAAGTTCGCGGCCCTGGCTGCGCACGACGCTCTGGGGCGATGCACGGGGCCCTGAAGACGCTGGCGGTGGCGTTGATGAAGATAGCCAACGACGTGCGCTGGCTGGCTTCGGGCCCGCGCGTCGGCCTGGGCGAGATCACCCTGCCCGAAAACGAACCGGGCAGCTCCATCATGCCGGGCAAGGTGAACCCCACGCAGTGCGAGGCGCTCACCATGCTGTGCTGCCAGGTGATGGGCAACGACGTGGCCATCACCATTGGCGGCGCTTCGGGGAATTTCGAGCTCAACGTCTACAAGCCGCTGATCGCCCACAATCTGCTGCAAAGCATCCGTCTGCTGGCCGACGGCATGGCCAGCTTCGATGTGCATTGCGTGCGCGGCATCGAAGCGCAGCGCGAACGCATCCAGTCGCTGCTGAACAGTTCACTGATGCTGGTGACAGCCCTGACCCCGCACATAGGCTACGACCGCGCCGCGGCCATTGCCAAACACGCGCACCAAAAAGGCAGCACCCTGCGCGAGGCGGCGCTGGCCTTGGGCGACGTGAGCGCGGCGGACTTCGATCGCTGGGTGAACCCGGCTGACATGGTGCGGCCGCAGGCTTGACGGTGCTTTCGCACCGGAAAGCGTCAGGGTTCGCCAGAAAACCTTCCGAAACGCGCGCGATGGCTGCCGAGTGGGGTCTGAGCGCCGCCAGCGAGTCGCGGCATGCCGCGACTCTTTCTGCAACGCCAGTTGCCGCCTTTTTGCCCTATCCGGTTGGCGCCCTCTGCACACGCGTTGCAACCGGCTCCTGGCCTATTGATCCGGCCCGGTGAAGTAGCAACCGTTCGCCCTGAGCCTGTCGGAAATACCAGCTCAGCCCGAACGGAGCGCAAGACTGCTGCGGGCCGGATCAATAAGCTTGCGACGCATGCTCGGCGTCTGAACCGTCCGAGTCAGGCTCCATCAGCCCCGATCACCGCTTTTGCGGTGCGGGCAATCGGTCTTGTTGCAGTTGGCATAAAGGGATAGGGCGTGCTCCTGCAGAATGAAGCCGCGCGCCTTGGCCACCATTTGCTGGCGCTTTTCGATTTCGGGGTCGAAAAACTCCTCTACCCGGCCGCAGTCCAGGCACACCAGATGGTCGTGGTGCTGGCCCTCGTTGAGTTCGTAGACCGCCTTGCCGGACTCGAAGTTGCTGCGCGTGAGCAAGCCGGCCTGCTCGAACTGCATCAGCACCCGGTAGACCGTGGCCAGCCCGACGTCGGAATGGGCTTGCAGCAGCACGCGAAACACGTCCTCGGCGGTCATGTGGCGCTGCTTGGCGCTCTGGAACACCTCCAGAATCTTCAGGCGCGGCAGCGTGGCTTTGAGCCCGGTGTTCTTCAGTTCATCGATGTTGGTCATGGCTGGCTGGTGCAGGGCACCGACGGCAAAAGAACCTCCGGGGCTACAATGGCCGCATCATATCGTCAGCGCTGCGCTTGACGCTCGTACCGGTGTATTCCATGCCTCACCCCATGCATCATTTCAGTCGTTCTCGCCCAAGCTCCCGCGCTCGCTCGCAGCCCTGGCGCGCCGCTGCGCGGCTGGGCGCACTGGCGACCGTGCTGATTTTGTCGGGTTGCGCCGCCGTGGGCGAGCGGCTGCCCGCCGTGCCCAGCATCACCGGCCTGATCACGCCTTACCGCATCGACATCCAGCAGGGCAACGTGGTCACGCGCGAACAGGCGCAGGCGCTGCAAGTCGGCCTGTCGCGCCAGCAGGTGCGTCAAATTCTGGGCTCGCCGTTGCTGAGCAGCATTTTTCACGGCGAGCGCTGGGACTACGTGTTCACGCTGCAGCGCCAGGGGCAAGAACCGCAGCAGCGTCGGCTGACGGTGTTTTTCAAGGACGACGTGCTGGAGCGCGTGGAGAGCGACGAGCTGCCGACCCAAAATGAATTTGTCGCGGCGCTGGCGCACCAGCGCGTGGTGGCGCGGCCACTGCCGCTGCAAGCCACACCCGAGCAGTTGAGCGCGTTCTTGGAACGGCACCCGCCGCTGGCTGCACCAACCCCGGTGCCGCCCACGCCCGGGCGCGTATTCCCGCCGCTGGAGGCCGGCGCCGGAGCCGCCCGATGAGCGCGCCCGCCCTGCACCGCGTCTGCGTGGCCGGTGCCAGCGGCCGCATGGGGCAGATGCTGGTCGAAGCGGTGCGCGCCAGCGGCGATTGTTGTTTGACGGGCGCGCTCGACCTCGCCAGCAGCTCGGCCATCGGTCGGGACGCGGCCGCATTCGCCGGCCAGACCAGCGGCGTGCCCATCGGCGCCGATTTGGCCACGGGGCTGACCGGCAGCGAATTCCTGATCGACTTCACCCGTCCTGAAGGCACGCTGGCGCATCTGCGCGCGTGCGTCAAACACGGCGTGAAAGCGGTGATTGGCACCACCGGCTTCAACGACGCGCAAAAACAGGAAATCGCTAGCGCCGCGCAACAAATCGCCATCGTCATGGCGCCCAATATGAGCGTGGGCGTCAACGTCACGCTCAAACTGCTGGAGCTGGCGGCGCAGGCCCTGGCAACAGGTTACGACATCGAAATCATAGAGGCGCATCACCGCCACAAGGTCGACGCGCCCAGCGGCACCGCGCTCAAAATGGGCGAGGTGATTGCCCACGCACTCGGGCGCGATCTGCGCGACTGCGCGGTCTATGCGCGCGAGGGTGTGACCGGCGAACGCGACCCCTGCAGCATCGGCTTTGCCACCATTCGCGGCGGCGACATCGTCGGCGACCACACGGTGCTGTTTGCCGGCACGGGCGAGCGCATCGAGATCAGCCACAAGTCGAGCAGCCGCGCCAGCTACGCCCAGGGCAGCCTGCGCGCGCTGCGTTTTCTGGCGCAGCGCCCGCGCGGGCTGTACGACATGTTTGACGTGCTCGGCCTGCGCTGAGCGGTCGGCCGCAGCAGCAGCACCGTGGGCGCCTGGCAAACCCTCAAGCAAGGCGACGCCATCAGCCAGGGCGTGGCCTTGCTGCTGCTGGCCATGTCGGTGGCCAGTTGGGTGGTGATTTTCTGGCAGGGCTGGCGATTGCGCCGCGCCCGCAGCCAACTGCAACTGGCCTGCACCGCCTTTTGGCAGGCCGCGCAACTGGACGAGGCGCAACAGCGTTTGCAGGCGCTCGATCCCCAGCGCCTGCTGCTGCCCTTGCTGCTGGCAGCGCGCCACCTGCAGCGCAGTGCGCCGAACACGCTGGCCGCCGACGCCCAGCGCACGCAGCAACTCACCCGTGTGCTGCGCGATGCGCTGCATCGGGTGTTGGAGCGCTTGCAGTTCGGCCAGGTGTTGCTGGCCTCGGTGGGTGCCACGGCGCCCTTCGTCGGCCTGCTGGGCACGGTCTGGGGCATTTACCACGCGCTCAGCGCCATCGGGCTCGATGAGACGTTTCGCATCGAGCAGGTCTCTGGCCCGGTGGGCGAGGCGCTGGTGATGACCGCTGCCGGGCTGGCCGTGGCCATTCCGGCCGTGCTGGCGTACAACGTGCTGGGGCGTCAGATCGCGCGCATCGAGGCCGATCTGGAAGGCTTTGCGCACGATCTGCACGCCTTGCTTTGCCCAGCCGGGGGCCAGGCATGAGCTTTGGCCGCTTGGAACAGGCCCGCAGCCAGCGGCCAATGAGCGAGATCAACGTCGTCCCGCTGATCGACGTCATGCTGGTGCTGCTGGTGATCTTCATCATCGCCGCCGCCCCCGCTCTGTCCAGCCGGCTGGTGCTGGAGCTGCCGCAGGCGCAGGGCAAGACCGCGACCAGCCCTGCCCCGGCCTATGTCTCGATCGGGCTGGACGCGCAGGGCCAGACCTTTTGGGACGACCAGCCGATCGACAACGAGCAGTTGCGCCAGCGCCTGCAGCAAGCCGCACAGCGCAACCCGGCGACCGAAGTGCAGTTGCGCGCCGATGCCGCCGCGCCCTATGGCCGCGTGCTGCACCTGATCGGGCAGGCGCAGGCGGCGGGCCTGTCGCGCATCGGCTTCGTCGCCGACCCGAGCGCTGCTGCCACGGCGCCAGCAGCGCGCTGAAGCTGTCGGCAGCCAAACGCCTAAAATTCAGCCACCCCCTTTCTCCTGCACCGGCTGGCCGGTTTCTGGTTCATGCAAGAAAAATACGCCCACCAAGACGTCGAGCGCGCCGCGCAAGCGCACTGGAACGCCACCGACGCCTATCGCGTGCGCGAGGACAAGCGCAAACCCAAGTACTACGCCTGCTCCATGCTGCCCTACCCCAGCGGCAAGCTGCACATGGGCCACGTGCGCAACTACACCATCAACGACATGCTCACGCGCTACCTGCGCATGAACGGCCACAATGTGCTGATGCCCATGGGTTGGGACGCCTTTGGCCTGCCGGCCGAAAACGCGGCGCTCAAGAACGGCGTGCCGCCGGCCCAGTGGACCTACGACAACATCGCCCACATGAAGCAGCAGATGCAGGCCATGGGGCTGGCGATCGACTGGAGCCGCGAGATCGCCACCTGCGACCCGACCTATTACCGCTGGAACCAGTGGCTGTTTCTGAAAATGCTGGAAAAGGGCATTGCCTACCGCAAAACCCAGGTCGTCAACTGGGACCCGGTGGACCAGACCGTGCTGGCCAACGAGCAGGTGATAGACGGGCGCGGCTGGCGCACCGGCGCGCCGGTGGAAAAACGCGAAATTCCGGGCTACTACCTGCGCATCACCGCCTACGCCAACGAGCTGCTCGAGCACGTGCAACTGGGCAACCCCAAGGCCACGCTGCACGGCTGGCCCGACAAGGTGCGGCTGATGCAGGAAAACTGGATCGGCAAGAGCGAAGGCGTGCGCTTTGCTTTCCCGCACGAGATCAAAGGCGCCGACGGTGCTTTGATTGGCGATGGCAAGATGTACGTCTTCACCACCCGCGCCGACACCTTGATGGGCGTGACGTTTGCCGCCGTGGCGCCGGAACATCCGCTGGCGCTGCACGCAGCGGCCAGCAACCCGGCGCTGGCGACCTTCCTCGAAAGCTGCAAGACCGGTGGCAGCACCGAGGCCGAGCTCGCCACGCAAGAGAAAAAGGGCATGGCCAGCGGCCTGTTCGTGCGCCATCCGCTGAGTGGCGAACCGATCGAGGTCTGGGTTGGCAACTACGTGCTGATGAGCTACGGCGACGGCGCGGTCATGGGCGTGCCGGCGCACGACGAGCGCGATTTTGCTTTCGCGCAGAAGTACGGCCTGAAGATCCAGCAAGTGGTCGCACCCAACCCGGCGCTGGTGTCCCCCGAAGAGGCATACCGGTTCAGCGACGAAGCCTGGCAAGACTGGTACACCGACAAGCAACATGGCGTGTGCGTCAACTCCGGCGTGCTCGACGGTTTGACCTACAAGGCCGCGGTCGACAAGGTCGCCTTGCTGCTCGCAGAAAAGGGGCTTGGCGAGAAGAAAACCACCTTCCGCCTGCGCGACTGGGGCATCAGCCGCCAGCGCTACTGGGGCACGCCGATTCCCATCATCCACTGCGCCGAACACGGCGCGGTGCCCGTGCCCGAACAAGACCTGCCGGTGCTGCTGCCGCCGGACTGCATCCCCGACGGCAGCGGCAACCCGCTGCACAAGCACGAGGGTTTTCACGCCGGCGTGGTCTGCCCCGTTTGCGGCCAGAGCGCACGGCGCGAGACCGACACCATGGACACCTTCGTCGACTCGAGCTGGTACTTCATGCGCTACTGCGACCCGAGCAACGCCGAGCAGATGGTGGGTGACGGCGCGAACTACTGGATGCCGATGGACCAGTACATCGGCGGCATCGAGCATGCCATTTTGCATCTGCTGTACGCGCGTTTTTGGACCAAGGTGATGCGCGACCTCGGGCTGCTCAAGGTCGACGAACCCTTTGCCAAGCTGCTCACGCAAGGCATGGTGCTCAACCACATCTACTCGCGCCGCACCGAACGGGGCGGCAAAGACTATTTCTGGCCGCACGAGGTGGAAAACGTGCTCGACGAAGGCGGCAAGATCGTCGGCGCCCGGCTTCAATTCGCCGTCGGCGCACTGCCCGCGGGCAGCGCCATCGACTACGAAGGCGTGGGCACCATGTCCAAGTCGAAGAACAACGGTGTCGATCCGCAGGACTTGATCGAAAAATACGGCGCCGACACGGCGCGCCTGTACACCATGTTCACCGCCCCGCCCGAGGCCACGCTGGAGTGGAACGACGCGGCGGTGGAAGGCAGCTACCGCTTCTTGCGCCGGGTCTGGGCCTGTGCACACCGCAACGCCGACGCGCTGCGCACCGCCTGCGCGCAAGACCTGAGCCAGGCCAGCCTGCGCCCCGAAGCGCGCGCCTTGCGCCGCGAGATGCACCTGGTGCTCAAACAAGTCAGCTACGACTACCAGCGCATGCAGTACAACACGGTGGTCTCGGGCTGCATGAAGCTGCTCAACGCACTGGAAGACTTCACTTTCGACCACAGCCCAGGCGACGCCGCGCTGCGCTGCGAAGGCCTGTCGCTGCTGCTGCGCATGCTCTACCCGGCCTGTCCGCACCTTGCCCATGCGCTGTGGACGGAACTGGGTTACGCCCGCGCCCAGGGCGAGTTGCTCGATGCCCCTTGGCCGGCACCGGACGAAGCGGCGCTGCAGCAAGACGAAATCGAACTGGTGCTGCAAATCAACGGCAAGCACCGCGGCAGCCTGCGCGTGGCCGCCGGCGCCGAACGCGCCGCCGTCGAAGCCGCAGCGCTGGCCAGCGCTGCGTTCCAGAAACACGCGCCCGGCACCAGCCCCAAGAAGGTGGTGCTGGTGCCGGGGCGTTTGGTCAACATCGTGCTCTGAGAGGCTGCGCTGCTCGCCATGAATCTTTCCTCCCCCGTCGCTCCCCTGGCGCCTACCCGGCGGCGGCTGCTGCGTGCGCTGACGCTGGGCGGCGCTGCCCTGCTGGGCCTGTCCGGCTGTGGCTTTGTCTTGCGCGGGACACCCCGCTTCGCCTTTGAATCGCTGCGCGTGCAAGGCCACGAAAACACACCGGTGACGCGCGAATTGCGTGCCGCGCTCAGCGCGGCCGGACTGCGTGTGCTCACCCACGACACACCCGCCAACGCCGCTGCAGCCCAGGTCGTGCTGAACGTCATGACCGATCAGCGCGAACGCACCGTGGTCGGCCAGACCGCCGCCGGCCAGGTGCGCGAACTGCTGCTGCGCACACGCTTTCGCTTCAGCCTGCGCCGCGCGGACGGCCAGGAACTGCTGCCCGAGACCGAGTTGCTGCTCGAGCGCCCCATCAGCTTCACCGAAGGCGCGGTACTGGCCAAAGAGGCCGAAGAAGCGCAAATCTACCGCGACATGCAAACCGATCTCGTGCGCCAGCTCATGCGCCGCCTGGCGGCCGTGCCGGCGCGCTGAGCCAGCGCCGCGCCATGCAAATTGCTGCCGCCCAACTTGCAGCCCACGTGCAGCGTGGCCTGCAAAAGCTGTACACGCTGCACGGCGACGAGCCGCTGCTGCTGCAAGAAGCGGCCGACGCGCTGCGCACCGCGGCACGCCAGCAAGGCCACAGCGAACGCCGCGTACACAGCGTGCTGGGTGCGCACTTCGATTGGAGTGCGGTGCTCGCCAGCGTCAACTCGCTCAGTCTGTTTGCCGACAAACAACTGGTCGAAATCCGCATCCCGTCCGGCAAACCCGGCAAAGACGGTGCCACCGCCTTGCAGCAAATCGCCGCCAGCGCGCCCGGCAACGACAGCACCCTCACGCTGGTGCTGCTGCCCAAGCTCGATGGCGCGAGCCAAAAGAGCGCCTGGTTTGCTGCGCTGGAGAGCGCAGGCGTGAGCGTCAAGGTCGATCCGGTGACGCTAAGCGCGCTGCCAAACTGGATCGCGCAGCGCTTGCAGCAGCAGGGCCAGCGCGTCGCCGCCGGAGAAGCCGGCCAGCGCACCCTGCAATTTTTTGCCGACCGGGTCGAGGGCAACCTGCTGGCCGCGCAGCAAGAAATTCAGAAACTCGGGCTGCTGCACCCCGTGGGTGAAATCAGCCTGGAGCAGGTGCAGGCCGCCGTGCTCAACGTGGCGCGCTACGACGTTTTCAAGCTCTGCGAGGCGGTGCTGGGCGGGCACAGCCTGCGCGCGCAGCGCATGTTGGACGGCCTGCAAGCCGAGGGTGAGGCGGCGGTGCTGGTGCACTGGGCACTGGCCGAAGACATTCGCAGCCTCAACCGCGCGAAGCGCGCGCTCGACGCCGGGCGCGCGCTGCCGCTGGCACTGCGCGAAAACCGCATCTGGGGCGTGAAGGAAAAGCTGTTCGAGCGCGTCTTGCCGCACCTGAGTCAGACCCAACTGGCGCACTGGCTGCAAGACGCGCACACGGTAGACGGCATTGTCAAGGGCCTCAAACAAGCCGACTGGCCAACCGACCCCTGGCAGGCGCTGCAGCAGCTCGCGCAGCGTGTGACACAGGCTTGCAGGCGGCACTGAAGTGGCAGCGGGCGCGATCAATCGCCTGCCGGACGAACCAGCAGCACCATCATGGGCGCGCGCCTGAGCGCATCGTTGCGCTGCTCGCCCGTGCCCGTGTGGACCGCCCAGCCATGCATGAACTGCAACTGGTTGACGTTCTGGCCGCTTATGCCTTGCGCAATGTTGTTGTAGTTGTAGATATTGACCGAACGCATCCTGATGGCAGCGGTAGCGCTCCAGCTCCAGCCCTGGCTGGCCACAGGCAGCGTGGCCCGGCCTGCGCCGGGTGATTGCTGGCTCAGGCGGGCCAGTTGTTGCAATTCTTTCAGGTGCGGCAAACGCCAGGCCACACCCTCATCCCTGGCCCGTTGGCGTGCCAGGGCGTTGGCTGCGCTGTGATCCAGCAACAGCAACTGGCCCACGCAATGCCTGCCATTCCAGCGCAGCCCTGCGGCACAGCGCGTCCAGATCAACCGGGAGCTGTGCTGAATGAGGTGGGCACCGTCAGACGTCAGTGTCCACTCGGGCTGGGGCGGCGCTGCTTCGGTCGCCCACGACAGGGCCGAGACACCCAGCAGCACAGCGCCCGCAGCCCAGCGCTGCCAGGCGGGCACCAGACGGGCGCAGGAACGGACGATCGCGTGCATGCTCGCTACATCGGCCAAGCGCAGGAAAAACTGAGCCCGGTTCGGTCATTTTGAGTCATCCTAAATCCGGCAGTTGGACGCGCCCGAGTGGGCCGCCCCAGGGCGGCTCAATCGGGTGCGTAGCGCTCTCACCCAGCAGGTGAGCGCCTTCGTGGTCAAATGAGTGTGTGTTCCTGGGCGTTTCCAGCGCAAACTGCGCGGTCAACTGCCGGATTTAGGTTCATGTCACGTGAGCCGCTCAAGCCCCCTGCTTGCCCGCGTCTTGTTGCTCACAAGCCTGACCGGTGCGAAGACACAGACCGTCGTCTTGCAGCCAGGGGTGGGCGTGGCCGACGCAGCCGGTCTGGCAAATGACCTGACTGGCCTGCGACCAACTGCTCTGGCTGGCACGCGGTCGCGCAGCGCTGGCCGCAGCCGCCCGTGACGCCAGCCGACCCGCCAATCCCAGACCCAGCCCCCACAGAACGCTGCTGCGCGTGATGAGCAGTTGCGCGCGCAGTTGCAGCAACTGGGTCTCCAGCGTGTCGATTCGCTGCGCGCTGTGCTGCAACTGCGCGCCCACCTGACGCTGCAAGCCGCCGATCTGGCGCGCCAGCGCGGCGTGTTCGGCCACCAGCTCGTACACACGGGCGCCCTCGTGTAGGGTGCGCAGGCGCGGTCCGCCCGGTTTGGTGCTGTTACTCATGAATACTCCTTTCGTCTTGGCCACGGGGTCATTGATCAAACGCGGCGGGCAGCGTGTCGTCGCCGCCCGCAATGAGCAACTGCAGCACGCCGTCGGCTGCGTGCACCGGGCTGGCCTGCACCTGCCAGACGCGTTGCAGCAGCGCCGGGCACAGCACGTGCGCGGGTGGGCCGCTGGCAACCAGAGAGCCGCCGTCGAGCACCCAGACCTGGTCGGCGTAGCGCAGCGCGAGGTTCAAGTCGTGCAGCACCGCCAGCACGCCCACCCCCTGCTCGCGCGCCCAGCGCCGCACGGTCAGCAGCACCTCGTGCTGGTGCCGCAGATCGAGCGCGGCGGTCGGCTCGTCCAGCAGCAGCCAGCGGGCGCGACCGTCGGCGCTGGGTTGCCAGATTTGCGCCAGCACGCGCGCGAGCTGGACGCGGGCGCGCTCACCCCCGCTCAAACTGGCGAGTGAGCGCCGCGCCAGGGACGCCACGCCGACGAGCTGCATGGCCGACTGAACGATGGCCGCCTCATGGGACGCCGGCTGCTGGCGGTGTGGGTAGCGGCCGAGCTCGACCACGTCTTGCACGCGAAAGTCGAACGCTACCGCGCACTCCTGCGGCAGCACGGCGCGCTGGCGTGCCAGGCGGTGCAACTGCGCGGCACTGACGGGTTGCTGATTCAGCCAGACCGCGCCCGCGTGCGGCGCCTGCAGCCCCGCCAGCACCGACAGCAGGGTCGACTTGCCGGCCCCGTTGGGCCCCAGCAAGACGCCCACTTCACCGGCGTCCAGATGCAAATCGACCGCTTGCAGCAAACTGGCGCCGGCGGCGTGCACGCTCACCCCCTGCGCCTGCAAGCAGTCGGGGCCGCTCGCAGACGGCGCCCAGGCGCGCGCCCGCGACGCTGCTTGCAGACCGGGCTTGCTGGCCCTGGTGGTCCATAAATCCGTTGTGCGCATGGCGGCAGCTCAATCGACGCGCACGCCCAGGCGACGTATCAGTGCCGACCAGCGCGCCACCTCGCGCTGGTTGTGCGCCGCAAAATGCGCCGCCGTGCCGCCCAGAATGCTGGCTCCGGTGGCGCGCAGGCTGGCTTGCAGATCGCTGCGCTGCAAGACCCGGTTCAATGCCGCGTTCAGGCGTTCGACCACTGGGGCGGGCAACTGCGGCGGGCCGTAGATGCCAAACCAGCCGCTGGCCTCGAAATCGCGCAGCTCGGCCAGGCCCGACTCCTGCAGGGTCGGCAGTTCGGGCAAGACGTGCGAGCGTTGCGCGGAAGTCACGGCCAGACCACGCGCACGGCCGTCTTGCACCAAGGGGCGCGACATCACCACGGTGTCGAACATCAGCGCCACCCGCCCGGCAATGAAGTCCGGCAGGCCCTGAGCCGACGAGCGGTACGGAATATGAACTGAAAAGGTACGGGTGGCGGCCTTGAAAGCCTCGGCAATCAGGTGCGAGATGGTGCCGTTGCCCGAACTGGCGTAGTCGAAGCGGCCCGGGTTGGCGCGCAGCAGCGCAACCAATTCGGGCACGTTGCGCGCCGGCACGCTGGGGTGCACCATCACCACATGCGGCACGCTCAGCAGCAGCGCAACGGGGGTGAAGTCGCGCAGCGGATCGTACAGGGGTTGGGTGAACAGGCTGGGCGCAATCGCGTGGTTGCTGACCGTGCCCCAGGCCAGGGTCAGGCCGTCAGGCGCGGCGCGCGCCACCTCGGCCGCGCCCAGCATGCCGCCCACGCCGGGTTTGTTTTCAATCACGATGGTCTGGCCGAGCTCGCTTTCCAGCGCGGCCACGATCGGGCGGGCCAGCAAATCGGACGTGGCTCCGGCCGAAAAAGGAATCACCAGCCGGATGCGGCCGCTGCTGCCGGGCGCGCGGGCCCAGGCCGAGGGCAGGACCAGGGCAGCGGCGGCCGCGCCCAGCAGGTGGCGCCGACGCGCTGTGTTGGGGGGTGGTGCAGGTGTCATGGCTTGCGTCTCTGAGGGGTGATCGGCAGGCGCTGCGATCAGGCGCGCGCGCCGTGTTTGAGTGTTCTGGTGTTCCTTGGCCGCTTGCTCAGGCAGCCAAGGAGCGGGAGCATCGCCGGCGCCGATTCACGCCTCGGTAAAGGCCTGCGTCTGGCCGGGCTGGCGCAGCATCTTGTCAACCGCGTCGTGGTGCGCCAGTTCTTCGCCAATCATGTCGCGCGCATAGTCTTCCAGCCGCACGTTGCGCCCCTCGGTCAGGGCCAGCAATTCTTCGTAGGCCTGCAAGGCATGGGCCTCATGGGTCAGCGATTCGCGCAGAATGGCGCCGATGTCGTGCTGGTGCGTCTCCAGCAGCGGCCCAATGGCAAGCGAGGGATGGCCGCCCAGCCAGGTAACCAATTCACCGGCGGTGCGGGCATGAACCAGACCTTCATCGGCCTGCTCGCGCAGCCAGTCGACGATAGGGATGCGGTTGTAGCCGTACACCATCAGCGCGTAGTGCGTGTAGCGCACCACGCCGGCGAGTTCGAGCTCCATGATGCGGTTGAGAGTGTTGAGCACAGCGGTCTTGTCCATAAGGGCTTCTCCTGGGGTGAAAGGCCGCGGCGGGATTGCCGCTGCCGGGTGATGGGTGATGTGGGTGATGATCTGGGTTCATAGGAGGCGGCTGCCGTGTGTGCTGCGCAGCAGCAGCAGAAAAAACGGCACCCCAATCAGGGCGGTCAGCACACCCAGCGGCATCTCGGCCGGCTGCAGTGCGGTGCGTGCCACGGCGTCGGCCAGCAGCACCAGCACGGCGCCCAGCAGCGCCGCGCCGGGCAGAACCCAGCGGTGGTCGGGCCCGATCAGCAGCCGCACCATGTGCGGTGCGACCAGTCCGATAAAGCCGATGATGCCGGTGGTGGCAGTGATGGCGCCAACCGCCAGCGCCGCCACCACGATGGCGATTTTTTTCACGCGCTCGACCGGCACGCCCAGCAACACCGCCTGCGCCTCGCCCAGCGCCAGCGCGTTGAGCGCGTGCGCCAGCCGCAGCCCGATCAGACCCACCACGGCAGTGATGCCCAGCACCAGCCAGACCGCGCTCCAGCGCGCGCCGCCCAGGCTGCCCAGCAGCCAGAACTGCAGGTTGCGCAACTGCTCGTCGCTGGCGAGGAAGCTGAGCATGCCCAGCCCCGCGCCGGCCAGTGCATTGATGGCAATGCCGGCCAACAGCATCAGGCCGATGTGGGTACCCGCAGGACCGCGCGCGAGCAGGTAAATCAGCAGCGTGACGCTCAGACCACCTGCAAACGCCATCAGCACCAAGGTCCAACTGCCCAGGCTGCGCGGCAGGTCGGGAAACCACAGGCTGCCGAGCACGATGGTGACGCCGGCGGCCAGCGCGGCGCCGCTGCTCACGCCAATCAGGCCGGGGTCGGCCAGCGGGTTGCGAAACAAGCCCTGCATCAGCGCACCGGCCAGCCCCAGCCCGGCGCCGGCTGCGACGGCAAGCAGCAGGCGCGGCAGACGGATGTGAAAGAACACCAGCTCGCTGACGCTGTGCTCGACGGCCGCGGCGTCTTGTTGCAGCGCATTCCACAGCAAGGGCGGCAATTCGCGCAGCGGCAGGCTGTAGGCGCCCTGGCCGGCGGAAAACACGAAGGTGGCCACCAGCAGCAGAGCCAGAGCGGCGAGCAGCAGCACGCCGGCCGCAGGGTGAGCGCGCAACGGCACGCGCTGCGCCTGCGTGAGCGTGAGCGTGCTCGCTGTCATGCCAGCACCACGCGCTGGTGTAGGCGCAGCACCACGTCGGGCAGCCGCGGACCAAAGCCGAGCAGTTCAAGCGCGTCCAGGTGCACCAGCGCGCTCGCATGTCTGCGCCGCCGAAAGGCCGGCGTCAATGCGAGTTCGGGGCGCTGCCAGAAGCGATCTGCGCCCCCCTGGGCCAGCAGGCCCTGGGTGGTGGTGAGAATCGTATCGGGTGCGGCCCGCGCCAGGGCTTCGCTGGTCATGGGTCGGTAGCCGGCAAAGCCGCTCAGCGCGTTGCGTGCGCCTATCAGGCCGATCATGGCGTGCGCAGCGGTTTGCTCGCCCGACACCAGCGGACTGGCGCCATGCGCCAGCACGAACAACACCCGCGGGCCGGGTTGGCGGGGGGATCGTTGCAACTGCTCTTGCACCGCGGCCCAGCGCTTGTCGAGCTGTTGCTGCAACCGGGCAGCGCTGGCCTGTTGCTGTGTCACCCGTCCCACTGCAGCCACCTTGCGCCGCAGATCGTCCCAGTTGTGTTCTGAGGCCACCCGTTCGACCTGAACGCCGGCGCTGCGTATTTGTTCCAGCACCAGCGGCGGGCCGGCGTCGGCGCTGGCGACGAGCGCGTGCGGGCGCAGCGACAGCACGCCTTCGGCCGAGAGTTGGCGCATATAGCCCACCTTGGGCGTGGCCTGCGCTGCCAGCGGGTACAGGCTGGTGCTGTCGGTGCCGACCAGCAGGTGTTGCAGGCCCAGGGCAAAGAACACCTCGGTGATGCCGCCCCCGACGCTGATCAGCCGCCGGCTGGGCGGCTGCGCCCAGGCTGCGCCCAAGCCCCAGCCGCCGGCTGCGCCCAGCAGCGCGCGGCGCGACCAGCCCGCCCCCCCTGTGGGCCGCAGCGGCTCGCTGACGACGCTGGCTTTCATGCCTGCACCGCAAGGGCTTGGTCGTCGAGTACCGGCAAATGCGCCAGAATCTGCCGCCAGGCCATCAGCTCGGGCTGGCCGGGCTTGCGCGCGCCGAAAAACATGGCCATGAGTTCACCTTGGCGGTCGAACAGCTCAAGCGATGTCACCGTTGCGTTGTCGCTCGGCTTTTCCACCACCCAGACGTTCTCGATCAGGTCTTCGCGCAGGTGCAGGCTAAAGCCGGGGTCGAGCACGTTGAGCCAGCTCTTGCCGTCGTGCTCGAGCGGCTCGACCTGGCGGATCGGTCCGCTGTGGATTTGAATGCAGCCCGGGCTGCCGACGAAGCACATGATGGGGGTGGCGTCGAAGGCCGCTTCCAGCAGCGTTTCGCGCACCGCTCCCGTGCCTACCCGGTGCGTGTAGCGGCCCTGTGCCAGCCAAAAACTGGCCTGGCGTGCCAGCCCGAACTGGCGCAACAAGGGGAAAAATTGGTGCGTGTCGGTCATTGCACCCCAGGCACTGAGAAAGGCATCGGCGTTGGGGTCCGGCGCGGTGCGTGCGTCCGCGCGCGGCGCTGCGGGCAAGAACGCCACCGTTCGTTGCGGTGCGACGGCACGGTTGACACGCTGCGTCCATGCCATGTGATCGGTCTGCGGAGTCGGAAAAATTTTGTGTACCGCCACGCCATAGCGGTCGAAGAACTGCAAACTGATACGGTCTGCTGCGCCGCTGGTGGCCGTCTCACGGACGGCAAATCCGGCCTGCCACTGGTCGAAGAACAGTCGCAGGTCGATGTCTGGGCCCAAGGCCAGGCCGATCGATTCATTGGCCGAAATCTTTTGGTAGACCCCGGTTTTTTCATGCACCACGCTGTCGTTTCGGGTCAGCGCCAGCAGCGGCCCGCAGGCCTGCAGCGACTGCAACAGCTCCAGCCAGTTGCCATGCAAGGGCACGGCCTGCAGTGCTTGCTCGTGCAAGCCGACGTGGGCCGCCAGCGCGGCGCCCTCGCTTTGGCCGATGAATGCCGCGGCTTCACGCGCGCGCAGGCCCAGGGCGCGCGCTTGGGCAAACTGTTGGCGGATGCTTGCTGCCGGTTGGGGGTCTGGTTTCATGGTGGTTTTCCTCGTTTCGGTGGAGCGGCACTTCATTGCACGCGCTGCGCTGCCTCGTGCCAATGGCAGGCGCTCTGGGTTTGGGAGCGGTTGGGCTCGAATTTCTCCTGCTCGAGCTGCCAGCGCGTGCGCAAGTTGCCCAGCATGGTGCGCATGGGCGGCGACAGGAGTGGATGCGCGGCCAGGAAATACAGGTTGGAGACCAGTTTTCGCGCCAGCAATGGGCGGTTTGCGCAGTCGGGGGCTGACTGCGCGTAGCCGGTCAAGAGCGCCAGCGTGCCGGCCAGCAAGGCTTCGACCGATGGCAGGGTGTATTCCTCCTCGCAATAAGGCGCAGCGTTCATGGACGACTCCGGTTGTTGGGGTTGAAACAGGTGGCGGGACGATCAGGAAGGCAGTTGCTCGCTCAGGCGGCGTTCGGCCTGAGCGTCCGGCGCCCGATGGCCTTGCTCGTTGCGGTGACGCAGCCGCCCCAGGTCGTCGCCATCGAGCGTGTAGGCGCGGGCAAAGCCCGCCACGTACGAGCCCGACACGGGCACCAGCTCGAACAGGAGGAAGTCCTCGAGCGGCCGGATCACCTGCATGAACTTGCCAAAGCGCTGGCCGAACAAATCCAGGATCACCTCGAAGTGCGGGCTGCCACGCGGGCACTCGCTGGCCTGACAGGCCAGCGTGAGCCGTTCGCGGGCGAACAGGTGTGCGGCCTGCTGCTCGCCTTCGATGAACAGCACGCTGGCGCGCGCCGTGGCGCGCAGGTTGGCGGTGTGCCGCGCCAGCTCGCTCAGGTACACGAAGTAGCGTCCCGCGTCGCTCACATAGGGCGCGTAGCTGGCCTCGGGCAGACCGTCGGCGCCGACGGTGCCCAGGTGCAGGGTTTGAAAGCGGGCCGGGAAGGCCCGGCAGGCCGCCTGCACCTGCGTCAGATCATGGTTTTTTGACATAGCTGGAGTGGGTTTGTGGTGCGGGACGGGTCAGAAGTCGGCCGAGAGCGCGACGGTAAAGTTGCGACCGGGCGCGGTGAAGGCGTCGAGCACGGGAGAGTTGGCGGCGATGCCGCGCACATTGGCCCACTCCCAGTATTTGCGGTCGCTCAGGTTGTGTACGGCGGCGCTGAGCCGCAGGCCGGGACGCATTTGCCAGGCCGCCGTCAACCCCAGCGTGGTGTAGGCCGGTGGGGCAAAGGGAGCAGATGCGGCTTGACCGGGCGGCACTGCTGCGGCTGGCTGCGCGATGTCTTCCACCCGTTTTCTGGCCGTGTGCGTGAGCGTGGCACCGAGCTGCCAGGGGCCTGTGCGGTGTTCCAGTCCGAGCACGAGTTGAGCCGGGTTGACCGAGTTGAGCGGCTGCTTTGCCACACTGTCCCGGCCTTGGGTTTGCCCGTAGGCCAGGCGCAGATCGGTCGCCGGGCTCAGCGCCAGCTTGCCCTTGAGCTCAAAACCGCTCAGGCGAACCCGAGCCCGGTTGACCGACTGGAACTCGGTCGGACTGGCCCGCGTGCCCGCGCCGCCGACCCGCACGTTTTCTTCAATGAAGTCTTGGTAGCGCCCGGCAAAGACCGCTGCGTCCCAGCTCAGCGTGCGACCACGCTGGCGCAGGCCCAGCTCCAGCGTGCGGCCCGACTCCGGCCGCAGATCGGGGTTGGGAATGGTTCGGTACGGGCTGGGACTGGTCAGGTTCTCAAAAAAGCTGTTGAGCTGGTGCGGGCTGGGCGCCCTGAAGGCAGCGGCCAGGTTGCCGTACACGCTCCAGCCCGGCGCCGGGCGGAAAATCACCCCCAGCTTGGGCGAGACGGCATTCTCGGACAGCGAAGCCGGCACCCGGTTGTTCATGTAGAGCGGGCTGGCGCTGGCCTTGAGCGACACCTGGTCGTAGCGCAGCGCCGGGATCACGCTCCAGCGTTCGCTGAGCAGCTCGGATTGCACGAACAGGGCCGACAGGCGTTCGGTGCTGTCGGGGAAGCGCTTGAGCGGGAAAGTCTCCCCCGCAGGCGGTGCCAGCCCGGTGGTCAGGTCGCTCATGTCGGTCGACGACAGGTCCAGCCCGTACACCAGCTTGTTGTTCCAGTGAGCGCCCAGGGGGGTGCTTTTTTCGGCTTGCAGCGCCAGTTGCAGCAGGCGCTCGGTATAGGTCTGATCGCGGCTGCGCAGCGGCAGGGCCACGCCCGCGAGCGTGTTGCGCCGCTCGAACGTGACGGCGCGCGACTCGGCCTCTTGCCAGGCCAGCGTGGCGCGCACGTGGTCGGCCCAGGGCTGGCCGAGCCGCCAGCGGCCCTCCCAGCTCAGGCGGCTGCGGCTCAGCTCGGTGCTGCCGTCCAGGTCGGTCACGTTCCACAGCGTTCGACCAGCGATGATCGTGGGGCCGCGGCCGCTGTAGGCCTCGACTTCGCTGCTCCTGTCCATGTGCTCCAGCGTGAACGTGTGCTGCCAAGCAGCGCCGGGCTTGAGCACCAGCTTGCCCAGCACGGCACTCTGACGGTCCTGTTGCGGGTTGGGCGCAGTACGGCGGAAGTTCTGCTCGGTGTTGCCGCCCATGTTGTCCAGCTCGTGGCTGCGCGCGGTGTGGGCGCCGAGCAGCCACTGCAGCGACTCGCTGGCCTGCCCGGCCAGGGTGGCGCCGACGCGGCTCATGCCGTCTTCGCTGGCGTGGCTCGCCAGGGCGCGACCGCCCAGGGTCTGTCCGGGTTGGAGCAGGTCTTTGGGCTCGGTGGTGAACATGGCGACCATGCCCGCCAGCCCGTCCGACCCGTGCAGCGCCGAGCTGGCGCCGCGCACGAGCTCCACCCTGGAGATCAGGCCCAGGTCAAAATAGTCGCGCCCGAAGGCAGCAGGGCCAAACCCGTAACTGCGCGGCATGCGAACGCCGTCCACCGTCAGCAGCACGCGGTTGCCCTCCAGGCCGCGGATGTTGAAGCCGGCGTTGCCGTCGCGCCCGGTGGAACCCAGTACGCCACCGAAGCGCTGCGGGGCGCGGCGCACGCTGACGTTGGGCAGATCGCGCACCAGGTCGCGTATGTCTTGCACCCGGGCTGGATCGAGCGCGTCGCCTTCCAGCAGGTCTATGCTGGCCGGCACGTCTTCCAGCGCGCGCTCGCTGCGCGCACCAGTGACCACTGTTTCAGCCAAGATGGGCGCCGCTGCGGCGCTGCCCGTTCTGGCCTGGCTGGCTTGCGCCCACGCCAGCGGATTGGCCAGCAGCACGCCAGCAGCCAGCAGCAGCGAACGCCCTGTCGCGCCGGCCGGCAGCGGCCGCTTGTCAAAATGTGTCTTCGAATCGTCGTTCATGCCCAAACCCATGCGATGAGAGTTGTGAATCGGGCTGGCGGGCACCAGGCCAAAGCGGCGCGGCTTCGGGGTGTTGGCTGGCTGGAAAGTTAGCCAAGTATATAAGAATCATTCGCATTCACAAATTATTTTTTTATTTTTTTTCGTCCTTTTGCGCGGCTGCGCGCGCTGCGGCGCAAAGTCGGACAATTACCGCTCGCCTCCCCCTCTGCGCCACACAAGGACAAACCATGAAAAGCGACCCACAAACCATTGCCCACTTGCAAGCGCAACTCAAGAACGAGCTGACCGCCATCAACCAGTACTTCGTGCACTACCGCATGCTCAAGCACTGGGGTTTTGACAAGCTGGCCAAGAAGGAATACGCCGAGTCGATCGGCGAGATGAAGCACGCCGACCGGCTGATGGACCGCATCTTCGTGCTCGATGGGCTGCCCAACCTGCAAGACCTGGGCAAACTCGGCATCGGTGAAACCGTGCCCGAACTGCTGGCGTGCGACCTGGCGCTCGAGCGCGCCGCACAAGCCACCATCAAGGACGGCATGGCGCACTGCGAGTCGGTGCGCGACTATGTCTCGCGCGAGCTGCTGCAAGACATTCTGGACGACACCGAGGAGCACATCGACTTTCTGGAGACCCAGCTCGAGCTGATCGAGAAAGTCGGTTTGCCCAACTACCTGCAAAGTCAGATGGGCGAACTGAGCTGAACCGCGCGCCGGGGGCGGTCTGGGTCAGCGACTGGCAAGACCATGCGATAGATATGGGTATTGCGGCAATGAATACGATCAATTATCATTTGCTATCCATTTCAAGCCGAGGGATCGCCGCCATGATCGTTTGCGTCTGCCGCCGTATCAGCGACCAAGTCATCGCACGCGCAGCGCGTGCTGGCATGGGATTTGACGACATTCAGCTCGAATTCGGCGTTGCCACGCAGTGCGGCAAGTGCGAAAGCTGTGCGCGCTCGGTCTGGGCCGAGTGTCTGCCCGGCCGCCCCGTGGCACACCTGTTGCGCAGCGAACACGAGCGCACAACGCCGGCGTCGAACTGAGCGCCTGAGCGGCCTGGCCTGCACCCGGCTGCGCCGGGGCTACACTGGCGACATGCTCTGGATCAAAGCCTTTCACATCGTCTTCGTCGCCAGCTGGTTTGCCGGTCTGTTTTATTTGCCGCGCATCTTCGTCAACCTGGCCCTGGTTGCGCCTGACAGCGCCGCCGAGCGCGCGCGGCTGCTGCTGATGGCGCGCAAGCTGCTGCGCTTTAGCACCCTGCTGGCCTTTCCTGCGCTGGCGCTCGGACTGTACTTGTGGCTGGGTTATGGCATTGGTTTGGGCGCCGGCAACGGCTGGATGCACGCCAAGTTGGCGGTCGTGCTGCTGACCCTGATCTACCACGCCAGTTGCGGCCTGCTGCTGCGCCGCTTCGAGCGCGGCGAGAACCGGCGCAGCCACGTCTGGTACCGCTGGTTCAACGAAGTGCCTGTTATCTTGCTGGTGGCGGGCGTGTTGCTGGTGGTGCTCAAGCCATTTTGAGGCCTGCAGGCCCCAGGGTGCTGCGCCCCGGTTCGTCAAACGCATGGCTGCTGCACCCCTTTTCCGGCGCCACATGAGGAGCCTGGCGCGCGTTGGGGCGGCGTGCCGGCGGCACTGATGGCATGAAAATGCGCACGTCTGCCTGGCCTTTGGCGCTGCTGTACGTTGCGCTGGTGCTGTACGCCAGCCTGTTTCCTTTCACCGGCTGGCGACTACAGGGAGTGTCTGCGCTGGCGTTTTTGACCGCCCCGTTGCCGCAGTTCTGGACCGGTTTTGACGTCGCGTCTAACCTGGTCGGCTACGCCCCGCTGGGGTTTTTGCTCGCACTGGCGCTGCAACGCAGCGGCTGGCAGCGCGCCTTTTGGCCACTGGCGGTCGGGCTGGCGGCCTTGCTGTCGCTGACGGTCGAGATGCTGCAAAACCTTTTGCCGATGCGCATCCCGTCCAACCTCGACGTGGCGCTCAATGTCGCCGGGGCGGCCCTCGGCGCTGGCCTGACCTGGGTACTGGTGCGGCTGGGCGGGGTGCAGCGCTGGAGCCAGTTTCGCGCCGCCTGGTTCGTCCCCCAGGCGCACGGCAGCCTGGTCTTGCTGGCGCTGTGGCCGCTGGCGCTGCTATACCCGTCGTCGGTGCCGTTCGGACTCGGCCAGGTCTGGCCGCGGCTCGAAGCCGTGCTGCTGCCCTGGTTGCAACAAACCCCCGGGCTGGCGTGGCTGTCCCTGCGGGTGCCACAGCCGCTTGCAACCACTGCGCTGACTGATGCACTCTGCGTCGCCCTGGGCCTGCTGGTTCCCTTGCTGATGGGCTACGCCGACATTCAAACCGTGCTGCGCCGCCTGGTGTTTGCGGTCTTGTTGCTGCTGTGTGCGTTTGCCAGCGTCAGCCTCTCAGCCGCACTCACCTACGGGCCCCAGCACGTTTGGGCCTGGATCAGCCCCATAGCGGTGCAGGGGCTGCTGTGGTCTGCACTGGCCGCGCTGGCCGCGCTGGCACTGCCGCGCCGGGCTTGTACGCTGCTCATGCTGCTGTGTTTGCTGGTCTTGCTCGGTTTGCTCAACCGGGCACCGCTGAGTCCTTATTTTGCGCAATCGCTTGAACTCTGGGAGCTGGGCCGGTTCATCCGTTTCCACGGCCTGTCCCAGTGGCTGGGCTGGTTGTGGCCCTATGCGGCGCTGATCTTTGGCGTACGCGTGTTGCTGCGGCGCAGCGGCCCGGCCTGAAGCTCAGGCAGACGGGCCATGCCCTTGGCAACCACGACTCTGAGCGAGCAGGCCGCTCCAGGTACCGGCGCCGCTCATCCAGACCTCAAGCGTGGGAGTGTGAGAATTTCTGTGTGTGAAGCGGTTTCTAGGATTATTCAGGGGCCTGCGGCAGCTTGAAAATCACCTGCTGTGCCCGTTGCAGCCAAGCGTCGCGCGATCGGGTCTAGGCGCCCAAAAAAACAAGGCAACGCCAGCGTTGCCTTGTTTTCAGCTCAGAGCCGACCTCAATCTGTCGAGGTTTACAGCAGCGACTTGAGCAAGCGAGCCATCTCTGAGGGGTTGCGCGTGATCGTAAAGCCACAGGCTTGCATGACGGCGAGCTTGGCTTCTGCGGTGTCGGCGCCGCCAGCGATCAGTGCGCCGGCATGCCCCATGCGCTTGCCCGCCGGCGCCGTCACGCCCGCGATGAAGCCGACAATGGGCTTTTTCATATTGTCCTTGCACCACAGTGCCGCTTCGGCTTCGTCGGGGCCGCCAATCTCGCCGATCATGATGACGGCGTCGGTGTCCGGGTCTTCGTTGAAAGCGCGCATCACGTCGATGTGCTTCAAGCCGTTGATCGGGTCGCCGCCGATGCCCACCGCACTCGACTGGCCCAGACCAATCTCGGTCAGTTGTGCCACGGCTTCATAGGTCAGCGTGCCCGAGCGCGACACCACGCCGATGCGGCCCTTTTTGTGAATGTGGCCCGGCATGATGCCGATCTTGATTTCGTCCGGCGTAATCAAACCGGGGCAGTTCGGCCCCAGCAGCAGTGTTTTTTTGCCACCAGCGGCCTCTTTGGCTTTCATGCGGTTGCGCAGTTCGAGCATGTCGCGCACCGGTATGCCCTCGGTGATGCAAATCGCCAGATCAAGATCGGCCTCGACCGCTTCCCAGATCGCCGCTGCAGCACCGGCAGGTGGCACATAAATCACCGATACGGTGGCGCCGGTCTGGCTGGCGGCTTCCTTTACCGAGGCATAGATCGGGATGTTGAAAATCGATTCGCCCGCTTTTTTCGGGTTCACGCCAGCAACGAAGCAGTTTTTGCCGTTGGCGTATTCCTGACACTTCTCGGTGTGGAACTGCCCGGTCTTGCCGGTGATGCCCTGGGTGATGACCTTGGTGTCTTTGTTGATGTAGATGCTCATGATGAATCCTTGTCAAAAACGCTCTGTGCTGGCGTGCGCTTGCTTTGTCGCTGCGGCTGGCGCGCCCGCGGGCCGTGCAGACCGCAGCCGCTGCCAAGCCAGTCGGCTCAGTTGACCGTGGCCACCACTTTCTGCGCCGCGTCGGCCATGGTGTCGGCGCTGATGATGGGCAGGCCGGATTCGGCCAGCATTTTCTTGCCCAGTTCTTCGTTCGTTCCCTTCATGCGCACCACCAGCGGCACCTGCAGGTTGACCGCCTTGCAAGCGGAGATGATGCCGGTGGCGATGGTGTCGCACTTCATGATGCCGCCGAAGATGTTGACCAAAATGGCCTTGACCTTGTCGTTCTTGAGCATGATCTTGAAGGCTTCGGTGACCTTCTCGGGCGTGGCGCCACCGCCGACGTCGAGAAAGTTGGCCGGCTCGGCGCCGAACAGCTTGATGGTGTCCATGGTCGACATGGCCAGACCGGCACCGTTGACCAGGCAGCCGATGTTGCCGTCCAGGCTGATATAGGCCAGATCGAACTTGCTGGCCTCGATCTCGGCCGGGTCTTCCTCGTCTAGATCGCGCAGCGCCACCAGTTCCGGGTGGCGATACAGCGCGTTGGCGTCGAAGTTGAACTTGGCGTCCAGCGCCATCACCTTGCCTGCGCTGTCCCGGTTGAGCGGGTTGATCTCGACCAGCGAGGCGTCGGTCTCCATGTAGCAGCGGTAAAGCTTTTGAAAAATGTCAGTCGCCTGGGCGATGGATTCGGCCGGCATGCCAATCGCGCTGGCAATTTTCTCGGCTTGCGCCTGCCCCAGACCGAGCAGCGGGTCGATGTACTCGGTGCTGATTTTCTCTGGCGTGGCGTGCGCGACTTCCTCGATGTCCATGCCGCCTTCGCTGGAGGCGATGAAGGCGAGTTTCTGCGTCGCCCGGTCGGTCACGATGGAGACGTAGTATTCCTTGCAGATCTCGGCGCCGTCTTCGATGTAGAGCCGGCGCACCTTCTGACCCTGCGGGCCGGTCTGGTGGGTCTTGAGCTGCATGCCCAGGATTTCAGCGGCCAGTCGACTGACGTCGGCCAGCGACTTCGCCACCTTCACGCCGCCGCCCTTGCCGCGACCGCCGGCGTGGATTTGAGCCTTCACCACCCAGACCGGGCCGCCCAGTTTTTGCGCGGCCTCCACCGCCTCTTGCACCGTGAACGCGGCAATACCGCGCGGCACCGGCACACCAAACTGGCGCAAGATTTCCTTGCCTTGGTACTCGTGGATCTTCATGAGGATTCTCTCAGGGATGGACTGACAACAGGCACGACCCCACCGATGGGCCGCGGGGTGAAGGGCGCCGAACAAGGGCGGCCGAAATTGTATTATGTTGCAACGCAGCAAAGCATTTGACGCCGCGCACATAATGCATAATTATACGGATTCGTAACTGAATCGAAACTGACAAGGCAGGGCGCAACATGGCTCAGGTATTCATTGACGGCGAAGCCGGCACCACCGGACTGCAGATTCGGGACCGGCTGCGCTTGCTGGCCGGCGTTGAACTGCTGAGCATCGCACCCGAGCGGCGCAAGGATCCGCTGGCCAAGGCCGACATCATGGCGCAGGCCGACCTGGTCGTCCTCTGTCTGCATGACGAGGCCGCGCTCGAAGCGGTCGCCATGGTAGACCGCCTGCCTGGCCGCAGGCCGCGCATCATCGACGCATCGACCGCACATCGCTGCGCCAGTGGCTGGGTCTATGGCCTGCCCGAACTCTGCCCCGGGCAGCGCGAAGCGGTGGCCAGCGCCGAACGCGTGGCCAACCCGGGCTGCTACGCCACCGGCGCCATTGCCTTGATTCGCCCCCTGGTGGCAGCGGGCTTGCTCGCGCCCGATGCCGCGCTGTCGCTGCCGTCAGTGAGTGGCTACTCGGGTGGCGGGCGCAGCATGATAGAGGCCTACGAGGCAGGTGCGGCGCCACCGTTCGAGGCCTACGCCCTCGGCCTGAACCACAAGCACCTGCCAGAGATCATGCGCTACACGGGCCTGACGCGCACGCCGATTTTCCTGCCGGCGGTGGCTAACTTCCGCCAGGGCATGCTGGTGCAATTGCCGCTGCACCTGGATCTGCTGCCGGGCCAGCCCAGCGCTGCCGATTTGCAGCAGGCCTTGCTCGACCACTACGGCGCCAGCGCCGCCGCCGCTGGCTGGATCAGCGTCGAACCCGCCAGCGCAGACGGCAAGCTCGACGCCAGCGCGCTCAAGGACAGCAACCGGCTCGAGTTGCGCGTATTTGCCAACGAGGCGCAACGTCAGGCGGTGCTCATCGCCCGCCTGGACAATCTGGGCAAGGGTGCCAGCGGTGCAGCGGTACAAAATCTGCAGTTGATGCTGGGCCTTTGAACCCGAAGCGGTGCCGCTGAGACGGCTTGCTGGCGCTTACGCGTCAGCGTCCGCGTCTTCGGCGCCGCCGACCACGCGCCGAACCACATCGGCAGCAAAGCCGCGCCCCAGCAAAAACCGCATCTGCTTGCCGCGCCCGGCGGCGTCGGCAGCCGGCGTGCCGAATTTTTTTTCCCATACGGCGCGTGCGCGCTGCACCTCGCTGCCGCGCAGTTGATCGACGGCCTGAGCTACGGCGCACGCATCCAGACCCTTGGCCTGCAGTTCTTGGCGCACGCGGGCGGCCCCCAGGCGGGCGGCGCGCCGGTGCAGCAGCGATTCGAGCACCCGCTGTTCGTCGATCAAGCCCCTGGCCTGCAAATCGTCGAGCAAGTGGCTCAGTTCGCCGACTTCGGTCTGATGCGCCATGAGCTTGCGCTCGAGTTCGAGCCGCGAATGCTCGCGCGTGGCCAGCAAACGCAGGGCGCGGCCCCGCAGGCTGAGGGATGTTGCGACCATAGGAAGCGAGAACGGTCTGGCTTGCGCGCCCAGCGCAGCGAAGCGCTCTTGGCTCAGCTCTGCGCCGCAGCCTTATCGGCCTTATCGGCCTTATCGGCCTTCTCGGCCTTCTCGGGCTTGGCGGGCTTGAGCGGCGCCGCCGCGCTGGCGTCCACCGGCAGCAGCGGCACGCCCAGCACAGCGCGCACCTTGTTTTCGATTTCGAGCCGCAGCGCCGGATTTTCGCGCAGGAACTCGCGCGAGTTGTCGCGTCCCTGACCGATTTTTTCACCCTCGTACGCGTACCAGGCGCCGGATTTTTCGATCACCCGATGATTGGCGCCGAGATCGAGAATTTCCCCCTCACGGCTGATGCCTTCGCCAAACAGAATGTCGAACTCGGCGGTCTTGAAAGGCGGTGCAACTTTGTTTTTTACCACCTTGACCTTGGTTTCGCTGCCGATCGCGTCTTCGCCCCGCTTGATCGTTCCGATGCGACGGATGTCGAGCCGCACCGAGGCATAAAACTTCAATGCGTTGCCACCGGTGGTGGTCTCGGGGCTGCCGAACATGACGCCGATCTTCATGCGGATCTGGTTGATGAAAATCACCATGCAGTTGCTTTTCTTGATGTGCGCGGTGAGCTTGCGCAGCGCCTGGCTCATCAGCCGCGCCTGCAGGCCGGGCAGCGCGTCGCCCATCTCGCCCTCGAGTTCGGCCTTGGGCGTGAGCGCGGCCACCGAGTCGATCACGATCAGATCGACCGCTCCCGAGCGCACCAGGCTGTCGACGATTTCCAGCGCCTGCTCACCCGTGTCGGGTTGCGAAATCAACAAATCGTGCAAGCGCACACCGAGCTTTTGCGCGTACTGGATGTCCAGCGCATGCTCGGCGTCGACAAAGGCGCACTGACCGCCGAGTTTTTGCATTTCGGCGATGACTTGCAAGGTGAGCGTGGTCTTGCCCGAAGACTCCGGGCCGTAAACCTCGATCACCCGTCCACGCGGCAGGCCGCCGACACCGAGCGCGATGTCGAGTCCGAGCGAGCCGGTCGAGACGACTTGAATGTCCTCGATCACCTCACCCTCACCGAGCCGCATGATGGTGCCCTTGCCGAATTGCTTTTCGATTTGCGCCAGCGCGACCTGCAAGGCCTTGGTTTTTTCGCTGTTGAGGGGATTGGCTTTGACGGCGTTGTCCATGAAAGGGCTCCAAGTCGGTGGGTGAGAAACGGGTTGCAGCGTCTGTTGCCGCCGGCTGCACGCTGGATGTTTGAACCGCAGTGTAGCTTCGAGCTGAAATGAAATTTTGACGCGCGCGTGCTGCACCTGGTGGCACACGACCCGAACGTGCCGCTGGCGCTGTCCAAGCTGGCGGCGCGCGCGCGGCGCATCGTCTTTACCGCCACCGGTTTGCTCTGGCAAGCCTATGGCGCAGGTCAAGCCTGAGGCCGCCGCGCCATAAAATGCATTCACCCCTGCAAGGAGACCGAGATGCGCATTCTGATTGCGGAAGACGACCAGGTGCTGGCCGATGGTTTGCTGCGCGGCTTGCGCACGGCCGGCGCGGCGGTGGACCACGTGGCCGATGGCTGCGAAGCCGAGGCCGCGCTGTTGACCAACACCGAGTTCGACCTGCTGATTCTCGATCTGGGCCTGCCTAGACTGCACGGGCTCGAAGTGCTCAGACGCCTGCGGGCGCGCGGCTCGGCGCTGCCGGTGCTGATTCTGACCGCGGCCGACAGCGTCGACGAGCGCGTCAAAGGCCTGGACTTAGGCGCCGACGACTACATGGCCAAGCCCTTTGCGCTGCAAGAGCTCGAAGCCCGGGTGCGCGCGCTCACGCGCCGCGGCATGGGCGGCGCCTGCGCCACCATCAAACACGGGCCCTTGCTATACGACCAGACCGGTCGGGTCGCCACCATAGACGGCAAACTGATCGAGTTGTCGGCACGCGAACTCGGCCTGCTCGAGGTGTTGCTGCAACGCGCCGGGCGCCTGGTCAGCAAAGACCAGTTGATCGAGCGGCTGTGCGAATGGGGCGAGGAGGTCAGCAACAACGCCATCGAGGTCTACATACACCGCCTGCGCAAGAAGATCGAAAAGGGGCCGATCCGCATCGCCACCGTGCGCGGCCTGGGTTACTGCCTTGAAAAAATCTCTGGCTGAAGACCCGCACGCCAGCGCTGCGGCGTTCGGTCTGCTTGAGCGCGGCCAGCGCAGCCTGTTCGGTGAAATTCTGGACTGGATGCTGACACCGCTGCTGCTGTTGTGGCCGCTGTCGCTGGCGCTGACCTGGCTGGTAGCCCAAGGCATTGCCAACAAGCCGTTCGACCGTGCACTCGAATTCAACCTGCTGGCTCTGAGTGCCTTCGTGCAGTCGCACGACAAGGCGCTCGCCTTCGAGCTGAATGCCCAGACTCGTGCGCTGCTGCACGCCGATGACAGCGTGCGCAATTACCACCAGGTGCTGGGGCCGGGCGGCAGGCTGATCAGCGGTGTGCGCGACTTTCCGCCGCCGCCACAGGCACGCGCGCCGGGCCGGGTGCTGCTGCGCGACGACGTGATCGCTGGCGAAGCTGTGCGCGTGGCCTACACCTGGATCGTGGTCGATGCGCGGCAGCCGCAGTTGGTGCTGATGCAACTGGCCGAAACCAAGAGCAAGCGGGCGGTGCTGGCGACTGAGATCATCAAAGGCGTGATGGTGCCGCAGTTCATCATCTTGCCGCTGGCGGTGTTGCTGGTCTGGCTGGCGCTGGTGCGCGCCATCCGTCCCCTCAACGAGCTGGAGCAGCGCATTCGGGCCCGCCAGACCGACGACCTGAGTCCGATCGCGCAGACTTTCGTGCCGCTGGAAGTCGCATCCCTGGTGGCGTCGATCAACCACCTGCTGGGACGGCTGAAGATCTCACTCTCGACGCAAAAACGCTTTCTGGCCGACGCCGCGCACCAGCTCAAGACCCCGCTGGCCGGTCTGCGCATGCAGGCCGAATTGGCGCTACGCGAAACCGATCCGCTGGAGATTCGAGGCTCGCTGCAGCAGATTGCGCGCTCCAGTGCGCGGGCCACCCGAACCGTCAACCAGTTGCTGGCCCTGGCGCGCGCCGAAACCACCGGCCGCACCCTGCCCAGTCTGCCGGTCGATCTGGCCGAACTGGTGCCGGCGGTGGTGCGCGACTCGGTGCCGCGCGCGCTGGAACACGGCGTCGATCTGGGCTACGAAGGCGCCGAGCCAGGGCCGGTCGATTACCCGCTGCACGGCAACCCCACGTTGCTGCAGGAAATGGTGCGCAACCTGGTCGACAACGCCATCCACTACAGCGGCCGTGGCGGCGTGGTGACGGTGCGCTTGCTGCCCGACCCGGACAGCGGCGTGCCGCTGCTGCAAGTAGAAGACAACGGGCCCGGCATTGCCGCGCACGAACGCGAGCGGGTGTTGCAGCCGTTTTATCGGGCACTGGGAACCAACGTCGACGGCTCCGGGCTGGGCCTGGCCATCGTGCACGAAATCGCCCTGCAGCACGGCGCCTGCATCGCCATGTCTGACGTCCACCCCGGGGCTGTCAACCCGGGCTTGCTGGTCACGGTCCGGTTCGCAGCACCAGGGCGCAGCGCGCACTCCGCAGAGCCGATCGACACTTGAAACGCGGGCGCGGCCACTGCCTGCTGGGCCAAGACCAGGGCCGCGCGACTGACGCCGAAAACCGGCAGCCCTCAGTGCCCGAGTCCGACCGGCGCCGGCGCGCTTATCAAAATACGGGCAAACAGGCGGTCGAACAGCGGGTCACGCGGAATGCTCGAGCACAGCGGGTCGCGGTTGCTGGCAAAGGCGGCGTTGAGCACGCGCCAGTCGGCTTCGCTCAGGTGCTTTTCCGCTTCGGGCAAGATCACGGCCTCTTCCTGCCGGATGTGCTGCAGGTAAAACCCGACGTAGCGCGTCACCTCGTCTTCAAATGCGCGCCGACGCGGCTCACCCAGGTATTCCCAGGCCATCAACAGGTGAATCAGCTCGCGCACCCGCTGCTCGCCGGTCATGTGTTCTTGCTCGAGTTGCTCGATCAGGCCCAGGGTGTGCGGCGCAGCCCGCGCCAGCCGCGGAAACAGCAAATCCGACTCTTTCGGGTGGTGGTGGCGCTCGGGGAATTCGTCGATGTAGAACAACATGGCTCGCAGCACGTCGAAATACAGCTCGCGCCGGTCCTTGCCATCCGCCTCGGGCCCGCGCTGCACCATCTGCAGCAAGGCGTTGAGCAGCGCAGTCAGCGTGGCATGCTCGTCGCGGATCACGCGCAGGGCTTCGCGATGCATGGTTTTGTCTCCGGTTCAATGGTGTTTTTTATCGGACCTTGGAGCATGTCAAAAACAACACGAATTCAATTTGATCCAGGTCAATGCCTGGCAAGCCCTGATCTGAATCCCATTCGTTCAGCGCCCCCGCGGCGGCTGCCAGCGCTTGAGCAGCAGCGCGTTGGCGACCACGCTGACCGAGCTCAGCGCCATCGCCGCACCCGCGATGATCGGACTCAGGTAGCCGAGCGCGGCCAGCGGGATCGCGGCGACGTTGTAGGCAAAGGCCCAGAACAGGTTCTGCCGGATCTTGGCCACCGTGCGCCGGGACACATCGAGCGCGGCCGCCACCAGCAGCGGGTCGCCGCGCATCAGGGTGATGCCGGCGCTGTGCATGGCCACGTCGGAGCCACCGCCGTGCGCGTGGCTCATCGCCACGCCCACGTCGGCGGCGGCCAGCGCGGGCGCGTCGTTGACGCCGTCACCGACCATGGCGACCACACTCTTTTTGCCGCCAGCGCCAGCGCGCAGACGCTGCACCAGCGCCGCCTTGTCGCCCGGCAGCACCTCGGCCAGCACCTCGCCGTCCTCGGCCTTGAAACCGAGTGCGCGCCCGATTGCCAGCGCCGCGCCCCAGTTGTCACCCGAGACCATGAACAGGCGCAGGCCTTGCGCGCGCAGGGCCTGCAGCGCCGCCGCCGCGCCCGGCTTGATCTGATCGGCGAAAGCCAGCACGGCCAGCACGGTCCAGCCACCCAGCGGCTGCGCCGCGGCCGATGGCGGGCGCTGCGCCAAAGCGTCGAGCTGGCCCTGCGCCCCGCTGGCGAGCGTCTGGCTGAGCAGCACCGACACCGTCGCGCCGCCGTCTTGCAGCTCCTGCGCGCGCGCCGCCAGCGGCCCCAGCGCCACCCCCAGCTCGTCGATCCAGCGCCGGCTGCCCAGCGCCAGCAAGACGCCGTCTACGCGGCCCAGGCTGCCGCGCCCGCTGACGGCCTGCACGTCGGTCGCGTCAGCGCCTGCTGGCGTCAGCCCGCGTTCGGCAGCGGCATCGAGCACGGCGCGCGCCAGCGGGTGCGCGCTGTGCGCCTGCAGCGCCGCCGCGGCGCGCAGCGCCTGCGCCGGGTCGACCCCGGCGGCGACCTCGAGCGCGCTCATGCGCGGGCGCCCGAGCGTGAGGGTGCCCGTCTTGTCAAGCGCCACGGTGTCGACCCGGTGCGCGACTTCGAGCGCCTGCACGTCCTTGATCAGGATGCCGTGCCGCGCTGCCACACCGGTGCCTACCATGATCGCGGTCGGCGTCGCCAGCCCGAGCGCGCAGGGGCAGGCGATCACCAGCACCGCCACCGCAGGCAGCAAGGCCGCCTCCAGCGTCGCACCCTGAGCGATCCAGCCCAGCAGCGTGGCCAGCGCGATCAGCAGCACCGCCGGAACGAACACCGCCGCCATCTGGTCGACCATGCGCTGCACCGGCGCCTTGGTGGCCTGCGCGTCTTCCACCAGCGCGATGATGCGCGCGAGCACGCTGGTGGCCCCGACCGCGCCCACCAGCACCTCGACCGCGCCCTCGCCGTTGATGGCGCCGCCAGTGACAAAGTCGCCCGGCAGCTTGGGCACCGGCATTGCCTCGCCGGTGAGCAAGGATTCGTCGGCCTGGGTCTGACCTGCGTGCAGCCTGCCGTCGGCCGGAAAACGTTCGCCCGGCAACACCCGCACCCGGTCCCCCGGCAGCAATTCATCGACCGCCACATCGATCACCTCGGTGCGACGCACGCCGCCCCGCAACAGGTGGGCGCGCTCGGGCCGCAGCGCGTGCAGGGCGCGGATGGCGCTGCTGGTCTGGCGCCGCGCGCGCGCCTCCAGCCACTTGCCGAGCAGCACCAGCGTGATCACCACCGCCGCCGTCTCGTAGTACAGATGCACCATCTGGCCCGGCTCGGCGCGCCACCACAGCCAGGTCGAGAGCGCAAACGCGGCACTGGTGCCAATGGCCACCAGCAGCTCCATATTGGCGCTGCGCGCCTTCAGGGCGTGCCAACTGGCCCGGTAGAACGGCGCGCCGAGCCAGAACTGCACCGGCGCGGCGAGCAGGAACTGAATCCAGGCCGGCAACATCCAGTGCTGGCCGAACAAATCCCCGGCCATCGGCAGCACCAGCGGCGCCGAGAGCAAGAGCCCGGCCAGCACCGGCAAAAAATCGATCGCAATGCCGTGCCAGCGCGCGATCTCCTCGGCCCGGATTTGCGGTGTGCGCGGATCGTAGCCGGCCTCGCGCACGGCGCGCTTGAGCCGCGCGCTGGCCTCGGCCACGTCAGCGTCGAGCAGCGTGATGCGCGCCGACTCGGTCGCCAGGTTGACACTGGCAGCGCTGACACCGGGCTGTTTCAGCAACGCCTTTTCGACCCGCGCCACGCACGAGGCGCAGGTCATGCCGCCGATGCCAAGGTCGATCTGCTGCGTCGGCGCAGCCGTCGGCGCGTTATTGGCAGCCGCAGTCGGAATGTCCATGGATTGAAGCATACCCTCTGGTTCAAGCAAAAAATTCCGCGTTGCTGCGGTGCCCTCTGCGCTCAGCGCACAATGTCCCACCATGCAAACCCAACTGACCCCCGAGTATCAAGGCAGCGCCGCTGGCCGCGCGGCCCAGGCCATCGTGCGCAAGTGTGTGCACTGCGGCTTTTGCAACGCCACCTGTCCCACCTATCAACTGCTGGGCGACGAGCTCGACGGCCCGCGCGGGCGTATTTACCTCATCAAGCAGGTGCTCGAAGGCAATACGCCGACACGCAAGACGCAGTTGCACCTGGACCGCTGCCTGAGCTGCCGCAACTGCGAATCGACCTGTCCGAGCGGGGTCGAGTACGGTCAGTTGGTCGACATCGGGCGCGTGCTGGTGGAAGAAAAGGTGGCGCGGCCAGCGGGTGAAAAGGCGTTGCGCTGGCTGCTCAAAAAGGGTTTGCCGTCGCCCTTGTTTGGCCCGGCGCTGCGCGTTGGCCAGGCGCTGCGCCCGCTGCTGCCTGCGGCGCTGAAGAAAAAGCTGCCGCCACGCCAGAACCCCGGCCGCTGGCCGAGCACGCGGCGCGCGCGCCGGGTGCTGCTGCTGGCCGGCTGCGTGCAACCGGCCATGCTACCCAATATCAACCACGCCAGTGCGCGCGTGCTCGACGCCGCTGGCATCGAGTGCCTGATCGCGCCGCAGGCCGGCTGCTGCGGCGCGCTCACGTTTCACCTGAACGACCCGAACGGCGCCAAGCAGCAAATGCGCGCCAACATCGACGCCTGGTGGCCCCACATCGAGCAAGGCGTGCAAGCGATCGTGATGAACGCTTCCGGCTGCGGCGTCATGGTGAAAGAGTACGGCCACCAGTTGGCCGACGATCCGGCCTATGCCGCTCGGGCCGCGCGCGTGAGCGCGCTGACGCAAGACCTCAGCGAACTGCTGCCGACACTGGTGCCGCTGCTGCGGCCGAAGTTGGCGCGCGCGCCCGACGCCGACCGCGTGCTCGCCTACCACCCGCCGTGCACGCTGCAACACGGCCAGCGGCTGCGCGGCGGCGTCGAACAACACCTGGGCGAACTCGGCTTCACGCTGCGCCTGACTGCCAGCGAGGCGCACCTGTGCTGCGGCTCGGCCGGCACCTATTCGGTGCTCAACCCGGGGCTGTCTGAGCAACTGCTCCAGCGCAAGCTCGAGCACCTGCAAGCGCTGGAGCCGAGCGAAATCGTCAGCGCCAACATTGGCTGCATCATGCATTTGCAAAGCGGCACCAGCACCCCGGTGCGGCACTGGGTCGAGCTGCTCGACGACGCGCTGCACGGCTGACGCAGGCTGTCGGACTCACAGCAGCGCCGGATCACGCGGCCGTCGCGGTCGATCAGAAGAGCCCGTTTCGGTCGATTGGGTCCGTCGCGGTCGCGCAAAGCGCCATCCAAGGGGCTGTTTTTCGCGTTCGAAGGGCCTTTTCCCCGCCTTTGGCACGCATTGTGCCCTCTCCAGACGGAATTGTCCCAAGGTGCGCATGCGCACCAAGTTGTAAGCCGCCATGGTCATGACGAAGACCTGACCCCATGCGCGGCAAGCCTCGTTCAAGTCAGTTCTGCACAACAAGCTCCAGGGCATCCTGGGTTACGTGCTGCGCTGGGTGGACCAGGGCGTGGTGACCGAAGCCCAGGTGCGCGAGACCTGCGAGCGCATGGCCGGTAACGTGAACACCAGCATGGCCTACCAGACCGCTGCTGCATGCCTGGCGCCTCAAAGTGAAAGCGGCCTGACCCCGCTTTGCACCCTCTCCCTCTGGGAGAGGGCTGGGGTGAAGGCTCTCACCGAGCCAACCCCTCGTTCAAACGGCGCCTTCGGGCGCCGTTTGTCTTTCCGTCTGGATAATGAGGCGGTAACTTACCCATCCGTCGAATGCCCCCAACCAAACTCACGCTCGCCCGCCTCGAAAGCCTGTTGATGACCGCCTGCGACGCGCTGCGCGGCAACATGGACGCCAGCGAATACAAGGAATACATCTTCGGCATCCTGTTCCTCAAACGCGCCAGCGATTTGTTTGACCAGCGCCAGGCCGAGATTCGCCAGCTAGCCGCAACCGATGGACTGGCCGAACCCGACATCCTCCAACTGCTCGAAGACGCCGACCAGTATTCGGGCAAGTACTTCTTCGTGCCCAAGCGCGCCCGCTGGAACACGCCCTGGGCCGACTACGCCATCGACAAGCACGGCGAGCTGCAGGTCACCCACCACCCGGCGCTCAAGCACGTCAAGGAAAACGTCGGCTCCATGCTCAACAAGGCGCTGGAGGCCCTGGAAGACGAGAACCCCGACGCCCTGCAAGACGTGCTCAAGGGCACCATCAACTTCAACCGCAAGATCGGCCAGACCACGCTGGACGACGACACCCTGGTCGATTTCATCCAGAACTTCGACAAGATCCCGCTGCGCGACGAAGACTTTGAATTCCCCGACCTGCTGGGCGCCGCCTACGAGTGGCTGATCAAATACTTCGCCGACTCCGCCGGCAAGAAGGCGGGCGAGTTCTACACCCCGGCCGAGGTGGTGCGCATCTGCGTGGAAATCTGCGACCCGCGCGAAGGCATGAGCGTGTACGACCCCACGGTGGGCTCGGGCGGCATGCTGATCCAGGCGCGCGACTACTTGCGCGAACACGGCGCCGACCCGTCCGAGCTGGCCCTGTTTGGTCAGGAAAAAATGGGCACCACCTGGTCCATCTGCAAGATGAACATGCTGCTGCACGGCATTTCGCACGCCGACATCCGCCAGCAAGACATGCGCAACACCACGAACATTTGTTGAAAGAGGCCACAACACCATGACCCACACGTCAACACCCCCATCGGCCCAGGCGCAGACCATGCTGCGCACGCTGCAGAACGCGGTGGCCAAAAACCTGGAAAAGAAACAGAAGCTCGGCCAGTACGCAGTGGTCTGGCAGAACGGGCGTCCGGTGCAAACGGGCGCCGATGCGCCCAAGACACCGACCTGAGTGACCACCTGAACAAGCCCTGTGAGCGAATACACAGAAGTCGAACGCCCCTTTCTCGACCAACTGGCCGCCCAAGGCTGGACGGTGATCGACCAGGGCCAGGGCGTGCCGCAGGACGCCACGCTCAGCCTGCGCCAGCACTTTCGCCAGACGCTGCTGCCGGGCGTGTTTGACGAAGCAGTGCGCGCCATCAACACCACGGCCGACGGCCAGCCCTGGCGCGACCCGTCGCGGCTGGAATGGGTGGTGGTGCGCGTGTACGAACCGCTGTGAACCTTGGCGGGGACAAAAAGTGGGCAAATCCACTCAATCAGCGCCATAATCAGAGCCAATTAAGGAGCCAATCATGGAAGCCATTTATGCCGATGTGACGATCAGCATGTCCGAGTTCAAGAAGAACCCGGCAGCCGTGTTGCGCGAGGCCAAGAGCCGTCCGGTGGCCGTGCTGAACCACAACAAGGCCGCTTTTTACATGATCGAGCCCGCTTTGTTCGAGGCCATGCTGGAAGAGCTGTCCGATCAAGAGCTGGGTCGCACGGTGCTGGCACGCATGGGCGAGCGGGCGCAGGCGATTGAGGTGGACATTGACGCGATCTGAGACACCCCAGCCAGCGCGCAAACACAAGTACCGCTTGCAGTTTGTGCCCAGCGCCTGGGCAGAGTGGCAAAAGCTGGACGGTTCGGTGAAGGAGCCGTTGCGCAAGTTGCTGAAAAAGTGGCTGGACAGCCCGCATGTACCGGGCGCAGCCTTGCTCGGTGCGCTGGCGGGGCATTACAAAATCAAACTCAACAAACAGGGTTACCGGCTGGTGTACGGCGTGCAGGACGATGTGTTGATTGTCATGGTGATGGCGGTGGACAAACGCGAAGACAGCGTGGTCTACCAGTCGGCGCTGGCGCGTGTGGCTGACATGGTGTCGACGCTGGCCAAGGCGGCGCCCAAGCGCTCAAAGCCCTGACACAAGGCCACCGTTGTGAAGCCCCAAGCGCTGCCCATCAACATCGCCGACCTGCTGCGCCAGCGCACGGTGGAGGGTGAGCGCATCGAATACAAGGCGGGCTGGAACCCGGACGCGATCATCCGCACGCTGTGCGCGTTTGCCAACGACTTCCAGAACCTGGGCGGCGGTTATGTGGTGATCGGGCAGGACTGCGACGCCAAGGGCCAGCCGGTGTTTCCGCCGGTGGGGTTGCAAGACAAGCAGCTCGACAAGATTCAGCGCGAGCTGCTGAGCCTGACGGCGCAGGTGCCGTGGGACGACCGCTTTGCGCAGCAGGCCAGCGTGGTCGACCTGTCGCGCCCGCTGATGCTGGACTACCTGCGCGAGGTGGGCAGCGCGCTGGCGGATGACGCCGACAGCCTGCCGCTGGAGGCGCTGGTGAACGCGGTCTACCACCGCTCGTACGAAGAGCGCGAACCGGTGGAGGTGCGCATCGGCTACGACGAGCTGGTGATCGTGAGCGTGCCGGGGCCAGACCGGTCCATCAAGACGGAGACGGACGACGACCGCCTGGCTTGCGCCGTGCATTTGCCCGCCCACCCGCAGGCCTGGCGCCCTGAACCAGGTGGGGCTGACACCGGCACCATGGATGTGACCATGGATGTGACCCCGGAAGTGTCCGGGCTGCTCAAGCGGGTCCAGGGCGAGATGTCGCGGGCCGAGCTGCAGGCGGTGATGGGGCTGCGCAATGCCGATCATTTCCGCAAGGCTTATCTGGCACCCGCCATGGCGGTCGGTGCGCTGGAGATGACCGATCCGACCAGCCCTCGCAGCACCCGACAGCGCTACCGTTTGACGACCAAGGGCCGCCCGTGGTTGCAGCAGCAGGCACAAGAGGGCCACCGGTGAGCGAATACACCGAAGTCGAACGCCCCTTCCTGGACCAGCTGGCCGCCCAAGGCTGGACGGTGATCGACCAGGGCCAGGACGTGCCACAGGACGCCACGCCCAGCCTGCGCCAGCACTTTCGCCAGACGCTGCTGCCGGGCGTGTTTGACGAGGCGGTGCGAGCCATCAACACCACGGCCGACGGCCAGCCCTGGCTGACCGAGCGGCAGTTGGACGAGCTGCGCACCCAGCTCACGCGCCACCCCAACCGCACGCTGCTGGAGGCCAACGAGGCGGTGCAGGCGCTGCTGTTCAAGGCGCAGACCGACCGCAACGAGCTGACCGGCGAGGCCGACCCGGTGGTGCGGCTGATCGACTTTCACACGCCGGCCAACAACCGCTTTCACGCCATCAACCAGTTCCGCGTGGACACACCGGGCTGCGTGAAGCCGTTCATCGTCCCGGACATCGTGCTGTTCGTGAACGGCATGGCGCTGGTGGTGGTGGAGTGCAAGAAGGGATCGGAAACCTGCGCCAACCCGATGCAGGAAGCCTTTGTGCAGTTGCAGCGCTACATGCGCCGCCGCGCCGCAACAGAAGCCGCCGGGTTGAAGGAGGGCGAGCCGCGCCTGTTCCACAGCAACCTGATGCTGGTGCGCAGCAGCGGCACGCTGGCGGACTACGGCACGATCACCTCGGAAGAAGAGCACTTTTACGGCTGGAAAACGCTCTACCCGCAGGACGACACGGCGCTGGCCGGCCTGAACGCACAGCAGCAACTGGTGGCGGGCATGCTGACCCAAGCCAACCTGTTGCAGATTCTGCGCACCAGCGCGGTGTGCATGGACACGGACGGTGGCCCGCGGGTGAAGGTGGTGTGCCGCTACCAGCAGTTCCGCGCGGCGGGCAAGGTGGTGCAGCGGCTGCGCAGCGGCCAGACCGCGCTGGAGCGCAGCGGCGTGGTGTGGCACACGCAGGGCTCGGGCAAGTCGCTGACCATGGTGTTTCTGGCGCGCATGCTGCGCGCCAGCCGCGACCTGAGCGACTTCAAGATCGTGCTGGTGAACGACCGCACCGACCTGGAAGACCAGTTGGCCGACACGGCCACGCTGATCGGCGGCAAGGTGAACGTGATCGAGAGCCGCCAGAGCCTGCGCCAGCACCTGGCCAGCGACAGCTCGGACATCAACATGGTGATGGTGCACAAGTTCCAGGAGCACAAGCAGACGCTGAGCAACACGGTGGCCGAGGCGCTGGGCACCTACCTGGCCATGCCGGCGGGCCAGACCTTTGGCATGGTGAACCCGTCCAGCCGCATCGTGCTGATGATCGACGAGGCGCACCGCACGCAAAGCTCGGACCTGGGCGACAACCTGTTCGAGGCGTTTCCCAACGCCACGCGCATCGCCTTCACCGGCACGCCACTCATCACCGAGCGCCACGGCGAGAAGCGCACGCACAAACGCTTTGGCGAGTTGATCGACGTGTACCGGATCATGGATTCGGTGCACGACGGGGCGACGCTGCAGATCCTGTACGAAGGCCGCACGGCGGACACGGCGCTGAACGAGAAGCACGCCTTCGACACCGCGTTTGAAGACCTGTTCCGCGAGCGCAGCGAGGCGGAGCTGCTGGCGATCAAGAAGAAGTACGGCGCGACCGGCGACATCCTGGAAGCGAAGAATCGCATCGACGCGATTGCGGCCGACATGGTGCGGCACTACGTGGACAACATCCTGCCCAACGGCTTCAAGGCGCAGGTGGTGTGCCACTCGAAGCTGGCGTGCGTGCGCTACCAGGCGGGCATTGAGGCAGCGCTGGCTGAACGGCTGACGCAGGAGCGCGCCAAGGCCGCGCCCGACACGGCGCTGATCGAGCGGCTGGCCTTTCTGAAAACCGCCGTGGTAATTTCGTCGGACGGCACGAACGAAGCGGCCTTCATCACCCAGGCGCGCAAGCAGGCGGCGCAGACGCGCGCGGTGCACAACTTCTGCCGCGGTTTCGACCAGCAAGACCCGGACAAGGCGAACACCGGCATTGCCTTCCTGATCGTGTGCGACATGCTGCTGACCGGTTTTGACGCGCCCATCGAGCAGGTGATGTACATCGACAAGAAGCTGCGCGAACACACACTGCTGCAGGCGATTGCCCGCACCAACCGGGTGAAGAAAGGCAAGCAGCGCGGCTACATCGTGGACTACATCGGACTGGCCAACCACCTGACCGAGGCGCTGAGCCTGTACGCTGCGGCTAACGAGTTGCAGGAGCTGCAGGACGGGATGAAGAACATCACCTCCGAACTGCCGGTGCTGGAGGAACGCTACCAGCGACTGCTGCAGCACTTTGAGGCGCTGGGCGTGAAGCACTTCAAGGCTTTTGTGACCGGCGACCTGCCGAGCCTGGACGCAGACGCGGCGCTGGTGCATGAGGCGGTGAAGGCGCTGAAGGACGAGAAGCAGCGCGCCGACTTTGAGGTGTACCTGAAGAAGTTTCTGATGAGCCTGGACATCGTGCTGCCGCGCCAGGAAGCGCAGCCGTACCGAGTGCCGGCGCGGCGCATGGGCTATGTGCTGGAAGTGGCCAAGCAGCGCTACAAGGACGAGAGCCTGAACCTGGGCAACGCGGGCGAGAAGGTGAAGGCGCTGATCAACGAGCACCTGATCAGCCTGGGTATCAACCCCAAGGTGCCCCCCGTGGAGCTGCTGGCCGAGGACTTCATGGCCCAACTGGCGGCGCACACGGGCGGCAACCCCGAGGCCAAGGCCAGCGAGATGGAGCACGCCATCCGCAAGCACTGCACGGTGCACCACGACGAAGACCCGGCGTTTTACAAGAGCCTCTCAGCCAAGGTGGACGCACTGATCGAGCAGCACCAGGACCAGTGGGACCTGCTGGCCGAGAAACTGACCGAGCTGCGTGGGCAAGCCGTGGCAGGGCGCCAGCAGGGCGAAGAAGGCCTGAGCAAGGAGGCAACCACGTTCTACGAACACATTGCCCAGGTGGGCTTTGCCGGTGGCGTGGTGGGCGAAGCGGACAAACCCGGCTTCAAGGCGCTGATGGAGACGGTGGTGGAGTTGCTGCAGGAGACGATTGGCAGCATCGACTTCTGGCAGAACCCGGACAAGCACAAGCGCCTGCGCGGTCTGATCAAAACCGAGATCGCCAAGACCGGCATCGACGAGCTGAAAACCAACCGCGAACGGGTGGCGGTAGAGATCATGCGGCTGGCCAAGAACCGGCACGACGAACTGGTGCGCACCGCGCGCGAGGGAGATGCCTGATGCAACTGCGGCAAGTGAAAGACATCCAGTACCGGCTGCTGCCGGGTGCGCAGCGGCGGACCACCGACATCGTGATCGAGCGCGACGGCGTGATCACCGTGCGGCCGCCGCGCCACATGGCCCCCGAACAGGTGGACGCCACCGTGCTGAGCAAGCGCATGTGGATTTACCGCAACCTGGCCGAGTGGCGCGACCTGAACGCCAGCGGCGTGGTGCGCGAGTGGGTGAACGGCGAGACCTTTCTGTACCTGGGCAGCAGCTACCGGCTGCAACTGGTGAACGAGCAGGAAGAGTCTTTGAAACTGAAGGACGGCCGATTCTTGTTGTTGCGTTCGCTGGTGGAGCAAGGTGGCGCCATGGCGGCACGCGCGGCGTTTGAAGCCTTCTACGCGGCCAAAGGGCTGCAGCGGCTGCAGCGCCGGGTGACCCATTTTGCGCCCCGGGTGGGCGTGGCACCGGGCGCGGTGCTGGTCAAAGACATCGGGTTCCGGTGGGCAACGTGTCAACCGAGTGGTGACCTGAACTTTCACTGGAAGTGCCTGATGGCGCCGCTGACGGTGCTGGACTACATCGTGGTCCACGAGCTGTGTCACCTGCACCAACGCGACCACAGCGACGCGTTCTGGAACGAGGTGGACAAGGTGCTGCCGGACTACAGCGAGCGCAAGGAGTGGCTCCGCTTGCGTGGCGCGACGCTGGACCTGTGAGGCTCAATACATGCCCTTGAACTACCTGATCTTCGACACCAGCGACGACGGCGAAGGCACCGGCACCTGGGAGGCCATGGCCAGCGTGCGCGCGGCCGATGTGCCTGCGGTGCTGGCCGAGGTGCAGACCGTGCTGGCCTGGGCCGGGCAACACAGCCCTGGACCGCGCGGCCCGCTGGACGAAGGCGGCGCCTGGGACGCCGACCAGCAGGTGCAGGCTGAGGGCGAATGGACCACGGTGACGCTGACGATCACCGGGCCTTGGGAGTGGGGTGAGGGGCTGGTGGGCCGGTTCACGCCGCGCGACTGAAGCGTTGCGGGCACCGCCTCAGCGCCGTTTGAAAAACGTCGCCCGCTTCGCCACGAACGAGGCTGCGCGCTTCTATGCATACTCGCGGTTCGCCAGCCGCTGCTGTACCGCATCGAACTCGGTCACCACCATCGCCCTGCACGACCTGAAAAAGACCAAGAAAGATCCGATCCGCAATTCTGCGTATTCCGTTGCCAATGCTTGATAGGCAACTGACTGGTGATGATGGTGGCGCGGTGGCTGGCCCAATCGTCAAGTAGCAAGACGTCGGGTGTTCTTGAGCGTGTCAAGCCAGCGCGTGAACGTGCCGTTGGCGTGCCGCATGCGCAGCTCCTTGCCCAGACGAGGTACGCGCAGGTACAGCGCACTGTGACCACGCCGGCAAGCAGGCTGGGCCAGCGCGCAACAATCTGCGCCGTCATGCAGGTGTGCAAGCCGCGCTTCACGGGGATAATGGGGGCGGCTGCGCCCGCGCAGCGGTGGTCTGTCCGGCCGCTGCAGGCAGCCAAGGGGTGCGCGAGCCGCGCGGCTCATGATGGCGGCTTATGGCACGCACACTCCGGGTTCGGACGCAGCCGACGGTCGGCGCGTCCGCACGGTTTCGCTGACTCCTGCACCCACATGCCACGACCGATTCTTGCCACCGTACACCCCCAAGCGCTGCGCCACAACCTCGCGCGCCTGCGCGCCTGCGCGCCCGACGCCCGCGTCTGGGCGGTGGTCAAGGCCAACGCCTATGGGCACGGCATTGAGCGCGTCTTTGACGCGCTGCGCGGCGCCGACGGCTTTGCGCTGCTCGACCTGGACGAAGCGCAGCGCCTGCGCGCACTCGACTGGCGCGGCCCCATCTTGCTACTGGAAGGGGTGTTCGAGCCGCGCGACCTGGAGCTATGCTCGCGGCTGCGCCTATGGCACACGGTGCATTGCACCGAGCAAATTGACTGGCTGGCGGCACACAAGACACAGCAGCCGCAGCGGGTGTTTCTCAAGCTCAACTCGGGCATGAACCGGCTTGGCTTTGCCCCGGCGGCCTTTCGCAACGCCTGGGCGCGCCTGAACGCCTTGCCGCAGGTGGAAGAAATTGCGCTCATGACCCATTTCAGCGACGCTGATGGCGCACGCGGCGTGGCGCATCAGGTGGCGGCATTCGAGGCCGCCAGCGCCGGCTTGCCGGGCGAGCGCAGCCTGTGCAACAGTGCGGCCATTTTGCGACACGCGCAACTGCCCTTGCACGGCGGCGACGGCCCGACCACGCTGGCGGCCGACTGGGTGCGCGCCGGTATTGCCTTGTATGGTGCCGCGCCCGACCACCCGCAACACCGCGCCACCGACTGGGGCCTGTTGCCCGCCCTCTCGCTGGCCAGCCGCTTGATCGGCGTGCAGCAGTTGCAGCCGGGCGAGACGGTCGGCTACGGCTCGACGTTTTGCACCAGCGTTCCTATGCGTATTGGCCTGGTGGCCTGCGGCTACGCCGACGGCTACCCGCGCCACGCACCGACCGGCACGCCGGTGCTGGTCGGCGGCGTGCGCACGCGCGTGCTTGGCCGCGTCAGCATGGACATGCTGGCGGTCGATCTCGCGCCGCTGGACGCCGCCGGCCTGGCCTGCGGCGTCGGCACCGAGGTGTTGCTGTGGGGGCGCAGCCCCTGCGGCGCGCTGCTGCCGGTGGACGAGGTGGCGCATGCGGCCGGTACGATTGCGTACCAGTTGCTGTGTGCAATCGCCCCGCGGGTGCCGTTTGCTTCTTGTTGATCCGGCCCGCAGAAGCCTGTCCTGAGCCTGTCGAAGGGTCTTGAGCTCCGTTCGGGCTGAGCCTGTCGAAGCCCTTCGACAAGCTCAGGACAGGCCCTTCGACTGGCTCAGGACAGGCCCTTCGACTGGCTCAGGACAGGCCCTTCGACTGGCTCAGGACAGGCCCTTCGACTGGCTCAGGACAGGCTTGTATTTCCGACTGTCCTGAGCTTGTCGAAGGGCAGGCTCAGGACGAACGGCTGATACTTCACTGGGCCCAAGCAATAAAATCGACCGCCTCATGCGCCTGTAGACTCTTTCACCGACCGCCGATGACCCACCCGACACCGCTGAAATTTCTCATGCCCGGCTGGTTCGCCCTGGTCATGGGCTTGTGCGGCCTGGCGCTGGCCTGGCTGCACGCCGGCGCGGCACTGGGCCCGCCAGCCAAGGGCGTCGCGCTGGTGCTGGGCGCCGGCGCCGTGTTGGTGTTTGCCGTGCTGCTGCTGGCCAGCCTGCTGCGGCAGCGCCGCTACCCGCAGGCGTTGGCCGAAGACCTGCGCCACCCGCTGCGCCACGCCTTTGTCGCCGCGCTGCCCCTGTCGCTGCTGTTGCTGGTCACGCTGGGCGTGGCGCTGTTTGGTCCGGCGCCGCTGTGGCAGCCGCTCTGGTGGCTGGGCAGTCTGGGCCAGCTCTGGGCCACGCTGTGGGTGCTGGGGCGCTGGCTGGCACCAGCGCCAGCGTCCGGTGCGGGCAGCGCCACGTTGTGGCCCACGCTCACACCCTTGCTGCTGCTGGCGGTGGTCGGCAACGTGCTGGCGCCGCTGGCGGGTCTGCCGCTGGGACAGGAGGTCTGGTCGATGGCGCAATTCGGCATTGGCATCCTGTGCTGGCCGCTGGTGCTGACGCTGATTCTGGCGCGTCGCATCGCACACGGCCCGCTGCCCGAGCGCGCGCTGCCAACCTGGTTCATCACGCTGGCACCGCCGGCGGTGATCGGCCTGGTGCTGCTGCAGTTGCAGGCGCCGGCGCCGCTGGCGCAGGCGTTCTGGGGCCTGGCGCTGTTTTTCCTGCTCTGGCTGCTGCCGCTGCTGCGCCGCATCGCCGCGCAAGACTTTGGCGTTTCATTCTGGGCGCTTTCGTTTCCGCTTGCGGCCTTCTGCGCCCTCACCCTGCGCTTAGCCGAGTTGCAAGCCGGCGCCGACTGGCATGGCATGCTGCAAAGCACGGGGTTGCTGCTGCTGGCAGCCACTTCTCTCGTCGTCCTGTGGCTGTGTGTGGCTACCCTGCGCGGTTTGCGCAACGGCAGCTTGCTGGCGCCCGAGCCGCTGGCCCCTATCGTTCCGGCCTCGAGTTGACACCGCCAACCGGGGCCCGGCTGGCGCCAACTGACCCGCGCCGCTTCATTCACCCCAGCAGCCGCCCCGGCGCGCCCGAACCGAATGACCATGGAACTGTTGACCACGATGGCGCTGCTGTGCGGCGCCGCCTTTGCCGCCGGCGTGCTCAACGCCGTTGCCGGCGGCGGCAGTTTTCTGACTTTTCCAGCGCTGGTGTTTGCCGGTCTGCCGCCGATTGTCGCCAACGCCACCAGCGCGCTCGCACTCAGCCCGGGCTATCTGGGCAGCGCGCTGGGCTTTCGCCCCGAGTTGCGCGCCCTGCCCAGGCAGCGGCTGCGCCGCGAGCTGCTGATCTGCGCCGTCGGCGGCGTGCTGGGCGCGTTGCTGCTGCTGGTGACGCCGGCGCGGGTTTTCAGCGGCATCGTGCCCTGGCTGCTGCTGTTTGCCACGCTGCTGTTTGCCGTCGGTCCGGCGCTGGCGCGGCGCGTGCTGAACGCCGCCGGCACGCCACTGGGCCCGCCGCGCTGGCAGGCACCCGCGCTGCTGCTGGTGGCTATTTACGGCGGCTACTTCAGCGGTGGCCTGGGCATCTTGCTGATGGCACTCTACACCGTGGGCGGCGAGTCGCGTCTGAACACCGTCAACGCGCTGAAAAACCTCAATTCACTGGTGTTGTCCTGGCTGGCAGTGGGGGCCTTCGTGCTGGCCGGCGTGATCGCCTGGAAAGAGGGCTTGATCATGATGCTGGCAGCCACTGGCGGCGGCTTTTGTGGTGCGCGCTGGTCACGCCAACTCAACCCGCGCCGGCTGCGCGTCGGCGTGGTGTTGATCGGGCTGAGCATGAGTGCGCTGTTTTTTCTGCGCCCCTGAGCCGGCAGCCCTGCTTCAGCGCGTCAGCAGCGTGCCCGCCTTGAGTTGGTCGCGCACCAGCGCCTCGCGGTCAGCCAGGCGCCGAAAGAACAGCATGACGACGCAGCTCGAGATGACGATGAAGACCGAATACAGCACCGGCACCAGCAACACCTCTTGCTGCATGGCCCCACCTACGCTCAGGGTGACGATCAGGATTGCCAGCGGCCCGTTCTGAATCCCGGTCTCCAGCCCGATGGTGCGGCTGCGGTTGCTGTCCTGGCGCAGCAGCCGCGCCAACAGGTAGCCCAGTGCAATGCCGAACAGCCCAAGTCCGATGGCGGCGAAATAGACCGGCCAGACGGTGTCGGCCAGCAGTTGGTGGTTGCGCGGCACCCAGGTCAGAATCAGAAAGGCGATCACCACCACGCCCATGACGCTGCCCACCAGCTCCAGGCTGGCGCCTATGTTGGGATTGGCCTTGCGCAACACCATGCCAATCAGTGTCGGCACCAGCAGCACCAGCAGCACCTGTGCCACGTTGGCGGCCGGAATCTTGAACTCGCTGGGCAGACCGGCCGCGCTGGAATAAAACTCCAGCAGCAACGGCACCATCAGCAGCGCGACCAGGGTGGATACGCTGGTCATCAGAATCGACAGCGCCAGCACGCCTTTGCTGAAGTAGGTGAAGACGTTGGAGGTGGTGCCGCCGGGCATGCACGCCATCAGAATCAGCCCCAGCGTCACCGCTGGCGGCAGGCCCAGCAGCATGGCCAGCGAAAAACCCAGAAAGGGCATGACGCCGTATTGGCACAACATGCCGACCAGCACGCCCTTGGGCTTGCGAAACGCAATCAGGAAATCGCGCCAGGTGAGTGAGGCCCCCATGCCGAGCATGATGACCATCATCATCAGGCCCAGCAGCTTGGTTTCGAATTCGGTGACCATGTGCTGTGTTCTCCGTCGTCGTTATGACTTTTCGCTGGGTGAGTTCAGGGCTTTTGGCCGGCCTGCACGGCGGCGCGCACTTCGGCTTTGAGGTTCTTGCGCAGCACTTTGCCGATCGGGCTCTTGGGCAGCTCGGTGCGGATCAGCACCGACTTGGGCACCTTGTAGCCGGTCAGCATTGTCTTACAGTGCGCCAACACGGCTTGCACGTCAAAGTTGTCGGCGTGGGCGGGATGCGGCACCACGTAGGCCCGCACCACTTCGCCGCTGTGTTCATCGGGCACGCCGATCACCGCCGCCTCCTGCACGCTATCGAGCTGGGCTATCACGTCTTCGATTTCGTTCGGGTAGACATTGAAGCCAGAGACCAAGATCACGTCTTTCTTGCGGTCGACAATGCGCAGAAAACCGTCGGCGTCCATCACTGCCACGTCGCCGCTGGCCAACCAGCCGTCGTGCAGCATCAGCGCGGTCTCGGCCGGGCTGTTCCAGTAGCCCAGCATCACCTGCGGGCCGCGAATCCAGATTTCACCCGGCCCGCCATCGGCCACGTCACGCCCGTTGTCGTCCACCAGCCGCAGCTCGGTGCCCGGCGCCGGAATGCCTATGCCTTCGCGCTGCTTGCCCTGAAGCGGGTTAAAGCTCACCACCGGCGCAGTCTCGGTCAGGCCATAACCCTCGGCAATCGGGGTACCGGTGACCTCGCGCCAGCGCTTGCCGACGGCGGCGTGCAGCGCCGCCCCGCCGGCGATCGAGGCCTTGAGCTTGCGGGGTGGGTAGGCAACAAACCACTCTTCGTTGAGCAAGCCGTTGAACAAGGTGTTGACGCCGGTAATCCAGGTCAAGGGGTAGTTTTCCACCGCGCGCTGCAGGTTTTGCACCGGCCGCGGGTTGGGAATCAAAATGTTGCGTGCGCCGCTGGCGATGAAGCCGAGCAAGTTGGTGGTGAAAGCGAAGATGTGATAAAGCGGCAACGCCGTTAGCACGCATTCGCGCCCATCTTCGATGTGGCTGGCGCCCATGGCGCGAATCTGCTGCACATTGCGCAGCAGGTTGCTGTGGCTGAGCATGGTGCCCTTGCTCACGCCGGTGGTGCCGCCGGTGTATTGCAGCAAGGCCAGTTGATCGGGAGTGAGGTCTTGCCAATAGGTGCGCGCCGGCGTTTTTGCCAAGGTGGCCTGTCCCTGCGCCAGTGCGTCGCGCAGCCGCAGGTGGGGCACGGTGACTGGTGGCAGCGTTTTGTACCAGACCTTTTGCACCAGCCGGATGATGGCGCGCGGAATGACCGGGAAAAACTCCGGCACGCCCGCCAACACCACATGCTTGAGACCGGTTTTCTGCAGCACGCCGGGCAGCTTGTGGGCGAACATGTCGACCAGCACCAGCGCGCGCACGTTGGCGTCGTTGAACTGGTGCACCATTTCGGCCTCGGTGTAGAGCGGGTTGGTGTTGACCAGCACGCAGGCGGCCTTGAAGACGCCAAACGCCACCACCGGGTACGACAGACTGTTGGGCAGTTGCACCGCCACCCGGTCGCCCGCCTGCAAACCCAGCACCTGACGCAAGTAAGCGGCAAAGGCGTCGGACAGCGCATCGACCTCGGCAAAACTCAGGCTGCCATTCATGCCGTTGGGGGCGACGCAGGTAAATGCCGGGCGCTTGGGGTCTTGCGCCGCAAAATACTGGCAGCGTTCGTGCACCATGGCAGCCAGGCTGGCGTGCAACAGGGGTGGCAGCTCGGTGACGATGCCAGCCTCGCGGTAAGACGCCAACCAGGGTCGATCTGCGGGACTGGGGGAATGGGCCGGGATCATCGCAGCGTTCATCTTTATCTCAGGCTTGTTGTTGTGCCGGGTGCTGAGCGCAGTCAAACGGGCCCGCGCCGACCTTTTTCACAGCGCAGCGCCCCGCACCAGAGCCAAGAGTGTAATGGTATGACAAGTCACGGCACGGCTGCTGCCATGCGTTTGCTGGACAAGCGTTTGACGACCGTGCCCTTGGGGCTGACGGCGTCGCTGGCAAACAGTGCCGTCCGGGAACGGTCTCGAAGCACTCAAAGACGATCGGAAGGGCCAGCACAGCATCCGCATCAATGTCCAATGGCGTCTGTGCTTTGTCGCACGCATTCCTCGCTGTTCGCTGCTCGCAGCAGTGAGGCTGGTGCCGGGTGCGGTCTAAATTAGCTTAGGCGTCGCAAGCAAAAAGGCTGCGTGATTCCTATGCACGCCGAGCTCTAGGTCGGCACTCTGGCGGGCCTTCTGCGCCAAGCAGATGTGTCGCCGGAGGAGTTCATGCAAGCCCTGTAACAGCGACCTCCAACCCTTCGTCCAACCGGACACGCTACAGCAGCACGCCGGTCAACTCAAATGTTATGAATAGATGCGCAGCCGCCAGGATCGCATCATTTTCCCCGGCGCGGCGCCTTCCGCCTGGCCGACCAGGTCTGCGTGCTGCGCTCGCTGACCCTTGGCCAACCAGTCCCATCAAGCGCGCCACACCACGCCAGTGTTGGCGTTACAAGCTGGGCAGCAGAGGCACCTACTCAATCAGTCGGTCCAATATCAGCACACCAAAAAACCCCAGCGCCGCCAGCACGGTCCACTTCAGAATCAAGAGCCCGTACTGGCGAAACCGCAGCTGCCCGGTACCCGCGTAAAGGGCAAAGCACAGGCCGGCCGCGAGCAGCAGCAGCGTAATGGTCCAGCGAAACAGCAGCATGAGCGGTGCTGCTCTCTACCAGGCTGCGGCCAGTTGACCCAGGCCCGCCGGTGCTTGTTCCAGTTCGAAGCTCACCAGTTCGTACGCCTCAGGCTGTTGCAGCAAGGCGCGCAGCAATTGGTTGTTGAGCGCATGGCCGGATCGAAAAGCGCTGTAAGCGCCCAGCAGCGGTTTGCCGAGAATGTAGAGGTCACCCATCGCGTCCAGTATCTTGTGCTTGACGAACTCGTCCTGGTAGCGCAGGCCGTCGGCGTTGAGGACTTTGAAGTCGTCCAGCACGATCGCATTGTCCAGCCCGCCCCCCAGGGCTAGGCCGCGCGCGCGCAGCGTTTCCACGTCGCGCGTGAAGCCGAAGGTGCGGGCGCGGGCGATTTCGCGCGCGTATTTGCCGCTACCGAGATCGAACTCGACCCGCTGACCGGTCGAATTCACGGCCGGGTGATCGAATTCGATTTCAAAGCTGAGCTTGTAACCGTGGTAAGGGTCGAGCCGCGCCCACTTCAGTTCGCGTCCCTCGCCAGACCGCACCTGCACCGACCGGAGGATGCGAATGAAGCGCTTGGGCGCGTTTTGCAGCACGATACCCGCGCTTTGAAGCAAATAGACGAAGGAAGCAGCCGATCCGTCGAGAATGGGGACTTCTTCTGCGCTGATGTCTACGTATAGGTTGTCCAAGCCCAGGCCGGCGCAGGCGCTCATCAGGTGTTCGATGGTATGCACCTTGACGCCCGCGCTGGAGATGGTTGAGGCCAGGCGCGTGTCGGTTACGGCCTGCGCATGAACGGCAATCTCGACCGGCTCGGGTAGATCGATGCGGCGGAACACGATGCCGGTATCAGGCGCAGCCGGCCGCAAAGTCAGCTCGACCCGCTGTCCGCTGTGCAGGCCAACGCCGACCGCTCGCGTCAATGTTTTGAGGGTGCGCTGTTTGAGCATGAACTCATTCTAAGGACTCAGTTGCAAAGGCGCGGCCATGCGGCTTAGTTCCCGCACAGCAGGGCCGGCGGCGTGAGCGCGCGCCGTCTGTTCGGATGCGGGATGTGCGCCGGGTGGATCAATCGGCCTGCTTGCGCAAAAAGGCCGGAATCTCCAAATCGTCCATACCCCCAGAGGCCAGCGCGTCGACCTTGGCTGCTGCCTGGGTGCGGTTGCTGCGCCAGACGCTGGGAATCGTCATCGCATGGTAGTCGGGCTGGGCCGAACCCGGGCCGGCCGACGCCGTCTTGATGCCGGCCAGACCGATTGGTTGGTTATCGGTGCCGGTGCGCAGCACTTGCAGCGGCGGCGCGGCGCGGCGTTCGCCCTGACGTGACAGGCCGGTGGCAATCACGGTCACGCGCATCTGGTCGCCCATCTGGTCGTCGTAAGCGGCGCCGTAGATGATGTTGGCTTCGGGCGCGGCGTAGGCCTTGACCGTGTTGACCGCCTCACCCGATTCTTTCAGCTTGAGGCTGGCACGGGACGCCGTAATCAGTACCAGCACCGCCTTGGCGCCCGAGAGGTCAACGCCTTCCAGCAGCGGGCAGCACACGGCCTGTTCAGCGGCAATGCGCGCGCGATCCGGGCCGCTGGCCAGCGCCGTCCCCATCATGGCCTTGCCCGGCTCGCCCATCACGGTGCGCACGTCCTCGAAGTCGACGTTGACGTTGCCGTACTCGTTGATGATCTCGGCAATGCCGCCAACGGCATTCTTGAGCACGTCGTTGGCGCGCGCAAAGGCTTCGTCCTGCGTCACGTCGTCGCCCAGCACCTCGAGCAGCTTGTCATTGAGCACCACAATCAGCGAATCCACATTGGCCTGCAGCTCCGCCATCCCGCTGTCGGCGTTGCTCATGCGGCGGCCCCCCTCCCATTCAAACGGCTTCGTGACCACGCCCACCGTCAGGATGCCCATTTCCTTGGCCACGCGGGCAATCACGGGCGCCGCCCCGGTGCCGGTGCCGCCGCCCAGGCCGGCGGTGATGAACAGCATGTGCGAGCCGGCAATGGCCGCGCGAATGTCATCGACCGCCTGCTCGGCAGCGTCGCGGCCTTTGTCGGGCTTGCTGCCCGCGCCCAGGCCGCTGCTGCCGAGCTGAACCGTCTTGTGCGCGGTGCTGCGAGCAAGCGACTGTGCGTCGGTGTTGGCGCAGATGAATTCCACCCCCTGCACGCCGTGCAGCACCATGTGTTCGACCGCATTTCCGCCACCGCCGCCCACCCCGATCACCTTGATCTGCGTGCCTTGGTTGAACGCTTGCACTTCAATTATTTCGATACTCATCTTGCTCTCCTGTTGGGCCCGCGATCCTGCTGTTGCGGGCGCTGTTACAAATTTGATAACCCATCCAAACGTCCGTCTTCTCAGCCGTCAACCGGACCCGCCGCTGCCAAAACGCCATCGATGCCGCGGCCCGCGGCCGCAGCGACTGCGCCGCGCCGGCGCAGCACGGCTGAAAATCTGACAGGACATCGGCTGTGGCTGTTGCATCAGAAAGTCCCGACAAACCAGTTTTTCGCACGCTGAATCACGCCTTGCATCGAACCCGCCTGGCGGGCCACTTTGTGGCCGCGCAGACGTGCCAGCCGGGCCTCTTCCAGCAAGCCCATCACGGTGGCGGCGCGCGTCTGCGCCACCATGTCGCACAGAGCGCTGGTGTAGGTCGGGATGCCGCGGCGCGCCGGCTTGAGAAAAATGTCTTCCGCCAGCTCGACCATGCCAGGCATGACTGAGCTGCCGCCGGTGAGCACTACGCCGGAGGACAACACCTCTTCAAACTTGGAATCGCGCACCACCTGCTGCACCAGGGTGAATATTTCTTCCACGCGCGGCTCGATCACGCCTGCCAGAGCCTGGCGCCCGAGCAGACGCGGGCCGCGGTCGCCCAGGCCCGGCACCTCGACCTGGTGCTGCGGGTCGGCCAACAACTGTTTGGCGCAGCCGCTCTCGACCTTGATGTCCTCGGCGTCCTTGGTCGGCGTGCGCAAAGCCATGGCAATGTCGCTGGTGATGAGGTCGCCGGCAATCGGAATCACCGCCGTGTGACGAATCGCGCCACCGGCAAAAATCGCCACGTCGGTGGTGCCAGCGCCAATGTCGAGCAGCACCACGCCGAGTTCTTTTTCGTCGCTGCTGAGCACCGACAGGCTGGAAGCCAGTGGGTTGAGCATGAGCTGATCGACCTCCAGGCCGCAGCGGCGCACGCATTTGAGTATGTTTTCCGCTGCGCTTTGCGCGCCGGTGACGATGTGCACCTTGGCTTCGAGCCGGATCCCGCTCATGCCAATGGGCTCTTTGACTTCCTGGCCGTCGATCACGAACTCCTGCGGCTCGACCAGCAGCAGGCGCTGGTCGGTCGAAATGTTGATCGCCCTGGCGGTCTCCATCACACGCGCGACGTCGGACGGCGTGACCTCTCTGTCCTTGATCGCCACCATGCCGCTGGAGTTGATGCCACGGATGTGGCTGCCGGTGATGCCGGTGTAGACGCGTGCGATGCGGCAGTCGGCCATCAGCTCGGCTTCTTTGAGTGCCTGCTGAATGCTGTGCACCGTGGCTTCGATGTTGACCACCACGCCGCGTTTGATGCCCTGACTCGGCGCGACCCCCAGTCCGGCGAGTTTGAGCTCGCCGCCCGGCAGCACCTCGGCCACCACCACCATGATCTTGGCCGACCCGATGTCGAGTCCGACCACCAAATCCTTGTATTCCTTGGGCATGCTTGTTCTCCTGTTAGCGCGTGCGCGCGGCGTCAGCGCCGGCGACCGGCTGCACCGTAGTGACGCCACGCACGCGCAGCGCGTAGCCGTTCGGGTAGCGCAGATCAACCGTCTGCAGCGCTGGCACGAAGCCCGCAGGCAGTTGCGCCAGCGTGGCCGTAAAGCGGCGCGTGCGCTCCTGCAACTGCTGCGCGTTGCCGCGACCGAGCTCGACGCGGGTACCGGTGTGCAAGGCGGCGCTCCAGTTGCCGCGCTCGCTCAACTCCAGCCGCACCAGCCCCAGGCCAACCCGCTCCAACTCAGCGCTGAGCGCTTGATACAAGACCCACAAGGCCGCTGACTGCGCCAGCGGCCCGGCCAGTTCCGGCAGCCCGGCGTCGTCGTCCGGGCTGGCCTGAAACACTTCGCCGTAGCGATCGACCAACTGGCCCGACCCCGCCTGCCCCCACCAGGCCACCGCCTGATGTTCCTGCAGCGTGACAAGCAGACGGTTCGGAAACTCGCGCTGCACCTGCGCCTGGCGCACCCAGGGCAGCGACTCGAACCATTGGCGCACCTGCTGCAAATCAACCACGAGCAGGCCGCCCGACAGATGCGTTCGCATCGGCTGCGTCAGTTGCGCGCGCAGGCCCACCTCGCTTTGCTGCGTCACGTCGCCCTGCACCGTGATGGACTCGATGGCCCAGACCGGGTGTCGCACCGCCCAGGCCGCCAGCGCCAGCGCCAGCATGAACACCAACAGCCCAAGCAGGGCGTGCGTGGTGCCGGTCATCAGCCGCACATCCAGGGGCAAGTCGTTCTGGGCCATGGGTGCTGCGCTCAGTCCTTGCCAACGGCCGGGTAGTCCTGCGTGGCGCTGACCAACAGGCGCAGACACAGCTCGGGGTAAGACAGGCCGGCTGCGCGCGCCGACATCGGCACCAGCGAATGGCCGGTCATGCCGGGCGAGGTGTTGATCTCCAGCAGCCAGGGTTTGCGCTCGGCGTCTATCATCACGTCGGCGCGCGCCCAGCCGCGGCAGCCCAGCACCTGATATGAGCGCAGCACCAGCGCCTGGATGCGCTCTTCCTCGCCGGCCGGCAGCCCGCAGGGCACCAGGTATTGGGTGTCGTCGCTGAAGTACTTGTTCTGGTAGTCGTAGTTGCCGTCGGGCGCAACGATGCGAATCACCGGCAGCGTGCGCGCTTGCTCGCCCGCGCCCAGCACCGCACAGGTGACCTCGTCGCCGGCGATGAACTGCTCGCACATGACCTGCGGGTCTTGCTGCGCCGCCAGCGCGTAGGCAGCGGCGCACTGCTCGCGCGCCAGCACCTTGCTCAGGCCGATGGTCGAGCCCTCGCGCACCGGCTTGACGATCATGGGCGTGCCCAGCGCGGCGAAGGCCGCTTCGGTCTGGGCGGTGCTGTGCACCTGACGCCAGGCCGGCGTGGCCAGCCCCTCGGCCAGCCAGATGCGCTTGGTCATGAGCTTGTCCATCGCCAGCGCCGAGGCCATGACGCCGGAGCCGGTATAAGGAATGCCCAGCAGTTCGAGCGCGCCTTGCACCGTGCCGTCCTCGCCAAAGCGGCCATGCAGCGCAATGAAGCAGCGCGCAAAGCGCTCGCGTTTGAGCTCGCTCAGATCGCGCTCGGCCGGGTCGAAGGCATGGGCATCGACGCCTTGCCCCTGCAAGGCCGCCAGCACGCCCGCGCCCGAGAGCAGCGAAATCTCTCGCTCGGCCGAACGCCCGCCCATTAGCACCGCCACCTTGCCCAGCGAGCGCACCTGGACCCCGCTTGATTGACTCGAATTCATGCCCTGGTCTCCCGCGTCAATTCGGCCACCTGTGCGGCCACCGCACCAATCGATCCCGCCCCCATGCACAGCACCACGTCGTCGGCGCGCGCGTTGTCCAAAATGGCCTGCGGCATGGCGGCCATGTCGTCCACGAACACCGGCTCGACCCGACCCGCCACGCGCAGCGCACGCGCCAGCGAGCGGCTATCGGCGGCAACGATGGGCGCCTCGCCGGCGGCGTAAACCTCGGCCAGCAGCAGCGCATCAGCCTGGCCCATCACTTTGACAAAGTCTTCGAAACAGTCACGCGTGCGGCTGTAGCGGTGCGGCTGGAACACCAGCAGCAGCCGGCGCCCTGGAAATGCCCCGCGCGCGGCCGCCAGCGTGGCCGCCAGCTCCACCGGGTGGTGGCCGTAGTCGTCGATCAAGGTGCAATGACCGCCGCCGGGCAAGGCGGCCTCACCATGGCGTTGAAAACGGCGGCCAACGCCCTTGAATTCGGCCAGTGCCTGCAGCACAGCGGCGTCTGGCACGCCCAGCTCGACCGCAACGGCAATCGCGGCCAGCGCGTTTTGCACGTTGTGGCGGCCCGGCAGGTTGAGCAACACGTCGAGGTCTGGCAGCTCGACGCCGTTGCGCCGCAGCACCCGAAACCGCATCTGCGCACCCTGTGCCCGCACGTCAAGGGCGCACACCTGGGCATCTTCGGCAAAACCGTAGCTGGTGATCGGACGCGCAATCTGCGGCAGGATGTCGCGCAGCACCGGGTCGTCCACGCACACCACCGCCGCCCCGTAGAACGGCATGCGGTGCAAGAACTCAAGGAACGCCGCCTTCAGGCGAGAGAAGTCGTGGCCGTAGGTGTCCATGTGGTCGGCGTCGATGTTGGTCACCACCGACAGCACCGGCAACAAATTCAGGAAGGAAGCGTCCGACTCGTCGGCCTCGACCACGATGTATTCGCCCGAGCCCAGCCGGGCATTGGCGCCCACGCTGTTGAGTCGTCCGCCGATCACGAAGGTCGGATCCAACTGCGCAGCCGCCAGCACGCTGGTGACCAGGCTGGTGGTGGTGGTCTTGCCGTGCGTGCCGGCAATCGCGATGCCTTTTTTCATTCGCATCAGCTCGGCCAGCATCACCGCGCGCGGCACCACCGGCAGCAAGCGCAGGTGCGCGGCCAGCACTTCCGGGTTGTCTGCCTTGACCGCCGTCGACGTGACGATGGCGTCAGCGCCTTCCATGTATTTGGCGTCATGGCCGCAGAACACCTGGGCCCCGAGTGCGACCAGGCGGCGCGTGGCGCTGCTCTCGCACAGGTCGCTGCCGGTGATGCGAAAGCCCTGGTTGAGCAGCACCTCGGCAATGCCGCTCATGCCGGCGCCGCCAATGCCAACGAAGTGAATGTGTCGAATCGCGTGCTTCATGGGGATTTCACCTTCGCCAGGGTTTCACAGGCCGCCACCAGGGCGGCGCTTGCGTTTGTTTTTTCCATTTGCTTGGCCTTGCAGGCCACGGCCAACAGGGTTTCTCGCTGCACACTTTGCAGCCGCAGCGCCAGCGCTTGCGGGGTCAATTCCGACTGCGGCAGCAGCCAGGCCGCGCCGCTTCGACTGAGAAATTGCGCGTTGCGGGTCTGGTGGTCGTCCACCGCATGCGTAAACGGCACCAGCAGCGCGGCAGCGCCAATGGCGGCTATCTCGGTCACGCTGCTGGCGCCGGCGCGGCAGACGATCAGATCGGCGTCGGCAAAGGCGCTCGCCGTGTCGTCGATAAAGGGCGTGAGCTCGGCCTGCACACCGGCGGCGGCGTAGCTGGCGCGCAGCGCGTCGATGTGCTGCGCGCCGCTTTGGTGCACCACCTGCGGCCGCTGCGCTTGCGGCAGCAGCGCCAGCGCCTGCGGCACGGTGTCGTTGAGTGCTTTGGCGCCCAGGCTGCCGCCCAACACCAGCAGGCGCAGCGGGCCGCTGCGCCCAGCGAAACGCTGCACGGGGCCGGGTTGGCGCAGAAATTCGACCCGCAAGGGGTTGCCGACCCACTCGGCGTTCTTCAACACGTTCGGAAAAGCGCTGAAGACCCGGTCTGCCAGCTCGGCCAGCACGCGGTTGGCCAGACCGGCGACGGCGTTTTGCTCGTGCAGCAGCAGCGGCTTGCCCAGCAGCGTGCCCATCATCGCGCCCGGAAAACTGATGTAGCCGCCCAGGCCCACCAGCACGTCGGGCTGGACGCGCCGCACCACCCGCAGCGCTTGCCAGAAGGCGCGCAGCAAGCGCAGCGGCAGCAGCGGCAGCGTGAGCAAGCCTTTGCCGCGCACACCGCCAAAGTCAATCGTCTCCAGCGCAAAACCGTGCGGCGGCACCAGTCGGCTTTCCATGCTGGCGGGCGCACCCAGCCAGTGCACGCGCCAGCCGCGCTCGCGCAGCGCCTGCGCCAGCGCCAGCCCAGGAAAAATATGGCCGCCGGTGCCGCCGGCCATGATGAGCGCGCAGGGCTGCGGTTTCATTTACGCGCCCCTCTCATGCGTGCTGCGTACCGCAGCCGCAGCCGCTGCGCGCCTGCCTCGCGGTTTTGGCAAAACCTCGTCATTTGCGCGCCCCTCTCATCAATTCGCGGTTTTCATAATCCACTCGCAAAACAATGGCGATGGCGATCAGGTTGAGCAAGATGGCGGAGCCGCCGTAGCTCATGAAAGGCAGCGTCAGCCCCTTGGTGGGCAAGGCGCCGAGGTTGACGCCGATGTTGATGAAGGCCTGGAAGCCTAGCCACAGGCCCACGCCCTGCGCCGCCAGGCCGGCAAACACCTGGTCGAGCGCGATCGCCTGGCGACCGATGTGCATGATGCGGCGCGTCAGCCACAGGAACAGGCCAATCAGCAACAGCACGCCGAGCAGGCCGAATTCCTCGCCGATCACGGCCAGCAAGAAGTCGGTGTGGGCTTCGGGCAGCCAGTGCAGCTTCTCCACGCTGCCGCCCAGTCCGACGCCAAAGATTTCACCGCGTCCGAACGCGATCAGCGCGTGCGTGAGCTGGTAGCCCTTGCCCAGCACGTGCTCCGCGCTCCAGGGGTCCAGGTAGGCAAAAATGCGCTCGCGCCGCCAGTCGCTGAGAAAAATCATGAGCGCAAACGCCGCCACCACCACCAGCGCTATCAGGAAAAACATGCGTGCATTGACGCCGCCGAGAAACAGAATGCCCATGGCGATGACCGCGATCACCATGAACGCGCCCATGTCGGGCTGGGCCAGCAACAGCAGGCCGACCACGCCGACGGCCGCCGCCATCGGCAGCACGGCGCGAAAGAAGTGCTCTTTGACCTCCATCTTGCGCACCATGTAGTCGGCGGCGTAGATCAGCACCGCCAGCTTGGCCAGCTCGGCCGGCTGAAAGTTCATCAGCCCAAGCGGAATCCAGCGCCGCGCGCCGTTGACCTCGATGCCGATGAAGGGAACCAGCACCAGCACCAGCAGCAGCAAGGCGCCGGCAAACAACCAGCCAGCCAATTGCTGCCAAGCCCGCATGGGGAATTGAAACACCAGCCACGCGGCGGCGCATCCAATGCCGATGGCCATGCCGTGGCGCAGCACAAAGTGGGTGTGCGCAAAGTGGGCAAAGCGCGGGTTATCAGGCAGCGCAATGGTGGCCGAGTACACCATCACCAAACCCCAGCCCAGCAGCGCCAGCACGACCCAGAACAGCGGCTGGTCAAAGCCGAACTGGCGCCGCGGCAGCGTTTGCGCCGATCGGGCACTGCGGCTCGACAGCCGCACCGGCAGACCGTCGGCAGCCAGCAGGGCGTGCGGGTCGCGCCCGAGCAGCCGGGCCAGTGCGGCGCGCAGCCTGGGCGTCATGGTGCGCCCTCCAGCGCCTGGCCCTGCGCGGCGGCCAGTTCGGTTACGGCCTGGACGAACACGCGCGCGCGGTGCACGTAGTTGTCAAACATGTCCAGGCTGGCACAGGCTGGTGAGAGCAACACCGCGTCGCCCGCGTGCGCCTGCTGCGCGGCCAGCCGCACCGCTGCGGGCAGGCTGTCCGCGTCGAACAGGGGGATCTGCGCCTGCTCCAGCGCCTGGGTCAACTGGGAGCGGATCAGCGCTGCATCACGCCCGATCAGCAACACTGCGCGCGCATGGTGCGCCAGTGCGTCGGCCAGCGCTTGAAAGTTTTGCCCCTTGCCGTCACCGCCCAAAATCACTACCAGCCGCCGCTCAGCACCCAGGCCGCGCACTGCTGCCAGCGTGGCGCCGACGTTGGTGCCCTTGCTGTCGTCGAAGTATTCGACCTGGTTGACGATCGCCACCGGCTCGACCCGATGTGGCTCGCCACGGTACTCGCGCAAGCCGTGCAGCATCGGGCCGAGTGCCGCGCCGGTGGAGCTGGCCAGCGCCAGCGCGGCCAGCGCGTTGGCGGCGTTGTGACGCCCGCGAATGCGCAGCGCTTGAACCGGCATCAGGCGCTGCAACTCCAGCGCGGCTGTGCCTTCCTGCAGGCGGCCGTTCGGGCGGGTTTGCTGCTGCGCCTGCGCACGCACCAGCCAGTCCATGCCGCGGGCGGCTTCAATGCCCCAGTCGCCTGCGCGGTGCGGCTGATCCAAGCCGAAAGTGAGGAACGCGCGAGCGGCCTGCTGCTGCTTGCGCGCGCCCACCTTGACCGTTTGCATGGCGGGCTGCAAGGCCATCACCCGGGCGTCGTCGCGGTTGAGTACCATCAGCGCTTGCTGGCCGAACACGGCCGCCTTGGCCTGCGTGTAGGCGGCCTGCGAGCCGTGCCAGTCCAGGTGGTCTTCACTGAGGTTGAGCAGCGCTGCCGCCGTCGGTATCTGGCCCCAGGCGCCGTTTGCCGTGCCGTCGAGCTGGAAGCTGGAGAGTTCGAGCACCCAGACCTCGGGCAGTGCGGCTGGCTGCGCTGCCTGCGCAGCGCTCAGCACGTCGAGCAGATTGGGGCCAATATTACCGGCCAGCGCCACGCGCAGGCCGGCGCAACGCAGCAACAAGCCGGTGAGCGAAGTCACGGTGGTCTTGCCGTTGGTGCCGGTGATGGCCAGCACCTGGGGCCGGTACGGCTGCGCCGGCTGCTGCGCCAGTTCGACCAGGGCCTGGGCAAACAAGTCGAGCTCTGTGACCACGCTGACACTGTGCGCGCGCGCCCAGTCGAACACGGTTTGCAGTTGCGCCGGTGCCAGCCCAGGGCTGCGTGCGATCAAGGTCCAGCGCGCGCGCGCAAGCAGCGAGTCGTCGAACGGGCCGGCCACGAAATCGGCCTGCGGGCAATCGGCTTGCAGGGCAGCGCGCTGCGGCGCCGACTCGCGGGTGTCGGCCACCGTCACGCGCGCGCCGTGGCGCAGGCACCAGCGTGCCATCGCCAGCCCGGATTGACCCAGGCCGAGCACCAACACCTGTTGCGCCTGTAGGTCTTTCATCGCAGCTTCAGGGTTGACAAGGCAATCAGGCACAGCAGCATGGTGATGATCCAGAACCGGATCACCACCTGCGTTTCAGTCCAGCCTTTTTTCTCGAAGTGGTGGTGCAGCGGCGCCATCTTGAACAGCCGGCGCCCCTGGCCGTAGCGGCGCTTGGTGTACTTGAAGTAGCTCACTTGCAGCATCACCGACAGCGCCTCCACCACGAAAATGCCGCCCATGATGGCCAGCACGATCTCCTGGCGCACGATGACCGCGATGGTGCCCAGCGCGGCACCGAGCGCGAGCGCGCCGACGTCGCCCATGAAGACCTGCGCCGGGTGGGCGTTGAACCACAGAAAGGCCAGGCCGGCGCCGGCCATGGCAGCACAGAAAATCAGCAGCTCGCCGGTGCCGGGAATGTGCGGCAGCAACAGGTGGTTGGCAAACACCACGTGCCCGCTCACATAGGCAAAAATGCCCAGCACCGAGCCGACCATCACCACTGGCATGATGGCCAGGCCGTCCAGGCCGTCGGTCAGATTGACCGCGTTGCTGGAGCCGACGATCACCAAGTAGGTCAGCAGCACAAAGCCAAATACACCCAGCGGATAGCTGACTTCCTTGAAAAAGGGCACCAGCAAACCGGCATGAGGCGGCAAGTCGACCGTGAAGCCAGAGGCAACCCAAGCCAGGAACAGCTCCATGACGCGCTGGTTGCTGTCCTCGGAGACGCTGAACACCAGCAAAAACGCCGCCAGCACGCCGATCACCGACTGCCAGAAATATTTCTCGCGCGAGCGCATGCCTTCCGGGTTTTTGTCGACCACTTTGCGCCAGTCGTCGACCCAGCCGATGGCGCCAAACCCCAAAGTGACCAGCAACACGATCCAGACAAAGCGGTTGCTGAGCTCAAACCACAGCAGGGTCGAGGTGGCAATCGAAAACAGGATCAGCACGCCGCCCATGGTCGGCGTGCCACCCTTGCTCAGGTGCGACTGCATGGCGTAGCCACGAATTGGCTGGCCGATCTTGAGCGCTCGCAGGCGGCGAATGACGAATGGACCGGCCGCCAGCCCGACCAGCAACGCCGTCATGGCCGCCATCACGGCACGAAAGGTGAGGAACTGAAACACCCGCAGGAAGCCAAATTCCGGCCCCAGCGTGTACAGCCATTGGGTCAGACTAAGCAGCATGGGCCGTCTCCTGGCTGCAGGCTGACGCAGGCGGGCACAGCGCCCGCAAGGCGTGCACCACGCGCTCCATGCGCATGCAGCGCGAGCCCTTGACCAGCACGCTGCGCGGCGCATCGGTTGCCGTAGCGACCCATTGGGCGACCTGCTCGGCCAGCGCCGGCACGTCGGCCCAGGCGCTCGGTGGCGGCCCTGCGCTGGCGGGCCAGGCAGCGCAGGCTTGCTGCATCCAGTCGCCGACGCAGTGCACGGCTTCGATGCCGCGCACCTGCGCGTGGCGCAGCACCTCCAGGTGCGCGGCCAGTGCCTGCGCGCCGACTTCACCCATGTCGCCCAGCACCAGCAGATGCGGGCCCGGCAGCTCGGCCAGCAAGTCGATGGCGGCCAGCACCGAATCCGGGTTGGCGTTGTAACTGTCGTCGATCAGGGTGACGCTGCGGCCGGGCAGCGCCAGCTCGAGCGCGCGCGAGCGGCCGGCCAGCGGTGCAAAGGCATTGAGTCCGCGTTCGATTGCCGCCAGTGGCACGCCGGCGGCCAGCGCACAGGCCACGGCGGCCAGCGCGTTGTGCAGGTTGTGCCGCCCGGTCATGCGCAGGCAGCAGCTCAGCGCCCCGGCCGGGGTCTGGCATTCGAGCAGCCAGGCGCCGTCGCTCCAGACGCTGCGCCGCACGTGTACGTCGGCGTCGGCATCGTTGACGCTGAAGCTGAGCACGCGCCGCCGCGCCGCCTGTTCGCGCCACAGCGGCGTGTAGAGGTCGTCGCTCGGGAACACCGCCACGCCATCGGCCGGCAAGGCGGCAATCACCTGCGCGTTTTCGTGCGCCACCGCCGCCACCGAGGCCATGAATTCCTGGTGCTCGCGCTGCGCGTTGTTGACCAGCGCCACCGTCGGCTGCGCCAGCGCGGCCAGTTGCGCGATTTCACCCGGGTGGTTCATGCCGAGCTCGACCACCGACAGCCGGTGCGTCGGGCGCAGCCGCAGCAAGGTCAGCGGCACGCCAATGTCATTGTTCAGATTGCCCTCGGTGGCGTGCGCCGCAGCACCCACGGCGGCGCGCAAAATGGCGGCAATCATCTGCGTCACGGTGGTCTTGCCGTTGCTGCCGGCCACCGCGATCAACTCCAGCCTGAGCTGCGCGCGCCAGCGCCGGGCCAGCTCAGCCAGAGCGGCGCGGCTGTCGGGCACTTCCACCCCACCCAGGCCGGCTGAGGCCAGGCCGGTTTGCGCCAGCGCCGCCACCGCGCCTTGCGCGCGCGCCTGCGGCAAAAAGTCGTGCGCGTCGAAACGCTCGCCCTTGAGCGCCACGAACAAATCACCCGGCTGCAAGCTGCGGGTGTCGGAGTGCACGCGCAGAATCGGCGCCCCTATCGTGCCCACCGGGCGCGCGCCTGACAGTTGCAGCAGCAGTTCAGCCACAGTTTTCATGCCGCCTCCCGCGCCGCGTCGGCGCGCTCTTGCAGCGCCTGTTGCGCCTGCGCCCGATCCGAAAATGGTTTTTTCATGCCCTGCACTTCTTGATATTCCTCGTGTCCTTTGCCGGCGATCAGCACCACGTCGCACGCCTGCGCGCCCCGCACCGCCAGCGCAATGGCGCGCGCGCGGTCGGGTTCGATCTGCGCTGGCGCCGGGCTGGACAAGCCGGCTTGCATCTGCGCCAAAATGGCCAGCGGGTCTTCGCTGCGCGGGTTGTCGCTGGTCAGCACCACCCGATCGGCGCCGCGTTCGGCGGCGGCCGCCATCAGCGGGCGTTTGGAGGCGTCACGCTCGCCGCCGCAGCCCAGCACCACCCAGAGTTGGCCGCCGCGCTGCCGTCGCAGCGCTTGCAACGCCTGCAGCGCTTTTTCCAGCGCATCCGGGGTGTGGGCGTAATCGATCAGCACCAGCGGTTGCTGCGGCGTTGCAGGGAGCACCGGCTCCATGCGCCCGGGCACCGGCGTCAGCGCGGCGCAAGCATGCAGCGCTGCCGACAAGCCAAAGCCCAGCGCGCGCGCCGCACCCAGCACACCGAGCACGTTGGAGACGTTGTAGCGCCCGACCAGCGGCAGCGTCAGGGTTTGGCTGTCAATTGGCGCGCCGGCCGCGTTGCGCTCACCGATCAGCAGGCGCTGACCGTGCTCGCTGGCGCCCAGCTCGCGCGCGAACAAACGGGCCGGCGGCCGCTGCGCCGACGCGGGCAGCGCCGAGTCATCGATGCCGACCGTCCACAGATCGAGCCCACGCGGTGCCAGCGCCGCAGCCAGCGCCACGCCCTGCGGGTCGTCCAGATTCAACACCGCCGCGTCCAGTCCCGGCCAGTCGAACAACATCGCCTTGGCGGCCCAGTAGCGCGCCATGCTGCCGTGATAGTCGAGGTGGTCCTGGGTGAAATTGGTGAACACCGCCAGTTTGATGCGGCAGGCGTTGAGCCGTCCTTCGACCAGACCGATCGACGAGGCTTCGATGGCGCAGGCGCGCAGCCCTTGGTCGACAAAGTGGCGCAGGTACGACTGCAGCAACACCGGGTCAGGCGTAGTCAGGCCGCTTGACTGCAACGCACCCGCGCTGCCCTGGGCGGCCAGCGGCGGCTGACCGATGCCCAGCGTTCCGACCAGCGCACACGGCCACCCGAGCGCGCCCAGCAACTGCGCCAGCCACCAGGCGGTAGAGGTTTTGCCGTTGGTGCCGGTGATGGCCAGCAGGTCGAGCTGCGCGCTGGGCTGGCCGTAAAACGCGCTGGCGACGGCGCCGGCCTGCGCTTTCAAACCCGGCATGGCGAGCACCGCGTCGCCGGGGCCAAAGTCAAACCCCTCGGCTCCCGCGCGCTCGACCAGGGCGGCGCTGGCGCCCGCTTGCAGCGCGGCGGCGACGAAGCGGCGCGCGTCGCTGGCGGCGCCGGGCCAGGCAACAAAACCGTCGCCAGCCTGCACATGGCGGCTGTCGCTTTGCAAGCGGATGACGCCGCGCGCGCGCAGCCAGTCGGCCACGTGCTGGGGCTGGTGCAGGGTCAACATCAGAACGACTCCTCGACCAGATCGGTGACAATCTGCGGCAGCACCGTCATATCGGGCTGCACGCCCAAAATACGCAAGGTGTGCTGCACCGTTTCACTGAACACGGGTGCGGCCACCACACCACCGAAAAACTGTCCGGCGCTGGGCTCGTCGATCATCACCGCCACCACGATGCGCGGTGACTCAGCCGGGGCGAAGCCGACAAAGAAGCTGCGGTGCCGGTCCTTGGCATAAGCGCCGCCTTCCTGTTTGCGCGTGGTGCCCGTTTTCCCTGCCACCGAATAACCCATGGTTTGTGCGTGGGCGCCGGTGCCGCCAGGGCCGGCGGCCAGCACCAGCATGTCACGCACGGCGTTCGCGCTCGCCTGGCCAAACACGCGCACGCCGCTGACCGGGCCGTCGGTTTTGAGCAGGCTGACCGGAATCAACTCGCCGCCGCGCGCAAACACGGTATAGGCCTGCGCGAGCTGAAACAGTGAAGTGGACAAGCCGTAACCGTAGCTGATAGTGGCCTGCTCGATGGGGCGCCAGTTTTTATAGGGCCGCACACGGCCGCTGACTGCACCGGGAAACGACAGTTGCGGCTGCCGGCCCAAGCCAATATGGGTGAACATCTCCCACATGTCACGCGGGTGCATCTGCATCGCCAGCATAACGATGCCCACGTTGCTCGATCGCGCCATCACCTCAGTCAATGTCAACACGTCTTTTGGCGTGCGGTCGCGGATGCTGATGCCACCGACGCTGACGCGCCCGCCTTCCATGTGAATGGGCGTCTCGGGCCGAGCCAGGCCTTTTTCCAGCGCCAACGCGGCCATGAAGGGCTTGACGATCGAGCCCGGCTCGAAACTATCGGTCAAGGCCCGGTTGCGCAACTGCGCACCGCTGAGGTTGCGCCGCTGGTTGGGGTCGAAGCTGGGGTAGTTGACCAGCGCCAACACCTCGCCGCTTTGGGTGTCGAGCACCACCACGCTGCCGGCCTGGGCGCGGTGCTGCTGCACCGTCTGACGCAGCTTTTGAAAGGCAAAGTGCTGCACCCTGCTGTCGATCGAGAGCCGCAAGTCGGTGCCGTCTTGTGGCGGCAACACCGCGCGCACGTCTTCGACCACGCGCCCGAGCCGGTCGCGGATGACGCGACGCGAGCCGTTGACGCCCACCAACTGCTCGTTGAAAACCAGTTCGACGCCTTCTTGGCCTTGCTCTTCCACATTGGTGAAGCCGACCACGTGCGCGGCGGACGCCCCCTCGGGGTAATGGCGCTTGAATTCGCGCCGCTGGTGTATCCCTGCGATGCCCAGCGCCGCAATCTGCTTGGCCACCGGCGCGTCAACCTGGCGCCGCAGCCACACAAACGTTCGATCTTCCAGCGCCAGACGCCGCTGCAACTCGGGCAGCGGCAGATCGATCAAGCGCGCCAACTCGGACAAATTCGGGTCGCTCGAATCAACGTCTTCAGGAATGGCCCAAATGCTTTGCGCCACCACGCTGGAGGCCAGTATCAGACCGTTGCGATCGAGCACCTGACCGCGATTGGCCGACAACTCAAATGTACGGACAAAGCGTTGCTCACCCTGGCGCTGGAAAAAATCGCTGTTAAACACCTGCACATAGGCGGCGCGCGCACCCAATACGACAAAGGCCAGCGCCAGTCCGGCAACGATCAGCTTGCTGCGCCAGACCGGCGTTTTGCTGGCCAGCAAGGGGCTGGCACCGTAGTTGATGCTGCGGCTCATCGCACGCTCTCAGCGCCTGGCAGACTGACGTACAAAGTAATGCCCGGCGTGACCGAATGCATGTGCAGGCGCGATTGCGCGAGCTGCTGCACCCGTGCAGATGCGGCGTGGGCGCGCTTTTGCACCTCCAACTGTTGGTGCTCGATGTCGATGCGGCGTGCCTCGGCCTGCGCCCGGTCCAGCGCGCTGAAGACGCGACGCGACTCGTACTGGGTATGCACCAGATAAAACGCGCTGGCCAGCAAGGCCAGCGACAACAGCAGGCTGAGCCGGATCAGCATGCCGGCGCCTCGGTGCGCTCGGCAGCGCGCAGCACGGCGCTGCGCGCGCGCGGGTTGCGCTGCACCTCGGCCAGCGCCGGCATGACGCGGCGCAGCCGACGCAGCGCCAGCGGCGCGGGCTCGACAAACGGCACCCGCCGATCGACCTGGACCCGCGAATGCCCCACCATGAACTGCTTGACCCGTCGGTCTTCCAGCGAATGAAAGCTGATCACCACCAGTTGGCCCCGAGGACGCAAGACCTGCAGGCTGGCGGCTAGCGCTTGTTGCAGCTCTTCAAGCTCGGCGTTGATGAAAATCCGAAAAGCCTGAAATGTGCGCGTTGCAGGGTCCTTGCCCGGCTCGCGGGTTTTGACCGCGCCAGCCACGACTTCGGCCAACTCAAGGGTGCTTCGAATAGGGCCCCGTTCCTGTCGGCGACGATCAATCGCCTTTGCAACCGATTGAGCAAACCGTTCTTCACCGTATTCACGTATCACCTCCGTCAGGGTGGCCACATCGGCCGTCTGCAGCCACTGCGCCACGCTCTGGCCGCGCGTGCTGTCCATGCGCATGTCCAGCGGCCCGTCGTGGCGAAAGGAAAATCCCCGTTCGGGGTCGTCGATCTGCGGCGAGCTGACCCCCAGGTCCAGCAGCACGCCGTCGGCGCTGGCCGGCTCCAACTCGCCCAGGCGACAAAAACTCTGGTGCCGGATGGAAAAGCGGCTGTCTTGTGCCGCCAGTTCTTGCGCCGCCGCCACGGCCATCGGGTCTTTGTCAAACGCGGTCAGGCGCCCGCGCGCCGAGAGTTGCTGCAGAATCAGGCGCGCATGCCCGCCGCGGCCGAAAGTGCCGTCGACGTAATGTCCGTCCGGGTTGATCGCCAGCGCCGTTATGGCTTCGTTCAACAAGACGGTTTGATGAATCCATGTGCTTTGCACCACCGACCTTCAGAATGAAAAGTCCTTCAAGACGTCGGGCATTTGCGCCTGCATCGCCTGCGCTTCCTGGGCTGCGTACTGCTGTGCGTCCCACAGTTCAAAATAAGCCCCCATGCCCAACAGCACAGCGTCCTTGCTGATGCCGGCTGCGGCGCGCAACTCGGGTGCAACCAACAAGCGAGCCGAGGCGTCCATCTCCACCTCCATCGCATTGCCCAAGAAAATGCGCTTCCACCACTGGGCCTGCATCGGCAGCGCGGCAATGCGCTCGCGAAAACGCTCCCACTCGTTGCGCGGAAACAGCATCAGGCAACCATGCGGATGCTTGGTGAAAGTAAGTGGATTGGCGGCGGCCGCGTTCAGGGCGTCCCGGTGCCGGGTCGGCATGGAGAGCCGACCCTTGGTATCGAGGCTGAGAAACGACGCGCCTTGGAACACCGACATCAATCCTTACGGCCACTTTTTACCACTAATCTGCACATTCTCCCACTTTAGCAGGAAGTTCGGCCAGTGCAAGGCATAGACGATGCATTTTTCAATGGAATCAATCGGTTGGAATCTGTTTCCAAGCATCGTTTGATAGGAAAATCCTACCCCGACAAGCAGTTGGATGAAATTGTGGATGTGATCTCTGAACACATCAGCAGATCGACGGCGCCAGCACATAGGGCTGCCCGCCCATCGCGCCGCCCCGCTCCGCGCTGCTCGGTGACAATAGAGCCTGCGCCACCAGACCGACCGGCGCCGAGGTGGCGAATGGCCACCCCGTGCTGCTTTTTCGACCCGTCGGCGCATCTGCAGGTTTTATTCTTGGCCCCTCCATTACCCCGAGCCGACATGCTGCAACACCACACCGTTCCGGTCACCGCCTTTGCGCAGAACTGCTCCATCGTCTGGTGCGACCAGACGCTGCAGGCCGCCGTCATAGACCCCGGCGGCGACATCGATCGGGTGCTGGCCGAAGTGGCGCGCCTGGGGCTGAACCTGAAAGCGATCTGGCTCACCCACGCGCACATCGACCACGCCGGCGCCAGTGCCGAACTGGCGCGACGCCTGAGCTTGCCCATCATCGGCCCGCATCCGGGTGACCAGTTCTGGATCGACGCTCTGCCGCAACAGGGCAGCATGTTCGGTCTGCCGCGCAGCGAGGCCTTCACGCCCACGCGCTGGCTGAGCGACGGCGACTCGGTGCAAATCGGCCACTGTGTGCTAAGCGTGCGCCACTGCCCCGGCCACACGCCGGGACACGTGGTGTTTCACTCGGCGCAGGCCAAGCGCGCCTTCGTGGGCGACGTGCTGTTTGCTGGCAGCATCGGCCGGACCGATTTTCCGCAAGGCGACCATGCGCAATTGGTTCGCAGCATCAAAGAACGCTTATGGCCTATGGGCGACGACACGGTGTTCGTTCCTGGCCACGGGCCGCAGAGCACCTTTGGACAGGAACGGCGCAGCAATCCCTACGTCGGCGATCGCTGAACGCCCCGGCGCGCCTGCTCGAACAGGCCCTGCACCTTGGGCAGGTTGGCCTGCAGCTCGCGAATCCGCTCTGGGCCCGCCGGGTGGGTGGAGAGAAACGCCGGACCGCCGTTGCGGGTGTGCGCGATCATTTTCTCCCACAGACTCACACTGGCGGACGGCGCAAAGGCCGATCGGGCGGCGATCTCCAGACCGACCAGGTCGGCGTCGGTCTCATCCTCACGGCTAAAGCGCAGGCTCAGCAACTGGGTGCCCAGATTGGCCGCCACGTTGCCCACGTCGCCCAGGCCCAGCATCTGCGACAGCAGCGACAAGCCCATGCCGGTGGCCTGCGTCTTGGCCAGCCGTGCGCGCGCGTGCTCGCGCACGGCGTGCGCCATTTCATGGCCCATGATCATCGCGGCCTCGTCATCGCTCAGCCTGAGCTGCTCCAGAATGCCGCTGAAAAAAGCAATTTTGCCGCCCGGCATGACGAAAGCATTGATTTGCGGACTTTGAATCAGGTTGACCTCCCAGTTCCAGTTGCGCGCGCGCCGGTTCCAGGGTGTGGCATGCGGAATCAGGCGGCGCGCCAGGCCACGCAGACGCCGTACCTGGGCGTGGCCGTCGGGCAGCAGCACCCGGTTGGCACGCGCCTCGGCCATCATGGCGCTGTACTGCTGGCTGGCGGCACGTTCGAGCTGTTCGGCCGGCACCAGATTGCGCAGCGCCGAAGTCTCGCCCACGGCCACCTGTGCGGCGGCTGGCAGCGCGGCCGCGGCCGCACCGGCCGCGCCAGCGAGCAAAAAAGCACGCCGCGCCGACCAGACATGTTCGGGCCGTGGCGCAGCCGCAACGGAAGACTTCAAATCGCAGAGCAAGCACATGTGCCGATAATAGACAAAACTTCGCGTCTTTGCTTGCTCGCCCACCCCGATGTCCGTGCCTCCTGCCCCTGCCGCTGCAATCACCCCCACGGTGCATGACCATCCGGCAAGCCCAAGCGCGCAACGCCCCAGTTGGGGGCAGGCGCTGCGCGTGTACCTGGAGCCAGCCAGCCTGCGCATGCTGGCGCTGGGTTTTTCCGCTGGTCTGCCGCTGCTGCTGGTGCTGGGTACGCTCAGTTTTCGCTTGCGCGAAGCCGGACTGGACCGCACCACCATTGGCTACCTGACCTGGGTCGGGCTGGCCTACGGCTTCAAGTGGTGCTGGGCGCCGCTGGTCGACCGCCTGCCGATTCCCGTACTGACGCGCTGGCTCGGGCGCCGCCGCAGCTGGCTGTTGCTGGCGCAACTGACCATCATCGCCGGCCTGATCGGCATGGCGCTGGCCGACCCGCGCACCCAATTGACCGCCGTGGTCTGGTTTGCGCTGCTGGTGGCCTTTGCCTCGGCCACGCAAGACATTGCGCTCGACGCCTACCGCATCGAGTCGGCCGATACGACGCGCCAGGGCGCGCTGGCCGCCACCTACCAAAGCGGCTACCGGCTGGCCATGATCTGGGCCGGCGCCGGCGTGCTATGGATTGCCGCCCGCGCCGAGGTGGCGCCCGCCGTCGCTGGCGTGGACGCCGCTCCCGGCGTGCTCTACCAGCAGGCCGCCTGGAGCACCGCCTACTTGGTGATGGCGGCATCCATGCTGGTGGGCGTGTGCACCGTGTTGTTCACGCGCGAGCCGCTGGCGGTGCTGCTGCCGGTGGCAAGAAATGCCGGCAGTTGGCTGCGCAGCGCGCTGATCGAACCCTTTGTCGACTTTTTGCACCGCTACGGCAAACATGCGCTGCTGATCCTGGCGCTGATCGGCGTCTACCGCATCAGCGACATCGTCATGGGCGTGATGGCCAACCCGTTTTACGTCGACATGGGCTACACCAAGGACGAGGTGGCCGCGGTCAGCAAGGTCTACGGCCTCATCATGACGCTGCTCGGGGCCTTCATAGGCGGCGCGCTGGCGATGCGCCTGGGCGTGATGCGGGTGCTTATGCTGGGCGCCTTTTTGTCGGCCTTGACCAACCTGCTGTTCGCTTGGCTGGCCGGTCACGGCCACGACCTGACGGCGCTGATTGCCGTCATTTCGGCCGACAACCTGAGTTCGGGTCTGGCCTCGGCCGCCTTCATTGCTTACTTGTCGAGCCTGACCAATGTGCGTTATTCGGCCACCCAGTACGCGCTGTTCAGCTCCATGATGTTGCTGGCGCCCAAGTGGCTGGCTGGTTTTTCCGGGGCCTTCGTCGACGCTTTTGACTACCAGACTTTTTTCATCATGACCGCCTGCCTGGGCCTGCCGGTACTGCTGCTGGTCTGGCTGGCCACGCGCATGGAAAACACAGTCGCAGCGGCGGCGCCCGACCCCGGTCGAGCGCCGCCGCTGGAGTAATCCTCGCGTGCCCGAGGCCCACCCGCACGCCGTGGGTCTTGGCCTCTCAGTCCAGCCGGCCCATGCGCCCGCTCTGGTAATCGGCCAGCGCCTGGCGAATCTGCGCCTGGCTGTTCATCACGAAGGGGCCGTGGCCCAGCACCGGCTCGTCTATCGGTTCGCCAGCCAGCCAGAGCACGCGGGCGTCGGTGACGGCTCCGAGCATGACGCCGGCGCCCTCACGGCGCCAGCCAATCAGTTCGCTCGCGTCGGCCTGCGCGCCGTCCGCCGTTTTCACCCGCCCCTGCAGCACCAAGGCCAGCGCGGTATGGCCGTCAAGGACGGGCAGCGTCACCGAGTGCCCGGCTTGCAGGCGCACATCCCCCACCTGTATCGGCGTGAAAGTCCTGGCCGGGCCTTGGGCGCCCAGCCATGAGCCGGCGATCAGACGCAGCGTGCCGGCGCCGTCGGGCAAGGGCACGGTGGGTATCTGCGCCACGCCTATGCTCTGGTAGCCGGGCGCTGTCATTTTGTCGCGCGCCGGCAAATTGACCCAGAGCTGCACCATATGAAACGGCCCTCCGCTGCGGGCAAAGGCTTCACTGTGAAACTCCTCGTGCACGATGCCAGCGCCGGCGGTCATCCACTGCACGTCACCCGGGCCGACGCTGCCGAGCGCGCCGGTCGAGTCGCGGTGCGACACCTCGCCGTCGAGGACGATGGTGACGGTTTCGAAACCACGGTGCGGGTGCGCGCCTACGCCACGCCGCTCGGCTGTCGGCTCAAAGGCGGTGGGGCCTGCGTGCTCAAGCATCAAAAAGGGCGAAAACAAAGCGGGATCGTCCTGGTAAGAAAACAGCGTTCGCACCGGAAACCCGTCACCCACCCAATGGGTCTGGGTGTTGCGCTGAATGTGAAAGGTGGATTTCATGCCCGGATTCCTTCGTGTGCTGCATTTCGAGTCCTCATTGTCCACCTGTTGCCGCGACGCTGCGCCGTAAGGGACAATCCTGTCCATGCGCATTGCACAACTGCGCGAGCGCCTGCAGGCGCTCGGCGCCCGCCCCAAACACGAGCAGCGCGTGTTGCGCCACTGGAGCCTGGCGTTGCCACAGACGGCGGGCCGGCGCAAGATCGAGCATTTTCTGCCCGCCGCCCTGCGCGCCGAGCTGCCGGCCATAGCGGCCGAGCTGGCTGCGCTGGCGCAGCTCGAATCGGAGCACCCAGGCGCAGACGGTTCGTCCCGTCTGCTGCTGCGGCTGGCCGACGGGCAAATGGTCGAGGCCGTGCTGCTGCCACGCGAGGGTTTGTGCGTCTCGACCCAGGTCGGCTGTGCTGTCGGCTGCCGCTTTTGTATGACCGGCACCAGCGGCTTGATCCGCCAGTTGGGCAGCGCCGAGATCGTGGCGCAGGTGGTGCTGGCCCGCACCCTGCGGCCGGTGAAAAAAGTGGTGTTCATGGGCATGGGCGAGCCCGCGCACAACCTGGACAACGTGCTGCAAGCAATCGCGCTGCTGGGAACGGTGGGCAACATCGGCCACAAAAACCTGGTTTTTTCTACTGTGGGCGACCGGCGCGTATTCGAGCTGTTGCCGCTGGGGCCGGTCAAGCCCGCGCTGGCGCTGTCGCTGCACACCAGCAAGGCCGACCTGCGCGCCCAACTGCTGCCGCGCGCGCCGCATCTGACGCCGCAGGAGCTGGTGCAGGCCGGCGAGCGCTACGCCCGCGCCACCGGCTACCCGATTCAGTACCAGTGGACGCTGCTCGATGGCGTCAATGACGGCGACGACGAGATCGAAGGCATCGTGCGCTTGCTAAGCGGCCAGCACGCCGTTTTGAACCTGATTGCGTACAACGCGGTATCCGGCTTGCCGTTTGCGCGTCCGAGTGGGGAAAAAGCCGCCGACATGGCGCGCCGCCTGCACCGGCGCGGCATTCTGACCAAGCTGCGCCAGTCCGCCGGGCAGGATGTGGACGGCGCCTGCGGCCAGTTGCGCGTGCGTGCAAGCGCTTTGGCGCGTCCGGTGCGCGTGTGGACTGCATAGCGCTGCAACCACTAAAATGCCACCCTCTCAAGGAGCGCTGCAGCGCCGGCCCCCGTGTCGGCGTCAGGCTTGAGTCAACCGGACAATAAGGTGCCTGCCGCTTGCCCGGCTCCAACGGCGCTCACCAGTTTCAGCCTGAACCCCTGGTGAGCCCATGTCCGCTGCGTCCAATCCCGCCGTTTCTCCCGCTTCGTCACCTGCCGTACCACCCATGCTGCTCTGCGGCCTGGAGCTGCTGCGCATCGGCGCCGTCTGTTCAGATGGGGACGGATCTGAAGGTCAGTCCCGAACCGCTTCGTTTGTGAACATTGGCGAGCGCACCAACGTCACCGGCTCCAAGGCTTTCGCCCGCATGATCCTGAACGGCGAGTACGAGCAGGCGCTGGCGGTGGCGCGCCAGCAGGTGGAAAACGGCGCACAGGTGATCGACATCAACATGGACGAGGCCATGCTCGATAGCCAGGCCGCGATGGTGAAGTTCCTCAACCTGATCGCCGGCGAGCCCGACATCGCGCGCGTGCCGGTGATGGTGGACAGCTCCAAGTGGGAGGTGATCGAGGCCGGCCTGCGCTGCGTGCAGGGCAAGGGCGTCGTCAACTCGATCAGCATGAAAGAGGGCCTGGCCGAGTTCAAGCGCCAGGCGCGGCTGGTCAAGCGCTACGGCGCTGCCGCGGTGGTGATGGCCTTTGACGAAAAAGGCCAGGCCGACACTTACGAGCGCAAGATCGAGATCTGCGAGCGCGCCTACCGCGTGCTGGTGGCGGATGTTGACCAAGGTGGGGTGGGTTTCCCGCCGGAAGACATCATCTTCGACCCCAACATTTTTGCCATCGCCACCGGCATCGAGGAACACAACAACTACGCGGTCGATTTCATCAACGCCACGCGCTGGATCAAGACGAACCTGCCGGGCGCCAAGGTCAGCGGCGGCGTGTCCAACGTGTCGTTCAGCTTCCGGGGCAACGACCCGGTGCGCGAAGCGATCCACACCGTGTTCCTGTACCACGCCATCCAGGCCGGCATGGACATGGGCATCGTCAACGCCGGCATGGTGGGTGTGTACGACGAGCTCGAACCCGAGCTGCGCGAGCGGGTGGAAGACGTGGTGCTGAACCGCCGACCCGACGCGGGCGAGCGACTGGTTGAAGTGGCCGAAAACGCCAAGGGCTCGGCCAAGGACGAGAGCAAGAAGAACGAATGGCGCGGCCTGCCGATCCGCGCGCGCCTCACGCACGCGCTGGTGCGTGGCATGAACGAGCACATCAGCGAAGACACCGAAGAGATGTGGCGCGAGATCGAGGCCGATGGCGGACGCCCGCTGCACGTGATCGAAGGCCCGCTGATGGACGGCATGAACGTCGTCGGCGACCTGTTCGGCCAGGGCAAGATGTTCCTGCCGCAGGTGGTCAAGAGCGCGCGCGTGATGAAGCAGGCCGTGGCCCACCTGCTGCCCTACATCGAGGCCGAAAAGCTGGCCCAGGCCGCTGCCGGGCAGGACGTGAAAACCAAGGGCAAGATCGTCATCGCCACCGTCAAGGGCGACGTGCACGACATCGGCAAGAACATCGTCACCGTGGTGCTCCAGTGCAACAACTTCGAGGTGGTCAACATGGGGGTGATGGTGCCCTGCCACGAGGTGCTGGCCAAGGCCAAGGAAGAGGGTGCCGACATCGTGGGCCTGTCGGGCCTGATCACGCCCAGCCTGGAAGAAATGCAGGTCGTGGCCAGCGAAATGGAGAAGGACGCGCACTTTCGCGAGCGGCAGATTCCGCTGCTGATCGGCGGCGCCACCTGCAGCCGCGTGCACACCGCTGTGAAGATCGCGCCGCACTACAGCGGCCCGGTGGTCTATGTGCCGGATGCTTCGCGCAGTGTGAGCGTGGCGCAGGGCCTGCTGGGCGAGCAGGCGGCGAAGTACATCGCCGAACTGAACGCCGACTATGACAAGGTGCGCACGCAGCACGCGAACAAGAAGCAGGTGCCGCTGTGGCCGCTGGACAAGGCGCGTGCCAACAAAACGCCCATGGACTGGGCGGGCTTCCAACCCGCGAAACCCAAGTTCATCGGCAAGCGCCCCTTCAAGAACTTCGACCTGGCCGAGATCGCCAAGTACATCGACTGGGCGCCGTTCTTCCAGACCTGGGACCTGGCCGGGCCGTACCCCGCCATCCTCACCGACGAGGTGGTGGGCGAGCAGGCTAAGCGCGTGTTTGCCGACGCGCAGGCCATGCTGAAGAAGATCATCGAAGGCCGCTGGTTGAGCGCCAATGGCGTGATCGGTCTGTACCCGGCGAATGCGGTCAACGACGACGACATAGAGCTCTACACCGACGAGAGCCGCAGCCAGGTCGCGCTCACCTGGCACGGTCTGCGCCAGCAGACCGAAAAACAGGAAATGGACGGCGTGCTGCGCCCCAGCCTGTGCCTGGCCGATTTTGTCGCCCCCAAGGGGGTGGCAGACGACTATGTCGGCCTGTTTGCCGTCACCGCCGGCCTGGGTGCCGAAAAGAAAGAACAACAGTTCCTGGACGCACATGACGACTACTCGGCCATTTTGTTCAAGGCGCTGGCCGACCGTCTGGCCGAGGCCTTTGCCGAGTGCCTGCACCAGCGCGTGCGCACCGACCTATGGGGCTACGCGGGCGCTGAATCAGCCAGCACGCAAGACCTGATCGATGAAAAATACCAAGGCATCCGCCCCGCGCCGGGCTACCCGGCCTGCCCGGATCATTCGGTCAAGCGCGCTGTGTTCGAGCTGCTGCGCTGCGAGGACATTGGCATGCGCCTGACCGAAAGCCTGGCCATGCGACCGGCCGCAAGCGTCAGCGGCTTTTACCTCAGCCACCCGCACAGTCGGTATTTCAACGTCGGCAAGATCGGCGCCGACCAGGTGCAGGATTTGGCGCGACGCAGCGGCTTGCAAGCCATCGAACTGCAACGCTGGCTGGGGCCAAATTTGTAATGACCCGCGTGCGCCGCTAACGGTGGCAGTCCCGCGGCTCCCCTGAAGGGTGACGTCGCAGGCGGCTCGGGTGGGTCACATCCTCACCAGCTGTTTACCGACATTTTTGCCTTTGAGCAAACCCAGAAAAGCCTCGGGCGCGTTCTCCAGGCCCTGCGCCACGGTCTCGCGCGGGCGCAGCTTGCCAGTGGCCACCAGCAGGCCCAGCTCGGCCAGCGCTTCGGGCCAGACTTCCATGTGTTCGCTGACGATGAAGCCTTCGATCTTCAGCCGGTTCATCAGAATCAGCGCCGGGTTGGCCAGCGGCAGCGGCGCGCCGTCGTAGCCCGCGATCATGCCGCAGACCGCGATGCGGCCGAAGGCGTTCATGCGCAGCAGCACGGCGTCCAGGATCATGCCGCCCACGTTCTCGAAGTGACCGTCGATGCCGTTCGGGCATGCCTGTTTCAGTGCCTTGGCCAGCGAATACATGTCTGGGTGTTGCCTGTGGTCGATGCAGGCGTCAAAGCCCAGTTCGTCCACCGCATAGGTGCATTTCGCCGGTCCGCCCGCGATGCCCACCACGCGGCAGCCGCGCGCTTTGGCCAGGGCACCGAAGGCACTGCCCACGGCCCCGGTGGCGGCGCTGACGACCACCGTCTCGCCCGCCTTGGGGTTGATGATTTTCACCAGACCGTACCAGGCGGTCACGCCCGGCATGCCGACCGCGCCCAGGTAATAGGACAGCGGCACGTGGGTGGTGTCCACCTTGCGCAGCGCGGCGGGCTGTGTCGCGTCCACCACGCTGTACTGCTGCCAGCCGCCCATGCCCACCACCGGGTCGCCGACCTTGAATCTGGGGTGTTTCGATTCGACCACCTCGCCCACGGTGCCGCCGATCATGACCTCGCCCAGCGGTTGCGCCGCCGCGTAGCTCTTGCTGTCGTTCATGCGGCCACGCATGTACGGATCCAGGCTCAGGTAGTGGTGCTTCACAAGCACCTGGCCATCGGCCAGGGCCGGGGTGTCGGTGGTGATCAGCTTGAAGTTGCCGACGGTGGCAACGCCCTGCGGGCGGTTGTCGAGAATGATCTGTTGATTCGCGGGCATGCTGTGTCTGCGGGTTGAGGGCGACCGACAGCTCAGTCGGTCTTCAAGGTATTGAGCGCGTTGGTGAACGTGCCCACCGGCAGGCGTGGCACGAACTTGAAGGTGCCGGTGGCGTGGGCGCAAAGCTTGCCCGTGGCATCGAAGATGCTGCCTTCGGTGAAGGCCATGGTGGCGCTGCGGTGCAGCAGTTTTCCCTTCGCCTGCAGCGGCCCTTGGGCGGCGCGCATGAAGCTGGTCTTCATCTCGATGGTGACGCAGCCCATGGCCGGTTCCACCGAACGCGCCGCGTGCGCCATCACCACATCGAGCAGCGTCATGCTGGCGCCACCGTGCACCACGTTGAACGAGTTCTCGTGTTCGCGCCTGGGCGCGAAGGCGATCTCTGCCTCGCCGCCTTCGAACTTTTGCAGTTTAAAGCCGAGCAGCTCGACGAAAGGGATGTGGACAGAAAACTCCATGGGGCCTGTCAAAATATCCGTTCGTCCTGAGCCTGTCGAAGGACTTGCGAGGTGTTCGTGTACGAGGGCTTCGACAAGCTCAGCCCGAACGGGGTGGAATGCGCTCAACGAAAAGGACTCGTTCAGCCGCCAGTGATCGCGCTCACGCCACCATCCACCGCCAGCCACTGCCCCGTGATGTGTTTGCCCGCATCCGATGCGTACAGCACGGTGATGCCCTTCAGGTCTTCGACAAGACCTCGAACACACCCGCCGCGCCCATGCCGCCGCCAATGCACATGGTCACGCACACCCGCTTGGCGCCACGGCGCTGGCCTTCGATCAGCGCGTGGCCGGTCAGGCGCTGGCCCGACACGCCGTAGGGGTGGCCCACCGCAATCGCGCCGCCGTTGACGTTCAGCCGCTCGGGCGGAATGCCCAGCTTGTCGCGGCAGTACAGCACCTGCACCGCGAAGGCCTCGTTGAGTTCCCACAGGTCGATGTCGCTCACCTTCAGACCCAGGCGCGCGAGCACCTTGGGGATGGCGAACACCGGGCCGATGCCCATCTCATCCGGCTCACAACCGGCGACGGCAAAGCCCAGGAAACGGCCGAGCGGCTGCAGGCCACGCTTCTGCGCCAGGGTTTCGTCCATCAGCACGCAGGCACCTGCGCCGTCTGAAAACTGGCTGGCGTTACCGGCAGAAATGAGTCCGCCCGGCAGCGCCGAGCGCAGGCCGTGGATACCTTCAAATGTGGTGCCGGCGCGGATGCCTTCGTCGTTTTCGACCGTGACCTGTTGGGTCATCAGGCCCAGACCCAAGTCGACGACACCGGCGGTGACGGTGATGGGCGCGATCTCGGCCTTGAACAACCCGGCTTGCAGCGCGGCCGTGGCACGCTGCTGGCTGGCCGCGCCGTACTCGTCCATGGCGTCGCGGCTGATGTTGTAGCGCTTGGCCACCTGTTCGGCGGTCTGCAGCATGTTCCAGTAAATCTCGGGCTTGATCTTCTCCAGCGCCAGGTCCTTGAGCATGTGCACATTCATTTCCTGCTGCACGCAGGAGATGCTTTCCACGCCACCGGCCACGTACACCGAGCCCTCGCCCGCGATGATGCGTTGCGCGGCCAAGGCAATGGTCTGCAGGCCCGAGGAACAGAAACGGTTGACGGTCATGCCCGAGACCGTGATGGGCAGGCCGGCCTTGAGCGCGATCTGGCGCGCGATGTTGGCACCGGTCGCGCCCTCGGGGTTGGCGCAGCCCATGATCACGTCTTCGACTGCTGCGGCTTCGATACCGGCGCGCGCAACAGCGTGCTGCACGGCGTGGCCGCCGAGCGTGGCGCCGTGGGTCATGTTGAAAGCGCCCTTCCAGCTCTTGGCCAGGGGCGTGCGGGCGGTGGAGACGATGACGGCCTTGGTCATGAGGGTGTCCTTGTGGCTTTAGAAGGTTTCACCGGCGGCGGCCAGCTTGGCCAGCAAAGGCGCCGGCTCCCAGAACTTCGCATCGTCCAGCGGGTTCTTCGCGAAGCGCTTCATGGCCTGCACCACGTTGAACAGGCCCACTTCGTTGGCGTAGTTCAGCGGGCCGCCGCGGTGCACCGGGAAGCCGTAACCGAAGATGTAGACCACGTCGATGTCGCTGGCCTTGTTGGCGATGCCCTCTTCCAGAATGCGCGCGGCCTCGTTGACCAGCGAGAACACCAGGCGCTGCACGATTTCTTCGTCCGAAATCTTGCGCGGCGTGATGCCGGCAGCGGCGCGGTGGTCTTCAATCATCTGCACCACTTCCGCGTTCGGGATGGCGTCGCGCTTGCCCGGCAGGTAGTCGTACCAGCCGGCGCCGGTCTTCTGGCCGAAGCGGCCCTGCTCGCACAGCAGGTCGGCGGTCTTGCTGTACTTCATGTCCGGCTTTTCCTGGTAGCGGCGCTTGCGGATCGCCCAGCCGATGTCGTTGCCGGCCAGGTCGCCCATGCGGAACGGCCCCATGGCCATGCCGAACGTCTCCATCGCCTTGTCCACCTGCTCGGGCGTGCAGCCTTCGTCGAGCAAAAAGCCAGCCTGGCGGCCGTACTGCTCGATCATGCGGTTGCCAATGAAGCCGTCGCACACGCCAGACACCACCGCCGTCTTCCCGATCTTTTTGGCCACCGCCATCACCGTGGCCAGCACGTCCTGGGCGGTGGCGTCACCGCGCACCACTTCCAGCAGTTTCATCACGTTGGCCGGGCTGAAGAAGTGCAGGCCCACCACGTCCTGCGGGCGCTGGGTGAAGTTCGCAATTCTGTTCACGTCCAGCGTCGAGGTGTTGGATGCCAGGATGGCACCGGGCTTCATCACGCGGTCGAGTTCCTTGAACACCGCTTGCTTGACGCCGATCTCTTCGAACACGGCTTCGATCACCAGGTCGGCCGAGCCGATCTCGTCGTAGCTCAGCGTGGTGGACAGCAGGCCCATGCGCTGCTCGTACTTGTCTGCTTTGAGCTTGCCCTTCTTGACCTGGGCTTCGTAGTTCTTGCGGATGGTGGCCACGCCGCGCTCCAGCGCTTCCTGCTTCATCTCCAGCATCTTCACCGGGATGCCGGCGTTGAGGAAGTTCATGGCAATGCCGCCGCCCATGGTGCCGGCGCCGATCACGGCCACCGATTCGATGGCGCGTTTGGGCGTGCCTTCGGGCACGTCGGGGATTTTGCTGGCGGCACGCTCGGCGGTGAACAGGTGGCGCAGCGACTTGCTCTGCGGCGTCCACATCAGGTTAATGAAAATCTCGCGTTCGAAGGCCATGCCGTCAGCAAATTTCTTCTGGGTCGCGGCTTCCACCGCGTCCACGCACTTGGGCGGCGCCGGGAAGTTCTTGGCCATGCCTTTGACCATGTTGCGGGCGAACTGGAAGTAGGCGTCGCCGTCCTTGTGCTTGCACGGCAGGTTGCGCACCAGCGGGAAGGCGGAGCCGTCCGCGTGTTGGGCGGCCATCTCGCGGGCGAAGGCCAGGGCTTCTTCGGCCAGCGTTTCGATTGATCCGGCCAGCCTGTCGAACAGCTTCTGGCCCGGTAGCTGCGCCAGCAACTCGCTCTTGACCGGTTCGCCGCTGACGATCATGTTCAGCGCGGCTTCCACGCCCAGCACGCGCGGCAGGCGCTGCGTGCCGCCAGCGCCGGGGATCAGACCCAGCTTCACTTCAGGCAGTGCCACGCTGCAGCCCGGCGCGGCGATGCGGTAATGCGCGCCCAGCGCCAGCTCCAGGCCGCCGCCCATGCACACGCTGTGCAGCGCCGCGATCACCGGCTTGCTGCTGTTCTCCACGCGGCTGATGACCGACAGCAGGTGGGGCTCTTGAATGGCTTTGGGTGAACCGAACTCGCGGATGTCGGCGCCGCCCGAAAACGCCTTGCCAGCGCCGGTCAACACGATGGCCTTGACCGCCGCATCGTTCTCGGCCTGCTCCAGCCTCTGGACGATGGCCTGGCGGGTGGACAAGCCCAGGCCATTGACCGGCGGGTTGTTCAGCGTGATGACGGCCACATCGCCGTGAACCTGGTACCCAGCGGTCATGGAATCTCCTCTGTGGGGTGCGGGGAAAAACAAAAACGAACGGTCGTGCGATTCTAGGGAATTTGTGCGGTGCGGCAAGCGCCGCTTGTCAAAGACGCGGACGGGTTTGTGCGCTCAGCCTCTCAGCGCTGGCGCAGCGTGCGGCTGAGCAAAATCACCGGCAGCAGGCCGACCAAAACCAGCGTCAGCGCGGGCAGTGCGGCCTCGCCCAGACGCTCGTCGCGCGCGAGCTGAAACGTCACCACCGCCAGCGTGTCGCTGTTGAAAGGGCGCAGCACCAGGGTGACGGGCAGCTCTTTGAGCACGTCGACAAACACCAGCAGCGCGGCGGCGGCGCTCGAGCGCAGCAACAGCGGCCAATGCACGCGCCAGGCCAGCGCCAGGCCGGTGCTGCCCAACATGCGGGCCGATTCGTCCAGGCTGGGCGCAATGCGCGCATAACCGCTTTGCACTGACTGCAAAGCGACCGCCGTGAAGCGCACCAGGTAGGCCCAGATAATGCCGAGCGCGCTGGCCGTGATCCAATAACCGACCGCGCTTTGCGGGTGCAGTTGCTGCACCCAGCCGACCGGCAGCAAAATGCCGACCACGATCACCGCCCCCGGCACCGCGTAGCCCAGACTGGTGATTTGCACCGCGCTGCGGGTGACGCCGCCCGGTCGCACCCGCAGCGCAAACGACAGCAGCAGCGCCAGCGCGGTGGCCAGCACGGCGCTCAGGCCAGCCAGCCAGAAGCTGTTGCGCGACCAGAGCAAAAACCGGTCCCAGGGCAAGACATCCCAGCCGCCAATCAGCGGGCGCAGCATGAACAACACCGGCAGCACGAAACCGAACAGAATCGGCAAGCCGCACACCAGCACCGCCAGCGCGGCACGCCGGCCGCGCAATCGCACCGGCTGCGCATCGGCGCTGCCGCCGTGCAGGCCGCGCGCGGCGGCAAAGCGCATGCGCGCCTGGGCGCGCTGCTCCAGCCACAGCAGCAAGGCCACCGTGACCAGCAGCATGGTGGAGAGCTGGGCGGCGGCGGTGGGCATGTCCATCACCAGCCAGGCCTTGAGGATGCCGGTGCTGAAGGTGTGGATGCCGAAGTAACTCGAGACACCGTAGTCGGCCAAGGTTTCCATCAAGGCCAGCGCCACGCCGGCGGCCACCGCCGGGCGCGCCAGCGGCAGCGCCACTTCGACGATGCGCCGCCGCAGCGGCGCACCCAGCAACCGCGCCGCCTCCATCAGTTGCGCGCCGCGCTCGGCCAATGCGGTGCGCGCCAACAGATAAACGTAGGGGTAGAGGGTGAAGATGAACACCCAGGCCGCCCCGGGTGTGCTGCGGATTTCGGGCAACAAGCGGCCGCGCAGCTCGAAGGTCTCGCGCAGCCAGACCTGCAGCGGGCCACCGAACTGCAAAAAATCAGTGTAGGCAAAGGCCACCACGTAAGCCGGCATCGCCAGCGGCAGCAGCAGCGCCCACTCAAATACGCGCCGGCCAGGAAAGTCGAACAGCGTGACCGCGCTGGCGGTCACTATGCCGACCAGCGCCACCCCCAGCGCCACCGCCAGGCAGAGCAAGAAGGTGGTCAGCACGTAGCCTGGCAACACGGTTTGCGCCATGTGCAGCAGCACGTCGCGCGCGGCGGCGTCGAACTGCAACCAGGAGGCCCCCAGCGCCAGCAGCGGCAGCGTCAGCGCCAGTACCAGCAGAATAAAAAGGGCCAAGAATAAGCGGCGCAGCATGGGCAAAGCGATGGGAAGTGGAGCAGACAAGAGCGCCCCGACGGCGTCACGAATGAGAATTGTAGTCATCTACAATCACGCACCATGTTCCTGAACCTGTCCCAACTCAGCGTGCGCTACCCCGGCCAGACGCAGGCGGCGGTCAACGGCGTCAGCCTGGGCCTGAGCGCAGGGCAAATCGGCGTGCTGATCGGGCCTTCGGGCTGCGGCAAGACCACGCTGCTGCGCGCCGTCGCCGGGCTCGAGCGCGCCAGCGCCGGCAGCATCAAGCTCGACGGCGAGACCGTCGGCGACAGCCAGCACCACATACCGCCCGAGCAGCGCCGCATCGGCATGGTGTTCCAAGACTATGCCTTGTTCCCGCACCTGGACGTAGGGCGCAACGTGGCGTTTGGCCTGGCCCGGCTGCCGCGCGCCGCACGCGCCGCGCGCGTGGCCGAGGTGTTGGCGCTGGTCGGGCTCGAAGACATGCAGACGCGCTACGCGCACGAACTCTCGGGCGGACAGCAACAGCGCGTGGCGCTGGCGCGCGCGCTCGCGCCCAAGCCGCGCCTGCTGCTGCTGGATGAACCGTTTTCCAACCTCGACGTCGAACTGCGCGAGCGGCTGGCGCACGAGGTGCGCGCCATTTTAAAAAGCGCCGGTGCCACCGCGCTGTTCGTCACGCACGACCAACTGGAAGCCTTTGCCGTCGGCGACCTGATCGGCGTCATGCACGAGGGCCAGTTGCACCAATGGGACGAGGCGTACGCGCTCTACCACCGCCCGGCCACGCGCTTCGTGGCCGAATTCATCGGCCACAGCGTCTTCCTGCCGGCGCAGTTGCAACAGCAAGAACAAAAGGTGGTGGTGCAGACCCCGCTCGGCGCGCTGCAAGACATTGACGAATGCCCGCTGCCCAGCGCCTACGCAGACGGTCTGTGCGACGTGCTGCTGCGCGCCGACGACATCGTGCACGACGACTCGGCGCCCGTGCAGGCACAGATTGTGCGCAAGGCGTTTCGCGGCGCCGAATTCCTCTACACCCTGCGCCTGGGCAGCGGCGAAACGCTGGTCGCGCACGTGCCCTCGCACCACAACCACGAGCTGGGCGAGTGGATAGGCATACGTGTCGAAGTCGAGCACGTGGTCACGTTTGCGCGCGGCGCCAGCGCCAGTGCGGCGCCGGCGCCGGCGCCGCGTCTTGGGTCGTTCTCTCACAACCAAACGGGCATGACTTTGAAAGGCGCCCTAAAAAATGAAAGTCCTGCCCGTTCTCCCTCACCCCCAACCCCTCTCCCGCACGCGGGACAGGGGAGCGAAGTGAGTCGCGGCCCGACTTTCACGTTAATCAGCGCCTTCAGCGGGGCTTGACAAGCACGGAGGATGGCCCCTTCGGGCCGATTTCAGCAAGGAACGGGCAAGCGCAGCCTCAGCGACTAAACCGTGCCGCGACAACCGCCACGCGCTCACCAAACAAACGCGCGGTCTCCAAGTCGCCCGGCAACATTTCGTTGGCGCCGGCGTCTGACGGGCTCTGGGCCATGGCGCCGCTGAACGAGCCCAGGTAATTGATGTCGTTGCGCTGCGCGGCCTTGCTGTTGCTGGGCATCGTGCCGCTGCCAACCCACACGCCACTGTGCTGCATGGCCAGGGTGAACAGGTAATGCAGCGTGGACAGTTTGTCGCCGTTCATGGTGGCGCTGTTGGTGAAGCCGGCGAACAGCTTGTCTTTCCATTGCTGACTGAACCAGGGCTTGCTGCTGGCATCGGCAAACTTCTTGAACTGCCAGCTCACGCTGCCCATGTAGGTGGGCGAGCCCATGACGATGGCGTCGGCCGCGGCCAGCGCCTCCCAGCCGCCAGCGGGCAGGTTGCCATCGGCGTCGATCGCCAGCAACTCCGCGCCCGCGCCATCGGCCACCGATTGCGCCATGCGCTGGGTGTGACCGTAACCCGAGTGATACACCACAACTACTTTGACCATGAAAAACTCCTGTTGTAAAACGCCGAAGCGCGATAGAAAAAATGCTCAGGCAGCGAGATCGAAAACCAGCACCTCGGCGTCTTCGCCGTGGCGCAACTGAAGCAGCGCCTCACCCTCGAGCAAGGCGGCATCGCCGGCGTGCAAGGCCTGGCCGTTCACGTCCAGCGTGCCGCGCACCAGGTGCACGTAGGCCTTGCGCGCGGGGTCCAATGCCAGCTCGGCGGTTTCGCTGTCGTCCAGCAGACCAGCATACAGCGCCGCGTCGGCGTGCAGGCTCACCGAGCCTTGCGCGCCATCGGGCGCGGCCACCAGCTTGAGCCGACCGCGCTTGTCGGCTGCGGCAAATGTTCTCTGTTCGTAGCCGGGCTCGGTGCCCTTCAGCTTGGGCTCGATCCATATCTGCAGGAAGTGCGTGGTCTGGTCTGGCGCATGGTTGAACTCGCTGTGCGTCACGCCTGTGCCCGCGCTCATGCGCTGCACGTCACCGGGCGGAATGCCTTTCACGTTGCCCATGCTGTCCTTGTGCGCCAGGTTGCCCTGCAACACATAGCTGATGATTTCCATGTCGCGGTGACCGTGCGTGCCAAAGCCGGCGCCAGGCGCGATGCGGTCCTCGTTGATCACACGCAGATTGCCCCAGCCCATCCAGGCCGGGTCGAAGTAGCCCGCGAATGAAAACGAGTGCCAGCTCTTGATCCAGCCGTGGTCGGCGTAACCGCGTTCCTGGGAGCGTCGAATCTGCATCATGGTCGGTCCCCGTAAGGGTCAGCACACGTCGCTGGCCTGCCCTGCATTGTGGCCCGTGCGGGACCCAGGCAGGCACCAGCCATTTGATGGCATCATTCAATTCAATTGAATTGATGAATGCCTGACGAATCAAACTTAGAGTGACATCCCACATGGCCATCCCCAACCAGCGCGCCGCCCTCTCGCCCGAAAATCTGGGCCTGATCGAAGCTGTGGCGCGCCAAGGCAGCATGGCCGCAGCGGCGCGCGAGCTGGGCCTGGTGCCCAGTGCGCTGACCTACCGCGTGCGCCAGATCGAGGACGCGCTCGATGTGCTGCTGTTCGACCGCAGCGCGCGCCGTGCCCAGCTCACACCCGCCGGCGCCGAGCTGCTGCGTGCTGGCCAATACCTGCTGGACGAGATCGATGCCGTGGCCCAGCGCGTCAAGCGCGTGGCCACCGGCTGGGAGCCGCAGCTCAGCATCGCGGCCGACGCCACCATTGCCCGTTCCACCCTGTTCGAGCTGTGCGAGGCCTTTTACGCCACCGGCGCTCCCACGCGGCTCAAGCTGCGCGCCGAGACGCTATCCGGCACGCTCGAAGCGCTGAAAAGTGGCCAGGCTGATCTGGCGCTCGGTGTCGCGGCCGAGCTCTCGCTGGCCGAAATCCAGACCGAGCCGCTGGGCCAGCTGCGCTTCGTCTACGCCGTGGCACCACAGCACCCGCTGGCAGCGGCCAGCCACAGCCTGTGCGACGAAGAGCTGCGCGAGCACCGCGCCGTGGCCGTGGCCGACAGCTCACGCCGCGGCAACGGCCAGACGCACAACCTGCTGCCCGGGCAGGACGTGTTCACCGTGCCCACCATGCAGCACAAGCTGGAGGCGCAGTTGCGCGGCCTGGGCTGCGGCTTCCTGCCACTTCCCATGGCCCAGCCCTACATCAGCGCCGGGCGGCTGGTGGTCAAGGCGGTACAAAGGCACAACCCGCCGATCCGCCTGGCCTACGCCTGGCGCCGCCCGCGCTCAGAAGCCGAGACCGGCCAAGCCATGCGCTGGTGGCTCGACCAACTACAACACGCCAACACCCGCCGCGCCCTGCTGGAGAAGCATCACCTGAGCTGACACCTGCGCGCAGCGTCATTGTCCCCGGATGAGCCATGCAAAAAAACACCGCACCACTGCCAGCCTGGGAACGCGCGCCCCGCGCGCAAAAACAATAGGCGAGCTGCGGCCAAGCCAAGCCCCGTCGGCCAAGAACGGGCGCCGCTCAGGCCGCCACGTCGTGCAACTCGAAGCTGGTGCTGATGGTGGCGGTTTTGCCCAGCATGATGCTGGCAGAACAGTATTTTTCTTGGCTCAGGGCAATGGCGCGCTCGACCGCCTGGGCCGGGATGGCGCGGCCGCTGACGCGAAAGTGCAGATGGATTTGGGTGAAGACTTTCGGGTCGGTGGCGGCACGTTCGGCGCTGAGCTTGACGCTGCAGCCGCGCACATCGTGGCGACCGCGCTTGAGCACCAGCACCACGTCGTAGGCGCTGCAAGCGCCCGCGCCCGCCAGCACGGCCTCCATGGGGCGCGGCGCCAGATTGGCACCCCCTTGGTCGGGTTTGTCGGCGTGCGGCGCGCCGTCCATGTGCAGCACATGGCCGCTGCCGGTCTCAGCCATAAAGCCCATGTTCGAGCGGGTACCGGCAGCGCCAGTCCAGGAAACGGTGCATTCCATGCTAAATCCAGTGGTGTGAGCGACGCTCTAAGAATGACAAAGCGGCGCCATCTTTGAACTTTGCTCACAAAAAGAAGCAAAATAAAGTGCCCGCTATGTTGCAATGCAGCATGGCGGGCGCTACACTGGCGCCATCGCATTGTAGGTTGTCTCCTCTGCCCTCACGGGTGGATTCAAACCCGGTTCGGCACTGTCGAGCCGGGTTTTTTTTTGGCCACCCGCCTCGCTATCATCGGCAGCGAGGAAACACGATGCCTGACCGCCCTGCCCACACCGCCTTTTGCAGCGCCGCGCCGCCTGCTGCCCTCAGTCCAGCCGACTACCTGAAAAAAATTCTGAACGCCCGCGTCTATGACGTGGCGATCGAGTCGGCGCTGGAGCCGGCCAAAAACCTGAGCCAGCGGCTGGGCCACACGGTGCTGCTCAAACGCGAAGACCAGCAGCCGGTGTTCAGCTTCAAGCTGCGCGGGGCCTACAACAAAATGGCGCATCTGAGCGCTGCGCAACTGCAAAAAGGCGTGATCTGCGCCTCGGCCGGCAACCACGCGCAAGGCGTCGCGCTGGGCGCGCGCAAGCTAGGCACGCGCGCGATGGTGGTGATGCCGACCACCACGCCGCAGCTCAAGGTCGACGCGGTGCGCGCGCTCGGCGCCTCGGTGCTGCTGCACGGCGACAGCTACTCCGACGCCTACAGTCACGCCGTGGCCTTGCAACAAAGCCAAGACCTGTGCTTTGTGCACCCGTTCGACGACCCGGACGTGATTGCCGGCCAGGGAACGATTGCGATGGAAATTCTGCGCCAGGTGCAGAGCCTGAGCTCGGACCGTCTGGACGCGGTGTTCGTCGCCGTCGGCGGCGGCGGCCTGATTGCCGGCGTGGCCAATTACATCAAAGCGGTGCGCCCACAGATCAAGGTGATCGGGGTGCAAATGAACGACTCGAACGCCATGCAGCGCTCGGTCGACGCCGGCCGGCGCGTCACGCTGTCCGAAGTCGGTCTGTTCTCCGACGGCACGGCGGTGAAACTGGTGGGCGAGGAAACCTTTCGCATCGCGCGCGAACTGGTGGACGAATTCGTGCTGGTCGACACCGACGCGGTGTGCGCGGCGATCAAGGACATTTTTGTCGACACGCGCAGCATCGTCGAGCCCGCGGGCGCGCTGGCCGTGGCGGGTATCAAGCAATACGTGGAACGGCATCAGCCCCAGGGCCAGACCTACGCCGCCATCTTGTCCGGTGCCAACATGAACTTCGACCGCTTGCGCTTCGTGGCCGAACGAGCCGAACTCGGCGAAGAGCGCGAGGCCTTGTTTGCCGTCACGATTCCCGAGCAGCGCGGCAGCCTGCGCCGCTTTTGCGAGCTGCTGGGCCAACTGCCGGGCGAGCCGCGCAACGTCACCGAGTTCAGCTACCGCATTCACGACAGCACGCAAGCGCATGTATTCATGGGCCTGAGCACACACGGCAAGGGCGAATCCAGCCAACTGGCCGCCCTCTTGCGCCGGCACGGTTTCCAGACGCTGGAGCTGACGCACGACGAGCTGGCGCAAGACCATCTGCGCCACCTGGTGGGCGGGCATTCGCCGCTGGCGCACGACGAACGCCTGCTGCGCTTTGTGTTTCCCGAACGCCCGGGCGCGTTGCTGAAATTCCTCAGCCTGATGCGCCCGGGCTGGAACATCAGCCTGTTCCACTACCGCAACCAGGGCGCCGACTACGGACGCATTCTGGTCGGCCTGCAGGTGCCGCCACAGGACGGTCTGGCATTTGACGAATTCCTGAGCACACTGGGCTATCCTTTCATCGAAGAAAGCGACAACCCGGTGTATCGGCTGTTTCTCAAGAGCTAAGATCGCTTAGCCCAGATGCCGATCATGTCTGCCCAGCCAGGTATGGCCAGCGTCAAGCCCGCCGACAGCGCCCGCCCGCCGGCGGGCTTGACGCTGCCCAGGCTGCTGCCGACGACAGATGCCGGGCTCGGTGCAGCGCTGGCGCAACGTCTGGCGCTGCCCACGCAGCCAACCCAGGCGTTGGGCCGGCTGCAGACGCTGCTGCTGCAACTGGTGCGGATTCAAAGCACCAAGCCGCCGGCTTTCGACCGGCTGGCGCTGGATGCGCCACAACTGCTGGTGTTTGCCGCCGACCACGGCATTGCCGATGCAGGCGTATCGGCGTTTACGCAAGCCGACAGCTTGCAGCGCGTGCTGCACCTGCTGCGCGGCCAGGCGGCGGTGAATGCACTGGCCGCCCTGCACGGCTTTGATCTGACGCTGGTTGACGCCGGCTTGGCCGCGCAACTGAGCCGGCCGCACGACGCGCTGGCGCAGGTGTCGCTGTTGAGCCGGAAAATCGGCCACGGCAGCCGCAACATGCTGCTGAGTCCGGCCATGTCGCCGCAACAGGCCGTCGCCGCACTGCATGCCGGCATGGACGTGGTGCGCCACCTGCCGGGCCAGGTGCTGGCGCTGGGCAGCATCGGCGTCGGCGGCAGCTCGTGCGCTGCCTTGCTGCTGTCGCGGCTGTGTGGCGTGCCGCTGGCCGACGCCAGCAACGACTGCACCGACGCCCCGGCGGCTCACGCTTTGGCCGCCGAGGTGCAGCGCAAACACAAGCTCAAGCAACTGCTCAAAGTCGCGCGTCGGCACTACCACGCCGTCACAGCCTTCGATGCCCTGGCGGCCATGGGTGGCTTCGAAATCGCCATGATGGCCGGCGCCATGTTACAAGCCGGCGCCGAACGCCGCGTGGTGCTGGTCGACGGTTTTGTCGCCGGTGCGGCCGCGCTGGTCGCACACGGCCTGTGCCCGGCCGTGTGCGACTATCTGGTATTTGCCCAGCGCTCGGTCGCGCCGGGGCACCGCCTGCTGCTGCTGCACCTGCAGGCGCGACCGCTGCTGGATCTGGAGCTGCACCTGGGCCAGGGCGAAGGGGCGTTGCTGGCTTGGCCGCTGCTGCAAGCGGCGCAGCGGCTGCTGGCGCAGCAGACCCCGGCCGGATGATCCCGGCGCGCAAACCCTGAGCGAATGTCCTGATCCGGTCGCAGAAGAAGCATCAACCGTTCGCCCTGAGCTTGTCGAAGGGCTTCCTACGGCAAGCCTATCCTGAGCCTGCCGAAGTGGGGAAATTGGAATCTGACCCCGATTTCTGTGAAGTAGCAACCGTTCGCCCTGAGCCTGTCGAAGGGCCTGTCCTGAGCCTGTCGAAGGAAGCCTGTCGAAGGAAGCCTGTCGAAGGGCTCTGTCCGTACAGACGTACAGAACTCAAGACCGCGCAGGGCCGAATCACTCCGGCGCGGCCAGTTCGGGCAGGCGCAGCTCGACCGTGCTGGGTCCGTTCAGTGCTGGGCCCAGCCGCACCACGCGCGGCTGCACCGCCTGCAGCACCAGACCGCCTTCGAGCACGGCACCCACGCGGTAAGGGCGCGGCGGCTGGGCATCGACTGCTATCAGCGCTGCACCCCGGTCGCCGCCACTGGCCACCACGCCAAACAGCACATAACGCGCAGCCACCGCCTGCGCCAGCACGCCGGCGGTGGCCGGCGCAGGCGTTGCGGCAACACCCAGCACACGCGCCAGCTCGGCCACATCGACACTGAGCGCGGCCGGTGCGGGCGCCGGCTGCAGCGTCAGCGCCGGTTGGCCCCAGATCGACAACAACCAGTACCCGGCGCTCAGACCAGCGCCGAGCCAGAGCAGCGCCGCCGCCAAGGCAGGCGTCCAGCCTGCGCGCGCGCTACCCAGGGCGACCGCATGCGCCAGAGATGCCGACTTGTTCATCGCCCCATTATCTGAGATTGTCCGGCATCGGACCGGCGCAAGCCCGGTGCCGGGCCGAGCAGGCACGAGACGGCTGCCAGCGGCGCGGATTAAGATCAGGCCTGCCGCACCCGGGTCTGCCGGACCCGCCAACGTAGCCGCACGCCGGAGAAAACAATGCCACGCCCCGACCGCCCAGACCGCCCTGACACCTTGGCAGCCGCCCGCAGCGCCATGCGCGCGCGCGGCTTCACCCTGATCGAGCTGATGGTGGTGCTGGTCATCATCGGCGTGCTGGCCGCGCTGATCGTGCCCAACGTGCTCGACCGCGCCGACGACGCGCGCAGCACCGCCGCCCGCACCGACGTCAACAACATCCAACAGGCACTCAAGCTGTACCGGCTGGACAATCAACGTTTTCCCAGCGCCGAGCAAGGGCTGGCGGCGCTGGTCAGCCGGCCAACGGCCAACCCGGTGCCGCCGAACTGGCGCCGCTACCTGGAAAAGCTGCCCACCGATCCCTGGGGCCGCCCCTACCAGTATCTGAACCCAGGCCTGCACGGCGAGGTAGACGTGCTTTCGCTCGGCGCCGACGGTCAACCCGGCGGCGAAGGCCGCGACGCCGACATTGGCAGTTGGCAGTGAGTCTTCCATGCCCAGGCGCTCGCACGGCTTTACGCTGCTGGAACTGCTGCTGGTACTGAGCATCGTGGCGCTGGCAACGGCCGGCGCCACACTAAGCCTGCGCGACGCCAGCGCGACCCGGCTCGAACGCGAAGCGCTGCGCCTGAGCGCGCTGCTGGAGGCGGCGCGCGCGCAGTCACGCACCAGCGGCGCCCCGGTGATCTGGCGCGCCTTGCCGCAGGGGTTTGAATTCGTCGGCCTGCCGACCCGTGCGCAAGCGCCAGACGCGCTGCGCGGGCCGCGCACCTGGCTCGACCCCGATACCCGCGCCGAGGTGGTCCAGCCCACCGGCGCCCAGACCTTGCTGCTCGGGCCCGAGCCGCTGATCGGCGCCCAAAGCCTGGAGCTGCGCCTGGGCGAACGCCGCCTGCGCCTGGCCAGCGACGGCCTGGGGCCGTTTGCCGTCGTCAACACAGACGCGCCATGAACCGCTCGTCTGGCTTCACCCTGATCGAGGTACTGGTAGCGCTGGCGGTGGTGGCCATCACCCTGGCAACCGGTTTGCAGGCCATGGGCGCGCTCACCCGCGCCACCGAGCGCCAGAGCCAGCAGTGGCTGGCCCAGCTCTGCGCCGAAAACGAGCTCACCCGGCTGCGCCTGGCGCGCCAATTGCCCAGCGTGGGCGACAGCAGCAACACCTGCGAGCAGGCCGGGCGCACGCTCAGCGTCAGACTGTCGGTGCAAGCCACGCCGAACCCGAATTTCCGCCGCATCGACGCCCGGGTGCAGGCCCAGGTAGACGGCCAGGAGCTGGTGTTGCTAACCCTCTCGACCGTGCAAGGTCGCTACTGAGAGCGCCAAGCGTCTCGATTGCCATGCCAACGCGCCCCACCACCAAAGCCGCCCTGGGCTTCACACTGATCGAGTTGTTGGTGGCACTGGTGCTGATGTCGCTGCTGGCCTTGCTGAGCTGGCGCTCGATCGACGGCATGGTACGCAGCCAGCAACAGACCGAACAGCACGCCAACGACCTGCTGCGGCTGCAAGCGGCCCTGGGACAGTGGGCGGCCGACCTGGACGCGCTGATTGAAACCGGCGAGGTGCAAGCACTCGACTTCGACGGCCAATTGCTGCGCCTGACGCGCCGCGACAGCAGCGAATCCGCCCTGCACAGTCCCGGCCTGCGCGTGGTCGCCTGGCGCCAGCGCGGCGCGCGGGCCGGCCACGCTGGCCAATGGGTGCGCTGGCAGTCCGAGCCGATACGCCAGCGCGAGCAACTCGCCCACGCCTGGCAGCGCGCCGCGCACTGGAGCCAGGCCGGCGCAGCGGTGCCGGCCCCGAGCGGTGGCGACAGCAGCGTGGCGCTGATCGGCCTGCTGCAGTGGCAGTTGTTTTACCACCGGGGCGACAGTTGGACCCACCCGCTGTCGGCGGTCGGCCTGGACCCCGGCACAGCAGCGACCGACGTCCGCCGCCCTGGCCAGCGACCGGCCGCGCCGCCCGACGGCGTGCGGCTGTTGCTCGAGCTGCCCGCTGGCCAGCGCCTGAGCGGCTCGCTGGTGCGCGACTGGGTACGTCCGACGCTGGGAGCTGCGCCATGACGACGCCCTCCACGCGCCAGCGCGGCGCCGCCCTGCTGCTGGCCATGCTGGTGCTCACGCTGGTCGCCACCTTGGCCAGCGCCGCCCAATGGCAGCAGTGGCGCGCGGGCGAAATCGAAGCCGCCGACCGCCAGCGCGCCCAGGCCGGCTGGGTTCTGATCGGCGCGCTCGACTGGGCGCGCCTGATCCTGATCGAAGACGCACGCGGCAACCAGCGCGGCAACGCCGACCACCTGGGCGAGCCCTGGGCCATGCCGCTGGAAGAAGCCCGCTTGTCGAGCTTTCTGGCCGCCGACCGCAGCGCGCGCAGCGATGACACCCTGCAAGCCTTTTTGTCGGGTGAAATCAGCGACCAGCAAGCGCGCCTGAACTTCCTGAACCTGGTGCGCGTCAGCGGCAGCGGCGCCGCCGCCAAGGTCACCATTTCCGCCCTCGATCTGCAAGCCTTTACGCGGCTGTACGAGCAGCTCGATCTGCCGCAGACCGAACTCGACGCCGCAGTGGCCGAACTGCAGCGCAGCACCCAGCGCGGCCTGCAAGACCTGGTGCCCGGACCCGATGCCCTGGCGCCCGGAAAACTGGCGCACCTGAGCTGGCTGGGCATCAGCGCGACCAGCCTGGCCGCGCTGCAAGCGCACGTGACGCTGCTGCCCGAGCCCACCCGCCTCAACCTCAACACCGCCAGCGCAACGGCGCTCATGGCCAGCGCACCTGGCCTGGAGCAGGCGCAGGCGCAGCGCCTGATACAAGCGCGCGCACGCGAACCGTTCCTGAGCGTGGCCGACGCCAACCGGCTGCTGGGCACCCAGCCGCCGCCCTTTTCCGACCCACTGCACGGCACACGCAGCCAGTACTTTGAAGTGCGCGGCCGCCTGCGGCTGGACGATACGGTGATCGAAGAACGCTCGCTGGTGCGGCGCGACGGCCTGCAAGTGCGGGTGCTCTGGCGCGAACGGCTGGCTGGTTCGTGACTGGCCCAAACCCTGGCGCGAGGCAGCCAGCAGCGGGTTTGCAGCGGCGTCACGCGGGTTCAATAAAATGCCAGCCAAGCGGCGCCTGCCGCCACCACCACCCCAAGAGCCCCAAGCGTGCTGATTGTCGCCCCACCTGACTTCTGCCTGAGCAACGCACCCGTGTCTGGCGCCGTGCTCGACTGGGCGCGCTCGAACGACGCCCGGCAGGTACACGAACACGGCCAATGCGCCGCCGCTTTGCTGCCGCGCGACGACGAGGTGGTGCTGGTGCTGCCGCCGCGTGCACTGTCCTGGCACCGCCTGCATCTGCCCAAGGTGGCCCAGGCCAAGCTGCGCGCACTGCTCGAAGGCGCGCTCGAAGACCGCCTGCTGCAAGACTGCGGCGAACTGCACTTTGCACTCGAAACGGGCGCCAAAAGTGGCCAGCCGGTGTGGGTGGCGGCCTGCCGCAGCGACTGGTTGCGCGGCTGGCTGCAGGCCCTGGAAGCCGCCGGGCGGCCAGTCACACGCATCGTCCCGTCGATCTGGCCGCTCAAACCAGACGCCGACCCCCCCAGCCTGCACTGGGCGCACAGCGCCGACGCCACCGCCTGGCTGGCCAGCGCCAGCCCGCTGGGCGTGAGCTGCACGCCACTGCGCGCGCCCAGCGTGGCCACAGCGCGTGCGGCCGACCCCGGCCCAGCCCGCTGGCTGGCCGACCCGGCGCAAGCGGAGCTGGCCGAACAACTGCTGCCGCAGCGCTTCGAGCTGCTCACACGCCATGCCCGGCTGCTGCAATGCGCCCAGTCCGACTGGAACCTGGCGCAATTCAACTTCAGCCTTTCGGCCGCGGCGCGGCGCGGCCAGCGGTTGCGCCAAAACCTGCGGCACTGGCGCAACGCAGTGGCCTGGCGGCCCGCGCGCTGGGGCCTGGCCACACTGCTGGCGCTGCAACTGGTCGGACTCAACGCCGCCGCCTGGACCGAGCGCGCCAGCTTGCAAGCCAAGCAGCAGGCACTGCAACAAACGCTGCAAGACAGCTTTCCCCACGTCACGCTGGTGCTAGACGCGCCGCTGCAAATGCAGCGCGAACTGGCCCGGCTGCAACAAGCCGGCGGCCACCTGGCGGCAGACGACCTCGAAACCCTGCTAAGCGCGCTGGCGCGGGCCATGCCGGTTGAGCTGACGCCGCCCAGCACCATAGACTACGAAAATGGCGTAGGCCGTTTTGGCGGCTGGCAAGCCCATGCGCCAGCATTGGACGCGCTCGTGGCCACGCTGCAACAAAACGGCTGGGACGCCCGCCTCGACGGTCAGCAACTCTTGTTGCGTCCCGATCAGCCACCCCCACCTTGAGCGGCTGCGAGAAGCGAATCTTTCCCACCCACCCCCCCCAGCCCAGCCCACCCGGGGCACTGGTGAATACAGCCCATGTCTGACAGCACATCCTTCTCTGACCTGCGCACAGCGCTGACAGCAGCACTGACCCGACTGGCCCCGCGCGAGCGGCGCGCCGTACTCGCAGCCGCCGCGCTGCTGGGCCTGGCCCTGCTGTGGTGGCTGGCACTCGCGCCCGCCCTGAGCACGCTGCGCGCAGCACCCGAGCGCCACGCCCGGCTCGACGTCCAGCTCAGCCAGATGAGCACCATGGCCGCCGCTGCCGCCGCCCTGCGCGCGCAGCCGCCGCTGCAAGCGCCAGACCGCAACGCCGTGCTGCAAGCACTCGAACAAGCCAGCGCAGCGCTGGGCGCGAGCGCCCAGCTCAGCGTGCTGGGCGAGCGCGCCAGCGTGACGCTGACCAACGCCTCGCCCCAGGCACTGGCCGAATGGCTGCTGCAGGTGCGCGTCAACGCCCGGCTGCTGCCGCTGCAAGCCCAGCTCAGCCGCAGCGGCGAGCCGCCCGCCTGGAGCGGCACCCTGGTGCTGAGCGGCCCCGGCCTGCGCGGTGCTGACTGACCCGAATGCAAACCTGCTTATTGCCCCGGCGTGCCGCCTGGCTCGGCGCCACGCTGGGCCTGTTGCTGGCGCTGCTGCTGTTTGCACCGGCGCGCTGGCTGGCGCTGGCCCTGAGCAGCGCCAGCGCCAATCAGGTGCAATTGGTCAACGCGCGCGGCACGGTCTGGTCTGGCCAGGCCGACTTGCTGCTCACCGGCGGCGCGGCCAGCCGCAGCCAGACCGCGCTGCCACAAGGCCTGCGCTGGCAACTCAGGCCACGCTGGCTGGCGCGCACGCCTGCGCTGGGGCTGCGTCTGCACGCACCCTGCTGCACCCACACGCCGATGGACTTGAGCCTGCGGCCGCACTGGGGCGGCGTCGAACTGCGCCTGGGCGCCACCAGCAGCCGCTGGCCGGCCGAACTGCTCAGCGGCCTGGGCACGCCCTGGAACACCTTGCGCATCGAGGGCTGGCTGACACTGCAAACCGATGGCTTGACGCTGCGCTGGGACCAGGGCCGGCCCCAGTTGCAAGGCGCGCTGGCGCTGCAGGCAATCGACCTGAGTTCGCGCCTGTCCACCCTGCGCCCGCTCGGCAGCTACCGGCTGGACTTGCGCGCCGCCGCCGACGGCCACACCGCCACGCTGGCGCTGCACACCTTGCGCGGCGAGCTGGACCTGCAAGGCTCGGGCCAATGGGTCGGCGGCCGGCTGCGTTTTACCGGCGCCGCGCAGGCCGCCCCGGGCCGACAGGCCGCGTTGGAAAACCTGCTCAACATCATGGGACGGCGCGAAGGTGCGCGCTCGGTCCTGACCATCGGCTGACGACAGCGCCTGCCACCGCACTCACACTGGGAAAGCACGACCTATGAATTGGAAACTCCCCCGCCACCGCGCAGTGGCGCTGACCCTGGGCGCTGCGCTGGCCTTTGCCCTTGCACCGGTACAGATGGCCTGGGCCCAGAGCCGCAGCGGCGAACCGGTGCTGCTCAACTTCGTCGGCGCCAACATCGAGGCCGTGGCGCGCACCATGGCCACCATCAGCGGGCGCAACGTGGTGGTCGACCCGCGCGTCCAGGGCAACATCAACCTCTTGACCGAGCGGCCGGTCTCGCCCGCGGCCGCGCTCAACCTGTTCGCCGCCACGCTGCGGCTGCAAGGTTTTGCCCTGGTCGAGACCGCTGGCCTGTACAAAATCGTCCCCGAGGCCGACGCCAAGCTGCAAGGCCAGGTGGTTCGAATCGACGACGGCGCCGCGCAGCCGCCGTCAAACCAAATCGTGACGCAGATTTTCCGCCTCAACCACGAGGCCGCCAACCATCTGGTGCCCATCCTGCGTCCGCTGATCAGCCCCAACAACACCATCAACGTCAACCCCGGCAACAACTCGCTGGTCATCACCGACTATGCCGGCAATCTGCAGCGCCTCGGGCGCATCATCAGCGCGCTCGACGTGGCCGGCGCCACCGACGTGGAAGTGATTGCGCTGCAATACGCGGTGGCCAGCGACCTGGCGGCGCTGCTGGTTCGCCTGATCGAACCCGGCGCCGGTGGCGGCGCAGCGGCTGCGGCCGACCAATCGTTTCGCACCACCTTGCTGGCCGAGCCGCGCAGCAACAGCCTGGTGCTGCGCGCGGCCAACCCGGCGCGGCTGGCGCTGGTGCGCTCACTGGTGGCGCGGCTGGACCGGCCCAGCTCGGAACACATGAGCGGCAACATCCACGTGGTCTACCTGAAAAACGCCAACGCGGTGGCGCTGGCGGCCACGCTGCGCGCCGCGCTGGCGGCCGATACGGGTGCGGGTGCTGGCGCGCCAGCGCCGGGCGGCGGCATAGCGCGTGCTGGGGCCGCCGCAGCCAGCCCGGCCACGGCGCCGCTGACCGCCAGCGCCGCGCCCTCCACCGGCGGCCAGATTCAGGCCGACCCGGCCACCAACGCGCTCATCATCAGCGCGCCCGAGCCGCAGTTTCGCCAACTGCGCGCCGTCATCGATCAGCTTGACTCGCGCCGCGCCCAAGTCTTCGTGGAGAGCCTGATCGTCGAGGTCAACGCCGACAAAGCGGCCGAGATCGGCCTGCAATGGCAGTTGGGCGGCAAAGACGGCAATCTGATCGGCCTGCTCGGGACCAACTTTGGCGCCGGCGGGGCCAACATCTTCAACCTGGCGCTGCAGGCCGGCGCCACCCCGACGCTGCCGCCGCCAGGCCTCAACATCGGCATCGCCCGCAGCAACAACGACGGCCCGGTGCTGGGCGTGCTGGCGCGCTTTTTGCAGCAAAGCGGCCAGGCCAACATCTTGTCCACCCCCAACCTGCTCACGCTGGACAACGAAGAAGCGCGCATCGTGATCGGCCAGAACGTGCCCTTCATCACCGGCCAGTTCACCCATCCCGGCGCCCGCGACGGCGCCGTCAGCCCGTTTCAGACCATAGAGCGCAAAGACGTCGGTCTGACGCTGCGCGTGCGGCCGCAGATCAGCGAAAACGGCAGCATCAAAATGACCGTGTTCCAGGAAGTCAGCAGCGTGCAGGCGACATCGCCGGACGGACCGATCACCAACAAGCGCGTCATCGAAACGACGGTGCTGGTCGACGACGGCGCCATCGTCGTGCTCGGCGGCTTGCTGCAAGACGAATTCCAGGGCCAGCAAGACAAAGTGCCCGGCCTGGGCGACCTGCCGCTGCTGGGCAGCCTGTTCAGAAGCGAAAACCGCAACCACAACAAAACCAACCTCATGGTGTTCTTGCGCCCAGTGGTGCTGCGCGACAGCCGCGCCACCAGCAGCCTGACGCTGGACCGCTACGACATCATGCGCGCGCTGCAACAAGACGCGCAGCCGCAGCCCAGCCGCCTGCATGGCATAGACGCCGCGCCCGTGCTGCCACCGCCCGTGCCCGCACCAGCCCAACCGGCGCCTGCGCCCACGCCTTGAACGGCCAGCCCATCGTGAGATACCCCCTGCCCTACGCGTTCGCGCGCGAACATCTCTGGCTGCTGCAAGACGACGGGCAGGCCCTGACCCTGCTGGGCAGCAGCACGCCGGCGGCCGACGCTGCCGAACAAACGCGCCGCCTGTCGGCGCTGTCTGAGCTGATGCGCTGCCACGAGGTGCTTGAGCTGCAATGGGAGCCCGCCGACGCCCTGGCCCAGCGCATCAGCACCGCCTACGCGCAGGGCGAGTCGAGTGCGGCCGCGGTGGTTAGCGAAGTGCAGAGCGACGCCGACCTCAGCCGCATGATGCAGGAGCTGCCGGCCATCGAAGACTTGCTGGAGGCCGCCGACGACGCGCCCATCATCCGCATGCTCAACGCCTTGCTCACGCAGGCCGCGCGCGACGGCGCCAGCGACATCCACATCGAACCCTACGAGCGCCATTCCAGCGTGCGCTTTCGCGTCGACGGCACGCTGCGCGAGGTGGTGCAGCCCAACCGCGCGCTGCACGCCGCGCTGATCTCGCGCCTGAAAATCATGGCCGAGCTCGACATTTCCGAGAAACGCCTGCCGCAGGACGGCCGCATCAGCCTGCGCATCGGCACCCGCGCGGTCGACGTGCGCGTCTCCACCCTGCCCAGCGCGCACGGCGAGCGCGCCGTGCTGCGCCTGCTCGACAAAAGCGAGAGCAAGCTCAACCTGGAAGCCGTGGGCATGCAGGGCGACGTGCTGAGCCGCTTCAAACACCTGCTGACGCAGCCGCACGGCATCATCCTGGTGACCGGCCCCACCGGCTCGGGCAAAACCACCACGCTCTACGCCGGTCTGCAGCGGCTGGACGCCGCCACGCTCAACATCATGACGGTGGAAGACCCGATCGAGTACGAGCTGCCCGGCGTGGGCCAGACCCAGGTCAACGCCAAGATCGACCTCGACTTCGCCAAGGCGCTGCGCGCCATCCTGCGGCAAGACCCGGACGTGATCATGATCGGCGAGATCCGCGACTTCGAGACCGCGCAGATCGCCATCCAGGCCTCGCTCACCGGCCACCTGGTGCTGGCCACGCTGCACACCAACGACGCGCCCAGCGCCGTAACCCGCCTGACCGACATGGGCGTGGAGCCGTTTTTGCTCTCATCGAGCCTGCTCGGCGTGCTGGCACAGCGCCTGGTGCGCAAGCTCTGCCTGCACTGCCGCCGCCAAGACGAACGCGGCCACTGGCACCCGGTGGGCTGCGCGCACTGCAACCAGACCGGCTACAAGGGCCGCACCGGCATTTACGAACTGCTGGTGACCGACGACAAGATCCGCGCCCTGATCCACAACCGCGCGGCCGAGAGCGAGCTCCTCGTGGCGGCGCAAGCGGCCGGCCTGCGCTCGATGCGCGAAGACGGGCAGCACCTGATCGACGCGGGCGTCACCTCGGTGCAAGAGGTGATGAGCGTGACGCGGGATTGATGCCTATTGATCCGGCCTGGCGAAGTCTTGAGTACCGTTCGGCCTGAGCCTGGCCTGTCCTGAGCTGGTCGAAGGGTCGAAGGACGGGCTCAGGGCGAACGGTTGATACTTCACCGGGCCGGATCAATAAAGGCGTTCAAACCCGTGGGTTAATCAGACAAACGGGCTTGCGCTCCTTTTGGCTTGCGCGATACCCGTATCACATCAACCTCAGGAAATAGTGCCATGGCCCTCTCGATCCGGCTGCCTGTCGACGTGGAAGCCAGGTTGAAGCACCTGGCCGCGATGACCGGGCGCAGCAAAAGCTTTTACATCACCGAGGCGATTTGTGAACACCTCGACGACCTCGAAGATTTGTACCTGGCAGAGCGTGAGCTTGAAGCGATGCGCGCGGGAAAGTCCGAAACCGTGCCGCTGGAAGAAGTGATGAAACGCCATGGCATGGCAGGTTGAACTGTCGAGCCTGGCGCGCAAGAACCTGGATGAACTGGATCCGCAACATGCCCGCCGCATCCTGGCGTTCCTGCATGAACGTGTTTGCGCACTGGACGACCCCCGCAGCATTGGCGAAGCCCTCAAGGGTTCGCGCCTGGGGGTTTTCTGGAACTACCGCGTGGGGGATTGCCGGGTTATCACGAGCATCGAGGACGGCGCTTTGCGCATCCTTGTTGTCAGCATCGGCAACCGCCGCGAGGTGCACCGATGAGCAGCAGAGCGAACGGCAAGGCGCGCCACGCGCCCCCGCCTGCGAACGCAAAAAAACCCGCCGAGGCGGGTTTTTTTGTGCGGCCGCAAGGCTGCGGCTGCGGCTGATCAGTTCACCGAAGAAGCCAGCATCACAGAATTGAAGAACGTGCCGTCCCCTAAATTATCGCGACCGCTTCTCACCAGGTGGAACTGGGTCCGGCCATCGATCACGATGGAATACAGACCCGCTTTGGAGCTGCTGCCGTCTGCTTCGGCCAAACCCTCGGGGCTGAATAAGGCGTTGACCATTGCTGCAGGCATGGTCTCTGAGTTGATCGTACCGGGGTTGAATGTGGCCGTACCATTTTCGTTGAACCTGATGAAATCAGTGGATTTAACTCTCCCACGGTAACACTCGGAAATTCGAACGGTAACGCCACTCAGAGCAGCCACCGGGTTGGGCACCAGGGTCATGTTGTGCGACACGCCCACCTGACTCGCGTTAGTGGCCGTAGCGCAGACCAGGATCGCATTGCCCTGGGCCCGCAGCGCACCAGCGAACCCGGCGGGCCAGGTCACGCTGGCCCAGTTGTTGGTGGTGGAAATGGGGAAGGGGTTGGCCGTGTCCGCATGCAGCGTCAGCGTGCCCTGGGGGGCGTTGGCAACCACGGTGGCGGCCACAGTGCGGGTGCTGCCATCGGCGGATGTCACCAGGTAGTTCAGGTTGCCGGTTTGTGTGAAGCCGGTGGAGGGGTTTGTGGCGGGCGCTGCCACTGCGGGCTGAGCGGGCGCTGCGGGCGGAGCATCACCGCCACCACCCCCGCAGGCGCTCAGGGTGGCGACCAGGGCGCAGGCACCCAACAGATGGGCCCAGCGGCGCATCGTCTTGTTCTCGTGAAACAGCATGAAAAACACTCCTTGCATGGTTTGAAGAAAGAAATAAAAAGCATGGTTTGTCACAAAACCTTGGCAATTGTCGGGGGGGGGCAAGCTTGTCAAGCGTGCGTGAGGGCAGCGGGCCAGCGCGCAGACCCTGGTGCTGTCGGGTGGCTACAACACAAGCACCACGAACCGCGCCCGAACGGGGCCCTGGCCCATCCACTACCATCGCGCCATGCCCGCCTATTCCTTCGAAGCCCTGGACGCGCAGGGCGCCACGCACAAAGGCCTGATCGACGCCGACACCGCCAAGGCCGCGCGCAGCCAGTTGCGCGCGCGCGCGCTGGTGCCGATTGCGCTGGAGCCGGCAGTGAACGCGCCGGGTGCGGGCGGCGCCAGCGGGCTCAACATCACGCTCTGGGGTGGCCGGGTGTTCAACGCCACCGGCCTGGCGGTGTGGACGCGCCAGCTCGCCGGCCTGGTGGCTGCGGGCTTGCCGCTGGAGCGTGCGCTCTCGGCCCTGGCCGACGAGGCCGAAGACGAAAAGCAGCAGCGCCTGGTGGCCTCGCTGCGCTCGGAGGTGAACGCCGGCGCGCCGTTTGCCCGCGCCCTGAGCACACACCCGAGCGAGTTCGCGCCGATCTACACCGCCGTCATCGCCGCCGGCGAACAGAGCGGCCAGCTCGGTGTGGTGCTCGAGCGCCTGGCCGACGACCTGGAAGAACGCGAGGCGCTGAAGAACAAACTCATTGGCGCCTCCCTGTACCCGGCCATCGTCACCCTGGTCGCCATCGTGATCGTGGTGTTCCTGGTCAGCTACGTGGTGCCGCAGGTGGCCGCCGTGTTCGCCGGCAGCGAACGCGCGCTGCCGCTGCTGACGCAACTGATGCTGGGCCTGAGCAGCTTCGTGCGCAGCCACGGCTGGCTGCTGCTGGGGCTGCTGGCGCTGGGCAGCGGCGCGCTGGTGCTGGCGCGGCGCAACGCAGCGCTGCGCCTGACGATGGACGCCGCCTGGCTGCGCCTGCCGCTGGTGGGCCGGCTGGCGCGCGGCTACAACGCGGCGCGTTTTGCGGCCACGCTGGCCATGCTGGCCGCGGCCGGTGTGCCGATCCTGCGCGCGCTGCAGACCGCCGCCGAAACCCTGAGCAACCAGGCCATGCGCGCCGACGCGCTGGACGCGCTGGTGCTGGTGCGCGAAGGCGCGCCGCTGGCTTCGGCCCTGGCGAGCAAGAAGCGTTTTCCGCCGCTGGTCAGCATGTTCGCGCGCCTGGGCGAACAAACCGGCCAACTGCCGGCCATGCTGGGCCGCGCGGCCGCGCAACTGAGCGCCGAGGTGCAGCGCCGCGCCATGCACCTGGCCACCATTCTGGAGCCGCTGCTGATCGTGGCCATGGGCGCGGTGGTGATGCTGATCGTGCTGGCGGTGCTGCTGCCGATCATTCAGCTCAATCAACTCACGACTTGAATGGCTGCCACGCTAGACGGTCAACTGGTGGTGGCGATTTCGTCGCGCGCGCTGTTCGACTTCGAGGAGGAAAACCGCGTCTTCGAGCGCAGCGACGACCGCGCCTACATGCAACTGCAACTGCAGCGGCTGGAGCAGCCGGCTCGCCCGGGGGTGGCGTTTTCGCTGGTGAAGAAGCTGCTGGCTTTCAACGACGCGCACGCGCAGCGGGTCGAGGTGGTGATTCTGTCGCGCAACGACCCGGTCTCTGGCATGCGGGTATTTCGCTCGGCGCAGCACTACGGCTTGCCGATCCAGCGCGGCAGCTTCACGCGCGGGCGCCCGCCCTGGCGCTACCTGCGCCCGCTGCGCGCCAACCTGTTTTTGTCCACCCACCTGGCCGACGTGCGCGCCGCGCTCGCTGCCGACGTGCCGGCTGCGCAGGTCTACCCGCAGTCGGTACACGCCAGCGACGCGCACCCGCACGAGGTGCGCATTGCCTTTGACGGCGACGCGGTGCTGTTTTCCGACGAGGCCGAGCGCGTGTTTCAGACCGAGGGCCTGTCGGCCTTTCAACGGCACGAAACCAGCAAGGCCGCGCTGCCGCTGCCCGGTGGGCCGTTCAAGCCGCTGCTGCACGCGCTGCATCGTTTGCAAAACGAGGGCACGACGCAGATGCGCATTCGCACCGCGCTGGTAACGGCGCGCAGCGCGCCGGCGCACGAACGCGCGATCCGCACGCTGATGAACTGGGACATCGAGGTCGACGAAGCGATGTTTCTGGGCGGCTTGCCCAAGGGCGAATTTCTGCGCGAGTTCGAGCCCGATTTTTTCTTCGACGACCAGACCGGCCACATCGAAGCGGCCGCGTTGCACGTGCCCGCCGGCCACGTGGTGGCCGGGGTGTCGAACGAGCCGCCGGCATAAGGGCGGCAAGCCACCCGACCCCGGCGTCGGCCTCAGGCGCCGGCGCCACCCGCCGCATAAGCGGCCCAGCCGCGCGCGCGCAGCTCGCAGGCCGGGCAAGCGCCGCAGCCGTAGCCCCAGGCATGGCGCTGTCCGCGCTCACCGAGGTAGCAACTGTGGCTGTGCTCTTGAATCAGCTCGACCAGTGCAGCGCCTCCGCCGGCCACGCCGCTGGCGTCGCCGAGTTGCTCGGCCAGGCGCCAGGTGTCGGCCTTGTCGATCCACATCAGCGGCGTTTCGATCAAAAAACGCCGGTCCATGCCGAGCGTGAGGGCGACTTGCAAGGCCTTCATGCTGTCGTCGCGGCAATCCGGGTAGCCGGAATAATCGGTTTCGCACACGCCGGTGACGATCACCTGGATGCCGCGCCGGTAAGCCAGCGCGGCGGCCAGGGTGAGAAACAAGAGGTTGCGCCCGGGCACAAAGGTATTGGGCAGGCCGCTGGCTTCGACCTGAAACGCCGTCTCGCGCGTGAGCGAGGTTTCGCTGATTGTGCCCAGCACGGCCAGGTCGAGCACATGGTCTTGGCCCAGTCGCGCCGACCAGGCCGCAAAGTGCTGGCGCAGCGCGCGCAGCACCTCCAGCCGCGCCTGCAATTCGATGCGGTGGCGCTGGCCGTAATCAAAGGCCAGCGTTTCCACCCGTGGGTAACGCGCCAGCGCGTGTGCCAGGCAGGTGGTGGAGTCTTGTCCACCAGAAAACAGCACCAGCGCGCTGCTGTGCTGTGGGGTGCGGGTTGCGGCAGCGGTCATGGCCGCCATGTTAGCGCGCCCCGGGTGCTCAGAGCAGGCGCTGCGAGCGCGGGCTGGCGTAGTCGCGGCTGGTCGCGAGCATGCGCAGCAGCGCCCGGTTGCCGTGTTCGAGGCCGATGCCGAGTTGCTCGCAAACCTCGGGCAGGCGGTAGGCTTGCTCGGGATCGCCCTGCAAGCGCGCCACTTCGAGCAAGCGGCCATACGGCCCGCTGTTGCGCAGCAAGGCATCGAATACGCGGCTCGACAGGGGCAGTTGGTCGAGCAGTTCGGCCAGCGGCCGGCACAGCAAGCGGTCGAGTTGGGAAAACAAGGCGGTGAGGAAGACTTCGGCGCGCAAGTTGTCTTCCGAACCGGGCTCGAGCAGGTGCTGCGCCAGGCGCGCGCGCATGACCATGGCGTAGCGCACCGGGTGCAGGTCGGGGTTGGCCTCGCTGCCGGGCAATTGATCCTGCAGCCAGCGCTCGAGTGCGCTAAAGCCCAGCATCATGAGCGCATGGCGCAGCGATCCGACCTCATGGCGCAGACCGTAAGCGGCCGAGTTGACCAGCAGCAACAGGCGGTAGGCCAGCACCGGGTCTTGCCGCACCAGCCGCTCCAGGTGTTCGAGCGAGCTCTCGGCCTCGATCGCCTGGCGAATCTGCGCGATCACATCCGCAGCGCAACCCATCGTCTGCTGGCGGTGCGCGTGCAGCACGTCATTTTCTGGCCAGCCCAGCAAGCCCCAGGCAGCGGCCCGATCCAGACAATGTGCCGCCAGCGCCTGCGTCGATACGCCCGCCAGCAGGTGCCCGGCCAGCCAGGCCGGGTGCGGCGGCGGCGCGCCGACTGCGGCGGCGTGCAACAACTCATCTGCGTCTTGCGGCCGCAATTGCAGCAGACCGCGTGCCGGCACCGGCAAGCTGTCTTCACTGCCTGCATGGGCCAAGTCGGTCTGGCGCAGCAAGCGGTGGCCGCTGCGTGCAGCCAGCGCCAGCCGGGCCTGGGTGTCGGGATTTTGAAACAGCGCGTGCGGCACCTCGAGCCAGGTGTTGTGCACCGGCGCGCAGGCCAGCGCCTGCTGCAACAGCGCTGGCGCATCCAGCGCGACGATCAGTACCGGCGCGGCGGCCGGCCAGTCGTTCCCCAGCAATTCCAGCAGGTGGCTGGCATTGATGGCCGCCTGCGGCAGCGTCTGCACCCGCAGCCGCACGGCGGCAAGCTGACGCGCCGCGCTCCAGACCGGCTGGTAACTCAGCAGCACGCTGGCGAGTACGCTGTGGTTCATGTGTTTTTCCTCCCCTGGGCGTCTGCCCCTCAGCCAATATGCTGGAACAGCGACAGGCGTTGCACCTGGGCGTAGGACTTGAGCGCGGCGTCGAGGCCGATTTGCTGGCGCTGGAAGTCCGAGATGCCCTGCACCATGTCCAGGTCTTCCAGCCTGGCCTGCTCGGTTTGGTGCGCAACCGATCGATCGCTCAGCAGCGCTTGCAAGCTATCGGCACGATTGAGCCAGTCGCCGGCCTGGCTGCGTGCCTGCAGCACGCGGTCGAGGCCGGCGTCGAGCTCGGTCAGGGCGCGCGCCAATTCGTGGCTCAGGCGCGCGCCCTGGGCTGGCCCCGTGTAGCGCAGCGCATCCATGGTGTTTTGCAGCACCTGAAAGATGTCGGTCGGCCCGCCCACCGGGGCGATCTCGATGCGGTCGCCAGCGGCCGGGTTGCCGTGCAACTGGAACGCCATGCCGTCAAACTCGACCGTGCTGCCAGCGCGGAACGGCATATCGGTCTGGCCCGCCACCGGGCTGGCGGTGCTGGTGTTGCGCACGCTGTACTGCATGACGCCACCGACCTCGGCAAAACTCAGGCTGTAGTGCTGGCCGCTGAGGGCGCTGGGGTTGCTGACCCGGCCAATGTCGGTGCGCGCGCCGCCGCTGTTGCCGGCTGCCTGGCTGATGGTGAAGCTGCCGTTGCCCTGCGGCAGACGCATCCAGATCGCTTGGCCGTCGAGCGCCTGCGGCAAGCTGTGCTTGCCAGCGGCCGCCTGTCCGGGCAGGCCATCGAAACGCACGCCGCTGGCACTCGGTCCGAACACCTCGACAAAGGGCGTGGACGAGCCGCCCAGGCCGCCAAACAGGGTGCGCCCGGCGCTGTCTTGCCGGTTCGCCAGTGCCAGCATCTGCTCGCGCAGGCCGCTCAGACTGAGCGCCAGGTCTGCGCGCGCGCGCTCGCCCAGCGTCGGGTTGCCAGCCGAAAGCATCAGCTCGCGCGCCTGCTGGATCAGATCGCCCGACTCGCCCAGCGCGCTCTCGGCCTGCGCCAGACTGGTGCGCGAGGCCTCGAGCGCGCGCAGATCGGCCTGCACGCGCGCGATGCGGTTTTGCGCCGTCTCGGCCAACACGGCGGCCACCGGGTCGTCGCTGGCGCGCTGCACGCGCTTGCCGCTGGAGATGCGTTCTTGCTGCGCGACCAGTTCGGTCTGGCGCTGCATCAGGTGGGCAATGGTCTGGTCGTAGCTGTTGGCGGTGGCAACTCTCATGATGCGATTCCTGGCTGGACTTAGCGTATGGTTTGCAGCAAGGTGTCAAACGTGCTTTGTGCGATTTGCAAAAATTTGGCCGATGCCTGATAGGCCTGCTGAAATTGCAGCAAACGGGCGGCTTCTTCGTCCAGGTTGACGCCGGCAACGGCGGCGCGCGCGTTTTCGCTGCTGCGCGCGATCTGGGCCGAAAAGCCGCTGGCGAACTGCGCGCTCTGCACCTGGGTGCCCAGCACCGAAAGCAAGCTGCTGTAGCCGTCGGACAGGGCCACGCCGTCAAAACTGGCGCGCTCGCGCAGCGCCAGCACGGCGTCGGCGTTGCCGGCATTTTGCTTCGTGCTGCCGACCGGGCTGGCGGCCAGGGTGAAACTGTCGCCCGCGTTGGGACTGCCGCGCAGCGTCAGGCTCCAGCCGTTGAACAACAAGGGCTGGCCCGGCGTGAAGTTGTAGCTGGGCGGCGGGCCGGGGTTGTCGGGCGCCGGGTTGTTTGGCCCCAGGCCCGTGGCGCTGAAGCTGCCGTCGGCCAAGAAAGTCAGCGTGACCGGGTCGGTCAAATGGGGCGACGGCGCTACCGCGTACAAGCGCTCGACCGCCAGCCCGTCGCGGTTGGCGCCAGCGGGCGTGATGTGTACCGGACTGGCAGCGGCCAGTTGCTCGGGCGCACCCAGGGCGACTTGCAGATTGCGCGCCACCTCGACGTACGGCCGGACCAAGAAACGGTCGCCGACGACGGCAGTCCCGGTCGGCGACTCGAAGCGCAACCCGTCGAAATCGGCCGGCAGGCCGGCAAACGACTGGCTGCTGCCGTCGGACAAGCGGGTCAGGCGCACGCCAGCGGCTTCAAAATGGAGCTGGTAGTCCGAGGCCTGAAGCGCGCTGGGGTTGCCGACGCTGGCGCTGATCTGCGCGCTGCCGCCGTTGCCCGCCGCCGCCATGCCCTGCACCGCTGGCGCCGGCACGAAGAAATCGACTCCGGCGCCGCCGCGCACATCCAGGCCCAGCCGGTGCTGGGTATTGACCTGGCTGCTGAGCGCCAGCGCCATGCGGCCCAACTGGTTTTGCATCTGCGGCACGTCTTGCCCCAAAAAACCGAGCAGGCCGCCGAGCTGGCCGCCGATGGCGTCATCGCCCAATTCCAGCGCACTGCCGGCCTGGACGAAGGAGATGCGCAGGCGCGAACTGTCGCTGCCGTCGCGGGTGGTGGCCAGGCTGCTGGCGCTCTGGCCCAGCACCAGCGGCTGGCTGCCCGCCACGAACACGCTCAGGCTGCCGTCGTCAGCCGCCACGGTGCTGATTTGCACCTGCTGGCTGAGCTGGCCGAGCAGGTGCTCGCGCTGGTCGAGCAGGTCGTTCGGCGCACCGCTGTTGCCCTGGTTTTCGATCAGCCGCTGGTTCACCCGGGCGATGTCCTGCGCCAGCCGGTTGACCGTCTGAACCGTGTTTTGCATGTGCTGCTGACTGCTGTGCGCCAGTTGGTCGATGCCGGATGCGCTCTCGCGCAACCGGCCCGCCAGTTCGTGGCCGCGCCCGAGCGCGACCACGCGCGCGGACAGGTTGGCCGGCGCGGCAGCCACGTCAGCCCAGGCGTTGAGCATGCCATTGAGTGACGCGCCCAGGCCCTGGCTGCCGGTGGGAAAGAGCTGCTCGAGCTGCTGCAGCCGCTGCAGGCGCTCGGCGTCGGCCGCCGCCACCGAGCGCGCCAATTGCGCTTCGCGCGTCAGATGGCTGTCGTGGGCGCGCGTGACGCTGCCGATCTCGACCCCCTTGCCAAAGAAATTGCCACCCTGCATGTGATGGCCTGCGCTCTGCAATTGCACCGACTGGCGCGAATAGCCCGCCGTGTTGGCGTTGGCGATGTTGTGACCAATGACTTGCAGCGTGCTCAAGTTGACGTTGAGCGCGCGTGCGCCGATGTTGAGGGCGGTTGACATGTTCTAGCGTCCAGAGTGCATGCGCGCGTGTTGCAGGGCCCGACTCATGAGGCCATACCGCGCTTGAGGTTGAGCACCAGGTTGATCGAGCGGCTGAGTTTTTCCGCGTAACGCGGGTCGGTGGCGTAACCGGCCTGCTGCACGCTGTGGGAAAACCCTTGCACCGACCCCAGTTGCTCCATCACCCGCTCGTAGCGCGGGCTGTTGCCGATCAGGCGCGCGTAGTCGCGAAACGACTCGGCATAGGAATCGTAGGCGCGAAAACGATCGACTACCTTGCGCGGCTGACCGTCGATGTATTCGGTGGTGACGATCTCGGCCACCGCGCCGCGCCAGCCTCCGGTGGCCTTGATGCCGAACAGATTGAACGAGGGCGAGCCGTCGGCATGACGGATTTGGCTGCGGCCCCAGCCGGTTTCGTGTCCGGCCTTGCCTATCATGAAGCTGGCCGGAATGCCAGACTCGCGCGCCACGGCAGCGGCCACCTGACTGTGCTGCGCCACGAAACTGGCCTGGCGTGCACCGGCGCTGCCGGCGCGCGCGACCGTGCTGACATCGAAACTCGGGATGACGGCGCCCAGCGCCGCCTGCTGGGCCGCAGGCGCTGCCTCGGGCTGAATCTGGCGACTCAATTGGCGCACGATGGCGTCCGACAGGCCGCCGGGCAGGCCCGAGAGTTGCAGCGCGAACTGCTGGTCCAGCAAGTCGGTGCCGAGTTCGCTGCCGGCGCCGTCCATCAGGCCGGATTTTTGTGTCGCCTCGCGCATGCTTTTGATGATCTCGCGCATGAACAGCGACTCGAACTGGCGCGCCGCCTCTTTCAGCGTGGCCTTGTCGGTGCCGCCCGCCGCGCCGCTGCCAAAGCGCAGCGCGTTGAGCGAGTTCGGGTCGGCCGCCAGGCCGCGGGTTGACAGTGCAGCTAGGTTCATGGTCGTGCTCAGCTCAGATGATCTCCAGCTCGGCCGTCATGGCGCCCGAGGCCTTGATCGCTTGCAAAATGACCAGCAAGTCCTGCGGCGTGGCACCGAGCGAATTGAGCGCCCGCACCACTTCGGACAACTGGGCGGCGGCAGGCAGTTGCACCATCGCGCCGCCTTCCTGCCCGACTTGGATGTGGGCTTGTTCAACCACCACGGTTTCGCCGGGTGAAAACGGTGGCGGCTGAACGACGATCGGGCGCGCGGTGATGACCACCGTCAGGTTGCCGTGCGCCACCGCCACCGGGCCGAGCGCGACCGCTTGGTTGAGCACAATGGAGCCGGTGCGCGCGTTGACGATCACGCGCGCCACCGGCACGCTGGCTTCGAGCCGGATGTCTTCTACCGCGGCCAGAAAACCCACGCGCGCGTTCGGGTCGGCCGGTGCGCGCAGGCGCACGACGCGGCCATCGACGGCACTGGCCGTGCCCGCGCCCAATTGGCGGTTGATGGCTTCGGTGACGCGGCTGGCGGTCTGGAAGTCGGCCGCGTTGAGCCCGAGGTCTATCGTCTGGCCCAGCGCAAAGGCGTTCGGCACCGCGCGTTCGACCTGCGCGCCGCCAGGAATGCGGCCCACACTCAGGTGGTTGATCTGCACCCGGCCACCGGCGGCCGCCGCGCCAGCGCCGCCCACCAGCAAGCTGCCCTGGGCCAGCGCGTAAATTTCACCGTCGGCCCCGCGCAGCGGCGTCTTGATCAAGGTGCCGCCGCGCAGCGACTTGGCGTTGCCGATCGAAGAGACGGTAATGTCGATGTGCTGCCCCGGCTGCGCAAAGGCCGGCAGTTGCGCCGTCACCAGCACCGCCGCTACGTTTTTGAGCTGCATGCTGGCGCCGGCGGGCAGCGTCAGACCGTACTGCTGCAAAAAATTGTTCATGCTCTGCGCGGTGTAGGGCATTTGGGTGCTCTGGTCGCCGCTGCCGTCCAAGCCCACCACCAGCCCATAGCCAATCAACTGGTTGCTGCGCACGCCCTGCACGGCGGCAATGTCCTTGATGCGAATGGTCTGCGCGGCGGCCGTCTGCACCAGGCCCGACAGCAGAAGCAGCAACAGCCAGACTGCTGCCAGGGCCCGGCGTGCGCCGAGTGGTCCACCAGATGTGGGTTTCGGGTTCATTGCAGTCATGGCAGTCATGGCGTTCATGCTACGGCGCCTCAGAACGGCAGCACACTCAAAAAGAAGCGCGCCAACCAGCCCATGGCGAGCGCTTCGCCCTGGGCGCCGCGCCCGCGCGACTCGACGCGCGCTTGGGCGACCTGGGTCGATGACACCACGTTGCCGGGACGGATCTGGCGCGGATCGACGGTGCCGGAAAAACGCAGCACATCGACGTTCTGGTTGACACCAATCTGCTTTTCGCCGGCCACCACCAGATGGCCGTTGGGCAGCACTTCGAGCACGGTGGCGGTGATCGAGCCCTCGAAGCGGTTGACGCTCTCGGTTCTGCCCTGGCCTTCAAAGCTGTTGGACGAATCGGCGCCAATGTCGAGCCGGCCGAGCAAGGGTGCGCGCAAAAACGGCAGCCCCGCCACGCTGGCCTCTGCGTTGGCGCTGCGCTCGATCGAGGCCGACGAGCTCTGGCGCGCGTTGATGCGCTCGGTGATCTGGATCGTCAGGCTATCGCCCGGCAAGCGCGCGCGCGGGTCTTCAAACGCGGGTCGAAAGCTTGCCGCATGAAACAGGCTGCCGTTGGCCGGCGCGGCCGCTGGCGCGGCGGCAAATTGCACCGGCGTAACCGGCAGCACATCGACCTGGGGCGTGCGCTGCAAGGTCTCGCAGCCGCTTAGCAGCCAGGCCAGCGGCAGCAGCAGAACAAGGCGAAGGTGTTGTGGTTTCATGCGTGTCTCCCGGCTCGTGCGATGGGTCGCGCGGCGCTCAGGCCGTCGATCAAAGCTGCGCCAGGCGCTGCAGCATCTGGTCGGAGGTCTGGATCGCCTTTGAATTCATCTCGTAGGCGCGCTGGGTCTGGATCATGGTCACCAGCTCCTGCACCACGTTGACGTTGGACGTTTCCACAAAGCCCTGCATCAGATTGCCCATGCCGGCGCTGCCGGGTGCGCCATTGACCGGCGCGCCCGATGCCAGGCTCTCGGCAAACAGGTTCTGGCCGCGCGGCTCCAGGCCGGCCGGGTTGATGAAGTTGGCCAGCTCGATATTGCCCACCACCGAGGGCGCTGCATTGCCCGGCAGCTTGACCGAGACCACGCCGTCGGTCGAGACGGTGATGCTTTGCGCCTCGGCCGGGATGGTGATGCCCGCCGTCAGCGGGTAGCCGCTGGAGGTGACCATGCGGCCCTGCGCGTCGAGTTGCAGGCTGCCGTCGCGCGTGTAGCCGGTGCTGCCGTCGGGCATGGTGACGGGCAAGAAGCCGCTGCCGTTGATCGCCAGATCGAGGTGATTGCCCGACTGCTGCAAGCTGCCCTGGGCAAACGAGCGCGAGGTCGCCACCGTGCGCACGCCCAGACCCAGTTGCAGCCCGGTGGGCAGCTCGCTTTGCTCGGCGCTGTTGGCGCCCACCTGGCGCAGGTTCTGGTACATCAGGTCTTCGAACACCGCGTGCGCGCGCTTGAAGCCGTTGGTCGAGGTGTTGGCCAGGTTGTTGGCGATCACGTCCAACTGGGTCTGCTGGGCCTGCATGCCGGTTTTGGAAATCCACAGTGAATTGATCATGGCGTGCTCCGAAAAAAAGGGGGAATCAAGAGCCCAGTCCGAGCAACTGGCTGGCGGTTCTGTCATTGGTTTCGGCGTTTTGCAGCAGCCGCATTTGCGCCTCGAACTGGCGCGCCACGGCAATCATGCCGATCATGGCCTCGATCGGATTGACGTTGCTGCCCTCGAGGGCGCCGCTTTGCAGCCGAGCCGTCGCATCGGTCGGCAAGGGTTCAGCTTGCGGGCCGCGAAACAGGCCGTCGCCGCCGCGCTGCAAGCGGTTGTCGGCGTCGGGCGTGACGAGCTTGATGCGCCCGATCAATTCGGGCGGCTGGCCCGCCACGCTCGCGCTGACGGTGCCGTCTTCGGCAATCTCGATCTGCGCGCCCACCGGCGCCACCAGCGGCCCGGCGTCGCTCAGCACCGGCAAACCCACGGCGTTGACCAGCGTGCCGTCGGCGTTGACCTCGAGCGCGCCAGCACGGCTGTAGGCTTCGGTGCCGTCCAGCCCTTGCACGGCCAAAAAGGCACCCCCGCGCGCGGCCACATCCAGCTTGCGCCCGGTGTGGCTGATCGGGCCGGCCGCGTCCGAATGCCCGGCCGTGGCTTCGAGCGCAAACACGCGCGTGCTGGCGCCGTCGCCGCGCATGGGGACGGCGCGAAAGGTCGATAGTTCGGCGCGAAACCCCGGCGTGGAGGCGTTGGCCAGGTTGTTCGCCAGCAACTGCTGGCGGTGCTGCGCTGCGCTGGCGCCGGTCATGGCGGTGTAGATCAGGCGGTCCATGGCAGGCTCCCAGAGGTTTTTGCGCGTTCGGTGCGAAACGCCATCAGCGCATGTTCAGCAGCGTGCTGAGCACCTGATCCTGGGTTCGGATCGACTGCGCGTTGGCCTGGTAGGCGCGCTGCGCGACCATCATGTTGACCAATTCGCTGGTGATGTCAACGTTCGAGTCTTCCAGCGCCCCTGAGCGCAGAACGCCCAATTTGCCCTCGCCGGGCGCGCCGTGCATGGGTTCGCCGGTGGCGTGCGTGGCGGCCCAGTTGCCGTTGCCGGTTGGCTGCAGGCCTTGTACGTTGCGGAAATTGACCAGCGCGATCTGGCCGGCGGCGCGGGTCTGGCCGTTTGAATAGCTGGCCGTGATGATGCCGCCCTCGTTGATCTTCAGGCCGGTGAATTCGCCCGGACGGTAGCCGTCTTGCTGCAGGTTGTTGACGGCAAAAGCGACACCGAACTGCGTCACACGGCCCAGATCGAGCGTGACCGGAAAAGTCAGCGCCGGGTTGTTGGGCGAGCTCAGCGTCAGCGGCGGCACCACCGAGGCCGGGCTGAGGGTGCCGTCGGTGTTGAACTCCAGCACAAAGGGGGTGGATGCGCCCGGGCTGCTGCCGTTGACGCTGGTGTACACGTTCCAGCGGTTGAGGCCGATTTTCTCGAACGCCAGCCCGACCGGAATTTCCAGCCCCTGCGGGTCGTATGCAATCACCGAGGTGCCGTACTTGGTCAGCGGCGTCGGTGGCACCGCGCTGGCGGCCACTGGCGCGCGCGCATCGAGGTTGAATTCGGCCTCGATGCGGCTGGTCTGGCGCGCCGGGATCGGCCCGCCAGTGGGCAAGCCCAGCGGCTGGGTGGTGAAGCTCAGCCGCGTGCCCTGCTCGTCGGTTGGGTAGCCCATGAGTTGGCCGCCCAGGTTGGTGACCACCTGCCCCTCGTTGTTGAGCTTGAACAGGCCCGAGCGGCTGTAGGCCATGGCGCCGTTGGGCATGGTCAGCTCAAAAAAACCGTTGCCGTTGATGGCCACATCGAGCTCGTTGCCGGTGACGGTGATGTTGCCCTGGGTGAACATCTGCGTGGTGGCGGCAACGGTGACGCCGATGCCGACGTTGGTGCCGCCGGAGGCGTTGATCGAACTGGCGTAAAGCTCGGCGAATTCGGCCCGCGAGGCCTTCATGCCGACGGTATTGGCGTTGGCAATGTTGTGGCCGATCACGTCGAGGTTGCGGCTGGCGCTGTTGAGGCCGGAGAGGCCTTGCTGGAAGCTCATGGAGTGGTCCTTTCTGGAGGGGGAAGATGCGAAACGGCGGCGCTACATGAAGGCGCGCACCTGGTGCTGCAACAGGCTGCGCCCGTCTTGCAACTGCAAACTGACGGCGCCGTCTGCAAGGCTGACCGCCGTCACCGCCAGCCGCATCAGCGGCAGGGCTTGGACCGGCTGGCCGCCACTGCTGGCGCGCACCTGAAAACCCGCCACGCGGGCGGGGTCGACGCCGGCGGCGTTCCAGTCGAAGGCGTGCGAACCGGCCGTGCGCGCGCCCAGGTCGAGGCTGTCGATCAGCGCGCCGTTATGACCTACGATGTCAACCACCACCTGGCTGGCGGGCTGGTTCAGCGCCAGCGCGCCGCGGCCCACAGCAGCGTCAAAACTGAGCTGATTGCCGTCCACCAACGCCTGGCGCCCGATCAGCGCCGCACCCTGCATCGCCTGCATGGCGCTGTACTGCTGCGCCATGCCTTTGAGGGTGGTGTTGAGCTCCTGGATGCCGCTGACGGTGTTGATCTGCGCCATCTGGGTCGTCATCTGGGCGTTGTCCATCGGGTTGAGCGGGTCTTGGTTGTTGATCTGCGCCACCAGCAGCTTGAGAAAACGGTCTTGCGACGCCTGCGGATCGGTCACATTTTTGGACGCCGACGCCGCCGTCGAGCTGCCCACGGCGCTGCCGAGCTGGCTGATATCACGGGCCTGGGTGAGCATGATGCGCGTCTTTCAAACAGTTGAACCAAGGGGGCCACGGAGCAGCAGGCGAGGTCATTGCCCCATCTGCAGCGTTCTGAGGAGCAGCGATTTGGCGGTGTTCATGACCTCTACGTTGTTCTGGAAAGCGCGCGAGGCCGACATCATGTTGACCATTTCCTCCACCGGGTTCACGTTGGAGTGCGTCACATAGCCTTGCGTGTCGGCGCTGGGGTGCGCCGGGTTGTGTACGCGCCGGCCCGGCAGCTCACTCTCCGTGATGCTTTGCACCTGCACGCCCGCCTTGCCGGCCCCACCCATGGGAACGGTCTGGAACAACACCTGGCGCGCCCGGTACGGCTGGCCGTCCGGGCCGGCCACGGCGTCGGCGTTGGCCAGATTGCTGGCGACCACGTTGAGGCGCTGCGACTGCGCACTGACTGCGCTGCCCGAAACACTGAAAATGGCAAACATAGACATGACGGACTCCCTGGGCTGGCTTTACTGGCCTTGAATGGCACTGAGCATGGTGCGCACGTGCCCGTTGATGAAACGCAGCGTCGACTCGTAGCGAATGGTGTTATCGATGAAGTTGGCGCGCTCGCGGTCCAGATCGACCGAGTTGCCGTCCAGACTGGGTTGCGTCTGCTGCGTGTAGACCATCTCGACGGCGCCGCGCTGGGCCACAGCCAGCGGCATGTGCCGCGTGTGGGTCGTGCTCGCGCCCATGCGCGTTGCGCCGCCGCTGGCGTTTTGCAGCGCCTGCGCAAAATCAAAGTCGCGCGCAATGAAACCCGGCGTATCGGCGTTGGCGATGTTGCTCGCAATCACCTGCTGGCGCTGCGAACGCAGCAGCAGGGACTGCGCATGAAAGTCCAGCCGGGCGGTCATCTTTTCAAGCATGTTCACCTCAGAGCGTGGGGCCGGGGGCGGCGCCAGCGGCAAGCTGGCGCCGGGGTTTGGGCAAGTATGAGAAAACTAAAGGCGCTGCAATACCCCGAACAAACGCCGCTTTGACCGTCATTTCGCCCCTTTGTCAGCCCCGCAGCGTCTTACAGTGGTGGCCTGATCCTGTCTGCCCAGCGCTTGCACCCCGTCCGCCATGACCCATCCTCCACACCGCCGCCCTGCGACCCGCCAGCCCTGGCTGCGCTGCGCACGGGCTTGGCTGTGTGTTCTGGCCGCACTGGGCGGGGCCGGTTTGGTGCAGGCGCAAGCTCAGCCCCAGGCCGATTCCGCCGCCGGACTGGAACAACTGGCGCGCGATTTTTTGCAACCCTCGCTCGACGCCTCGCTCAGCCGTTCCGGTGCAACCGCGTTGCGCCCCGAGGTGCTGATCGGCAGCCTCGATCGGCGCTTGCGGCTGGCACCTTGCGCACGCATAGAGCCGCATCTGCCGCCCGGCATGCGCCTATGGGGACGCAGCCGCATTGGCCTGCGCTGCGTAGACGGGCCCACACGCTGGAACGTGTTCTTACCCGTGACGGTCAGAGCCTGGGGGCCAGCCTGGGTGCTCAAGCGCCCGGTGGCAGCGGGTGAGACCTTGACACAAGACGCCGCCGAACTGAGCGAAATCGACTGGGCGGAACAAAACGCCCAGGTACTGGCCAACCCGGCGCTGTGGGTAGGCCAGCGCGCCGCGTTTGCACTGCAACCCGGCATGGCGCTGCGCCAGCACATGGTGCGCCCGCAGCAGGTGTTTGCGGCCGGTGCGCAGGTGCGGGTGAGCCAGTCCGGCAGCGGCTTTGAGGTAACGGTGATCGGCCAGACGCTCGGCGTCGGCCACGTCGGCCAGCCCGTCAGGGTGCGTCTGCCCAACGGGAGCGTCGTCAGCGGCGTGGTGCGCGACGGCCAAAGCGTCGAGCTGTCGCTATGAACCAGACCGTGCCACCAGCCAGCGCCAGCGCTGCTTGACCAGCCTTCTTTAAAAAGCCCTAAAGTATCGACCTGTGCCACCGATGTTCTTTCCACAAGACCCCGACATCGGGGTTTGGAGAGTGATATGAAAGTCGAATCCACGCCCGATTCCTATATTGGTTCAGTCGCTGGCGGTCCTCATAAAGCGGCGACTGCAGCGCCTGCTGTGGCGGCGGCGGTCGGCGCGGGAGCAGCGGCGCCCGCCGGATCGGCCAAACCACAGGCGGGCGTCACGCTGACCCTCTCGCCCGCGAGTCAGGCGCTGTCGGCCGGAGCGGGCGGCGAGGTCTTCAACGCCGGGAAAGTCCAGGCCATGCAAGTCGCCATCGCCAACGGCAGCTTCCAGGTCAACCCGCAGGCCATCGCCGACAAAATGCTTGCCAACGCGGCCGAAATGCTGAGCGCTGCACGCCAATGAAACCCCGCACGAGCAATCCCTTGGCCACGCCCCCAACGGCACCCCACGCCTGTGCAGGCTGGCTGCATGCGGTGCAAGGCGGTCTTGACGCGCTCGAACAGGCCTTGCTGCAAGGCGACGCGTTGGCAGTGGAAAAAGCCAGCATGGCGCTGCACCTGAGCTTGCAGCAGCACCCCGAAGCCACCGCGCGCGCGCTGCCCGGCAGCACCCTGCGCGCCGAGATCGAGGCGGCCGCGCGCCGCTTCGCGCAACTGCGCCAGGCGCTGCTGCGCGCCAGCGCCCAGAGCCAACGCGCCGTGGCCAGCTTGTTGCCGCAGCCGCTTGCGTCCACCTACGGCCGCGCGCCCGGTGCAGCCAACGGCGGCGCCGGGCGCACCTACCTGTCGGCCTGATCCCGTTAGGGATGCGGCCCGATGAAGTTCTGGTTTTCGTTCGGGTGCAAGCTGCCTAGTGTGGTGTTGTTTACCTTGTGCGTGTAGCATCAACGTCGGTCGTGACACGAGTCGCCATGTAGAGATGAACTGCCATCCCACCTGCCAGATACACGTTGACGGGGCTGCGTAGTGAAAGTCGCTCTTCAAGTTGCTTAAAAAGCTCTCTCAGGCCCTCTTATTGCGGCCAACTGGAACACGTTGGCCTCGCGCTGATCTTGGGCTGTCGGCTCAACTCCCCGTGCGGCAACGATGCACCGGGTCAGCAGCGCGGCTTCACGTTCTCGGGCAGTCATAGAGCCTCCGTTCACAACATACTGTTACGATTCCAGATGGGTGCCATCCTGCCTTGAAACATAACGCTACGAAACTCACACGTAAGCTCAGCGCGGCACACTCCGTCAACTGGACGAGACTCAGAGGGTTTCGGGTTCCTGCATCCACACCGGGATGTCGCGCTGGCCGTGCAGCACGCGCCAGACATCAATTTGCTCTGGACGCTCGACGTAAAAAACGAGGTGGGGATAGTGTGCCAGCGGCCAGAAACGCAGGCCGGGCAAGTTGAGTTCGTGGGCGTAACGCGGCGAGCCCGTTGCAGGATGGCGAGCGATGTGGCCGTAAGCCTTCTCCAGCGCGTCGATGAAACCGAGAGCCACGGCTTCGCCCGCCTCGCTCAGGTAGTAGGCAATCGCGTCGTCGATGTCCCGGTTGGCCAGCTCACGCGGAACGACAGGCTTGGCCGTCACCCGCGAGCGCTGCCTACCTTGGCCGCCTTGCGCACCCGATCACGCAGCCCTTCAAAGTAGGCTGGATCGGCCGGAGCAGTCGGGGCCGACGCTGCGCCCGCGAGCAGGAGGCCACGCAGGTGCAGGCGATCCTGATCCTTGCGGATCAGCTCACGCACGTACTCGCTGCTGGTGCCGTAGCTGCCTTGGTTGACCTGCTCATCCACGAAGGACTTGAGCGTGTCGGGTAGGGATATGTTCATTGTGCCCATGGCTCAAGCTTAGTCCGTTTGGCAAAATTTGGCAAGATTCATGTACCGAGGATGATGTCACGGATGCAGGAAAATGGATATGCCCTAACGGGCATGACTTTGAAAGGCGCCCCAAAAAATGAAAGTCATGCCCGTTCTCCCTCACCCCCAACCCCTCTCCCGCACGCGGGAGAGGGGAGCGAAGTGAGTCGCGGCCCGACTTTCACGTTAATGCTCACTGACACGCCATAAGACAAAAAACCTCGTAAGTCATTGACCAGAAAGAAAAGAGGCCTCAAAGCGATATGCCTTGAGGCCTCGTAAAAAGAGTAATTGGTAGGCCGTGTTGGACTTGAACCAACGACCAAAGGATTCAAGTTTGCGTGAGTTTCCCCACTCCTTGGACTATTTCATCACCCACAGCCGCGCTGTTGGGGTGCCGGGCGCTCGGGGGACGTTTATCGGAATGGCTCCTCACGTCCTAGTCTCTGCACCTTCCCGCCTACCGGTCTTGCGACCTGCCTTCGGCGGGCTTGGCTCAAGATTGCCTTGGCTTGCGCTTTAGGGTTCCTTGAGTTCACCCGGTTTTTCCGACGGGGATTTCGCCCCGTGGTCACCTTGCTTGATGAGTCCTCTGCTCTGACCAACTGAGCTAACGGCCCCACACAGGGTGTATTGTAGGCGCATGAGCGATAAGCAGGCGCCGCTGGCGCTATCTGCCGTGGCTGAGCGCGTTGCTGACCAGCCGGGCGGTGATGTTGACGATCTGGATCATGCGCTCGTAGGGCATGCGCTGCGGCCCGATCACGCCCAGCGTACCGACCACCTGACCATCGACCTCGTACGGCGCCGTCACCACCGACAAGTCCTCGTGCGGCAGCACCTGGCTTTCACCGCCTATGTAGATGCGCACGCCGTCGGCCTGGGCCGATACATCGAGCAGACGGATCAACTGTGCCTTTTGCTCAAACAAATCGAAAAGCCGCCGCAACTGACCCATGTCGTTGGAGAACTCATTGATCGACAACAGGTTGCGCTCGCCCGCGAGCACCACCTCGTCCTGCTCGGCATTCGCCTGGGCACCGATCTCGACCGCCGCCTGCATCAGCGCGGCAATTTCACCGCGCAAACTATCGAGTTCGGTTTTGAGCCGCGCGCGCACCTCCTCTATCGTCAGGCCGGCGTAGTGAGCATTCAGGAAATTGGTCGCTTCCAGCAACTGGGTCTGGGTGAAACTGACCTGGGTGTGGATGATGCGGTTTTGCACGTCGCCGTCTGGCGAGACCAGAATCACCAGCACCCGGTGTTGCGACAAGCGCAAAAACTCAATGTGCCGAAACACCGACGCGCGCCGCGGCGTCACCACCACCCCGACGAAATGCGACAGATTCGACAGCATCTGGGCGGCGTTGCTGATAACGCGCTGCGGTTGGCCAACCTCTATGCCAGCAGCGCCCATATCGCTCCAGTCGCCCAAGCGATCGCGCTGCACGGTCAACATGCTGTCGACGAACAAGCGGTAGCCGCGCGCGGTGGGCACGCGCCCGGCCGAGGTGTGCGGGCTGGCAATCAGGCCCAACTCCTCCAGATCGCTCATCACATTGCGAATCGTGGCGGCGGAAAGCTCCAGCCCCGTGGCGCGCGCCAGCGTGCGCGAACCCACCGGCTGACCGTCGGCGATGTAACGCTCGATCAGGGCTTTGAGCAGCAGTTTGGCGCGGTCATCCAACATGGGTGCATTTTATTGCTTCGGCCTGGCGAAGTATCAAGCATCAAGCGTTCGTCCTGAGCTTGCCCTTCGACCCTTCGACCCTTCGACCCTTCGACAGGCTCAGGACAGGCCAAGCTCAGGACAGGCCAAGCTCAGGACAGGCTTCACCGGGCCGGATCGATTGATAAAAGCCGCCGGCGGCGGCGCTGCCGCCCGCAGCCGCGCCGGGCGAGGACCGTCCCAGCCAGCCCCTGGGGCGGGCTGTGTTGTAATTTGCCCATGACCCTGCCACACCCTGAATCGTCTGCAGCGCCCGGCGACTCCGGCCTGCTGCACTTTGCGCACGTGGCCGTCATTGGCAAGTACCAGGCAGCAGGCGCTCAGCAGGCGGTGGACGAAATTGCCCACTTTCTGCAACAACAGGGCTGCGCGGTCTCGCTGGAGCAGGAAACCGCGGCCAATACCGGGCTGACGCAGTACCCGGCGCTGAACGTGAACGCCATGGCCAGCGCCTGCGACCTGGCGCTGGTGGTCGGTGGCGACGGCACCATGCTCGGCATCGGCCGCCAACTGGCGCAAGGCGGTCTGCCCCTGGTTGGCATCAACCAGGGTCGGCTGGGCTTCATCACCGACATCGCGCTGGGCGAATACCGCGCCAAGCTGGGCCCGATTCTGCACGGGCACTACGAAGAAGAAGCGCGCGACCTGATGGCCGCCAGCGTCTGGCGCGACGACCGCGTCGTGTTCCAGGCCACCGCCCTCAACGACGTGGTGGTCAATCGGGGCGGCGCCGCCCACATGATCGAGCTGCGCGTCGAAGTCGACGGCCATTTCGTCGCCAACCAGCGCGCCGACGGCCTGATCATCGCCTCACCGACCGGATCGACCGCCTACGCCCTGTCGGCCGGCGGCCCACTGCTACACCCGGCCATCGGCGGCTGGGTGATGGTGCCGATCGCACCGCACACCCTGTCGAATCGCCCCATCGTGCTGCCATCGACCTGCGAAGTCTCGGTGACCATCGTCGCCGGCCACGACGCCAGCGCCAACTTCGACATGCAGTCGCTCACCAGCTTGCTGCACGGCGACCGCATCGTGGTACGCCGCTCCGCACACACGCTGCGCCTGCTGCACCCGGTGGGCTGGAGCTATTACGACACGCTGCGCAAAAAACTGCACTGGAACGAAGGCGCCTGATAGCCCCGGCCGCCTCGGCGTCCGCGCACGAGGCCAAATCCGATGGAACCCCAGCCCTTGGCACTCAATCGAAGGGAGTGCTAACATTGACCACAGGGGTCAACCAAGGAGGGTTTCGCTTATGTCCACATCGCTTGCACGCATGCCCGGCGCCTGGGCCGGCCATTCACTCACCCTGCCGCCGCTGGGCAGCCTGGACGCCTACATCACGGCCGTCAACCGGTTTCCGCTGCTGAGCTTCGAAGAGGAGCAGCACGCCGCGCGCCGCCTGCGCGAGCACAACGATCTGGAAGCCGCCGGGCAGTTGGTGCTCTCGCACCTGCGGCTGGTGGTGTCGGTCGCGCGCCAGTACCTGGGCTACGGCCTGCCGCACGGCGACCTGATTCAAGAGGGCAACGTCGGCCTGATGAAAGCCGTCAAGCGCTTCGACCCGGATCAGGGCGTGCGCCTGGTGAGCTACGCGCTGCACTGGATCAAGGCCGAAATTCACGACTACATTTTGAAAAATTCGCGCCTGGTCAAGCTTGCCACCACCAAGGGGCAGCGCAAGCTGTTCTTCAATCTGCGCTCGATGAAGCAGGCTTTTCGTGCCAGCGCCGCCGACGGCCAAACCCAGCGCGAAGCGCTGTCTGAGGCCCAGGTGAGTCAGGTGGCCAGCGAGCTGCGGGTCAGCGCGCAAGAAGTGCGCGAGATGGAGACCCGGCTCGCCGGTGGCGACGTCGCGCTAGACCCCGGCCCCGGCGACGATGGCGAGGACGGCTTCGGCCCGATCGCCTACCTGGCCGACAACCGCTTTGAGCCCACCGCGGTGCTCGAGGCGGCGCAGCGTGACACCTTGGCCAGCACGGGCGTAGCGCGCGCCCTCGAGCAGCTCGATGCGCGCTCGCGCCGCATCGTCAACGAACGCTGGCTCAAGGTCAACGATGAAGGCACGGGCGGCATGACGCTGCAGCAACTGGCGCACGAGTACGGCATCAGCGCCGAGCGGGTGCGCCAGATCGAGCAGGCAGCGCTGAAAAAAATGCGCGCCACGCTGGGCGCTGCGGCCTGAGCGGTTTAAGCCTGCTCGCGGCGCAGCGCGGGAAACAAAATCACGTCGCGGATGCTCGGGCTGTCGCTCAGCAGCATCATCAGGCGGTCGATGCCAATGCCGCAGCCACCCGCTGGCGGCATGCCGTATTCGAGCGCGCGGATGAAGTCGGCGTCGAAGTACATCGCCTCCTCGTCGCCGCCGTCCTTGGCGCTGGCCTGGGCCTGAAACCGCGCCGCCTGGTCTTGGGCGTCGTTCAACTCCGAAAAAGCGTTGCCGAATTCGCGTCCGGTGATGTAGAGCTCAAAGCGCTCGCTGACCTCGGGGCGTTCGTCGTTGGCGCGCGCCAGCGGTGAAATTTCGGTCGGGTGCTCCATGATGAAGGTCGGGTTCCAGAGCTGGTGCTCGACCGTTTCTTCAAAGTACAGCACCTGCAGGCCAGCCAGGCTGCGCTGGCTGAGCTGGTGCCGGCTTTCCGACAGGCCGAGTCGCAGCAACTCGGCGCGCAGCCAGTCGGCGTCCTGCACGCGCTGCCCGGCGTCGGTGTAGCGGCCAATCGCCTGCACCAGCGTCAGGCGCTCGAACGGCGCGTACACGTCCACCGGCCGACCCTGGTAGTGCAGCGGTGCTGCGCCGTGCACTTGCTGCACCAGGTGGCGAATCAGTTGCTCGTTGAAGTCCATCAAGTCGCGGTAATTCCAGTACGCCGCGTAGAACTCCATCATGGTGAACTCGGGGTTGTGGCGAACGCTGATGCCCTCGTTGCGGAAGTTGCGGTTGATCTCGAACACCCGCTCAAAGCCGCCCACCAACAAGCGCTTGAGGTAGAGCTCGGGCGCGACGCGCAAAAACATCTCCTGATCGAGCGCGTTGTGGTGGGTCTTGAACGGCTTGGCATTGGCACCGCCCGGAATCGGCTGCAGCATGGGCGTCTCCACCTCCAAAAAGCCGTGGCCGAGCATGAATTCGCGCATGCAAGCCAGCGCCTGGCTGCGCAGCACAAAGCGCCGGCGCGTCGCCTCATCGGTCATCAAATCGACGTAGCGCTGGCGGTATTTGATCTCCTGATCGTGCACACCGTGAAACTTGTCGGGCAGCGGGCGCAGGCTCTTGGTCAGCAGCCGCAGACGGTCGGCGTGCAGAGTCAGCTCGCCGGTGCGGGTCTTGAACAACACGCCTTCGGCGGCCACGAAGTCGCCCAAATCCCAGTGCTTGAAGGCCACGTGCGCGGCCTCGCCCACGCTGTCGTTGTTCAGGTAAATCTGAATCCGCCCGCCGTTGGGGCCCAGCGAACCGTCTTGCAGGGTGGCAAAACTGGCCTTGCCCATGACGCGCTTGAGCATCATGCGCCCGGCCACGCTGGCGCGCTGCGGCGCGGCTTGCAGCTCTTCCTTGCTGGCCTGGCCGTGCCGCGCCAGCAGCGAACTGGCGTTGTCGCTCGGCTTGAAGTCGTTCGGAAACGCCACCCCCTCGCCGCGCTGCTGCGCCAGGCGCAGCGCAGCGAGCTTGTCGCGCCGCTCGGCCATCAATTGGTTGTCGTCGTGCGCGGCGTGGCTTTCAAGCGCGCTGGGGTGTGGGCTGGCTTGGGACATAAAAGATGCGGGTGGGGCCGGCGAAGAAAACCGGGCAAGACAAAAGCGCGCAGGCCGACGCAAACGCTGCGCCGAACCGGGCATTTTAAGGTCTGAAGCAGGGCTGGGCGCCCGACCTGGGCCCACGCCGCAGGCATCTGCGCCTAAACTTCCACCTCATGAACGACCCCATGAACGCCACCCCTTCCCTTGCGCCCCGGCCGCAAGTTGAAATTGCGCTCGGTGCGCGCAGCTACGGCATCCACATCGGCGCTGGCCTGCTGGAGAGTCCGGCCAGTTACGCCGGTCTGCCGCGCGCCGCCGCCGCCCTGATCGTCAGCAACACCACGGTCGGCCCGCTGTACGCGCAGCGGCTGGCAGCGGCGCTGGCGCCGCACTACCCGCAGCTACACACGCTGGCGCTGCCCGACGGCGAAGCCTACAAAAACTGGGACACGCTGAACCTGATTTTCAGCACCCTGCTCGAACGCGGCTGCGACCGCCAGACCGTGCTGTTTGCGCTCGGCGGCGGCGTGGTGGGCGACCTGAGCGGCTTTGCCGCCGCCTGCTACATGCGCGGCGTGCCCTTCGTGCAAATTCCCACCACGCTGCTGGCGCAGGTTGATTCCTCGGTCGGCGGCAAGACCGGCATCAACCACCCGCTGGGAAAAAACATGATTGGTGCGTTCTACCAACCGCAGCGCGTCATTTGCGACCTCGACAGCCTGCGCACGCTGCCGGCACGCGAACTCAGCGCCGGGCTGGCCGAAGTCATCAAGTACGGGCCGATTGCCGACATGGCGTTTTTCGACTGGGTCGAGACCCACCTGGACGCGCTGCTGGCACGCGCGCCGCAGGCGCTGGCGCACGCGGTGCAGCGCAGTTGCGAAATCAAGGCGGCGGTGGTGGGGCAAGACGAGCGCGAATCCGGCCTGCGCGCCATCTTGAACTTTGGCCACACCTTCGGCCACGCCATCGAAGCCGGCCTGGGCTACGGCCGCTGGCTGCACGGCGAAGCGGTGGGTTGCGGCATGGTGCTGGCTGCGCGCCTGTCGCAACTGCAAGGCGGCGTCGATGAGTCTTTCGTGCAGCGCCTGATAGCCTTGATTGCCCGCGCCGGCCTGCCCACCGTGGCGCCGCTGCTCGACGCAAACGACAACCTGGGGCGCTATCTGGCGCTGATGCGGGTCGATAAAAAGGCCGAGGCCGGGGCGATCAAGTTCGTCCTGCTCGACCGCCCCGGCAGCGCGCAACTGTGCCGCGTGCCCGACGAACTGCTGGCGCGCGCCCTGGCGCTGCACGGCGCGCGCGCATGAACGGCCCGGGCGCCCTGGCGCCCTACGCCTGCGACCCGGCGCACAGCCGCGGCCGGCGCTACCCCGAGCCCGACGCCCCCACCCGCACCGCCTACCAGCGCGACCGCGACCGCGTGATCCACAGCACCGCGTTTCGCCGCCTGGTCTACAAAACCCAGGTATTCCTGAACCACGAAGGCGATTTGTTTCGCACCCGGCTGACGCACTCGCTCGAAGTGGCCCAGCTCGGGCGCAGCATGGCGCGTTCACTGCGGCTCAACGAAGACCTGGTAGAAGCCATTGCGCTGGCGCACGACCTCGGACACACCCCGTTTGGCCACGCCGGGCAAGACGAACTCAACGCCTGCATGACGGCGCACGCCGCCCGCGCCGCGCCCGGGCAGCACGACGGCTGGGGCTTTGAGCACAACCTGCAAAGCCTGCGCGTGGTCGACGAACTGGAAGAGCGCTACCCGGCGTTCGACGGCCTGAACCTGTGCTTTGAAACCCGCGAAGGCATTTTGAAGCACTGCTCGCGCGCCAACGCGCAACGGCTGCACAGCCAGCGCCCGAACGACGTGGCGGCGCGTTTTTTGCACAACGGCGCGCCCTCGCTGGAGGCGCAATTGTGCAATCTGGCAGACGAAATCGCCTACAACGCGCACGACATCGACGACGGCGTGCGCTCTGGCCTGCTAAGCTTGGAACAACTGCGTGTCGTGCCGCTGCTCGACGAGCACCGGGCGCAGGCGCTGGCCGCACACCCCGCGCTGGGCGGGCGCCGGCTGCTGTTCGAGACCATACGGCTCATGCTGTGCCAGCAAGTCTACGACGTGATAGACACCAGCCGCGCGCGCCTGCAAGCCGCCGCCCCGGCCGACCTGGCCGCCGTGCGCGCCAGCGCGCCGCTGCTGGGGTTCTCCCCCGCCATGCGGACGCGCTCGCAAGAACTCAAGACCTTTTTGCACCAGCACCTGTACCGCCACCCGCAGGTCATGCAAACCACCGAACGCGCGCGCTCAGTGGTGCGCGACTTGTTTGCGCGCTACCTGAACCAGCCCGGCGAACTGCCGCCGCCCAGCCAGCGCCAGCCGCACGCACGCAGCGTAGCCGACTACATAGCCGGCATGACCGACCGCTTTGCCATCCGCGAACACCAGCGCTTGTTCGGCTCGCACCCGTTTGCCTGACGCGTGCCGCAACTCTGAGCGCCCTATTGCTTCGGCCCAGTGAAGTAGCAACCGTTCGCCCTGATCTCCGTTCGCCCTGAGCTTGTCGAAGGGCCTGTCCTGAGCCTGTCGAAGGGCCTGTCCTGAGCTTGTCGAAGGAAGCCTGTCGAAGGGCTTCCTACGGCAAACCTATCCTGAGCCTGCCGAAGTGTTCAAATTGGAATCTGACCCCGATTTCACCCTGAGCCAGGGGCTTTCGGTTGTGCGCCCGTTGCAGCGCGTTCCACCCAGCGTTGCAACAACATCTGGCGCTCGGGCGCGATGGGCAAAGCACCGAGGCGCTGAATCAACGTCAGGGTCAGGACGATGCCGTGTTGCAGCAACGTTTGCACAAAGTTACGGTCTTTGTCCCGGCCCGCCACGAGCTTGGCGGCCGCCAGGTCGTGCGGCTCCAGGCAGTAGCCGATCTTCAAGTCGGTGTTGGCGTTCTGGATCTTGACCAGACGGGTTTCCCACCCTGCGGGAAGGATGGCCGTTTCAGGCCCGACGCCTTGCGCATAGTAGCCAAAACGGTCTTCAAAGGGGGACAGCTCGCCGATGGCACCGTCGATGAGATCGGCCAGATCGGGCCGGTGCAGCGGGTACAGGTCGGCCTCCATGGATTGCAGCAGGGCGGCGGGCGCGTCGGGTACGGTGCCCAATATAGACTGGCTGCCGATAACCACGATCTCATGCTGATCGGTGATGGCCGCCGCTGCGCGGATCAGGTGCTCCAGTTCGCTGCGCCTCATGCGCTGCCCTGGCTTTGATTCCAGGCCTTGAGAAAAGCAAACCGCTCCCTGGGCGTGAGCACAGCGGTGAACGGTGAAGACTGGCGCAAAGCGGCCGCGTGCTCGGAGTCGTCCAGCGCCACGGCGAGAGTGGCTTCAAGCCCCCGGTCCATCAAGCGCTCCCATTCCATCAAATAGGGCTGCGACGCGGGACTGACGGTAGAGCGCCAGCGGCGCAGCGTGGCTCGGGCCCGCGCAAAGAGTGCACGGTCGCGGCGAAGCTTGGCTGCAATCTCTCGGTGCAAGGCCAGGCTTCTGGCGTCTAAGTGCTGGTGGGTGCGCATGCTGTGGGTCACTCGTCCTTGCCCAATGTACACGGCGTGCCACGGCGCTGCAACTCTCTTTCGCTCCGAGCTTTGGAAATTGGAATCTGACCCCGATTTCTCTTGATGCGGTACGTGGCCATGTAAAATGAAAAGTTGTCACAATACGCGATGAAAAGCCGAACCCCGATTCAGGCCATGAAACTCTGGCACGGCTCTCATCCTCATCCGTTCCACAAGCGTCCTTATGATCGTCCGGGATGTGATACATACGGCCACACAGCCTTGAGAAGCAAGCATGACCCAACGCAAAGGCATCATCCTCGCCGGCGGCTCCGGCACCCGGCTCTACCCGGTGACCAAGGCCGTCTCCAAGCAACTGCTGCCGGTTTACGACAAGCCGATGATCTACTACCCGCTCAGCACCCTGATGCTGGCGGGCATGCGCGACATCCTCATCATCTCCACCCCGCAAGACACGCCCCGCTTCGAGCAACTGCTGGGCGACGGCAGCGACTGGGGTCTTAACCTGCGCTACGCCGTGCAACCCAGCCCGGACGGGCTGGCGCAGGCCTTCATCATCGGCAAAGACTTTATTGGCAACGCGCCCAGCGCCCTGGTGCTGGGCGACAACATCTTCCACGGCCATGACTTGCACACCCTGCTTGAGCAAGGCATGCAGCGCGAACACGGTGCAACGGTTTTTGCCTACCATGTGCAAGACCCCGAGCGTTACGGCGTGGTTGCCTTCGACACCCGAGGCCGCGCCACCAGCCTGGAAGAAAAGCCCGCCAGCCCCAAAAGCAACTACGCCGTCACCGGCCTGTATTTCTACGACCACCAGGTCGTCGATCTGGCCAAGAACCTCAAGCCCTCGGCGCGGGGTGAATTGGAGATCACCGACCTGAACCGCATCTACCTCGAGCGCGAGCAACTCAAGGTGGAAATCATGGGCCGCGGCTATGCCTGGCTCGACACCGGCACGCACGAGAGCCTGATGGAAGCCAGCAATTTCATCCAGATCATCGAGCACCGCCAGGGTCTGAAAATCGCCTGCCCAGAAGAAGTTGCCTACCGCAAAGGCTTCATCAGCGCCGAGCAACTGGCGAAACTGGCGCAACCGCTGGCCAAAAACGGCTATGGGCAATACCTGTTGCGCCTGCTTAAAGAGAGTGTGCAAGCGTGAAAGCCACCCCCACCGCCCTTGCCGACGTGCTCCTCATCGAACCCAAAGTGTTCGGCGACGAGCGCGGCTTCTTCTTTGAAAGCTTCAACCGCCGCCAATTCACCGAGCTGATCGGGCGCGACGTGGACTTTGTGCAGGACAACCACTCGCGTTCGGCCAAAAACGTGCTGCGCGGCCTGCATTACCAAATCCAGCAACCGCAAGGCAAGTTGGTGCGCGTGGTACAGGGCGAGGTGTTCGACGTCGCGGTCGATCTGCGCAAAAGCTCCCCCACCTTCGGGCAATGGGTCGGCGCAATGCTGTCGGCGCAAAACAAGCACCAGTTATGGGTGCCGGCAGGCTTTGCGCACGGCTTCGTCGTGCTCAGCGATACGGCCGAGTTTCTCTACAAAACCACCGACTACTACGCGCCGGAGCACGAGCGCTGCATCGCCTGGGACGACCCCGCCATCGGCATCCAATGGCCCATGGCCGGCGAACCCGCGCTGTCCACCAAAGACCGGCAAGGCAAACCCCTTGCCGAAGCGGAGCACTTTGCATGACCCCCACCAATCACGCCCCGCCAAGCACTTACCAGGGAACCAACCCCCACGCCACCCAGCCTAGCTCGCTGCTTGCCATGGCGCGCAGTGTGTGGCGCAATCGCGCGCTCATCGCGCAGATGACGCGGCGCGATGTGGTGGGCCGCTACAAAGGCTCCATCATGGGGCTGGCCTGGTCGTTTTTAACCCCTGTGTTCATGCTGGCGGTCTTCACCTTTGTTTTTTCCGTCATATTCCAGGCCCGCTGGGGGGTGGGCGGCGAACAAAGCAAAACCCAGTTTGCCGTGATCCTCTTTGCCGGCTTAATCGTACACGGCCTGTTTGCCGAGGTGCTCAACCGCGCACCCGGGCTGATCCTTGGCAACGTCAACTACGTCAAGAAGGTCGTCTTTCCGCTGGAAATACTGCCAGTGGTCAGCCTGGCCGCGGCATTGTTTCACAGCCTGGTCAGCCTGACCGTGCTGTTGCTCGCCTTTGTCGCCGTCAATGGCTACCTGCACTGGACGGTTATCTACACCCCATTGATATTCCTGCCGCTGCTTATTCTGACGCTGGGGCTGGCCTGGTTTTTGGCCTCGCTGGGCGTGTTCCTGCGCGACGTCGGGCAAACCATCGGCGTAATCACCATGGCGATGCTGTTCCTGTCTCCCGTTTTTTTCCCCATGTCAGCCATTCCCGAACAATTCCATGGCTTGTTTCTGGCCAACCCGCTCACCCTTATCATCGAGCAGGCACGGGAAGTACTCATTTGGGGAAACCAACCGAACTGGACCGCCCTGGGCCTCTACACCCTGGCGGCCACCGCCGTGGCCTGGGCCGGCTACGCCTGGTTCCAGAAGACCAGAAAAGGGTTTGCCGATGTGCTCTAAACCCACACGCCACTCCCCTTCGCCCCCGCCGACACTCGCCGTGGAAGATGCCGCGCTCATTGTCGTGGCGCAGCATGGCGAACTGATGGATCGTGTCGTGACGATTATCGATCAGGCTCGTACCAATGTGTTGCGGGCGGTGAACAGCAACATGGTCATCGCCTACTGGTTGATCGGGCGAGAGATTGTTCAGGCGCTGCAAGGCGGCGAGGAACGCGCCGATTACGGGAGCCGGTTGCTTGCCGAACTGTCCGAGTCGCTGAAGCGGCGTTACGGGCGGGGCTTCTCCGCCACCAACCTGAAATATTTTCGACTGTTTTTCCAAGCCTACGCGAACCGCAGCCCCGAGATTCGTCACGAGCCTCGTGACGAATTGAGCGATCTTGACCAGGCCAGCGTGCTGGCAGACATTTCTGCCGGTCTGGCGGCGCGCGCCCGTGTTTTACCCCATCACCGCGATCCCCGAAGAACTCCGCCCCTGGATCATGGCCAACCCGCTCACCTTCATCATCGAGCAGGCGCGAGAAGTGCTCACTGGGGGGCGTGCGCCATATGGTAGCTTTGCGTAGGTATGGACGAACGGATTGATCGAGTTTCGAGGGGCGCCCAAAACCGGGGATTACTACCGGACATGATGAACCCACAAAACAGCGTGAAAGCTCACGTCCTTTGTAACGTGAAAGTCGGACCGCGACTCACTTCGCTCCCCTCTCCCGTGCGCGGGAGAGGGGTTGGGGGTGAGGGAGAACGGGCAGGACTTTCATTTTTTGGGGCGGCTTTCAAAGTCATGCCCGTTAGCCTGAGA
>NZ_SDDV01000019.1 GCF_014773545.1 Hydrogenophaga sp. | reverse complement strand
ATGCCGCTGGCCTGGCCCAGCGGCCCCCAGTCGATCGCGCTGCGATTCCACAGCACCAGCGTCTGACCGCCGCGCTCGGCCTCGTCTTGCATGCAGCGGCGCAGGCGCCCGTGCGGCGGTCGGAAAAACAGCGGTGGCTCGCCGGTGATGTCGGCAATCGCGGCCGCGCCGTCGCGCACTTCGCGCCGCGCGCTGGCGGGCAGCAGGGTCCAGGGGTGGCGGTGGCTCCAGCTGTGGTTGCCCAGCGCGTGGCCGCCAGCAGCGATGCGGCGCAGCAGGGCTTGGTGCTGCACCGCCAGACAGCCGATGACGAAGAAAGTGGCGCGTGCCTGCGCCTGCGCCAGCAGGTCCAGGATCAGCGGCGTCCAGCGCGCGTCGGGTCCGTCGTCAAAGCTCAGCCGCACGCCGCCGGTGGCGGGGAGCTGGGCTGGCTGGGCGCTTGCGGTGTTGTCGGTCATGGGGGTGCCTGTGGGTCGCACGGGTGGTCGCTGGCAAAGTGGCGCTGCAGTTGCGCGTGGCTGATCCAGTAGCGGGTGGGTTCGAGTCGGGCGGCAGCGCGCGTCTGCGCGGCGGGCGCGAAGACCCACACTATCAGCCTGAAATAGGCCTTGAGCAGTTGCGTCCTCGCACTGGCGGGCAGCGGCTGCGGGCAAAAGCCGAATTGCTGGCCACGCGAGCCGAGCCAGCTCACCGCCTGAAAGCCCACCAGTTGCGCCAACAGCGGGTCGGAGCGCGTGCGCTCGGCCAGCAGCCGCATCGAGTCGAGGAACAAGCGGCCAAAGTGCTGCGCCGCGTGGCGCGCGCTCTGGCCGTCGAGGCGCAGCACGCGGGCGTTGTTCAGGTGCAGGGTGCCGACCTGATCACCCGGCACGATGCGGCTGCCGTCGGGGAATTCAATCGCCGGGCCCCGGTAGCGGCTGCTGCCGACGTAGAGCATCTCGCCGACCGGCTGCAGACGATGCCAGCGCTGATAGAGCCCGTCGACCCGCAGCATGCCGCGCAGCGCCAGCAGCCGCAGCCGTTCGCGCGCTGCGGGCTGCGCCACCGAGGTGCGGTGGGTCTGCGCCAGCGCCAGCGCCGCAGCGGCGATCTGGCGCGCGCCGTCGCGCAGGCCCAGCGCCAGAGCACGCTGCTGGGTGCGGGCCAGCTCGGTCGGGTCGGCCAGCCAGGCGCTCAGGGCGGCGGGCAGTTCGTCTGCGGCCACCAACTGGCCAACGCCGTTTTGCTCCAGAAAGCGCAGGTTGAAACTTTCCTGACCGCGCAGCGAGCTGGTGGCCAGCAGCGGCCGCCCGCAGGCCAGCGCTTCGGCCACCGTCAGACCGCCCGGTTTGCCCACCACCAGGTCGGCGGCGCGAAAAAAAAGTTCACTCTGTTCGGTCCAGCCGTGGGTGCGCAGGCGCCCCGCAAAGCGGGCTTTGAGCCGCTCCAGCGCGGCGCAGGCGCTGGCATTGTGCCCGCACAGCACCAGCAGCTGCAGCTCGGGCAGCGCCTGCAGCAGCCGCTCGGCCGCTTCGGCCACGCCCAGGCCCAGGCCGCCGCCGAGCAGCAGCACCAGCGGGCCCTCCAGGTCGATCTGCAGGCGCAGCCGGGCTTCGGTCTGGCTGGGCGGGTCGCGAAAACCGGGCATCAGCGGTATGCCGGTGGCCAGCAGCCGTGGCGGTTTGCCGTTGACGACACGCGCAGGGGCGACCGATGCGTGCGGCACGCAGTACAGGTCGGTGCCCGGGCGCAGCCAGAAATCGTGCATGCCGAAATCGGTCGGCACCCCCAGCGCCGGGATCTGCAGACGCTGACGCGTCTTGACGAAGGAAAACAGCGCCGCCGGGTGCATCTGGGTCGAGACCACCACGTCGGGCTGGAATGCGCGCAGCCGTGCGCGCAGCCGCCACGCCATGCGCAGCCAGCCCCAGCCGATCAGGATCGGCGCCAGCCGGCCACCGACGTTGGCGTTGGTCACACCGGGCACGTGCACCCGCCGCGCCAGCACGGCGCACAGCAGTCGAAACAGCCAACGGTCGAGTCCCGAGACCACGCCGTCGGGGGCAGCCGGGTCGGCCGGCTGCGCCGCCAGTTGCTGCATCACGGCGGCCAGCGCACTCGGCAGCGGAACCTTGTGATCGATCAGGTCGCGCCAGGTGCGCTCGTCGAGCTGGTAGAGCTGCTCATAGCGTTCGGGATGCTGCTGCACCAGCCAGAGATAGGTCTGGCGCAGCGCGTAGGCGATGTCCACATCCATCAGCGACCAGAAATCGAGCAGTTCCACCGTGGCGTCCGGTGCCGTCTCGCGCAGCGCGATCACCAAGGCCTGCGCAGCGCGCCAGTGGCCCGAACCCAGGGAGGAGGTCAACAGCAGCACGCGCGGTGCAGCGCTCTTGCGTTCAGACATCGGCGCGCTCCGCCAGCAACAGGTAGGTGGCGCGCGCCATGCGCCAGACGTCGGGCAGTTCGTGGCGCCAGAAACGCCACGTCAGCAGCGCGGACACGTTGGGGTCGACATGGCCCAGAACATGGTGGATCAAAAACAGCTGCGTGCGCGCGCCGCCGACGGCCTGCGCCAGCGCCAGCGACTCGGTAAAAGGAAACAGGGTGTCGTTTTTTCCATGCACCAGAATCAGACGTGCCTGCAGTTGCTGGAGTTCTTGGTGGGCCAGATCCAGGGCCTCCAGCTCGCGCCGCATGCTCGCTGGCAGGGCGTCGAACAGCGCGGCAAAACGCTGGCGGTCGCGGTTCGAGATCAGGTCAAAGACGCGGCGGCCCTCGGCGCTGAGTTGCGCCGCCAGGTCGTCCAGACCGGCCTGGCGGTCGGCCAGGCGGCGCTCCACCATGGTCTGCAGCAGCGCGCGATCATGCGCACTGGCCAGATGGCGCCGCGCCGACAACGCCAGCACCAGCTGGCCGTAGGCGTTGGGCTCCAGCGCCTGCCAGCGGCCGTCGTGCTCGAACCAGCCGGTGGTGATGAACAGCAGCGTGCGCCGCAGGTCGTGGTAGCCGCCCACGCCAAAAATGAAACGCACCTGTTCGCGCAGGTCGGCCCGCAGCGCAGCCAGCACCACCGGCCCGACCGAATAGCTGATGCCGACCAGGCCGACGCGGCCGCCGGCGCTCAGTTCGGTTTGCGAGGCCAGCCAGGTGAAGGCGTCCGCCACTTCCTGCACGTCGCCAGCGTACAGGCCGAGATCGGCGAATCCGGCCATGGCGGGCACCACGACCGCGAAGCCCGCGCGCGTCAGGGTGTTGGCAAAGGCAACAATTGCCGCTTCGTTGCGCCCATGCTGCACGGCACCCGGCACCAGCACCACGGCGGCCCGGGGCTGGCCCACGCCCGGCCGGTACAGATCGGCGGCGCGTTCGCGCCCGCCGATCTGGAACGTGATGGCGCTGCGCTGTGGCGCCGGAGTGACCGACTTGAGCCGCGACGGTGCCTTGCCCGCCACCGTGTCGGCCAGCACCAGCGCCGCGTCGTAGGCGCGTGTGACCGAGCAGCCCGACAGCAGCAGCGCACAGGCCAGCAGCAGGCCCAGCAGGCTGCTGCGCGTGTTCATGTCAGCACCGCCTGGCCGTTCCAAAGGTGCTGACAGCCCCCTTGGGGGGCAGCGAACAAAGTGAGCGTGGGGGCGTCATGTCCTAGAACGCCTGTGGCTGCCTGCGCCAGCGCCAGCAGCATGCCGCTGCCCAGCGTGGCCAGCCCGGTCAGCCCGGCGCTGCACAGCACGATGCCTATCGTCAGCCAAAGCGCCAGTCGGGGCACCGAGGCGCCGAGCAGCACACCCACGGCTGCACCCAAGGGCGCGCCGATCAGCAGCGGCGCCAGCAGACCCAGGCCGGGCACGCCGCAGCAGGTCCAGGCGCGCTGCAGCAGGCCGCGCGAGCGCGTGGCAGCCCGGCTGGCCGCGGCCGGCGGCTGGCGGCGCAGACGATCGCTCAAGCTCAATACCAGCAAGGTGCCCAGTCCGGCCCCGCCAGCGGCGGCCATCCCGGTGGTCCAGCCGTCCAGCCCCAGCAGCAGGCCGACCGGAACCGCGCTCCACAGCGTGGCCACGCCCAGCACCAGCACTGTCAAAACCTGTAGCGACATTTCCACGCGAAGCTCCTGTTTTTTGCGTTGCCGTCGGCGGCGCTGGCGGGGCACCTGTGTCCAAGCCCGCGCCGTCTCGCCGCCTCAAGGGTTGCAAGTATCGCAGCGCGCCGGGTCGGCCAGTTGACTGTCGGTGCGTGCGCGCTTTTGTCGCAGGTCACAGCGCAGGCAGCCGTACAGATCGGCGCAGGGCTCGCGCGTGGGTCTGCCGCAATCTGCGCAGGGCAGGCCGGGAATGCGTTCGATCAGGCCAAAGCCCGGGCAGTCGCAGGCCGGACAGCGCGTTTGCAACTTGGCGGCCAGCGCTTGGGCGGCGCGTTCGATGTGTTGCTGGCGCCCGGGGTGGGCGTGGGCACGCAGGTCATTTTCCAAGAATATCAGACCGCTGTGCGACTGCGCCAGTGCACGGTCAAAAGCCGCTTGCAGTGCATTCCAGTCGGCCAGGCCCTTGCACACGCGCGGGTCGTCTGCATCGTCTGGTCGCAGCGTCAGGTGGTGCGCGGGAAAGCCGGCGCGCCGCGCCAGCGCCTGCGCCTGCGCCCAATCTGCTGCCAGGCCGTGCACGTGCAGCGCCGCCCCTTGGGCCTGGGCGACCACCTCGATGCCGCGCGGTTCGTCAATAAACACCAACAGTTCCAGATTCCACGGCAACTGGCCGGAAAACGGGTCGGGCGCAAAGCTGCCTTCGCTGGCCAGACCGAGCGACAGGCCGCTGAGCTGCATGCCGATGCGCGCCTTCTGACGCGCCGCATCCAACTGGCTGCCGGCACGCGCAGTCTCGCGCGTGAAGCTGCCCAGACGGTCGGTGTCAAAGCCGCCCACCCGCTCGATTTGGCAGCCCAGCGCGGCCTGCAGCACCGGTGCGACCCAGCGCTCCTTGCCGTGCTGGGTCAGCAGCGCCACGCGCTGGCCGGCGTAGGGCGCAGTGGGTGTCGGGGCCGGGGTTTTTTCAGGCCACATAGAGCAGGATCGCCAGGTAGTGGCAGGCGCTGCCCGCCAGCACGAACAGGTGCCAGATGCCGTGGCCGTGGCGTATGCGCGGCGCGCCGACGTAAAACACCAGGCCCAGCGTGTAGCAAGCGCCGCCGACGACCAGCCAGGCCAGGCCGGCGGGCGTGAGCGCGTGCCACAGCGGCACCACCACCAGCAGCGCCAGCCAGCCCATCAGCAGGTAAATCAGCAACGACGACAAGCGCTTGCCGCGGGCCAGCCAGAGTTCTTGCACGATGCCAACGGCAGCCAGTCCCCAGGCCAGGCCCAGCAGCAGCCAGCCGCGCGGGCCGTGCAGCGTCACCAGGGCAAACGGCGTGTAGCTGCCGGCAATCAGCAGGTAGATTGCGCAGTGGTCGATTTTTTTGAACACCGCCTTGGCGCGCCCGCGCAGGCTGTGGTAAAGCGTGGAAGCCAGGTAGAGCGCCATCAGCGTGGCGCCGTAAATGCTGAAGCTGACGATCTTCCAGGGGTCACCCAGCAGCGCGGCGCGCGTCACCAGCAACGCCGTTCCAGCCACCGCCAGCAGCGCGCCCAGCAGGTGGCTGATGCTGTTGAAGCGCTCGCCGTGGATCATTTCAATCGGGCCGCGCCTGCTGCCGGAGCAGGCTGCGGTGCTGGCGCGGGGTGCATCGGTTCATGGCTGCGATTGTGGACTTGACTCGACTCGGTTGTGTCGGTTTGGCAGCATAAAGTGCCGGCGGTTGGACGCAGGCCATGCCGCGTCGGCTCCCCGGCGCTCGCCAGCCGACTTGAACCGAGATTGTCCATGAGACGCAGCTGCGGTGCTGGTGGGGTGCTGTTGGGGTGCTGGCGGCGCATGGGCGGTCAATGTTGCCCCTCTTCGGCGCCCATGGCACAGGCCATGGGCTTCGCGACGTCGGGACAAAACTGCCTCGCCCCTGCATCCACCAGCCCACCCAAGCCCAGTGGACAATCTCGGTTGAAAAGCCGTTAACCTACGGCCATGAAGTCCACCGCCTCTTTGTCCAGCAAGCTCCTGCGCATTGGTGCGGCCTTGTTGGTGGTGGCGCTGACCTCGATTGGCCTGACCCTGTGGATAAGCTGGCAGCTCGAAGGCGGGGCGGCTGCGGTCAACGAGGCCGGACGCATGCGCATGCAAATCTGGCAGATCACCAGCGTCACGCAGGCCAATCTGCCGCCTGCCGAGGTGGCTGCGCTGCTGCAGAAGTTCGACGCCAGCCTGGCCTTGTTGCGTCAGGGCGACCCGAGCCGACCGCTGTCGGTGCCCTGGGATGAGAACGTGGCGCGCGAATTTTCCGCGGTCGAGGCTTTGTGGCTGGAGCAACGCAGTCAATGGTTGCAAGGCGGTCAGTCCGCCGATGCAGCGCGATTGCAGCAGCAGGCGCAGACCTTCGTTGCCGCCATCGACCGCTTTGTGCGGGCGATTGAAAAACAGTTGGCCGACTTCACCACCGTGCTCAATTTGTTCCAGTTCGTCATGATGGCGCTGGCGATTGGCGCTGCGGTGGTGATGCTCTACACCGGGCAGCGCTACGTGATCAACCCGCTGGCGTATTTGCGCCAGGGCTTGCGGCAGCTCGAAGCGGGCCATTTTTCCACCCGGGTCAAGGTCGATACGCACGACGAGTTCGGCCAGGTGGCGGCCGGCTTCAACCGCATGGCGGCTACGCTGCAGACACTCTACTCCGGACTCGAGAGCAAGGTCGAAATCAAGACCCGGCGCATCGAAGCCCAGCGTGCGCGGCTGGAGGCGCTCTACGGCGTCAGCGCTTTTCTGGCCGGGGCCAACACCGTGGAAGAACTCAGCAGCGGATTTGCCCAGCGCGTGCGCACGGTGATGAAGGCCGACGCGGTGGCGCTGCGCTGGTCGGACGAGGCCAATCAGCGCTACCTCATGCTGGCCAGCGACTCTTTGGCGCCCGACATCGTAGAACAAGAGCGCAGCCTGCTGGCCGGAGCCTGCGCCTGCGGCAACCTCAAACCCGATGCACGCACCCGCGTGATTCCGATTCACCTGCATGAGGACGCCCCCGTGCGCCGTTGCGCCCAGGCGGGCTACCGCAGCCTGGTCAGCGTGCCGGTGCGGCTGCAGCAGCGGCTGATCGGCGAGATCGACCTTTTTTACGCCAGCGAGCTCAGTCTCAACGCCGACGAAACCGAACTGCTCGACGCGCTGGCCAGCCACCTGGCCAGCGCGCTCGAGGGTTTGCGTGCTGCTGCGCTGGAGCGCGAAGCTGCGGTGGGAGAAGAGCGCGCCTTGCTGGCGCGCGAATTGCACGACTCGATCGCGCAGTCGCTGGCGTTCTTGAAAATTCAGTTGCAGTTGCTGCGCACGGCGGTGCACAAGCAGCAGCCGGATCAGGTGCAGACCACGCTCGACGAGCTCGACGTCGGCTTGCGCGAAAGCATCGGCGATGTGCGTGAATTGCTGGTGCATTTTCGTACCCGCACCAACACCGACGATATCGAGGCTGCTTTGCGCGAAACGCTGCAGAAGTTCCAGCACCAGTGCGGCCTGCCGACGCGGCTGCAAATCGAAGGCGAGGGTCTGCCGCTGCCGGCCGATGTGCAAGTGCAGGTGCTGCACGTGCTGCAAGAGGCTTTGTCCAACGTGCGCAAGCACGCCGCAGCCAGTCACGTGAGTCTGCACGTGAACAAGGGCGCGCAGTGGCGCTTTACCGTGCGCGACAACGGTGTCGGCTTCGACGCCAGTGCGCAGCGCAGTGAAAACCACGTGGGCATGAAAATCATGCGCGAGCGCGCCGAACGCATCGGTGCGCAGGTCGATCTCAGATCCAGTCCGGGCCAGGGCTGCGCCGTCACCCTGATCTTGCCGCCTTACCCGGTGAGCGCGCCGAGCGCCGCCACCGTCGTCCTGCTGGATGGGTTGCGCGACGGACCGCCCGAACGGAGCTAAAGACTTCACCGGGCCGGATCCATGGGGCGAACGCTTGAAACCTGAAATGGTCGAATCATCGGGGTGTACTTTGCAGAGGTCGAACGTGAAAATCCTGATTGTCGAAGACGAACCCAAGACCGGTGACTACCTGCGTCAGGGCCTGCGCGAAGCCGGTTTTGTCGTCGAGCTGGCGCGCAACGGGCCGGACGGACTGCACATGGGTCTCGAAGGCGGCTGCGATTTGTTGATTCTGGACGTGATGCTGCCCGGCATGGACGGCTGGCGCGTGCTGGAATCCCTGCGCCGCCAGGGCCAACAGATGCCGGTCTTGTTCCTGAGTGCGCGCGATCAGGTGCAAGACCGCGTCAAGGGGCTGGAGCTGGGTGCTGACGATTACTTGGTCAAACCCTTTTCGTTTGCCGAGTTGCTGGCCCGTGTGCGCAGCATGTTGCGCCGCGGCCGCAGCGCCCTGGAGGCCAGCACGCTGCAGGTGGCCGATCTGGAGCTGGACTTGCTGCGCCGGCGCGTCACGCGCGCGGGCCGGCGCATTGACCTGACGGCGAAAGAATTCGGTTTGCTGGAGCTGCTGCTGCGCCGCCGCGGCGAGGTGCTGCCGCGTGCCTTGATTGCTTCGCAGGTGTGGGACATGAACTTTGACAGCGACACCAATGTGATCGAAGTCGCCGTGCGGCGCTTGCGCGCCAAGGTCGATGACGGCTTCGAGCCGCGGCTGATCCAGACCGTGCGCGGCATGGGCTACGTGCTGGAGGAGCCGCGTTGATGCCGCGTGCGCCCAGCCTGACCGTGCGCCTGACGGTGCTGTTCACCCTGGTCTCGGTGGTGGTGTTGCTGGGTCTGGCCGGGCTGGTGACTTGGGCCACCGAGCGCCACTTCGTCGACCTCGACCGCGTCTACTTGCAAGACAAGATTCAGATGATGCAGCACATTCTGGCCCAGGCGCCGCAGCCCCACGCGCTGACGGCCCGGCTGGACGCGCTGGTGCAGGCTTACCCCGGCCTGTTCGTTCAGATCGAACAGGACGGCCAGATAATTTACGCCGCCCGAGGGGTGTCCTTGCCGGCCGTGCTGGCCACGCCGGCCGCATTCGTGACGCCCTTGGACTGGAGCGAGGGCGCGCGTCAATTGCGCGGCATGAGTCTGGCGCTGCAGACGCCGACGGCCTTGGGGCAGCCGCTGTGGCTGCTGGTGGCGTTGGATACGCATCATCACACCCATTTCATGCACGAATTGCGCCAGCACCTGCTGGTTTACGTGTTGCTGGCCACCGGGGTCAGCGGCGTGCTGGGCTGGTCGGCGGCGCGTCGCGGTCTGGCGCCGCTGCGCATCATGAAAGAGCGCGCCCGGGCCGTTAGCGCCGACCGGCTCGATCAGCGCATGCCGGTGCAGGCGGTGCCGGTCGAGCTGGCTGACCTGGCCGCCAGCCTCAACGCCATGTTCGAGCGTTTACAGGCCGATTTTTTGCGTCTGAGCGAATTCTCCAGCGACCTCGCCCACGAGCTGCGCACACCCATCAGCAACCTGCTGACCCAGACCCAGGTGACGCTGGGCCAGCCGCGCGAGGCTCAGGTGTACCGCGACATCCTGGCCTCCAACGTCGAGGAGTTGCAGCGCCTCGCGCGCATGGTCTCGGACATGTTGTTTCTGGCCAAAACCGAGCACGGACTGGAGTTGCCGCAGCGCGAGCAGATAGCGCTGGCCGACGAAGTCCAGGCCGTATTTGGTTTTTATGAAGCGCTGGCACAGGAAAAGCAGTTGCAGCTCAGGCTCTCGGGTCAGGCTTTGGTGTACGGCGACCGGCTGATGCTGCGCCGCGCCATTGGCAATTTGTTGTCGAATGCGATTCGGCACTCGCCGCCGCAGGCCGCGGTCGTGGTGCGCCTGAGCGAGCGCGATCAGCAGTCCGTGCTGGTGATGGAAAACACCGGACCCGCCTTGACAGCAGAGGATCAACTGCGCATTTTTGACCGCTTCTACCGCGTCGACAAGGCCAGGACGCATCCAGATTGCGAGGGTGCCGGACTCGGTTTGCCAATCACCCGGGCCATCATGCGGGTGCACGGCGCAGAGGCAGCGGTGACTTGCGCCGGCTCAAGCACCCGGTTCGTGCTGACTTTTCCGCGCGCCGGCAGCCCGGCGCGCAGCGCGCAGGCCTAGTGTCTGTCGGACTTTGGGAACGCGGGCTGCAAAAGCGCCGCAGCGGCCCATTGTTATCGAAACGTCGTTTTTACCGGCTTTTTGACCCATGGATGAACCATGGGCCTGCGAATCCGGCAAAAACGGGTCGCCCCGCGACAAAACGCCGTGCTGCTGCTGACGGTTGCACACAAATCCGGCAGACTGCTGGATAATCAGACGTTGTCAGCACCTTTTTTCCATGCCTGCGAGGCGGTACGCGCGCCATGATAGACCTCAATAAGCCCAATCCGATGCTCGACCTGCTGGTCGCGCTGGTCATTCCGTCGCTCATCCTGATGAAGTTGAGCGACCCGCAGGATCTGGGCGCCGTCAACGCCTTGTTGCTGGCGCTGGCGTTTCCCTTGTTCTGGGGTGCACGCGAGCTGTGGCAGCGGCGCCGGTTCAACTGGATCGTCGCACTCGGTCTGGTCAGTATTTTGCTCACCGGCGGCATTGGCCTGCTGCAACTTGACAACCAGTGGCTGGCGGTGAAGGAGGCCGCTGTGCCCGGCTTGATTGGTCTGGTGGTGGCGGGCTCGGCGCTGACCAGCCGTCCGCTGGTGGGTGTGCTGCTCTACACGCCGGCGCTGATCGATACCGAGCGGGTGAGTCGGCAACTGCAAGAGCGCGGCAACCAGGCGGCGTTTGACGCGCGCCTGAAAACGGCCACCTGGATGTTGGGCGCTTCGTTCTTTTTCTCGGCCACCATGAATTATTTTCTGGCCACCTGGATCGTCACCAGCCCGGCCGGTAGCGCAGCATTCAACGAGGAACTCGGGCGCCTGACTCTGTTGAGCTACCCCATGATCGCGCTGCCATCAACGCTGATCTTGCTGGCCGTGCTGTATTACATTTCGCGTGCCGTTCGGGAGTTGGCCGGGCTCAAGCTGACCGAGGCGCTGCGCGCTCAGTAACACCGGCGCGCTCAGAACGGCGGCCCGTCGTCGTCCGGTGTGGTGTGCGCTGCCACACGGGGCGCCGTCTGGGGCGTGACGGTGGGGCCGGGTTTGGCGCTTTCGATCGGTGCTGCAGCACCCAATGACAGGGGTCCGCCCAGGGCTTGCAGCAGCGCCGGTATCAATTGGCGCAGTTCGCCAGTCGCCAGCGCCACGTCGGTGTCGAAACCGCTTTCGCTGTCCATGGGTCGGTCGTCGAACACGCCGTCCAGAAAAGTGATTTTCTTCAGTTGCAGCGACTCGCTCAGCAGCAAACCGATGCGACCTTCCCAGCTCAACGCCAGCCGGGTCGGCAGCTTGCCTTCACTGATGTGTTGGCGCACTTCGTCGGTCAGCAACGGGTGGCGGGTGAATTTGACGGTCGATTTTTCCTCGTCGCTTGATTTCAACTCGCATTCGCGCTCAACCACAAAGCCGCTTGGCCATTCGTTTGCTGAACTGGCCAGCAGCCACTGCGCCATGGCACTTTGCGGCGAGAGCTGGGTTTGCAGCAGATCGAGCGACAGACCGTCGCAGGCGCGCACCAGGGCGCTGATCACCTCGTCGGCCTTGCCCTGGCTGCTGGCGTCGGTCACCAGCCAGCCGTTTTCCGGGTCGATCCAGACCCAGACCTGCATCTGACGCGCAAACGCCTGCGGCAGCAGCGCCAGCAGCGCGTCTTCGCGCAGCGCCTTGAGTTCTTTTTTGCCCGGTTTGCGCCCGCTGCGCGCTTCAATCTCATCGGCTGCTTGCTGCGCTTTGTCGCGCAGCACCGAGCCCGGTACGCTCTTGGTCTCGATCTGTAGCTGCAGAATGCGCTGCCCGGCCACCGATTCGACCAGCGCGCCGTGCGCCTGGCCGCGCGGCGCGATCCAACCAACCGATTTGTCCTGCGTGGCGCCACAGGCTTGGAACGCCGCCGCTTGCAGCGCCGCTTCCAGCTCGGGCAGCGCAGGCGCCCAGCCGGGTGGCAGGCGGTAGATGGTCACATTTTTGAACACGTCGGTCTTTCAGAAAAAGAAAAAGCCGTGGTTTTCGGGGCGGCTTCTGGAGCCGTCGCCAAGAACCAGGCGCTGCCGATAATACCGGCCCTGACGCGGGCTGGCGTCGCGGCTAAAATTTCCCATTTCGCATTGCGCTGCCCGGCGCCGAAGGATCCGACCATGCCCGACTACCGTTCCTGGACCACCACCCGCGGCCGCAATATGGCTGGCGCGCGTGCGCTGTGGCGTGCCACCGGCATGCAAGACGCTGACTTCAACAAACCCATTATCGCGGTCGTCAACTCGTTCACCCAGTTCGTTCCTGGCCATGTGCACCTGAAAGACATGGGCCAGTTGGTGGCGCGTGAGATCGAAGCCGCCGGTGGCGTGGCCAAAGAGTTCAACACCATCGCCGTCGACGACGGCATTGCCATGGGCCACGGCGGCATGCTGTATTCGCTGCCGAGCCGCGAAATCATCGCCGACTCGGTCGAATACATGGTCAACGCGCACTGCGCCGACGCCATGGTCTGCATCTCCAACTGCGACAAAATCACCCCTGGCATGCTCAACGCCGCGCTGCGGCTGAATATTCCGGCCGTGTTCGTCTCGGGCGGGCCGATGGAGGCGGGCAAGGTCGTCTGGGGTGGCAAAGTCATCAAGCTCGATTTGGTCGATGCCATGGTGCAGGCCGCCGACAGCAGTTGTTCTGACGACGAAGTGGCGGCCACCGAGCGTTCGGCCTGCCCCACCTGCGGCTCCTGCTCGGGCATGTTCACCGCCAATTCCATGAACTGCCTGACCGAAGCGCTGGGCTTGAGCCTGCCCGGCAACGGCTCGCTGTTGGCAACCCACGCCGACCGGCGCGAGTTGTTTTTGCAGGCCGCCCGTTTGATCGTCAAAAACACCCGGCGCTACTACGAAAACGGTGACGAGCGGGTGTTGCCGCGCAGCATCGCCAGTTTCGCCGCGTTTGAGAACGCCGTTGCGCTCGATGTGGCCATGGGGGGGTCGACCAACACCGTGCTGCACCTGCTGGCCGCTGCGCACGAAGCCGCCGTGCCGTTTTCCATGGCCGACATCGACCGCATGAGCCGGCGCGTGCCCAACCTGGCCAAGGTGGCGCCTTCGACCCCGCTCTACCACATGGAAGACGTGCACCGCGCCGGTGGTGTGATGGCTTTGCTGGGCGAGCTCGACCGGGGTGGCCTGATCAACCGCGACCTGCCCACCGTGCTGTGCGAAAGCCTGGGCGAGCAAATCGAGCGCTACGACGTGGGGCGCCTGCCCAGTGCCGAGGTGCAGCAGTGGTACCGCGCCGCCCCGGGCGGCGTGCCGACGCAGGTGGCGTTCTCGCAGCAGCGGCGTTACGACACGCTTGACCTCGACCGCGAGAACGGCTGCATCCGCCGCATCGAACACGCGTATTCGCAAGACGGTGGTCTGGCAGTGCTGTACGGTAACCTGGCGCAAGACGGCTGTATCGTCAAAACGGCCGGCATCGACACCAGCATGTACGAGGCCGAACAACTGCGCTACACCACCAGCGTGCCGACTTCGGTGCTGCGGGTGTTCAAAGGCCCGGCGCGGGTCTACGAGTCGCAAGAGGCGGCGGTGCAAGCCATTTTGGAAGACCAGATCAAGGTCGGTGACGTGCTGGTCATTCGTTACGAAGGTCCGCGCGGCGGCCCTGGGATGCAGGAGATGCTTTACCCGACCAGCTACCTCAAGTCCAAGGGGCTGGGCAAATCGTGCGCCCTCATCACCGACGGCCGTTTTTCTGGCGGCACCTCGGGGTTGAGCATTGGCCACATGTCGCCGGAAGCGGCCGAAGGCGGCAACATCGGTCTGGTGCAAGACGGCGACCTGATCGAAATCGACATTGCGCGGCGCAGCATCGAGTTGCTGGTGAGCGAGGCCGACTTGAGCGAGCGCCGCAGCGCCATGCAAGCACGCGGCGTGCAGGCCTGGAAGCCCTTGCAGCGCGAGCGCTGGGTCTCGCCGGCCTTGCGCGCCTACGCCGCCATGACGACCAGCGCCGCCACTGGCGCGGTGCGTGACGTAAGCCAGGTCGAGCGCCGCTGCGATCCTTGAACCCATTCGGGCTGAGCTTGTCGAAGCCCTTCGACAAGCTCAGGGCGAACGATTGATACTTCACTGGGCCCAGGCGATGATGGACGATTTGGGTTGAACCTGGGGGGGCGGCAGTTGGCCGCTCACGGGCTCCGCAGGCAGGCCGCAGCGCTTCAGAGTTCTTCCACCCGGCGCGCCGGGTAGCTGTCCCAGCTCTGGCAGCCGGGGCAGTGCCAGAAATGCTGCCGGGCTTCAAAACCGCAGGCTGCGCATCGGTAGCGTTTCAGCGGTGCGCTGGCTTGCTCCAGCGCCGCTTGCACCTGGGTTTTGGCGTCGGGGTGGGACAGCGTCTCTGCGCTCAGCCACTGGGCCGCCATCACCAGCGAAGGCTCGCGTTTCAGGTGCTGCAAGAAATGCGCACGCGCGGCTTGCGGGTCAACGCTCAGGCGCGCCAGCGCTTGGGTCACGTCGATTGTGGGGGCTTGCACCTGAGCCGCTTGCAGCACAGCCGCGGCGTGTTCTTGTTGGTCGGTCTGGGTTGCCAGGTCGGCCAGCGTGCCAGCGGCCAGCGGCAGGCCTTGCGGCGCTTGCTGAGCGAGTTGCAGCAGGGCGTCAAAGGCGCCGCTGGCGTCACCCGCTTGCGCTTTCAGGGCCGATAACGCCAGCCAGCCGCGCGCCAGTTGCGGTGCTTGCTGGACGGCTTGGATCAGCAGGCGCTGGGCCTGTGCGCTGTGGCCGCTGCGCTGCGCCTGCTCGGCTTCTTCGCACAGGTAGTGCGCCAGCCGCTTGGTGAAGTTGCCCTGATCGGCGGCTTGCAGGCGCTGCGCCACCCGTCTGGCCTGCGGCCAGTCACGCGAACGCTCGTAAATGGTCAGCAGCGCCAGCAGGGCTTCGGCTTCGAAGCTCGAGCCCTCGAGTTTATGCAGCGCCGCTTCGGCACGGTCGAGCAAGCCGGCTTTCAGAAAATCCAGGGCCAGCGCGTGTTGCGCTCGGTCACGGTCCTTGCGGCTGAGATCGGCGCGGGCCAGCAGGTGTTCGTGCACGCGCACGGCGCGGTCATAGTCGCCGCGGCGACGAAACAGGTTGCCCAGCGCAAAGTGCAGCTCGGCGGTGTCGGGGTCGCTTTGCACCGCTTCGATGAAGGCGTCTATGGCCTGGTCTTGCTGTTCGTTGAGCAGGTGGTTGAGTCCGCGAAAATAAGCCTTGGGTGCGCGTCGGCTCTCCAGTCGCCACTGGCGCAGGTCCAGGCGCGAGGCGCCCCAGCCGAGTGCGAACGCCAGCGGCAGCCCCCAGAGCATCCAGGTCAGGTCAAATGCCATGGCGCGGATCGGTCGGCTCGACCGTCGGGGTTGGCGCTTCGCTCGGTGGCAGTGCGTCGGCGCGCTCTGCTGCTGGCGCAGCCACCGCGGCCTTCCTGGCGCGCAGCCACAGCGGCAGCATCACCGCGACGCCCAGGAATACGCCCAGCACCAGCGCCGCCAGCAGCACCAGCACCAGTGGCGCTTGCCAGGAGGCGCCAAAAAACAGGTGCAGCGTGACCGGCGCCTGATTGTTGAGCGCAAAGGCAAACAGAACAAAAAAAATGGCTGCCTTGAGCAGCCACATCGGGTATTTCAAATCGACCTCTCGGTGGTGGATCGATTGTAATGTTCAGACTGCCGGATCGGTCGGTGTGGGCTGGGTCTGAGCGTTCAAGGCGTCGGTTTTGATGTCGACTTGTTCACGCAAGGCTTTGCCGGGTTTGAAATGCGGCACGCGCTTTTGCGGAATCATCACGCTTTCGCCCGAGCGCGGGTTGCGGCCCAGACGCGGGGCGCGGTGATTGACGGAAAAGCTGCCAAAACCCCGAATTTCGATCCGACGCCCCTTGACCAGGGCTTCGCTCATGGCGTCGAGAATGGCCTTGGCGGCACATTCCACGTCGCGCTGGGTGAGTTGGCCAAAGCGTTCGGCCAGGGTTTCAACAAGGTCGGAACGGGTCATGGGTGCGGATCAAAAAAAGGGGAAAAGCACCAGCTTCAAGGTCCGGCGCTGGCAGCGCCGGACCTTGAAGCTGGAACGGGGCTCAGGTGCGGTCGTTGTCGAGCTTGGCGCGCAGCAAGGCCCCCAGGCTGGTGGTGCCGGCATTTTCGCGCGCAGACTGCTGGCTCAGGGTGGCCATGGCCTCTTGCTGGTCGGCGGCGTCCTTGGCTTTGATGGACAACTGGATGTTGCGCGTCTTGCGGTCGATGTTGACCACCACGGCGTTGACCGAGTCGCCTTCCTTGAGCACGTTGCGCGCGTCTTCCACGCGGTCGCGGCTGATTTCTGAGGCGCGCAAATAGCCCAGTACGTCGCCGCCGAGGTCAATTTCGGCGCCCTTGGCATCCACGGTCTTGACCTTGCCGCTGACCACCGAGCCTTTGTCGTTGACCGAGACGAAGGTGGTGAACGGGTCGCCGTCGAGCTGCTTGATGCCCAGGGAAATGCGTTCACGATCGATGTCGATCGCCAGCACGATCGCCTCGACCTCCTGGCCTTTCTTGAAGTTGCGCACGGCGGCGTCGCCGGTTTCGTTCCACGACAGGTCAGACAGGTGCACCAGGCCGTCGATGCCGGCGGCCAGGCCGACGAACACGCCGAAGTCGGTGATCGACTTGATCGGGCCCTTGACGCGGTCGCCGCGTTTGGTGCCTTCGGCGAATTCGTGCCAGGGGTTGGCGCGGCACTGCTTCATGCCCAGCGAGATGCGGCGCTTGTCTTCGTCGATGTCGAGCACCATGACTTCGACTTCGTCGCCCAGCGAGACCAGCTTGCTTGGCGCCACGTTTTTGTTCGTCCAGTCCATCTCGGAGACGTGTACCAGGCCTTCGATGCCGGGTTCGAGTTCGACAAAAGCACCGTAGTCGGCGATGTTGGTGATCTTGCCGAACAGGCGTGTGCTCTGTGGGTAGCGGCGCGCCACGCCCATCCAGGGGTCGTCGCCCATTTGCTTGAGGCCGAGCGAGACACGGTGTTTTTCGGTGTCGAACTTGAGGATTTTGGCGGTGATTTCCTGTCCGGCATGCACCACTTCGCTTGGGTGGCGCACGCGGCGCCAAGCCATGTCGGTGATGTGCAGCAGGCCGTCGATGCCGCCCAGATCGACGAAGGCGCCGTATTCGGTGATGTTTTTCACCACACCGTGCACGATCGCACCTTCCTTGAGCGTGTCCATCAGCTTGGCGCGCTCTTCGCCCATCGAGGCTTCGACCACCGCGCGGCGCGAGAGCACCACGTTGTTGCGCTTGCGGTCGAGCTTGATGACTTTGAATTCCAGGGTCTTGTTTTCGTATGGCGTGAGGTCTTTGGTCGGACGGCTGTCGACCAAGGAGCCGGGCAAGAAGGCGCTGATGCCGTTGACCATGACCTTGAGGCCGCCCTTGACCTTGGCCGAGGTGGTTCCGGTGACGAAGTCGCCCGATTCGAGCGCTTTTTCCAGCGACATCCAGGACGCCAGGCGCTTGGCCTTGTCGCGCGAGAGCAAGGTGTCGCCAAAGCCGTTTTCGACCGAGTCGATGGCGACCGAGACGAAGTCGCCGACCTGGACTTCGAGCTCGCCTTGGTCGTTCTTGAATTCGGCCAGCGGCACGTAAGCTTCGGACTTCAGGCCGGCGTTGACCACTACGTGGCTGTGTTCGATACGCACCACCTCGGCGGTGATGACTTCGCCCGAGCGCATCTCGGCGCGTTGCAAGGATTCTTCGAACAGGGCGGCAAAAGATTCAGACATTGAGTTTCCTAGAGCCGTTCAAGCCGTCGCGGCGTGCCAGTGCAGGGGTGGCTGGCGCGCAAGTCGGCGGTTGGGCGGCGTTGACGTGGCGGCCGGTGCGGCCGCGGGTTGATTTGAAATATCCATTGGGCCTGCGGGCTGGGAAGCGCCCGGCGGTGCCGTTTGGGCCATTGCAAAAGCGCTCTCAGAGGGCTGAAAACGCCGTTTTGCCTTGCCACCAGCGCAACACCTGCTGCACCGATTGCTCGATGTCCAGCGCGGAGTTGTCCAGCAGCAAGGCGTCTTCGGCGGGCTTCAAGGGGGCGTGGCTTCGCGCGGCGTCGCGCAAGTCACGCTCCTCAATGCTTGCCAAAAGGTCTTCAATGCTAGCAGAAATTCCATTGGAAATCAACTGCTTGTGGCGCCGCTGGGCGCGCTGCTCGGCGCTGGCGGTCAGAAAGACCTTGAGCGGCGCGTCGGGAAAGAGGGTGCTTCCCATGTCGCGCCCGTCGGCCACCAGGCCGGGCAGGCGGCAAAACCGACGCTGCAAGTCCAGCAACGCGCAGCGCACCTGGGGCAGCGCTGCCACGCGCGAGGCCGCCATGGCGGCCGCTTCGCTGCGCAGCGAAGCGCTCACGTCCACGCCGTCGAGCAGAACTTGCTGCCCCGCAAAACGCAGTGGCAAGCTGGCCGCCAACTGACCCAGGCGATCGGCGTGCCCGGAGTCTTGCAGATCGGCCGCCTGCGTGGACAGGCCGGCTTGTTGTGCCGCCAGACCGACCAGGCGGTATAGCGCGCCCGAGTCAAGCAGGTGAAAGCCCAAGCGCTGCGCCAGTTCGGCCGCCAGCGTGCCTTTGCCCGACGCGCTCGGGCCGTCGATACAGATCACCGGAATGCGCTTGGCGTCGGTCTGGCAGACGGCAAACAGGGTTTCAAAATAGTCCGGAAAGGTCTTGCCGACGCATTTCGGGTCTTCGATCCGCACCGTCTGGGCCGCCGGGTTGAAGGCGGCGAGCGAAAAGCACATGGCGACCCGGTGGTCGTCGTAGGTTTGGATGCTGGCGCTGCGCCAGCCCTTGGCCAGGTCGGGCGGCGTGATGCGAAGGCAGTCGGCGCCTTCTTCCACCGTGGCACCGAGCTTGCGGCATTCGCTGGCCATGGCGGCAATGCGGTCGGTTTCTTTGACGCGCCAACTGGCGATGTTGCGCAGCGTGCTGCTGCCGTCGGCGTACAGTGCCATCACCGCCAGCGTCATGGCGGCGTCGGGGATGTGGTTGCAGTCCAGGTCTATGGCTTTGAGCGGCCACTGGCCGCGCCGCACCAGCAGGTGGTTGGCTGCGCCCGAGACGTGTGCACCCATCTGGCGCGCGGCGTCGATAAAGCGGATGTCGCCCTGAATTGACGCCAGTCCGACGCCTTCGATGCGGATGCCGTCGCTGCCGGGTGCTGGCGGCGCAATCGCACCGAGCGCGATGAAGTAGCTCGCCGAGGAGGCGTCGCCCTCGACGTGGATGCGCCCCGGCGAGCGGTAGTGGCTGTGGGCCGGAATGCAAAAGCGCTGCCAGCCTTCGCGTTCGACCCGAACGCCGAATTGCTGCAGCAGATTGAGGGTGATTTCGATATAGGGGCGCGAGATCAACTCGCCTTGCACCTCGATCACGACCGCTTGCCCCTGGGCCGACCCGGCCTGCGCGCTGTGCGTGGCCAGCGGCAGCGCCAGCAGCAGCGCGGTGAGGAATTGGCTCGAGACGTCGCCGCGGACCCGGATCGGCTGCTGCAACTGCAGCGCTTGCACCTGCCCGGTGCCCAGTTTGAGCGGCGGAAAACCGGGCTGAGCGCTGTAGTCCAGCGTGCAACCGAGCTGGCGCAGCGCATCGACCAAATCGGCAATCGGGCGTTCGTGCATGCGCGCGACGCCGCTGAGTTCGAAGCTGCCGCCGTGGCGTGCCGCCAGCAGCGCCAGCGCGGCCGTCAGCGGGCGCATGGCGGTGCCGGCATTGCCGAGAAAAAGGGCGGCTTGCCGAACCGGCAGCGCACCGCCCAGGCCGTGCAGCCGCAGCGCGCCGTCGGCCTGCGGCTCGATGCGGCAGCCCAATTGCGTCAGCGCGTTCAACATGACCTGGGTGTCGTCCGAGTCGAGCAGATCGACGATGTCAGTCTGGCCCTGGCTCAGGGCGGCCAGCAGCAGCACGCGGTTGGAGATGCTTTTCGAGCCCGGCAGCCGAACCGTGCCGCCGGCGCTGCACAGCGGCGGGATGTCGAGATGGGAAATGGGGAGCATGCGTGAGGTCCGCCGTCAGAATGTTTGCACAACCGAGCAGTTTAGCCCGGCCGCCGGTGCGCCGCGCCCGCGCCGGCGCAAGGGGAGTCGATGCCGGGTCGCTGCCTCGTGCGCGGGGGCCAACCATCAGCGCGCCAGCTCGACCTCGACCCGGCGCAGCCCGTGCGGCGGGGCCGGGAAGTCACGCAGCGCGGCGTCGAGCATGGCGCGCCAGAGGGCGGGCGAGGCGTTCCAGCGGCCGTCGTGTACGGCGCGCGATTCGAATACGACCCGGCCGTCTGCTGCCTGCCGGATCAGCAGCGACACCTCGCGCTGCTGCTGCGGCGGTTGCGGCGGCGGGAAAACCGGAGCCCAGACGATTTGTCCGCCGCCGGTGATCACATGGCCGCGCCCCGGCCAGTCAAAGCCGCTCCAGGGCGTGCCCCAGAACAGGCCCCAGTGATCCTCCCAGGGCGCACGCGCCAGGTATTGCGTGCGGGCCGCCACCTGCACCGTCCAGGGCGCCGGTGCCGCAGCGTCGGCCAGCGTCCAGCCGACCTCGCCCAGCGCCGCGCGCGTCAGGCGCTCCAACTCATCCTGGGCGGCGGCGGCGCGGCCTTCGCGCTGCGAGGGCAGGCGTTCGAAGCGGTAGCTCTGTGGTGGCTGCGGCACGGCTGCCGCTGGCGCTGCGGCGGGCTCGCTCCAGTGCGCAAAACTCTGCACCTGGTTGTCCACCACCCATACGCTGGCGCAGCCACTGAGCGCAAACAGCGCCAGCGCGGCCAGGGCGATTTTCAGGCCGCCGCCGGCTTGCGCGGCGGCCGGTGGGCAAGGTGCAGACTTGCTGCTCATCGCGCGCTCCTGGATAGGGTTGTGGTGCGGGGCCTGATTGCGCTCAGGGCGCGAGCGCAACCGGTATGAGCGTTTTCGCTACCCTACCGTTCCCGTCGTCGTCGTCGTGGTGCAGCCAGGGTGCTGCGTAGGGTTCGCCCGCGCGTGCAGGCAGTGGTTCGTCGTCAAACACCTTGTCGCCAGCGGCGTCGGCCACACCGCTGGCGCGCAGGCTGGCAAACGGGTGCAGCTTGGCGTCCATCAGGTGGCTGGGCACCACGTTTTGCAGCGCGCTGAACATGCTTTCGAGTCGGCCCGGAAATTTGATGTCCCACTCCCTGAGCAGGTTGCCGATTTGCTTGCGTTGCAGGTTTTCCTGGCTGCCGCACAGCGTGCAGGGAATGAGGGGGAACTGGCGCACCTGCGCCCAGCGGATCAGGTCTTTCTCGGGCACGTAGGCCAGCGGGCGAATCACCATGAACTCGCCGTTGTCACTCACCAGCTTGGGCGGCATGCCCTTGAGCTTGCCGCCAAAGAACATGTTGAGGAACAGCGTTTGCAGCATGTCGTCGCGGTGATGGCCGAGCGCGATCTTGGTCGCACCCAGCTCCTTGGCCACGCGGTACAGGATGCCGCGGCGCAACCGGCTGCACAGGCTGCACAGGGTCTTGCCTTCGGGAATCACTTTTTTGACGATGGAATAGGTGTCTTGCGTCTCGATGTGGAACCGGACGCCCAACTGGCCGAGGTACGCGGGCAAGATATGGGCCGGAAAGCCGGGCTGCTTCTGGTCGAGGTTGACCGCGATCAGCTCGAAACTGATCGGCGCGCGCGCTTGCAGTTTCAACAGGATGTCGAGCAGGCCGTAGCTGTCTTTGCCACCCGAGAGGCAGACCATCACGCGGTCGCCTTCCTCGATCATGTTGAAGTCCACGATGGCACGTCCGACCTCGCGGCACAGGCGTTTTTCCAGCTTGTGGTTTTCGAAGGCGCGTTTTTCCGGGGTCATGTCATTGTTTCCATTCGGTGTCCGGCACGAGACCTTGCATGAAGGCGTAGGACAGGGGTAGGGTGTGGATGTTGTTCACTTCGGCGTTTTCGC
>NZ_SDDV01000018.1 GCF_014773545.1 Hydrogenophaga sp. | reverse complement strand
CTCCCGGAGGGAGGGGGGTGCCGTGGCGGCGTTCAGCCAACCCCCGGGGGATGGCTTGCCCTCCCTCGTAGGTCTTGGGGGGCACCCTCCTGCCGTGGAGCGCCCCTAGGGCGCGGGCGGGACGCCTGAGTGAGCGCGCAGCGCTACACGCGGGGGGCTGTTGATGGGCGGAGGAGCCGGAGCGGGGGAGGATGAAACCCGCCCCGGCGCAGCCGGGGCGGGGGCTGCGCCCGTTCCCGTCCCGGGCGCCACCCCAGCCAACCCCTGCCCCCAGACGGAAGGCAGGACGGCCTTCGGCCTGCGCTTCTTCTGCATGCAAGCGCCAAACAGCCAACCTCCCGACCCACTCGCTCGATCGCGTCCCTCAACGACTCTTTTTCTTTTTCAAATTTTTCGAGCCAGAGCCATTTCATCGCTGTGCACGTAACGCTCCAGCAGCTTCCAAGTCTTATGCCCTGCCTGGCCAGGTGACCCAGCATGGGCGCGGGAGCCACCCCAACCCGACAATGTGCCCACCAAATGAGAACCGGCGTCTGCTTGCACAAAACAAGGCCGGCTTTCCGGTTCATATTCACTTTTCCCCGCATTCGCCCCCTGCGCCGACTACAGTCCGGTGTGCCGCTGCCGATACGAAAAGGCATCAGACACAAGGAAGCCACACCATGTTCACCTCTGTCAAAGCGCGCGCTGCATCGACCTACCGGCGCGTAGCCAATGAAACCAGCGTGCAAGGTGCCGACCCACACCACCTGGTGGGTCTGCTGTTCGACGCCTTGTTGCAATCGATTGCGCTGGCGCGCGGCGCCATTGAACGCCAAGATGTGCAGACCAAGGGTCAGGCCATAGGCAAGGCGGCGCGCATTCTGGAAGAAGGCCTCAAGGCGGCGCTGAACCTGCGCGAAGGGGGCGCCTTGGCGGCCAATTTGCAGCAGTTGTACGACTATTGCATCCTGCGCCTGACGCAGGCCAATCTGCGCAGCGACGCGCTGGCGCTGGAAGAAGTCGCCGGCTTGATCGAACCCCTGGCACAGTCCTGGCAGCAGATCAAAAACCCCGGCAACGCCTATTCACAAGCCGCCACAGGCTCTGGAGTCTGATCATGGAGACGAGCTTGTTGGCCTACTACAAAGCCATCGAGAGCGCCAGCCAGCAGATGCTGCAGGCTGCGCAATCGCAGGATTGGGACCAGGTGGTGCGACTCGAGAGCACGTGCGCCGTTCTGATCGCGCAACTGCGCGACAAGTCACGCATCCTGGAGCTGGCGGCCGAAGACCGGCGCGAGAAAGCCCGCATCATGCAGCGCATCTTGCGCACCGACGCCGAGATTCGTTGCCTGGCCGAACCGTGGTTGAACGATTTGGCGCTGCTGATGGATCAGCGAACACAAGCGCTGCATTAAGGGCGCTTCTATAAATCCAAGAAACCTCCGTTCGGACTGAGCCCTTCGACAAGCTCAGGACAGGCTCTGTCGAAGCCTGCTGGCGGTATGCATCAACCACTTATGGCGCAAACCCTTCGACAGGCTCAGGGCGAACGGGTAGTGACAGAAGTGCCCTTAACCTTAAAAACCGATCCGAAACAGTCAAACCGACATATTCATGATGTCGGTGTAAGCCTGCACCATGCGGTTGCGCACGTGCAGCGTGGCCTGAAAGCCAATCTGGGACTTCTGCATCGCCAGCATGGTTTCTTCGAGGCTGACCTGTGGGTTGCCCAGTTGCACCTGGGTTTGCAAACGAGAGGCTTCCGATTGCGCGGCGCTGACATTTTTCAGTGCGGCCTTGAAACTGTCGGCAACGTCGCCCCCCACGGCAGTGCCGCTTGCCGCGCGCTTGAGCGCGGCTTGCCCCACCCCGGTGAGGGTCTGGCTGGGCAAAGCATTGATTCGCATTTCCATAGCGAACTCCAGGTACAAAGTAGGCAGGCCTTGATGCTAGTCAGGCAATCGGCCTGATGCGCTCGGAATAAGGGCGCAAAGCCCGGCCTTTTCACGGCTATGGCGGCGCTGGCGGGGTCGAATAATCGAGCGCAAAGGAGTCTGTCAGACCCCCGATCGATCCCCCCGCCAACGCCTGGACCACCATGAGCAGCACCGTCGCCCCCCTGGAGCTCCAGCCCGCCAGCCGCAACCCCTTGGGGGCTGGTCTGGCACGGCTGGATCAGGGTCAGAAAATCAAGCTGGGTCTGGGTGCGCTGGCGCTGCTGGCGCTGTTGCTGGCGTTTTTTCTCCTGGGCCGCCAACCCGAATGGCGCGTGCTCTACGCCAACCTGAGCGACAAGGACGGCGGCGCCATCGTCGCGCAGCTCACGCAGATGAACGTGCCCTACCAGCACGGCCTTGGCGGCCAGGCCATCATGGTGCCAGCCGACCTGGTGCACGACACCCGTCTGCGGCTGGCCTCGCAAGGCCTGCCCAAGGGCTCGATCACCGGCTTCGAGCTGATGGAAGCCAACCGCTTTGGCATGACCCAGTTTCAGGAACGCCTGACTTTTCAGCGCGGCCTCGAAGGGGAGTTGACGCGCTCGATTCAGTCGCTCTCGTCGGTGCAAAGCGCACGCGTGCATCTGGCGCTGCCGAATCAAAACGGATTCTTCCGCGAGCAGCAAAAACCCTCGTCATCGGTGTTGCTGACCCTGCACCCCGGGCGCACGCTGGACCGAGCGCAGGTGGCCGGCATTGTGCATCTGGTGGCTTCCAGCGTGCCCGAGATGAATCCCAAGGCGGTCAGCGTGGTCGACGCCGCCGGCAATCTGCTGTCGCAGTCACCCGATGCACAGTCCCAGAGCAGCAACGCGCAGCGCTTGCTCTACGTGCAGCAAATCGAGCAGCTCCATGTGCGCCGCATTCTGGACATTCTGGAGCCGCTGGTGGGCCCGGGCAATGTGCGCGCGCAGGTCAACGCCGAAGTGGACTTCTCGGTGGCCGAATCGACCTCGGAGCAGCACCGGCCGAACCAGAACCCGGATTCGGCCGCAGTGCGCAGCCAGCAAGTGATAGAAAACAGCCAGGCCACACCGGCAGCACCCGCTGGCGTGCCAGGCGCAGTGAGCAACCAGCCGCCGGTCCCCGGCTCCGCGCCCATCAACGCCGCCGCTGCCCCGCTTGGCGTAAGCGGCAACCCCGAGCAGGCAGCAGGCAATAGCCGGCGCGAATCGCTCACCAACTACGAAGTCGACAAAACGGTGCGGGTGGTGCGAGAAGCCAGCGGCACCGTGCGCCGCCTGAGCGCGGCGGTGGTCGTCAACCACCGCAACAGCACCGACAGGAACGGCAACCCGAGCTCGGCGCCGATCGCGCCCGAACAGCTCGAACAAATGAGCAGCCTGGTGCGCCAGACCATAGGCTTCAATGAGCAGCGCGGCGACTCGGTCAACGTCGTCAACGCCGCCTTCAAGGTGGTCCCACTCAGCCAGGAGGCGCCGCTGTCCTGGTGGCAGCAGACCTCGAACCAGGAGTTGCTGCGCAGTCTGGCCTGGCCGCTGGGTCTGCTGGGCCTGGGCCTGCTGGTGCTGCTGGGCCTGGTGCGTCCGGCGTTCAAACAAATGCAGGCCACCGCCGCCCTGCCCAGGCATGCACCCGCTCAGCTCAGCGCGCTGCTCGACGAGACGCCCGAACGCCCGGGTCTGCCCTCGCCCACCGCGCTGGCAGCGCCCAGCGCCGACATCAAGCGACTGGCCGACGCCAAACGGCTGGCGCTGGAGAACCCGGTTGCGGTGGCCAACATCGTCAAAGGCTGGGTCAATGGCGAAGCACCCGCCTGACCCAGTCCGGCCGTCCTGCACCCCACCCGCGAGACCCACACCATGGCAGAACAAGGCATCCAGGACGCCGCGATCTTTCTGATGTCGCTGGGCGAGGAGGAAGCCGCCGAGGTGTTCAAGCATCTGGCGCCCAAAGAAGTGCAAAAGCTGGGAGAAACCATTGCCGGCATGCGCTCGGTCTCGCGCGAGCGGGTCGATCAGGTGATGGACAAGTTCACCACCGAGGCGGCCTCGCACAGCCTGCTGGTGTCGGACACCGACAACTATGTGCGCGCCGTGCTCAGGCGCGCGCTCGGCGACGACAAGGCTGCGCTGCTGATCGACCGCATTTTGCAAGGCAGCGACGTCTCTGGCATCGAGAGCCTGAAATGGATGGATCCGCTGTCGGTGGCCGAACTGCTGCGCTTCGAACACCCGCAAATCATGGCCGCGATACTGGTGCACCTGGAAGGCGAGCACGCCGCCGGCGTGCTCAAGCAATTGCCCGAGCGCACGCGCAACGAGGTGATGCTGCGCGTGGCCACCCTCGAAGGCATACAGCCGACCGCACTCAACGACTTGAACGACGTGCTCTACAAAGTGTTGGCTGGCGGCGACAAGGTGCGCAAGACCTCGCTGGGCGGCATTCAGACTGCCGCCGACATCATCAACATGATGGGCACGCAAGCGGAAGCCTCGATCATCGAGGCGCTGCGCGAGCACGACGCCGATCTGGCGCAAAAAATCATGGACAAGATGTTCACCTTCGAAGACCTGCTCAAGCTCGACAACAAGTCGGTGCAAATGGTGCTCAAGGAGGTGGCATCGGACGCGCTGGTGATTGCCCTCAAGGGTGCCACGCCCGAGCTGCGCGAGCTGATTTTGCGCAATATGTCATCGCGCGCGGCCGAAGCGCTGCGCGAAGACCTGGACTCGCGCGGCCCGGTGCGGCTGTCGGAGGTCGAAAACCAGCAAAAGGAAATCCTCAAGATCGTGCGCCGCTTGTCGGACGAGGGCTCGATCGCCATGGGTGGAGGCGGCGATGACAGCTTCGTCTAAACCCGCGGCCAAAACCAGCCCGCATGCGCGCTTCATCCCGCGCGAGGAAATCGCTGCGGTTGCAGTCTGGAAGTTTTCCGCCGTGGACGGCAGCGACGAAGCGCTGGCAACGCAGGCCAAAACCGCCCCGCAGGCGCCGCCTGCGTGCAGCCCCACGGAGCAGGACTTGCCTGAACAACTGCTGCACGCGGTTCGAGCGCAAGCCTACGTCGAAGGATTCACACAGGGGCAGCAAGCCGGCGGCCAGGCCGTGCGCGACGCACTGGAGTTGCCGCTGCGCAAAAGCGCCGATGAAACCGCGCAACGACTGGCGCAGTTGCTGCACCACTCGCGCGAGCAGTTGCGTCAGAGCGAAGAGCAGATCGCCCAACACCTGTTGGAGCTGGCTTGCGACCTGGCGCGGCAGGTGCTGCGGCAGGAGCTGCAAAGCAAGCCGCAGCACCTGCTGCCGCTGATCACCGAGGCGCTCACCCAGTTGATAGACGACGGCCTGCCAGTCACCGTGCGCCTGCACCCCGGTGATCTCGTGCTGCTGCAGGGCCCGCTGCAAGAAGCGCTGTCCGGATCAAAGCCGCAGTTGCTGGCCGACGCCAGCATCAGCCCGGGAGGCTGCCTGATCGAGACGGCCCACATGGGAATCGATGCCACGCTGGAGAAACGCTGGTTGCGTGCGATCGGAAACCTCGGTCTGAATACGAGCTGGAACCCGGAGAACGCCGATGTCTGATTGGCCGCCAGAGCACCCGAGTCGCTGGCTCAACTTCATGCAAGACCTGCGCGCGCACGCCAGCGTGGCCACACCGCTGGAGGCGCGCGGCACCCTCACCCGCCTGGCCGGCTTGGTGCTCGAAGCGGTGGGCCTGCGGGTGCCGGTGGGTTCACAGTGCCTGATCGGCAACGGGTGCAAAGAACCGGTGCTGGCCGAGGTGGTGGGTTTTTCCAACGAGCGCGCCTTTTTGATGCCGGCCGGCGACACGCACGGCCTGTCCAGCGGCGCTGGCGTGACGCCGCTGGCGCCGTACCGCGCCGTGCCGCGCCTGGGCCAGGTCAACAAGCCGCCGTCGCCGAACGACCGCGGCGTGCTGCGTCTGCCGCTGGGTCGTGGCCTGCTGGGCCGGGTGGTCGACTCGCACGGCAACCCGCTCGATCGCCTCGGGCCGCTCAAACAGATCGACATCGATGCCATGGAGCGCACACCGCTCAACGCCATGGATCGCGCCCCGGTGCGCCAGCCGCTCGACACCGGCGTGCGCGCCATCAATGCCTTGCTGACTATCGGCCGGGGCCAGCGCATCGGCCTGTTTGCCGGCTCGGGCGTAGGCAAGAGCGTGCTGCTGGGCATGATGGCGCGCTACACCCGCGCCGACGTGATCGTGGTCGGCCTGATTGGCGAGCGCGGGCGCGAGGTGAAAGAATTCATCGAAGACATTCTCGGTGTCGAAGGCCGCAGCCGCGCGGTGGTGGTGGCGGCGCCGGCAGACGCACCGCCGCTGCTGCGCATGCAAGGCGCAGCCTACGCGACCGCGATTGCCGAGCGTTTTCGAGACGACGGTCTGCACGTGCTGCTGCTGATGGACTCGCTCACCCGCTACGCCATGGCGCAGCGCGAAATCGCACTCGCCATCGGCGAGCCGCCAGCGACCAAGGGCTACCCGCCGAGCTGTTTTGCCAAGCTGCCGCAACTGGTCGAACGCAGCGGCAACGGCCCGGGCGGCGTGGGCTCCATCACTGCCTTCTACACCGTGCTGACCGAAGGCGATGACCAACTAGACCCGATCGCCGACGCCGCGCGCGCCATTCTGGACGGCCATATCGTGCTGTCGCGCGCGCTGGCCGAGTCGGGCCACTTCCCCGCCATCGACGTCGAAGCCTCGGCCTCGCGCGTGATGCACAACGTCGCCGAGGCGGCACACCTGGAGCAAGCGCGCAAGTTTCGCAGCCTGTATTCGCGCTACATGAAAAGCCGCGACCTGATCCAGCTCGGCGTCTACGCCGCCGGCAGCGACCCCGAGACCGACCGTGCGATCGTGCTGTACCCGGCGCTGCAACGCTTTTTGATGCAGGACATGCACGAATCGGCCAGCCTGGAAAGCAGCCTGGCGCAACTCTCCAGCGCCTTGCACGAAGACAAAGGCGTGCGCGAGCTGCCCATCCGCCAGGCGCCCAACCGAGCCCACCACAACCCCTATGAAAGCAAACCCGTATGAAGGCGATTGAGACCTTGAAGAAAGTGGTTGAACTGGCCGAGAAACGGCGCGACGAAGCACTCGCGGCGCTGACGCGGGTGCAGCGCGAATTGCAAGCCGCACAAGAGCAAATGAAGCAACTACAAAGCTACGCCGATGAAGCGGTGCAGCGCTGGGCTGTGCGCAGCAGCGTCGGGGTCGACACCACGCTGCTGCACCACCACAGCGCTTTCATGCAAAGAATCGAGCACGCCATGGATTTTCAGCACGGCGTGCTCAGCAACAGACAGGGCCTGGTCGAGCGCGCTCAGCAGCAGGTGCAGGCGGCCGAACGCGACGTGGCGGGCTTGCGCAAGTACACCGAGCGCCAACTGCAGGCCCTGCTGCAACTGGCCCAGCGTCAGGAACAAAAAGACAGCGACGAACTGGCGCTGGCCATTCATCTGCGCCAGAGCCAGTTGCAGAGCCATACCAAAAGTGCGCGCCCCTGAACGCTGCGCGCCTCAGCCGACCGCACCTGCGTACACCAGCCCCCCAGGAAAGTTGCCATGACTGCCACCACCCTCTGCGCCAGCAGCGCGAGCGCCAGCGTCACGCCAAGCGGTCTGACGGGCGGCAAGAAAGCCGCTCAGGCGTCGGCATCGGATCCGTTCGCTCACCTGCTGTCGCTGGCGAGTGCCCACCAAAGCCCGCCGGCCCAGGCTGATGCCTCGGTGCACGCCAATCCAAACGGTGCGCCGACCCGCCAGCCCAACACCGCAGCGGGCCACGAAAACCCGGCACACGCCCTGCTCGGCTGGCTGCAAACGGCCCATCCTGCCACTCTGGGCCAGCAGGGCGAACACGGCAGCAGCGCGGCCCACCTCAGCAGTCTGCCGGGCCGCGGCGCCGTCCACCCCGCAGGCGAGGCTGCCGCCACACCTGCTGGCAAGGGGATAGACCTGCCAGGCCGCGACGCCACGGAAAATCGCAGCGCACCCGAGCCCGCGCGTGCCGCCGCGCCGACCCAAGCCCGTGGCGCTGACGCAGCCGCAACACACAAGGCGGCCGCAAGCCACCCCTTCAACGGCAACGGCGCACCCGCCCGCGAACCGCCCTTTCGTGCTTCGCTTGCCACCCCATTGCAGCAGCTCCAGGCCAGCGCGCCCGCGAGCTTGCGCGCACTGTCGACTGCAGGCTCGGTCAGTCAGGCGCCCCTCACCCGCAGCACCGTCGCGCTGCACGAACGCTTTGGCCGCAGCCTGAGCGTCGAGAGTCTCGGCGCCGAGCCGGCGCCGCGTGTCACGCCCGCGTCGGCGGCAAACCTGCCGCCCGGCCCAACCGGCGATTTCAGGTTGCCGACGGCGGGTGCGCCCGGCAACGAGGGCGCGCGCCCGGCGGGTGGCGCCGACGCAGCAGCGCCCAGCAGCGAGAGCGCCGTCTGGGCCGACCCAGCGCCCACAGACCTCGAAGCGCAGCAGATCAGTCGCTGGAGCAGCCCACACCTCGACCACGCCAGCCTGCACGTCGGCCACGGCAGCGAAGATCGGATCGACATCGAGCTGGCGCTGTCGGCACAGGAGCTGCAAGTCGAATTTCGCACCGACAACGCCGCCACCCGGGCCAGCCTGGAGCACACGGCCGAGCTGGCGCTGGCCGAGTTGCTGCAGCGCAGCGGCATCGAACTCGGCAGCGTCTCTGTCAGCAGCCAAGAGCAGGCGCAGGCTCAGGCACAGAGCCGCTCCCCGCAGCGCGGGCAAGAGCACAGCGGCGGCCAGCGCGAACAGGCACGACAAGAGACCGCAGCGGGCGAACCGCTGGCAGCAGCAAGCGCGGCAGCACCGGCGCCCCAACGCGCCGACGGCAGTCAAGCGCTGGACTTGTTCGTTTGAACCCACAGGCTGGGTGCTGTTTGGGTGCTGGTGGCGCATGTGCGGTCATTTTTGCCCCACCTCGGCGCCCACCAGTCCAGCCAACCCGAATGAACCCTCTCGGCTGCCAGCCCTTGCCCGCCGCCCAGGGGCAAGCCACCCGGGCTTGAGAACACCACCATCCGCATGCGCCAGTGCAGCGGAATGAACGGTATTTCCAGCCCTTATCGGTTGAACAGGAACGCCCCCGCAATTCAATAATTCCTCCCAGCAAGCCCTTTGCGCGCCTGCATCGCCTCTGCGTTCAGAGGCATCTTGGAGAATACCGATGTCCGCTGCCCCCGACGCCTCTGCCGCCAAGCCCAAGAGCAAGAAGCTGCTGGTGATCGTGCTTGGCGTGCTGGTGCTGGCGCTGCTGGGCGCGCTGGCAGCGCTGCTGCTGCTCAAGCAAAACACTGCGCAAGACGAAGCAGGTTTTGAAGAAGAACCAGCGGCCCAGCACAGCCGCGCCGACCCCGGTGCGCCGCCAATCTTTTTGCCGCTGGACAACATGGTGGTGAATCTGGCCGACCCCGGCGGCACCCGCTTTGTCCAGATCGGCATCACCCTCAAGCTGCAAGATGAACAAACGGCTGAGGACATCAAGGTTTTCATGCCGAGCATTCGCAGCGGCGTGCTGCTGCTGATCTCACAACGCAGCGCAGACGAGGTGCTGAGCGTTGCCGGCAAGGAAAAGCTGGCCAACGACATCATTAGCGAAATCTCCAGCGTGATGGGCTACGAAGTCGAAGCGCCCGCCACCGCCCAGTCGGAACGCTCCCCGCGGCAGCGCCGCGCACCGCCCAATCCGGTACACGCGGTGCTGTTTTCCAGCTTCATCGTGCAATGACTCTGGGCATCCAATCATGAACGACTCGTTTTTGTCGCAGGAAGAAGTAGACGCGCTGCTCGAAGGCGTCACCGGCGAAAGCCAGAAGATCGAGCAGGAGGCCGCACCAGCCGACGGCGTGCGCGGCTACAACCTGTCGAACCAGGAGCGCATCGTGCGCGGGCGCATGCCCACGCTGGAGATCGTCCACGAGCGTTTTTCGCGCAACCTGCGCCTGGGCTTGTTCAACTTCATCCGCCGCAGCCCGGAGATTTCGGTCGGCGCGGTCAAGGTACAGAAATACAGCGCCTTTCTGCGCGAGCTGGTGGTGCCGACCAACTTCAACATCGTGGCGGTGCGTCCGCTGCGCGGCAACGGCCTGCTGGTGTGCGAGCCGACGCTGCTGTTCGGCGTCATCGACAGCCTGTTCGGTGGCAGCGGCAAGTTCCACACCCGCATCGAAGGACGCGACTTCTCACCCACCGAGCAGCGCGTGATCGCGCGGCTGGTCGAGGTGGTGGCCGAGGAATACAAAAAAGCCTGGCTGGGCGTGTATCCGCTGGAACTGGAATACCTGCGCTCGGAAATGCAGCCGCAGTTCGCCACCGTGGCCACACCGAGCGAGATCGTGGTCACCACCAGCTTCGCGCTGGAGATCGGCGACATCAGCGGCGCGCTGCACCTGTGCATTCCCTACGCCACGCTGGAGCCGATCCGCGACGTGCTGTACTCCACCGTGCAGGGCGACGCGATGGAGGTCGATCGGCGCTGGGTGCGGCTGTTGAGCCATGAAATCCAGGCCGCCGAGTTGACCCTGGTGGCCGAACTGGCACAGACCGACGCCACCGTCGAGCAGTTGCTGTCCATGCAAGTGGGCGACTTCATCGAACTCGAACGCCCGCCCAGCGTGCGGGCCAGCGTCGAGGGTGTGCCGCTGTTCGAATGCCAATACGGCACCCACAAAGGCAAGTACGCGCTGCGCGTCGAGCGCAAGCTGCGTGGAGCAGAACTGAACTGGCTGGGAGACTCGTATGTCAACTGAGAACACCGACACCATGAACGACGCCGTCAGCGACGACTGGGCCCAGGCCCTGGAAGAACAGGCCAGCGCCACCGACAGCGCCACCGACAGCGCGCCCGCCTTCGAGACCATCAGTCCCGCGCCAGCGGCAGGCGGCAACAAAAACCCGATGCAAGACATCCACATGGTGCTCGACATCCCGGTGCGGCTCTCGGTCGAGCTGGGCCGCACCAAGGTGCCGATCAAGTACATCTTGCAACTGGCGCAGGGCTCCATCGTCGAGCTCGACGCGCTGGCGGGTGAGCCAATGGACGTGCTGGTCAACGGCTACCTGATCGCCCAGGGCGAGGTGGTGGTGGTGAACGAAAAGTTTGGCATCCGCCTGACCGACATCGTGACACCGTCCGAGCGCATGCGCCGCGTCAGCCGCGGCTGAGGGAGAACGCCTTGGACATGCTGCAAAACGCCCTGCCCGCGCTGATTCTGCTCTTGCTGATGGTGGTGCTGGCCTGGTGGCTGCAGCGCTACCGGCGCCATATGCCGGGTGCCAGCGCTCACGGCGGCCCCTCGTTGCGGGTGCTCAACTCGGTCTCGCTCGGGCCACAGCAGCGCGTGGTCACGCTGCAACTGAGCCAGGGCACACAGCGCATTTGCCTGGTGCTGGGTGTGGCGCCAGGCAGCGTGCAAACGCTGCACCGTCTGGAGTTGCCCACCGAGACCGACTCCGCCGACGCTGGCGCGCTGGCCGCCACAAGAGCTGGCGGCGGTTTTGCCGGCCGGCTCAGCCAGCTCATGAAAGCGCCCCATGCCCCGCGCTGAAGCCCTGAGAGCCCAGGACCGACGGCGTGTGCTGCAGCGCGGCCTGGCGTTTGCCGCGCTGGCGCTGCTGGCTGGTGGCGCCTGGGCGCAGGTTGCTGCGCCGACCGCCCCACCGGCCACGCTGCCTCTCATCATTGGCCAGGGCCCGCAGGGCACCAGCTTTTCAGTGCCGATTCAGACGCTGTTGTTTTTTACCGCGCTGTCGTTTCTGCCCGCGGTATTGCTGCTCATGACCAGCTTCACCCGCATCGTGATTGTGCTGTCTTTGCTGCGCCAGGCGCTGGGCACGCAGATGGCGCCGCCCAACCAGGTGATCATCGGTTTGTCGCTGTTTCTCACGCTGTTCGTGATGGGCCCGACGCTGGACAAGGTCTATCAAGAGGCCTACGCCCCGTTTGTGGCGAACCAGATCAGCTTCGAGCAGGCGATCGAGCGTGGCCAGGCGCCCATGCGCGACTTCATGCTCAAACAAACCCGCCAGTCCGACTTTGAACTGTTCGCCAATCTGGCCGAATTGCCACCAGAAGTGACGGCACAGACCGCGCCGTTTCGGGTGCTGGTGCCGGCCTTTGTGACCAGCGAGCTCAAGACCGCCTTCCAGATCGGCTTCATGATCTTCATTCCGTTTCTGGTGATCGACATGGTGGTGGCCAGCATCCTGATGTCGCTGGGCATGATGATGCTCTCACCGGTGCTGGTGGCGCTGCCGTTCAAGCTCATGCTGTTCGTGCTGGCCGACGGCTGGAACCTGCTGATCGGTTCGCTGGCGGCGAGTTTTGCGGTCTGAGCGGCGGACCCGAACCCCACGCCAGCGCACGACCGCGCCCCGCCACGCTCAACCCCAAGGGAGTGCCCCGCCATGGACCCACAAGCCGCCCTCACCCTGGGGCAGAACGCCCTCTTTTTGCTGCTCATGATTTCCCTGCCGGTGCTGGGCATGGTGCTGGCTGTGGGCCTGGTGGTCAGCTTGTTTCAGGCCCTGACGCAGATTCACGAACCCACGCTGTCGTTCGTACCCAAACTGGTGGCGGCGATCGCGGTGTTCGCCATCGCCGGCCCCTGGATGATGACCACCCTGGTCGAATTCATCCGCAGCACCATTCTGGCCATTCCAAGCTACGCGGCCTGAGCGCTGCGCAGCCCGGCCCGAGCGCTGCGCCATGCTGACTTTCAATGAAGCCGACATCATGGCGCTGGTTTCGCCGGTGTTTTGGCCGTTCCTGCGCATTCTGGCGGTGTTCTCCAGCGCACCGATTTTCTCCTCGCGTTCGGTGCCGCTGCGCACCCGCGTCGGACTGGCCTTTTTGGTGGCGGTGTGCGCCCAGGCCGGTCTGCCCGAGCAACCGGTGGTGGCGCTGACCGACCCGCAAGCCTTCTCGGTGGTGGTGCAGCAAGTCGTCATCGGGCTGGCAATTGGCCTGGCGGTGCGCATCGTGTTCGCTGCGGTAGAACTGGCGGGCGAGCTGATCGGTCTGCAAATGGGCTTGAACTTCGCCGGATTTTTCGATCCCGCCACCAACGCCCAGTCGAGCACGGTGGGGCGATTTTTCGGTAACATGACGATGCTGTTGTTCATCGTCATGGGCGGCCACCTGCTGTTGCTGCAAGCGGTAATCGCCAGTTTCGAGACCTTCCCGATCGGCAGCCCGACGCTGGCGGCGGTCAAGCAGATGCGGCTGCACGAACTCGGTGCGGTGGTGTTTCGCTACGGCCTGTGGATTGCGCTGCCGCTGATAGGCATGCTGCTGTTCGTCAACATCGTGCTCGGCTTCGTCTCGCGCATCGCGCCGCAAATGAATCCGTTTGCGATCGGATTTCCGCTCACGCTGACGGTCGGCCTGGTCGGCATTGCGTTTACGCTGCCGATGCTGGATGCGCCGGTGCTGGCGCTGATGCGGCTGGCCACGGCCATGTTCATCGGCGCTTGAATCTCAATCCGGCCGCCGCCGCCCCAACCGTCTGCAAGCAAACTACAGCAAGCCGTTGCGAATGGCGTAAACGGTCATCTCGGCATTGTTGCCCAGTTGCAATTTGTCGAGCACGCGGGCGCGGTAGACGCTGACGGTCTTGGGGCTGATCATCAACTCTTCGGCAATCTCCGAGAGCTTTCTGCCAGAAGCGATTTTCTGCAGCGTCTGCAACTCGCGCTCGGACAAGCTGGCGTGCAGCTCCTCGCTCTGCGGTGCGCTGAGCTTGTCGACCAGCATTTGCGCCACCTCGGGGGTGAGGTACTTGCGGCCTTGCATGACGGTGCGAATGGCGCTGACCAGCTCGGTCGGCTCGCCGGCCTTGTTCAGGTAGCCGCGTGCGCCGGCGCGCAGACAGCGAATCGCGTACTGATCTTCCGGATACATCGAGACCACCAGCGTCTTGACCGTCGAGCCCTCGTCGCGCAGCGCGGTCAGCACCTCCAGGCCGCCGCGCCCGGGCATGTTGAGGTCGAGCAGCAGCACGTCGCAGGGCTGCGTGCGCATCAGCTCACGCAGTTCGGGGTAGCTGCCAGCTTCTGCCACCACCCGAATATCCACCGCCTCCGAGATGGTGTCGCGAATGCCGCGGCGCACCACCGCGTGGTCGTCACACAAAATGACCTTGATCAAACTTAATCTCCTGGGTATTGCAGTCTGGGCTGTCCCGGTCCGTCGGCGCCAGCGGCACCGAAAGAATCACCGAGCACCCGCGCGCCGAGGTGCTGACGTCGAGCCAGCCGCCGACCTTGGCGGCACGCTCTTTGAGTCCGAGCAGTCCGAACGACTTGGCCTTGCGCAAAGCGGCGGCGTCCAGGCCGCGGCCGTTGTCGTTGATCTCCAGGGTCAGCACGCCTTCGCGGTCGCTCAACTCCATGTCGACCGCACGGGCCTGCGCGTGCTTGGACACATTGGTCAGCGCTTCCTGCGCGGTGCGGTAGGCCACCAGTTGCAAGGCGCGCGGCAGGTCGATGAATTCGGACGAACAGATCAAGCGCACCGGCAAGCCGGTGCGGCGCTCGAAACTGGCGGCCAGCCACTGCAGCGCCGCCACCAGGCCTTGTTCGAGTATGGGCGGGCGCAAGTTCATCATGATGCGCTGGCTCGCACCCAGCGCGTGCTGCAGCATCTCCAGCGCGCTGCCAATGTGCTGCTGCATGGCGGGGTCTGGTGCACGCCGACCCAGCCAGGCCAGGTCGAACTTGACAGCCGCCAGCGCACCGCCAATATCGTCATGAATCTCGCGCGCGATGTCGGCTCGCTCCTGCTCGATGCTGGTTTGCAGGTGCTCGGCCAGTTCGGCCAGGCGCTGGCGCGAGTGCGCCAGCTCGGCCAGCGCCTGCGCCTGCGCGCGGCGGGCTTGATGCACCTCGATGGCACGCTCGATCACGTGCCCCAGGCGCGACATGTCGTCCTTGGCCAAGTAGTCGCTCACGCCGCGGTGCATCAGATCGACCGCCGCCGCCTCTCCAATGGCGCCCGAGAGAACGACAAACGGCAGGTCAACACCCAGTTGTCGGCCCGCCTCCCAGGCGTCCATGCCGGTAAAGCCAGGCAGATGGTAGTCGGCCAGCACGATGTCAAAGCCCCCAGCGCGCAGCGCCTGGCAATAGCCATCCAAGGTGTCGACCAGCGTCAGCTCGAAACACGGCAGGCAGCGTTGCAAGGAGAACTTGACCAGCGCGTGGTCGACGCGCGAGTCCTCCAGGTGCAGGATGCGCACCGGGGCTGCGGGGACTGACTCGGGCGTTACGCTCATGGCCGGTTGACCGTAAAACCCGGGCGAAGCGCGCGCGGGTGAAAAATGAAACTGAATAGGAGCCTAAATCTGCCGATACGAAGCGATGCGGTTGGTGAAAATTGTAATGCCGCTTGCAGCGTCAAGGAGTCTTCATGGGTGAAACGTCAAACGAAGGCCAGCACCTGGGCGATCAAATCGACCTGAGTCAGTTCTATCAAATCTTTTTCGAAGAAGCGGGGGACAACCTGCATCAGTTGGAACAGCGCCTGCTTGCGATTGACCTGGAGCAGGCCGACGACGAAACGCTGAACGCCATTTTCCGCTGCGCGCACTCGATCAAAGGCGGTTCGGCCACCTTTGGTTTTACCGATGTGGCCGAACTGACGCACCAGATGGAATCGCTGCTGGATCGGCTGCGCCGACACGAAATCGCCCCCACCACAGCCATGGTTGACGTGTTGCTGGAGTCGTCCGACGCCCTGCACCTGCTGCTGGCACGCCACCAGGGAAAAGACACGCCTGCGCCCGATGGCAGCTCTTTGCAGACACGGCTTCGCGCGCTGGCCCAGTCTGAGCGCGCGCCCACGCTGCACGCGGCACGCAGCAGCTCGCTCGACGCGCCAGCCGCGGCCCGTGCAGGCCAGCGCGTGCTCGATATTCAGATCGGACCGCTGCAGCATCCGACCCAGGCCGACGGCATCGCAGAATTGTTTCGCGACATTCCCGGCCTCGGTGAATTGCAATCCCTGAGCAGCGAGTCGCCTGAGCAGCGCACCTTGCGCGTTTTGACCAGCACCAGCGACGCCGACTTGCTCGACTTGTTCACCTTCCACGTTGGCCGGGAGCAGGTTTGCATCAGCGAGAGCGGCGCGCCCTCTGAGGGCGAGCGCGGTACCGAGCTGGCCCCGTGGGATAGCCCGGCCCCGCTGCCCAGCGCGCGCAGCGTCGTGCGCGCCTCGCAGGCCACTCTGACCGAAGCGAGCACACTGCGGGTTTCGGTCAGCAAAGTTGACCAACTCATCAACCTGGTGGGTGAACTCGTCATCACCCAGTCGATGCTGGCACAAAAGAGTCGGCAACTCGACGCGGGCAGCAACCAGCCCCTGCTGGCCGGACTGGCCGAACTCGACCGCAACACCCGCGACTTGCAAGAGGCGGTGCTGTCGATCCGCATGATTCCGATGTCAGCGGTGTTCAACCGCTTTCCGCGTCTGTTGCGCGACCTGGCGGCGCAACTGGGGAAAAAAGTCGAACTGGTCACGCACGGCGAAGCGACCGAGCTCGACAAGGGTTTGATCGAGAAAATCACCGACCCCTTGACCCATTTGATTCGCAACGCCTGCGACCACGGCATCGAAACACCCGACGAACGCCGGCTCCAGGGCAAGCCCGAGCAAGGCACGCTGACACTGGCTGCCAGCCACTGCGGCGGCTCTATCCTGATCGAAGTGCGCGACGACGGCCGTGGCCTGTCGCGTCAGAAGCTGCTGGCCAAAGCGCGTCAACGTGGCTTGCAGGTGTCGGACTCGATGAGCGACGCCGAAGTCTGGAACCTGATTTTTGCGCCCGGCTTCTCTACCGTCGAAGAAGTCAGCGACGTCTCCGGCCGCGGCGTCGGCATGGACGTCGTGATGAAGAACATCAGTTCGCTCGATGGCACGGTGGAAATCGAATCCACCCCGGGCAGCGGCATGAGTGTGAAAGTGCGCCTGCCGCTGACGCTGGCGATCATGGACGGCATGCTGCTGCGCGTGGGCGCCGAGGTCTACATCCTGCCGCTCTCCAACGTGATCGAGTCTTTTCAGGCCAGCGCCAGCAGCATCAGCAGCGTGGCTCACAGCGCCCAATTGGTCAAGGTTCGCGATGAGTTCCTGCCGGTAGTCGAACTCGAGCGCGTGCTGCAAGTGCCGCACCTGTGCCCCTCATCGGGGCGTTCCATCCTGGTCGTGGTGCAAGCCGATGGCTTGCGGGTGGCCTTGCTGGTCGACGACTTGCTCGGACAGCAGCAGGTGGTGGTCAAAAACCTGGAAACGAATTACCGCAAGGTGGCCCATATTTCGGCCGCCACCATTTTGGGCGACGGCAAGGTGGCGCTGATTCTGGACCCGTCGAGTCTGGTGCGAAGCCTGCAGCGCTGATTCAGCGTCGCATCTTTCTTTGCCTTAGCCATGCCGCTGCCCGCTGCGCCCTTGCCTTCTCGTCTGCCTGCGTCGGCAGCGTCGGACGGCCACGAATGGGCTTGCAGCCCAGCCGATTTCGGCCGCATTCAGTCCTTGATTCACAAACGGGCTGGCATCAGCCTGCACGACGGCAAGCTGAGCATGGTCTACGGCCGGGTCTCACGGCGGCTGCGTGCAACCGGCCACCGCAGCTTCAAGAGCTACCTGGACTGGCTGGAGCAGCACGAGGGCGCCGAATGGCAAGCCTTCATCAACGTGCTGACGACCAACTTGACCGGATTTTTCCGTGAGCAACACCATTTCACGGCCTTGGCCGATGTGCTGGCGACCCGGCGCACGCACGCCTGGCGCATCTGGTGCTGCGCTGCTTCCACCGGTGAAGAGCCCTACTCGATCGCCATGACCGCCAGCGAAACGCTGGGCCCAGGCAGCTCGTTTCGCATCGTCTGCAGCGATATCGACACCGAGGTGCTGAGCACGGCACAACGCGCGATCTATTCCATCGATGCCGGCAAGGGCTTGAGTGCGCAGCGTCTGCAGCGCTTTTTCATGCGCGGCACCGGCGGCAATGCCGGACTGATGCGCGTCAAGCCCGAGATGCAAAAAAACATGGAATTTCGCACCATCAACCTGATTGAGGAACCGCTGTTTACTGAACCCTTTGACCTGGTGTTCTGCCGCAACGTCATGATTTACTTCGACGCTGCCACCAAACGCCAGGTGCTGGCGCGCATCCACCGCGTGCTCAAGCCGGGCGGACTGCTGTTCGTCGGCCACGCCGAAAGCTTTGGCCAAGCAAGAGATTTGTTCGTGCTGCGAGGAAAAACGATTTATGAACGAATCTGAGGTGCTGGCTGCGTCAGCGTCGACGGGCAGCGCCGATAGAGCGCTGCTGCGATTGCCGGGGCAGGCCAGTTTTTTCTACCACGACCCGTATTTCCAGCGCGACGCAGTCAAAGTCATGGCTGGCGAGCATTTCGTCACGTCCAAAGACCTGTTGCTCATGACGGTGCTGGGCTCGTGCATTGCCGCCTGCATCTGGGACCCCAAGGCCGGCCTGGGCGGCATGAACCACTTCATGCTGCCCGACGGAGGCGGCGACAGCAGCGCCCTGTATGGGGACCGCGCGATGGACTTGCTCATCAGTCAGTTGCTGCAGCACGGCGCCCGGCGCGAGCGCATGCAGGCCAAGGTATTTGGTGGGGGGCAGGTGATACAGGGTTTCAAGACCCTCAAGGTCGGCGAGCGCAACACCGCCTTTGTGCTGAACCACCTGCGCAACGAGAGGATTGCCGTGGTCTCGCAAGACGTGCTGGACGTTCATCCGCGCAAGCTATGCTTCTTTCCCAACAGCGGCCAGGCGCTGGCGGCACGCTCCTGCCTTTGTGATTCAAAGTCACATCTCATGAACAAAATCAAAGTGTTGGTGGTGGACGACTCGGCCCTGGTGCGCGGCATCCTGAGTGAGATCATCAACCGCCAAAGCGACATGCAGTGCGTGGGTGCGGCCAGCGATCCGCTGGTGGCGCGCGAGCTGATCCGCGCGCTCGACCCGGACGTACTCACGCTCGACGTCGAGATGCCGCGCATGGACGGGCTGGAATTTCTGGCGCGCCTGATGCGACTGCGGCCGATGCCGGTGCTGATGGTCTCGACCCTGACCGAACAAGGGGCTGCGACCACCTTGCGCGCGCTCGAGCTCGGAGCGGTAGACTTTGTGGCCAAACCCCGCATCGGCATCGGCAACGGGCTGGCAGAACTCGCGGCAGACATTGTCGACAAAATCCGTATCGCTGCCCGCGCCCGCGTCAGGCGATACCCGGGCGCAGCCAGCGCCACGCCGGCCCCCAACGGCCCGCGTTCGGCGCTGCCGCTCCTGTCGAGCGAAAAGATCGTCTGCATCGGCGCCTCCACCGGCGGCACCGAGGCAATCCGTGAAGTGCTCGCGCCGCTGCCGGCCGACGCGCCCGCGCTCGTGCTCATACAGCACATGCCGGCCGGTTTCACGGCCAGTTTTGCCGCCCGCCTCGACGGGCTGTGCCGCATCAGCGTGCATGAAGCGCAGCACGGCCAGCGCATTCTGCGCGGTCATGCCTATATTGCGCCCGGCGGCCGACATCTGCGCATCGAACGCTGCGGCTCCAGCTACGTCACCGTGCTCGACGACGGCGCGCCGGTCAATCGGCACCGGCCATCAGTCGAGGTGCTGTTTCGCTCCGCCGCCCGCGTGCTGGGGCCAAATGCGCTCGGGATCATGCTCACCGGCATGGGCGGCGACGGTGCGCAGGCGATGCGCGAAATGAAAGACGCCGGCAGCTACAACTACGTGCAGGATGAAGCCAGTTGCGTGGTGTTTGGCATGCCGCGGGTGGCGATCGAGTGCGGCGCCGCGCATGAAGTCCTGCCGCTGCTGCGCATCGCGCCCGCGCTGCTGAGTCGCCTGGCGATGGACGCAGGTGCGCTGCGCGATCGCATCTGACGGCGGACGTCCGCCTAAACGCGCTCGCTGACCAGACTTCCGGCTTGCGGTGCGCTGCGGCTGCCGTTGCCGTTTTCGTCGTATACCACCAGGCTCTGAGCTTGCGCCTGTGGCGCTGAGACAAGGGGTTCGAGCAGTCCAGTCTCATCAACGGCAGCCGGCGCCAGCGGCATCGCCACCGCAGCGCTGGTGGGCGCAGCAATGGGCGACGACGGCCCAGCGCCACCTTGAACAGATGCCAGCGCAGCACCTGGTTGCGCAGCGCTTTGTCGTCCCAACATCCGATCCACCACCGCTGCGCTGGCCTGCCAGACGCTGGTGAGGACTTCTTGCAACTGCTCGGAGGCCGGGCTTTGTTCTCGTGCCTGTTCGGCTTGCTCCCTGGCTTGCTCTATTTGCTCAGCCTTGCCTGGCCGGGCCAGTTCCGATGCAGAACGATCCGGCAGCGCATCCTTGCCACCCGAAGAACCGCGCGGCAGCACGGCAGCCGGCTCCAGCCCAGGCTCGGCCGGGTCAAAAGGGCTGAGCGCGTTGCGCGCAGCCGACTGAGCGCCCCGCTCCCCGCCCAAGCCGGCCTGGGTTTCGCGCCGTCCGTCCTGCGTGGGCCGGGCTGCTCCGACGGCCGCGACCGGCGCCACGCCCGGAATGGCAGGCTGCGGCTGCGGCCAGGCCACGACATGATGGGTTGAAATATTGAGCATGGCAAACCCCCCGTGACAGACACCGTGCACCTACAAAACCGGTGATCTTCTGTGGGGATCGACCGCTGCCGGCCAAACTTGAGGTCAAGTTCACATATTCCGCGCCGCCCAGCGGCGTCTGAGCCGCTCAGCGCACCACCAGCACCGGCAACGCGGTGATAGACAACAATTTCTGCGTCTGGCTGCCCAGCATCAAACGAGACAGCCCGGTGCGGCCGTGCGAGGCGATCACGATCAGGTCACAAGCATGGATCTGGGCTGCTTCGGCAATTGCCTCAGCGGGCGAATGGTTCAGCAGCGAATCGCTGGCGCACTCGAGTCCGGCGTCCCGACAGACCTTGAGCGCCTCATTCAGGTAATGCTGCGACAACAGCGCCGTCTTGGAAATGCGCTGATCCGACATGACTGCGCCGATCGAATGCAGCTCGGCCTCGACCTCGCCACTCGAAGCCGGCTCCTGCACATGGAGAACCGTGATGCGGGCCTGCGTTTGCCGGGCCAGCTCGATGGCCGTTTCCAGCCCTTTCTTGGCCAGATCCGAACCGTCCGTAGGAACCAGAAAATGCTTGAACATGGTATATCCTGACACCGTAACTGCCTGTTAATTATCGAATGCTGCAGCAGCGCCTGCCGCTGCACGCAGCCTCACTCAAAAACAATCGCTTCTTCTTCCTCGAGCGGCATGAAATCGAGGTCGACCGCATCGACGTCGAGCACCACCACCTCACCCAAACCGTACAAGACGATTTGCGGGTAGAACATGATGGCCACCACCATCACCAGTTGCAACAACACAAAAGCGATCGATCCTTTGTAAATGTCGACGGTCTTGAGCGCTGGCAGCCGCTTGCGCGTGACCTTGTCGGTGTAGTCCTCTTTCGGTGCGACGCTGCGCAGGTAGAACAAGGCAAAACCGAACGGGGGCGTCAGGAAGGAGGTTTGCAACACCATCGCCACCATGACGCCGAACCAGATCAGGTTGATATCCAGCTCCCTGAGCACCGGCAACAGCAAAGGCAACAGAATAAATGCGATTTCAAAGAAATCGATGAAGAAGCCGAGCACAAAGATCAGGCTGTTGACGAAGATCAGGAAACCGAGCTGTCCACCCGGCAACTCGGCAAACAGGTCTTTGACCCAGACCGGACCGTCGATCGCATGAAAGGTCAGCGCAAACAGGGTCGAACCGATCAGGACGAACATGACGAAGATCGACAGCTTGGCCGAGGCATCCAAGCCTTGACGCAGCAGCGTCATGTTCAGACGCTTGCGAGCCAGCGCCATCAACACGGCGCCCAGCGCTCCCATGGCGCCGCCCTCGGTGGGCGTGGCAATGCCCAGGAAGATCGTGCCCAAGACCAGAAAGATCAGCAACAGCGGCGGAATCAGCACAAAGGTGACCTGGCGCGCCAGTTTGGACAAGAAGTTGGTGCGCAAAATTTTGTGGTCGATCACCGCCAGCACCCAGGCCAAGCCAATGGCGGCCATCATCGACATCACCACCTTTTCGTCGGTCGGCTGCTCGAGGGTCGGGTCGCCGCCCATGGCGACCATGAGAGCGGAGTAGTAGGTGAATACCAGCCAGCCCACGGCGGCACCGATCAGCGCCAGCACGCCCAGCGACCTGTGGCCGCTGGCGCCGCCGGGTTCATGGTAAATCAGCGCCTCGGGCGGCAGGGCGGGCAGCCACTGCGGACGCACCAGAGCCACCACCACCATCGCCAGCAGGTACAGACCCACCAACATGAAAGCCGGTATGAACGCGCCCTGGTACATGTCGCCGACGCTTTGGCCGAGCTGGTCGGCGATCACGATCAGAACGATGGACGGGGGCAAAATCTGCGCCAAGGTGCCCGAAGCCGTAATCACCCCGGCCGCCAGCGGTCGGTTGGTGAAGTAGCGCAGCATGATGGGCAGCGAAATCAAGCCCATCGCTATCACGCTGGCAGCGACGACGCCGGTGGTGGCGGCCAACAGGGCCCCCACCAGCACCACACCGATGGCGAGCCCGCCGCGCATCGGGCCGAACACCTGTCCTATGGTTTCCAGCAGGTCTTCGGCCATGCGGCTGCGCTCCAGAATCAGCCCCATGAAGGTGAAGAATGGAATCGCCAGCAACACATCGTTCATCATGATGCCGTACACCCGCAGCGGCAAGGCGCCGAAGAAGGCCGCCGGCACCACGCCGAGCTCAACCGCCAGCAAACCAAACACAATGCCCGTGGTGGCCAAAGCAAAGGCCACCGGGAAACCGGTGAGCAAAAACACCAGCAGGCCGACGAACATGATCGGCGCCAGGTTGTAAACGAGCCAACTCATGCTTTGTCTCCGGTTTTTGCTGCTCGTGCTGCCGCAGCCAGTTGCGTCGCTTCTTTTTCTTCCAGCTCACGCTGAATTTCTTCCAGCAGTTTTTCTTCTTCGGTTTTTTCAGCTTTGGCGTGCGGATCGGGGCCGTGTCCGCTCAGGAAGGCGACGCGCTTGATCAACTCGGAAATCGACTGTATGAACAGCAAGGTAAAACCGATTGGCAGCAAAATGAACAAGGGCCAGCGCAGCAGACCACCCGGGCTGGGTGAGACTTCCCAGGTATCTATGGCTTTACCCAGCGAAGGCAGCGCGGTCCAGACAATGAACAGACACAGCGGCAACAAGAAAAAGAAAATGCCGATCACGTCGACCCAGACTTGCTTGCGGCGCGACATGCGACTGGATATCACGTCGATGCGCACGTGCTGGTCGTGCAAAAAAACATAACCGGCGCCGAGCAGAAAGACAGCAGAAAAGAGGTACCACTGCAATTCAAGCCAGGCATTGGAACTGATGCCCAGGGTGTAGCGAACGATCGCATTGACGGCGCTGACCACTACCGCAGCCAACAACAGCCAGATGACGGCACGTCCAATGAATTCGGTCATCCTATCGATAGCGCGACTGAATACAAGCAGTGTGTTCACAACATATCCTTCATGCAAGCGCCGCCGCAGCAACGCTGCCAAACGCTTGGCGCAAAAAAACCAGAATCGGCGCAAACAAGCCCCGCTGCGCGGGGCTTGTTTGCTTTATCAAAAACTCCCCTGGACCGTGTTTTTTTAAAACAGCGGACCGATCAAGGCCATCAACCGCGCAGCGCCGCCGCCATGAAGTCGTCGAAGCTGTTTTCGGTCACGCGCAGCCAGCTCGTGGTTTCGCGCTGGAAGGCGGCGTAGTGGTCGTGAATGCGCTTGAAGTTGGCGTTGCCGGCGCCGATCTCGGTGTGCATGGTGCGCGATGCGCGAAAGAACGCATCCATCACCGGGCGTGGCCAGGTGCGCATTTGCGCGCCGCCGGCAATCAGGCGGCGCAGCGCGGGCGGGTTGCGCGCGTCGTACTTGGCCATCATGCCGGCGTTGGCTTCGTGCGCGGCGGCCGTAAAAATAGCGCGGTATTCGGGCGGCAGCGCACCCCAGGCGCGGTTGTTCACCAGCCAGCCCACGGCAGCGCTGCCCTCCCAGAAGCCCGGCGCGTAGTAAAAGCGCGCCACCCTGTGAAAGCCCAGCTTCTCGTCGTCGTATGGCCCGATCCACTCGGTCGCGTCTATGGTGCCGCGCTCGAGCGCGGCGTAGACGTCGCCGCCGGCAATTTGCTGCGGCACCGCACCCAGCGCCGCGAACAAGCGCCCGCCCAGGCCGGGGATGCGCATCTTCAGGCCGCGAATATCCTCCACGGTCCTGATTTCCTTGCGGAACCAGCCGCCCATTTGCGCGCCGGTGTTGCCCGAGATGATGTAGCGCATGTTCTGGCCGGCCAGCCAGTCGTTGAACAGCTTTTCACCGCCGCCTTCAAACCACCAGGCGTTGTGCTGGCGAAAGTTCATGCCAAACGGCACGCAGGTGCCCAGCGCCCAGGTCGGATCCTGGCCCACGTAGTAGAACGCTGCCGTGTGCGAGCACTCGACCGTGCCGGCCTGAACCGCTGCCGCGGCCTGCGGCATGGGAACGATTTCACCGGCCGGTGCGACGGAGATCTGAAAGCGCCCGCCGGTGGCGTCGCTGATGCGCTTGGCGGCGTCTTCGGCTGCGCCAAAGAGGGTGTCCAGCGCCTTCGGGAAACCCGAAGAACAGCGCCAGCGCACCGTGGGCTGGGCCTGGACAATGGCGGGCGCAGCTACCAGCGTGGCACCAACAGCGGCACCCACCGACGCCTTGCTCATAAATGAACGACGTTCCATGCTTTGTCTCCTGAAAAAATGGCTATAAAACTGCCGCTTGCTCTGTCTGCACGAGATTATTACCTTTGGCAGATTCGACGCGCTCTCGAACTGGAGTCAAGACCGCCTGCCCCAGACGCAGCGACGTCCCATTTTACCGAGGCTTTTACCGGGC
>NZ_SDDV01000017.1 GCF_014773545.1 Hydrogenophaga sp. | reverse complement strand
CGCGATGGGCCAGGTTGCCGTGCGCCCAGTCAGCAACCATGAGGAGCAGCAGCACACGCAGCACCAGGCCAGCGTGCCCTGCGGCTCTTGCACCCCCCCCGATCTGCGTCGGCCCGCCCCGGGGCAGCGCCAGCCCCCACTGGCGAGCGCCCAAGGCATCTGTGCAGCTGTACAGCTCAAAGGCATGGCGCCCGACGGGCGCCGGCTCTCAGGCGAGGTCGAAGCGGTCCAGGTTCATGACCTTGACCCAGGCGGCGCCGAAGTCGTGCACGAACTTGGCCTGCGCGTCGCTGCAGGCATAGACCTCGGCCAGCGCGCGCAACTGCGAGTTGGAGCCGAACACGAGGTCGACCGCCGTCGCCGTCCACTTGAGCTCGGCGCTGGCGCGATCGCGCCCCTCCCACACGCCCGGCGCGCCGGCAGACGGCTGCCAGACCGTTCCCATGTCGAGCAGGTTGACGAAGAAGTCGTTGCAAAGCGTCTGCGGGCGCTGGGTGAAGACGCCGTGCGGCGCCTGCCCAACGTTGGCGTTGAGCACGCGCAGACCACCGATCAGCACCGTCATCTGCGGCGCCGTCAGGCTCAGCAACTGCGCCTTGTCGATCAGCAATTCGGCCGCCGCGCCCTCGTGCCCGGGGCGCACGTAGTTGCGAAAACCATCCGCCACCGGCTCCAGCACGGCGAACGACTCGACGTCGGTCTGCTCCTGGAGGGCGTCCATGCGTCCGGGCGCAAACGGCAAGCTGAGAGCGTGCCCGGCTTTGCTGGCGGCAGCCTCGACGGCGGCATTGCCGCCCAGCACGATCAGGTCGGCCAGCGATACTTTCTTGCCGCCCGCTGCGCTGTGGTTGAATTCACCCTGAAGCAGGTCGGCCAGCGATACTTTCTTGCCCCCCGCTGCGCTGCGCTTGAATTCACCCTGAACCGCTGCAAGCTGCTGCAACACCTGGGCCAACTCGTCCGGCTGGTTGACCGCCCAGTCTTTTTGCGGCGCCAGGCGAATGCGCGCCCCATTGGCGCCGCCGCGCTTGTCGCTGCCCCGAAAGCTGGCCGCCGCAGCCCATGCTGTCGTCACCAACTGGGTGATGGACAGGCCGCAGCCGAGCAGTTTTTCCTTGAGCAGGGTCTGATCTTGCGCGTCGATCAAGGGGTGATCGGGCGCCGGAATCGGGTCTTGCCAGAGCAGCGCTTCGCGCGGCACCAGCGGCCCGAGGTGGCGGCTGATCGGGCCCATGTCGCGGTGCGTCAGCTTGTACCAGGCGCGCGCGAAGGCGTCGGCAAACTGATCGGGGTTTTCCAGGAAGCGGCGCGAAATCTTTTCGTACGCCGGGTCAAAGCGCAAGGACAGATCGGTGGTCAGCATGGCGGGCGCGTGCCGTTTGGCCGGGTCGTGGGCATCGGGAACGGTGCCCGCACCCATGCCGTGCTTGGGCGTCCACTGGTGTGCACCGGCCGGGCTCTTGGTCAGCTCCCATTCGTAGCCAAACAGGTTCCAGAAGTAGTTGTTGCTCCACTTGGTGGGCGTGCTGGTCCAGGTGACTTCCAGGCCGCTGGAGATGGTGTCGGCCCCACAGCCGCTGCCCAAGCTGCTCTTCCAGCCCAGCCCCTGCTGCTCGATGCCGGCGGCTTCCGGCTCGGGGCCGACGTGACTGGTCGGACCGGCGCCGTGGGTTTTGCCAAAGGTGTGGCCGCCGGCGATCAGCGCCACGGTCTCTTCGTCGTTCATCGCCATGCGAGCGAAGGTCTCGCGAATGTCGCGCGCCGCTGCGAGCGGGTCGGGGTTGCCGCCCGGGCCTTCCGGGTTGACGTAAATCAGCCCCATCTGTACCGCCGCCAGCGGCGACTGCAAGGCGCCGTCGGTGCTGTGGCGCTGGTCGGCCAACCAGGTGCTCTCGGAGCCCCAGTAGATGTCTTCTTCCGGCTCCCAGATGTCGGCGCGGCCACCGGAAAAACCAAAGGTCTTGAACCCCATCGACTCGAGCGCAACATTGCCGGCCAGAATCATCAGATCGGCCCAGGACAGCTTGCGCCCGTACTTTTGTTTGACCGGCCACAGCAGCCGACGCGCCTTGTCAAGGTTGACGTTGTCGGGCCAGCTATTGAGCGGCGCAAAACGCTGGGCGCCCGTGCCGGCGCCGCCACGCCCGTCGCGGATGCGGTAGGTGCCTGCGCTGTGCCAGGCCATGCGCACGAACAAAGGGCCGTAGTGGCCGAAGTCGGCCGGCCACCAGTCTTGTGAATCTTTCATCAGAGCATGCAGGTCTTTGACGACGGCGTCCAGATCCAGCGTCTTGAACGCTGCGGCGTAGTCAAATTCCTCCTCCATGGGGTTGGACTTGGAGGTGTGCTGGTGCAGCACGCCAAGGCGCAGTTGCTGGGGCCACCAGCCCACGTTGGACGGCGCTCCCACCGTGGTATGTTTGCGGACACTTTCAGCAAAAGGGCATTTGACTTCGTTTGACATGCGCGACTCCATGGGGTTGATGGCACTGACGTGGGAAGATGGCCTCGGCCAGTCTAGTGCGCCGCCTTGCGTCGATCAACAAGATTTTTACAATCGCCCCCATATCAAAGCGCGTTTGTGCCGAACTGCCGCTTCCTGCGGCTGCGCTGTTGATGAACAATCTGCGTCAAAAGGAATTCATGCCATGGGCCAGCGCCTGACTCAAATCGCCACCCGCACCGGGGACAGCGGCCGCACCGGACTGGGCAACAACACACGCGTGTCGAAAAACAGCCTGAGGATTCACGCCATGGGCGAGGTCGACGAGCTCAACTCGCACATCGGCCTGCTGCTGTGCGAAGACATGGCGGCCGAGTGGCGCGCCGTGCTGGTCGATGTCCAACACCAGTTGTTCAACCTGGGCGGCGAGTTGTCGATTCCCGGTTATGAACTGCTCAAACCCGATGCCGTGCTCGCGCTGGACCAGGCGCTGGCCACGCACAACGCCAGCCTGCCGAACCTGCAAGAGTTCATTTTGCCGGCTGGTAGCCGCGCCGCCGCTTTGGCCCACGTCTGTCGCACGGTGGCGCGCCGCGCCGAACGCGCCGTGGTGGCGCTGGGCGCCGAAGAGGCTTTGCGGGAAACGCCGCTGCAATACCTCAACCGCCTGTCTGACCTGATGTTCGTGTTGGCGCGCATGCTCAACCGCCAGCACGGCGGCGACGATGTGTACTGGAACAGCGCGCGCATGAGCGCACAGGCAGCGCCCTGATGTGCGCCCGCGCGCCACCCTTTTCTATTCGATCCCCGCAAAGCGCATGGGTGAATTTGAGCTGATTCGGCGTTATTTCCAGCGCCCCGCAGCCGCTTTGCCGGCCGCCGTCGCGCTGGGCATAGGCGACGACTGCGCGCTGCTGCGGCCCGCACCCGGCTGGCAACTGGCGATCTCCAGCGACATGTTGGTCGAGGGTCGGCATTTTTTTGCCGACGTCGATCCGGCCGCGCTCGGCCACAAAGCGCTGGCCGTCAACCTGAGCGATCTGGCCGCCATGGGCGCGCGCCCGCTGGGCTTTACGCTGGCGCTGGCGCTGCCGGCCGCCGAAGAGGCCTGGCTGGGCGCGTTCTCGCACGGGCTGTTTGCGCTGGCCGACGCACACGCCTGCCCGCTGATCGGCGGCGACACCACCCGTGGCCCGCTCAATATCTGCATCACCGTGCTGGGCGAGGTCTGGCCCGGGCGGGCACTGCGACGCGACGCTGCCCGAGCGGGCGACGATTTGTACCTGAGCGGCGGCACCGGCTTGGCGCGGCTGGCATTGGAGCTGCTGCGCGGCACCGACTGGGCCTGCCAGCACAGCGCGCCCGGCGCCTTGGCGCGGCTGCGCGCACGGCTGGAACGGCCCGCACCGCGGCTGGCGCTGGGCCAGGCACTGGCCGGACTGGCACACGCCGCCATCGACCTGAGCGACGGACTCGCCGGCGACCTGGGCCACGTGCTGCGCGCCAGCGGCGTCGGCGCAGAGATCGAGCTGAACCAGTTGCCGGTCGCCACCGAACTGCTGGCGCTGCCGCTGCCGCAGCGGCTGGAGTGTTTGTTGCACGGCGGCGACGACTACGAGCTGCTGTTTTGCGCCGCGCCGGCCGACGCCGCCGCCGTGGCCGCCGCCGCGCAGACCAGCCAGACGCCGATTCGGCGCATCGGCCGCATCGGCAGCGCGCCGGGGCTGCGGCTGCTGGATGCAGCGGGCCGGGCGATCGCGCTGCCGGGGCGCAGCTTCGACCATTTTGCCGCCGCCGCTGCGCCTGCGGCCGCGGCCGCTTAACTTGCTTGGGCCCGGTGAAGTAGCAAGCGTTCGTCCCGAGCCCTTCGACAGGCTTCCTTCGACCCCTTCGACAGGCTTCCTTCGACAGGCTCAGGACGAACGGATCTCAGGACGAACGGTTGGGCAGAGCAATTCTTGTTCCCGTTAACGTGAAAGTCGGTCCTCGACTCACTTCGCTCCCCTCTCCCGCGTGCGGGAGAGGGGTTGGGGGTGAGGGAGAACGGGCATGACTTTCATTTTTTGGGGCGCCTTTCAAAGTCATGCCCGTTCGGACTGAGCCTGTCGAAGTCCAGATCGCACGCGGCTCACGTGCGCAGCAGCCGGGCGGCGTCGCGGGCAAAATAGCTCAGCACGCCGTCGGCCCCGGCGCGCTTGAACGCCAGCAGCGATTCAAGCAGCACGGCGTCGTGGTCTAGCCAGCCGTTTTGCGCTGCGGCTTTGAGCATGGCGTACTCGCCGCTGACCTGGTAGGCAAAAGTCGGTACGCGAAACTCGTCTTTCACCCGGCGCACAATGTCCAGATAGGGCAGGCCGGGTTTGACCATCACCATATCGGCGCCCTCGGCCAAGTCCAGCGCCACCTCGCGCAAGGCTTCGTCGGCGTTGCCGGGGTCCATTTGATAGACCTTTTTGTCGGCCTTGCCCAAATTGGCGGCCGAGCCCACGGCGTCGCGAAACGGGCCGTAAAAGGCGCTGGCGTACTTGGCGCTGTAGGCCATGATGCGGGTGTGCACCAGCGCGCGCGCTTCGAGTTCGCGCCGGATGGCGCCGATGCGCCCGTCCATCATGTCGCTCGGTGCCAGCACGTCCACCCCGGCCTGGGCTTGTACCAGCGCTTGCTGCACCAGCACAGCCACGGTGGCGTCGTTGACGATGTAGTTGTTTGCGTCGAGCAAGCCGTCCTGGCCGTGGCTGGTATAGGGGTCGAGCGCCACGTCGGTCATCAAGCCCAGTTGTGGAAAGCGGTCTTTGAGCGCGCGCACCACGCGCGGCACCAAGCCATCGGGGTTGAGCGCTTCGCGGCCGTCAGGGGTTTTCAGGCCTTGCTCGATGACCGGAAACAAGGCCAGCATCGGTATGCCCAGCGCCACGCTTTCTTCGGCCAGCGGCAGCAACTGGTCCAGACTCAGGCGCTCGACGCCCGGCATCGAGCCGACCGCCTCGCGCCGGCCCTGGCCGTCAAGCACGAACACCGGATAGATCAGGTCGTGCGGGCTCAGGCGGTGCTCGCGCACCAGATCGCGGGTGAAGGCATCGCGGCGCAAGCGGCGCGGGCGCGTCAGGGGGTAGGGGGCGGGGGTGTGCATGAGCGCCATTGTCGCAAAGCCCGAACGGATCGATCAAGCAGCAGACGTCCCGCTGCGCCGCGCCCTGTGCTCCAACGGCCGCGTCATAATCAAGCCCTGCTCCTGGAGATGCGATAAATCCACCGCCTTGCATGGTCTGGCTGCCGGCCGACCACCGCCTGCTGGGTGACCACGGACACCAAATGCCCTTTTTGCTGCTGGGCGACAAATACGCCCGCGCCGTCAAACAGGGGGCGCAGGCGCAGCCGGTGCTGTTTCCCCTGGCCGACGCCGGACAAATCGACGACTTGCTGGCGCTGGTCGACGGCGTCATGCTGACCGGCTCACCGTCCAACGTGCACCCCTCGCACTTTGACCAAGAGGTGAGCGACCCCAATCTGCCGCTCGATCCGGTGCGCGACTCGCTCACGCTGGCGCTGGTGCGCGCCTGCGTGCAGCAAGGCGTGCCACTGCTGGGCGTGTGCCGGGGTTTTCAGGAAATCAACGTTGCGCTCGGCGGCAGCCTGCACCAGCAGGTGCACCTGGTGCCTGGCCTGCAAGACCACCGCGAGCCCGAGGGTGTGGCCACCGAGCAGCAGTACGGGCCCAGCCATGCGATTCATCTGCTGCCGGGCAGCATTTTCGAGACCTGGGCCGGCGCTTCGCAGGTGCAGGTCAATTCGCTCCACGGTCAGGGTATCGACCGGCTGGCGCCGGACCTGCAGGCGCTGGCCCACGCCCCGGACGGACTGGTGGAGGCTTTTGCCGTGCGCGAGGCACGCAGCTTTGCCTATGCGGTGCAGTTCCACCCTGAGTGGCGTTGCACGCAAACGCCGTTTTATGCCGCCCAGGCCTGCCGCCAGCGCATGAGCCAGCGCCGCGCCGTCTGGCCGCCGGCTGCGCTTGCGCGGCACCCGAGCGCGCCGCACGCTGCGGGAGCACGCCTGTGATCAACCGCAAGAATATGAGCTTCAACGACCTGGAGGTCTGGCTCAACCAGCGCCGGGTGACCGAGATCGAATGCCTGGTGCCTGACTTGACCGGCGTGGCGCGCGGCAAAATTTTGCCGCGCGGCAAGTTCACCGAAGACCGCGGCATGCGCTTGCCGCAAGGCATCGTCGGCATGGGTGTGACGGGTGAATTCCCGGACAGCGGCCCCTACTACGACGTCATCGACCCAACCGACCGCGACATGCAGTTGCGCCCCGACCCCAGCACGGTGCGCATCGTTCCCTGGGCCGTCGATCCAACCGCGCAAGTAATCCACGATTGCTTCGACCACGAAGGCAAGCTGGTGCCGTTTGCGCCGCGCAGCGTGCTGCGCCGGGTCTGCGACTTGTTTGCCGCCGAGGGCCTGGAGCCGGTGGTGGCCCCCGAGCTTGAGTTTTATTTGACGGCGCGCAACACCGACCCGAACACCCCGCTGAAGCCGCCCATTGGCCGCAGCGGCCGCGCCGAAACCTCGCGCCAAGCCTACAGCATCGACGCCGTCAACGAGTTCGACCCGCTGTTCGAGGAAATCTACGACTACTGCGACAAGATGGAGCTCAATGTGGACACGCTGATCCACGAGGTGGGCGCGGGCCAGATGGAGATCAACTTCTTCCACGCCCACCCGCTGGGCCTGGCCGACGAGGTGTTCTTCTTCAAGCGCACGGTGCGCGAAGCCGCGCTGCGCCACGATATGTACGCCACCTTCATGGCCAAGCCGATTGCGGGCGAGCCCGGCAGCGCCATGCACGTACACCAGAGCATCATTGACAAGAGCACGGGCATGAACCTGTTCAGCAACCCGGACGGCTCGCCGTCCGAAGCCTTCTACCACTACATCGGCGGCCTGCAGCGCTATGTTCCGGCCGCCATGGTGCTGGTGGCGCCGTATGTGAACAGCTACCGGCGGCTCGCGCGCCACACCGCCGCGCCGATCAACATCGAGTGGGGTCACGACAACCGCACGGTCGGCATCCGCTCACCGATTTCTGCTCCGGCGGCGCGGCGGGTGGAAAACCGCGTCATTGGCGCCGACGCCAACCCCTACGTGGCCATGGCCATGACGCTGGCCTGCGGCTACCTGGGGCTGAAAAACAAAATCAAACCCAAACCCGAGATGAAGGGCGACGCCTATTTGGCGCCCTACGCGCTGCCGCGCAGCCTGGGTGAGGCGCTGGACTGGTTGCGCCGCGAACCCGACTTGCACGAGGTGCTGGGCAAGGAATTCATCACCATCTACAGCGAGATCAAGGAGCTCGAATTCGCCGAATTCATGAAAGTGATTTCCCCCTGGGAGCGCGAACACCTGCTGCTGCACGTATGAGGCACGCCCTGCGGCGCGCAGCCAAGCGCCTTGCAATCTCCACTGGCCCGCACTGAGCATGAACCCATCGAATACCGCCGCGCCCGCCGACACCGCCAGCCTGCAGGCGCTCGACAGCGCGCACCATCTGCACCCGTTCACCGACCACGCGGCGCTCGCCCGGCACGGCGCGCGCGTCATCACCCGCGCCGACAACATCTACATCTGGGATTCCGAGGGCGAAAAAATTCTCGACGCCATGAGCGGGCTGTGGTGCGTCAACGCCGGTTACGGCCGCCGCGAGCTGGCCGACGCGGCCTACGCGCAAATGATGACGCTGCCGTTTTACAACAGTTTTTTTCAGACCACCAACGTGCCCGCGCTGCAACTGGCCAGCAAGCTGGCCGCGCTGGCGCCGCGCAGCGGGGAGCACGCATTCGAGCATGTTTTCTTCACCAGCAGCGGCTCCGAGGCCAACGACACCAATGTGCGTCTGGTGCGCCGCTACTGGGACTTGCTGGGTCAGCCGCAGCGCAAGGTGATCATCAGCCGCCACAACGCCTACCACGGCAGCACGCTGGCGGGCGCATCACTTAGCGGCATGAGCGCCATGCACGCTCAGGGCGACCTGCCGATTCCGCACATCGCGCACATCGGGCAACCGTATTTTTTCGAGCATGCCCGGGCGGGTGAAAGCGAGCACGACTTTGGCCTGCGCGCAGCGCGCTGGCTGGAAGAAAAAATCCTGGAACTCGGCGCCGACCGGGTGGCCGCCTTCATTGCCGAACCGGTGCAGGGCGCCGGTGGCGTCATCATCCCACCCGCGAGCTACTGGCCCGAAATTCAGCGCATCGTCGACCGCCACGGTATTTTGCTGATCTCGGACGAAGTGATCTGCGCCTTTGGCCGCCTGGGCCACTGGTTTGCCTATGAGAAATTCGGCTACCGACCCGACCTCATCACCTTCGCCAAAGGCGTCACCAGCGGCTACATACCGTTGGGCGGTGTGCTGGTGGGTGGGCGCGTGGCGCAGGTGCTGATCGAGCGCGGCGGCGAATTCAGCCACGGCTACACCTACAGCGGCCACCCGGTGGCGTGCGCGGTGGCGCTGGCCAACATCGAGTTGCTGCAACGCGAAGACCTGGTCGAGCGCGTTCGGCACGATGTCGGCCCCTATCTGGCCGAACGCTTTGCAGAGCTCCAGCAGCACCCGCTGGTGGGCCAGGCGCAAAGCTGCGGCTTCGTGGCCAGCCTGCTGCTGGTGCGCCACAAGGCGCCGCTGCACGCATTCGACCCGGCGCTGGCGGTCGGCATGATCTGCCGACGCCACTGTTTCAAAAACGGCCTCATCATGCGCGCCGTGGGCGACCGCATGATCATTGCGCCGCCGCTGGTGATGACGCGCGCCCAGATCGACGAAATGATGGCGCTGATACGCCGCTGTCTGGACGCCACCAGGGACGAACTGCAACACACCGGGCTGCTGGATTGACACTAAAATACCCGTGCCGGTGTGACGCCCCGTCATGGTCGGTCTTGCCTCTTACACGCCGCCTTCCACTCCCCCTGTTTGGAATCTTTCCACCATGAAAAAACATGTCTTGGTTCTGACCCTCGCGGCGCTGCTGCTGAGCGCCTGTGGCAAACAAGAGGAGCCGGTGGCTGCACCCACGGCGCCTGCACCGGTGGTGGCGGCGGCGCCGGCCGCGCCCGTGCTCGATGCCGTGAAAGTGCTCAACATCTACAACTGGCCCGATTACATACCCGAGGGCATGATCGCCGCCTTTGAGCAGGAAACCGGCATTCAGGTCAACTACGACTCCTTTGAGTCGAACGAAGCGCTGCACGCCAAGCTGGTTGCCGGCGGCACCGGCTACGACATCGTGGTGCCTGGAACCGGCTTTGCCCAGCACCAGATCGCCGCCGGCTTCTTTCAGCCGCTGGACAAGGCCAAGATTCCCAATCTGGCCAACCTGGACCCCGAATTCATGAAAAAGGTCGCTGTGGCCGACCCTGGCAACCAGTTCCTGGTGCCCTGGGCCTGGGGCTTCACCACGGTCGGCATCAACCGGCAGAAAGTCGAGCGGGCCTTGGGTGCCACCCCGATCCCGGAAAACTCCTGGGAGCTGGTGTTCAACCCGACCTATACCCGCAAGCTGCGCGGCTGCGGCATCATCATGCTGGATTCGCCACATGAAATCATGCCGGTGGCGCTGCATTACGTGGGCAAGCCCGCTTTCAGCAGCAATCCGGCCGACTTCCAACTGGCGGCCGAGATGCTGGCCAAGGTGCGGCCGGACATTCGCCGCTTCTCCAACACCATGATCGACGACATTGCCGGCGGCGAGGCCTGCGTGTTCGTGGGCTGGTCGGGCGACATCAACATTGCTGCGGGCCGTGTGCTGGAAAAAGGCGGCACCGACCAGATCGTGCCGCTGTTGCCCAGCACCGGCGGCCTGCTGTTCGTCGACGCCATGGCCATCACCAAAGACGCCAGACACCCGAACAACGCCCATGCTTTCATCAACTTCTACCTGCGCGCCGAAAACGCCGCCCGCATGGCGAACGAAATGAACTACCCGACCGGCAACAAAGCGGCGCTGCCGCTGATCCGGCCCGAGATCAAAAACAACACCACCATCTTCCTGGGTGAGCAAGACACGGCACGCCTGGTCCCTGCCGGCGGCTTTGCCCTGGAAGTCAGTGGCGTTCTCAACGACACCTACAACGCCTTCAAACGCGGCCGCTGAAAGCGGCTGTCCTTGCGGGGCGCAGGGCTGTTCATCCGTTGCGGCTGAACAGCCTTTTTTCCGCCCGATCCGATCTTCGAAGAGTAGGAGCAACAAATGGCACAGGCCCCAGGCTTTCTCGTGACCGAGAGGCTGGTCAAGCGTTTCGACGAAGCGCTGGCGGTCGACGAGGTGTCACTGTCCATTGCCAAGGGTGAGATATTTGCTCTGCTGGGCAGCTCGGGCTGCGGCAAGTCCACCCTGCTGCGCATGTTGGCCGGTTTTGAAACGCCGAGTTCGGGGCGCATTCTGCTGGGCGGGCAGGACGTGGCGGCCATGCCACCCTACGAACGACCGGTGAACATGATGTTCCAGTCGTACGCCCTGTTTCCGCACCTGGACGTGTGGGAAAACGTGGCTTTCGGCTTGAAGCGCGAAGGCATGCCAAAAGCCGAAGTCCGGCAACGCACCGAGGAAATGCTGTCGCTGGTGCAACTCGCAGCCTTTGCCAAGCGCAAGCCGCACCAGCTCTCGGGCGGTCAGCAACAGCGCGTGGCGCTGGCACGCAGCCTGGCCAAAAAACCCAAGCTGCTGCTGCTCGACGAGCCATTGGGTGCACTGGACAAAAAGCTGCGCGAACAAACCCAGTTCGAACTGGTCAACATCATCGAGCGCGTCGGCGTGACGGTGGTGATGGTGACGCACGACCAGGAAGAGGCCATGACCATGGCCAACCGCATCGCCGTCATGAGCAAGGGCCGCGTGCTGCAAGTGGGCACGCCAGAGGAAATTTACGAATACCCGGCCAACCGCTTCGTGGCCGACTTCATTGGCAATGTCAACCTGCTCGAAGGCAGGCTCAGCGTCGATGAGGTCGATCGCTGCGCGATCGACACCGGCGTGGGCGAAATCCACGTCGGCCACGGCGTCAGCGGCACCCTGAACATGCCGGTGGCGCTGGCGGTGCGGCCAGAGAAAATTGAAATCAGCAAGCGCCGCCCCGACCAGGCCGGACCCAACCTGTTTCAGGGCCGGGTCAGGGAAATTGCTTACGTCGGCTCGTACAACAGTTACATCGTCGTCACCAGCGACGGCACGCGGGTGAAAATCACCGAGGCCAACACCTCGCGCCAGGAACACTCTGAAATCACCTGGGAAGACGAGGTGTACTTCTGGTGGAGCACCGGCGCCGGCGTGGTGTTGCGCGACTGATAACCAGCGCCGCGCCGCGATCTCCTGCGCCCGATGTGGCCGACCCAGCGGCGCGGTGGATTCGACCCTATGCTTGCAAACGCACACTTGCGCACCCACAGAAATTCAGGAGCAGCACGATGGCTTTGAAATTCTCCATGCCCGGGCGGCGCTTCGTGATCGGCGTGCCCTTTGGCTGGTTGCTGCTGTTTTTCTTTCTGCCGTTCCTGATCCTGCTCTACATCAGCTTCGTCGACATGCGGGGCCAGATTCACCCGTTCCAGCCCTTGTGGGACGCGCAAGCCGGGGTGCTGCGCTTGCGCTATGAAAACTACCTCTCCATTTTTCGCGCCGAGGAAGGCGCGCCGCTGTTTCGCACCATCTACGTCGACGCCTATCTGCGCTCGCTGTGGTACGGCCTGTGCACCGCGCTGCTGTGTCTGCTGATTGGCTATCCGTTTGCCTACTTCATTGCCCGCTCACCCGCGAGCGTGCGACCAGCGCTGCTGCTGATGGTGATGCTGCCGTTTTGGACCTCGTTTTTGCTGCGCGTGTTCGCCTGGAAAGGCCTGCTGGGCGACAACGGGGTCATCAACCGCTTCATGATGGGAATCGGCATCACCGACGAGCCGGTACTGATGCTCTACACCAGCGTGTCGATGCTGGTTGGCATGACCTACGTCTACCTGCCCTTCATGGTGTTGCCGCTGTACGCCAATCTGGTGAAACTGGATTACCGGCTGCTGGAAGCTGCCTACGACCTGGGCGCCACGCCGTTCAAGGCATTTTGGCTGGTGACGGTGCCTTTGTCCAAGACCGGCATCATCGCCGGCTGCATGTTGGTGTTCATTCCTGCGGTGGGCGAATTCATCGTCCCTTCGCTGCTGGGCGGGCCGGAAAACATGATGATCGGGCGCGTCATCTGGGACGAAATGTTCACCGGCAACAACTGGCCGCGCGCCACCGCGCTGTCGGTGGTGATGATCGTGTTGATCGTTTTGCCGCTGGCGATCTACTACCACCGCAGCGGGAAAAAGCCATGACAGCCGATCTGGCCCAGGTGCGGCAACCGGCCTGGCCCGGCGTGGCGCTTCATCGCAGGACTTGAGATGAAACAACTGCTCGAAAAACATTTCGGCCATTTCTGGCTGGCGCTGGTGTTCGCCTTCCTGTACCTGCCGCTGCTGTTCATGATCGTTTTCTCGTTCAACAGCACGCGCCAGGATGCCCGTTTCACTGGTTTTTCGCTGCGCTGGTACGAGGCGCTGTGGCACGACACGGCGCTGATCGAAGGTTTTTTTGTTTCGCTGCAGGTGGCTGCCGTCACCGGCGTGCTCTCCGCCGTGCTGGCCACCTTCAGCGCCTACGTGCTGGTGCGCTACCGCCGCTTTGCCGGGCGCACGGCTTTTTCAGGCATGGCCAACGCGCCGCTGGTGATGCCCGAGGTCATCATCGGTCTGTCGCTGCTGCTGCTGTTCGTCGGCATGCAAAATGCTTTTGGCTTTCCGCAGCGCGGCATGCTGACCATCATCGTCGGCCACACCTTGCTCGGCATGGCGTACGCGATGGTGGTGATTCAGTCGCGCCTGCTGGAGATGGACCGCTCGATCGAAGAGGCCGCCTTGGACTTGGGTGCGCGGCCGCACGAGGTGTTTTTTCTGATCACACTGCCGAATATTTTTCCGGCCATTCTGGCGGCTTTTTTGCTGGCCTTCACGCTCTCGTTCGACGACGTGGTGATTTCCGAATTCCTCTCCGGCCCGGGCGTCAACACCTTGCCGCAGGTGATCTTTGGCTACGCACGGCGGGGCATCAACCCGACCGTCTACGCCGCCGCCACGCTGCTGATTGCCACCGTGACGATCGTGATCGTCAGCTACGCGCTGTGGGTGGCACGCGCGACCCGCCAGCGCGAGCGCGAGATCGCTGCTGCGATGCGCGCCGAGACGGCGGCACTGACGGCGCCTTGAGCGCTGCCGACGGCCGCTGTCTGGCCGCTCAGCCGCGCACTTCGCCCGCGCCCAGCACAACAAATTTGAGCGAGGTCAGACCCAGCACGCCGACCGGCCCGCGGGCGTGAAACTTGTCGGTCGAAATGCCGATCTCGGCGCCCAGCCCGTACTCGAAGCCGTCGGCAAAGCGGGTGCTGGTGTTGACCATCACGCTGGCCGAATCGACTTCGCGCAAAAACCGCTGCGCGTGCACGTGGTGGCTGGTGAGAATGGCCTCGGTGTGGTGGCTGGAGTAGCGGTTGATGTGCTCGATGGCCTCATCGAGGCCCGCCACCACCTTGATGCTGATGATGGGCGCTAGGTATTCCTCGCTCCAGTCTTGTTCGCTGGCGTCGCGCAAGTCGGCCGCGCCGAGACTGGACAACAGCGCCCGTGCCTGCGGGCAGCAGCGCATCTGCACCCCCTTGGCGGCGAAAATGGCACCGATCAGGGGCAGAAATTCAGCCGCCACGCCGTGCGCGACCAACAGGCTCTCGGTGGCGTTGCAGGGACTGTATTTCTGTGTTTTGGCGTTGTCTGTCACCCGCACCGCCAGCGCAAGATCGCACGGGTCGTCGACGTAGGTGTGGCAGTTGCCGTCCAGGTGTTTGATCACCGGCACCTTGGCCTCGCGGCTGACGCGCTCGATCAAGCCCTTGCCGCCGCGCGGAATGATCAGGTCCACGTACTGTGGCATGGCCACCAACTGGCCGACGGCGGCGCGGTCGGTGCTGGCAACGAGCTGCACCGCATTCTCCGGCAGCCCGGCGTCCGCCAGCGCCTGGCGCACCAGCGCAGCCAGCGCGGTGTTGGAGTCTATGGCCTCGGAGCCGCCGCGCAAAATGGCCGCGTTGCCGCTCTTGATGGCCAGTGCAGCGGCTTCTATGGTCACGTTCGGGCGGCTCTCGTAAATCATGCCGAACACGCCGATCGGCACGCGCATCTGCCCCACCCGGATGCCGCTGGGCATTTGCTGCAGACCCGAGATTTCTCCAATGATGTCGGGCATGGCGGCGAGCTGCTCGCAGCCCTGGGAGCAGGTTTCAATGATTTGCGGCGTGAGCTTGAGCCGGTCGACCAGCGGCTCACTCAGGCCGGCGGCGCGTGCGCGCTGCAAGTCTTTGGCGTTGGCCGCCTGCAAGGCGCTCTGCTGGGTGCGCAGCAAGGCTGCCAGAGCGCGCAGGGCCTGCGCCTTGGTCGCCGCGCTGGCCTGCGCCAGCAGCGTCGATGCAACCTTGGCCTGCCGACCCAGGGTGTTCATGAGTTCTGTGGTTTGGATTGCGTTCATGGCAGCCATTTTCGCATTGCCGCGTCGCGCTGGCGCGGCGCGGCTGCGACGCCGGGGCGGTGGCTGAGAGGGTCGCATCAAATGCGTGCTGCTTGGCTTGCAGCGGCTGAATTTCCTATCCAAAAGGGCGTGCATGCGCTCAGTCGCGGCAAGCTCCTGCGCTTCGCAAGAGGGAAAACCCCAGTTGTTGATGGCCCCAAAAAAAGGACAATGCCCCGCACCCATTGCGAGGAGAACCCTCATGGCAACCGTCGTCCGTTTTTTGATTTTGGCCCTTGTTTAAACCACTGGAGACTTTTCATGACCAGAAACTGCTCTCGTTTTTTTTTGCTGCTCTCGCTGCCCCTGTATGCTTCGGTGGCGCAGGCGGGAGCCAGTCTGCTTGTCGACAGTGCCACCATCACCGCCGCCGGCCATTGCCAGGTCGAGTCTTGGGTGCGCATGCATTCGCCCGAATAGGAATGGACGGTAGTGCCCGCGTGTCATTTCGCAGGCACCGAAGTCGCTCTCGGCTACAGCTATTTCACTCACCCCGGCTCGGCTGATCGCTGGAATCTGGGCGTCAAACGTTTGTGGCGCGATTTCGATGCGCATCCGTGGGGTATCGGTTTCGCGCTGGGTGCTGAGTGGGACGGAAAAACCAGCGAATCGCCGCACTGGTCGGCCAAGGTTCCGTTTAGCATGGCACTAGACCCGGATCGTCGCCTGGTGCTGCACGCCAACTTCGGCTGGTCCAAGCCCCATGCGCAACCCGGAGCAGTCACGGGGGGAGTCGGCATCGAGTGGGCAGCAGCCAAGGCCTGGACCGTGCTGGCCGAAGTGGCTGGCGATCATCGCGGCGACGCTGCCGGTCAGTTCGGCGTGCGCCATGCCTGGAGCGAATCGACTTCGGTCGGCTTGCTGGTCGGCCACCGGGACGGACTCGAAAGTGGTCCTTGGCTGACGTTTGGGCTCAACCTTGCGTGGCCGCACTGATCCCTGGCGCCTGCGGCGCTGAGTTGCTTCGGTCTGCGCAGGCCTAGCCGAAAGCCGCAGCGCACAATGCGGGTGTTGTGTTGCGAGCTATTGCTCCGGCCCGGTGAAGCATCAACCGTTCGTCCTGAGCTCCGTTCGTCCTGAGCCTGTCGAAGGGCTCAGCCCGAACGGAGCTCAAGACTTCTCCGGGCCGGATCAATACGTCAAGCGGTAGTTTTGACCACCGCGGGTTGCAATCTTGGCTGCGCCCAGGCGGTTGCCGAGTTCGGCGCAGCGCAGCAGCGGCCAGCCCTGCTCCAGGCCGTACAACAGGGCGGCGCGAAAGGCGTCGCCGCAACCGGTGGGATCGACCACCGCGCTGGCAGCCACTCCTGGCAGCACGGTTTTTTCCTCGCCCTGCCAGACTTCGCAGCCGTGCGCACCCAGGGTCACCACCAGGCCTTGCACCCGCGCGGCGATGGCCGGCAGCGACAGCCCGGTGCGGTCGCACAACATGCGCGCTTCGTAATCGTTGAGCGCAACCCAACTGGCCAGCTCGATGAACTGCGCCAGCTCGGTGCCGTTGAACATCGGCAGCCCTTGGCCCGGATCGAACACGAACGGCACGCCGGCGGCGTGCAATTGGCGGGCGTGGCTGAGCATGGCTTCGCGGCCGTCGGGTGAGATGATGGCCAGAGCCAGGTCGTCGCGCTGCGGCACCGGGTTGTCGTGCGCCTGCGCCATGGCGCCCGGGTGAAAGGCGGTGATTTGGTTGTTGTCGCGGTCGGTCATGATCATGGCCTGCGCGGTGTAACTGTCGGCCACGGTTGCGACGTGCCGGGTATCGACGCCCAGCGCATGCAGCCGCTGCAAGTACTCTTGCCCGTCACTGCCCAGCGTGGCCAGCGGCACGGCCTGCGCACCCAGTTGGCCCAGGCCGTAGGCGACGTTGCCAGCGCAGCCGCCGTATTCGCGGCGCAGCCCAGGCACGAGAAAAGAGACGTTCAGAATGTGCAACTGCTCGGGCAGTATCTGCTCGGCAAAGCGACCCTCGAAGCTCATGATGGTGTCAAAGGCGAGTGAGCCACAGACGAGAATCGACATATTGAATTTCCAGGTTCAGGGGTAAAAAATCAGAGCCCGATAGCCCGCCATCGGCACTTCGGTGCCGACGTCTATCGTCAAGCGCAGGCTGATGGCGACCGTGCCCCGGGCCGGCAGCAGCGGCGCAGCGTCTGGCATGTCGGCGGGCAAGAATACACGCCGCGCAATCACTGTATCGCGCGCGTCGGTCAGGCTGAGTTCGAGCGCGGGCAGCGCCAGCGCGATTGCGGCGGTGTTCTTGAGCACCAGATCGAAGACGTATTGGTTGTTGTTGCTGCGGCGCAGCAAGGCCGTGCTTTCGATGACGATGGCGTCTATGCGTTGCACCGGAGCAAGCGCGCAGCCCAGCGGCGCACACAAGCGGTTCAGCCAGGGTTCCCAGCCCGGCTGCCAGACGGCCAGTCGGTCGCGCTGGTGCAACAGCGATTGACCCGCCAGCAGCAAGCCAAGCAGCAGCAACAGCGCCATGAGCAGGGCGCGCGCGCCGGGCGAGCGCCAGCGCGCGCGCTGGCGCGCCTGGCGCACAAAGCCGGGCTCCGCTTCCAACGCGGCTTCGGGTTCGGGTTGCCACTTCGGTGTGGGAGCGGGAGTGAGCCGATCGGAAGCCGGGTGGGGTGCTGGCGCCAGCCTGGGCTCGATCGATAAAGACGCAGCATCGGCCTGCTGCGCGCCAACTGGCGCTGGCACCACCAGGGCTGCCAAGGGCTGCGCTTGGACCCGAGGCTGTGCGGCTGGTGCGGCTGGTGCGGCAGCAAGGTCAGCAGCAGCGTCTTCGTCGGGCTCGACTGGCCGCTGCGCCGCGCTTACGGGGGCCGCCGTGGTTTCGTCCCAGGCTTGCACATGAGGCCTGGCGTCGAACACGTCGGCGCAATGCCCGCAGCGCACCCAACCGCCGGATATCTTCAGTTGATCTGGAACGACCCTGAACACCGTCGCGCAGGCTGGGCAGCGGGTGGTCAGTCGCATGCGCCAATCGTCCCGAGCGCGGCCCGCTGATTCAAGCCTTGAGCGCGGTCATGAGAACCCAGCCCTCGGCCTCGTCGCTGACTTGCAGGTTCAGCCACGGCGCATAGGCTTTGCTCAGCTCCTTCGTCTGTCGAACCAGAATGCCGGCCAGCACCAGGTGGCCACCCGTGCGCACGTGGGCGCACAGCAGCGGTGCCAGCAGTTTGAGCGGCGTGGCCAGAATATTGGCCAGCACCAGGTCGAACTCCCCCTGGGCCAGCTCGGGCTGACCCACGCTCAGCGTCACCTGATTGGCGCTGGCGTTGTAGCGGGTCGACTCAACTGCCGCCGGGTCGATGTCGACCGCCACGATTTCGCGCGCGCCGAATTGGGCCGCGCCAATGGCCAAGATGCCCGAACCACAGCCGTAGTCGAGCACGCGCTGTGCGCCCCAGGCGCGCTGCGCGATCCAGCGCAGGCACATGCGGGTGCTCGGGTGGGTGCCAGTCCCGAAGGCCAGCCCCGGGTCGAGCCGGATCAGGTGCCGGGCCTGCGGCGGCGGATCGTGCCAGGTGGGCACGATCCAAAACGAGGGCGTGATCGGAACCGGGGCAAACTGCTCCTGCGTCAGCCGCACCCAGTCTTGGGGCGCAACGCTGCGCACGTCCAGCAACTCGCAGCCGGCAAAGAAGTCTTGCAGCGCCAGCAGATCGGCGGCGGCGTGTGCGGCAGCGGCGCTGGAAAACAGCGCCAGCAGGCGCGAGTGCTGCCAACCCTGCCGGGGTGCTGGCAGGCCGGGCTCGCCGAACAAGGGCTGCTCGGCATCAGTGAAGGCGTCGGCGTCTTCCACTGAAACGCTGAGCGCGCCTTGCTCCAACAAGGCATCACCCACCGGCTCCAGCGCCGCCGCAGGCACCCGCAGCACCAGCTCAAACAAGGCCCCTGGCTCGGAGGACAGTTCAGCGTTCACGCCGGGCCAGCCATTCTTCCAGGTAGTGAATATTGGTGCCGCCAGCCACGAAGCTGGCATCCACCATCAAATCGCGGTGCAGCGCAATATTGGTTTTAATGCCTTCGATCACGGTTTCGGCCAGCGCCGTGCGCATGCGCGCCAGCGCCTGTTCGCGCGTATCGCCGTAGACGATGATCTTGCCTATCATGGAGTCGTAATTCGGCGGCACGAAATAATTGGCGTAGGCGTGCGAGTCGACCCGCACACCGGGGCCGCCGGGCGCGTGCCAGGTGGTGATGCGCCCGGGCGACGGGGTGAACTTGTAGGGGTCTTCGGCGTTGATGCGGCATTCGATGGCGTGGCCGCGAAATTCCAACTGGCGCTGCGTGAATGGCAGCTTTTCTCCTGCAGCCACCGCGATCTGGGTGCGCACGATGTCGACGCCCGTGATCCATTCCGTCACCGGGTGCTCGACCTGTACGCGGGTGTTCATCTCGATGAAGTAGAACTCGCCGTTTTCAAACAGGAACTCGAACGTGCCAGCGCCGCGGTAAGCAATTTTCTTGCAGGCGCTGGCGCAGCGATCTCCAATGCGGTCGATCAAGCGGCGCGCAATGCCGGTCGCCGGTGCTTCTTCAATCACTTTCTGGTGCCGTCGCTGCATCGAACAGTCACGCTCGCCCAGATAGACCGCGTTGCGATGCTGATCGGCCAGCACCTGGATTTCGATGTGGCGCGGGTTCTGGAGAAACTTCTCCAGGTAGACCTCGGCGTTGCCAAATGCGGCTGCGGCTTCGGCCTTGGTGGTTTGCACCGCGTGCAGCAGCGCCGCTTCGGTGTGCACCACGCGCATGCCGCGTCCGCCGCCGCCGCCAGATGCCTTGACGATGACCGGGTAGCCGACCGATTTGGCTATGCGTCTGACCTCGACCGGATCATCCGGCAGCGCGCCTTCGGAGCCGGGCACGCAGGGCACGCCGGCCCGGATCATGGCCTGCTTGGCCGAGACTTTGTCGCCCATCAGCCGGATCGACTCCGGCGTGGGACCGATGAAGGTGAACCCGCTTCTTTCAACCCGCTCGGCAAAGTCGGCATTTTCCGACAGAAAACCGTAGCCCGGGTGAATCGCCTCGGCGTCGGTGACTTCAGCCGCCGAAATAATGGCCGGCATATTGAGGTAACTCTGCGCACTGGCAGCCGGCCCGATGCAGACCGCTTCGTCGGCCAGGCGCACGTACTTGGCGTCGCGATCTGCCTCGGAGTACACCATCACCGCCTTGATGCCCATTTCGCGGCAAGCGCGCTGCACCCGCAACGCAATCTCCCCACGGTTGGCAATCAGGATTTTCTTGAACATGCGCAAGCAGCCTTTTCACTCGATCACGTACAGGGGTTGGCCGTATTCCACCGCCTGCGCGTTTTCCACCAGAATCTGGGTCACGATACCCGACTTGTCGGCCTCGATTTCGTTGAGAATCTTCATGGCTTCGACGATGCAAATGGTCTCGCCGGCCTTGATCGGGTCGCCCAATTCAACGAACGGCTTGGAGCCCGGGCTGGAAGCGCGGTAGAAAGTACCGACCATGGGCGACTTGACCACGTGACCGGTCGGTGCGGCTGGCGCCGCCGGCACGCAGGGTGCGGCCAGCGCAGGCGCAGTTGCAGCGGCCAGCCCCGCAGCCGCCGGCGCTACCGGGACCGGTGCAGCGACGTATGCGCTCGGCGCGCTTTTGACGATGCGCACCTTGCCCTCGGCCTCAGTGATTTCGAGTTCGGACACGTTGGACTCGGAAACGAGATCGATCAACGTTTTCAGTTTTCTTAAATCCATGACTTCTCCATCGAAACTTGGTCAAGTTGATCTAAGTGTATTCAATTTTCGCAAACCAAAGCTCAGCCAATCAACCGGCGGGGGCAGTGTATCCGATCCGACCAGGTCAGCGATCGGCCTCTCAGCCCCCTTGTGCCCACTCGTTCAGGTCGGATTGTGAGACTTTACCGACCTTTCGGTGCAAAACCGCTCCCGATGCAGAAAACACCACCGTGAATGGCAAAGCACCGCTGGCGTTGCCCAGGGCGCGGCTGAGTTCGATGCCGGCCAGGCCCGCAACGCCAACCGGAAAATCCAGTGGCAATTTTTGCGTGAAGCTGCGCACCGCTGCCGGCTGGTCGACCGCCAGACCCAGCACCTGCCAGCCGCGGGCGGCGTGCGCGCGGTAAAACGCGTTCAACAGCGGCAGCTCTTCGACGCAGGGCGGGCACCAGGTGGCCCAGAAATTCAGCAACAAGGGCCTGCCGCGCCAGTCGGCCAACTGCAAAAGCTCGCCGTTGGGGCCTTCAAATTGGCTGCGCCAAAACGTCTGCTGGGCAGCGTCGTGCAGCGGAGCAGGCCGATAGCGCCACCAGGCGGCACCCGCCCCGGCGAGCGTTGCGGCGCCCGCCACTGCCGCCATCCAGCAAGTGCGCCGCCTCATGGTCGGTCGTCCTCGATCTGCTGCAAGCGGCTGCGCAGGGCTTGCGCGTCGGCGCGCGGTTTGCGCCCCTGCGCATCGGGCTTGAGGGCGCCGCGCAACCGATCCAGATCACGCAAGCGAAGCAACAACTGCGTGTCCCGGCCCAAGCCGATGCAGGGCGTGCGCAGGCACAGCGTCGCAGTCAACTCGCCGGGGCGGGAACTGACGCGGTAGTCCAGCCGCTGATCGATCAAGGCCCATTCGGCGCTTTTCGGGTCGTCGCAAAACAACTCCAACTCGATATCGCTGTGCCGGGTCGCGCTGCCGTGCCAGACCGATCCGCACAAATGCGGGCGAAAGCGCGCCAGGCGCTCCATCCAGTGCAAGGCCGTTTCACGCAGCGCCTTGAGCTCGGCCGCCTGGCTGGGTGCGCAGTACAGCGCAATGTGCGCACGCACGGCAGCCTCCAGCGCGGCGTCATCGGGCAAGGCGGTATGCGCGTCCAAGCCAAGCTGGCGCAGCGCCCGTCGCTTGGCACTGGCATACGCCAAGCCGTCCTCGACCACCAGGCAGGCCGCAGCAACAGCTATTTCCTGCTGCAGATTCGAGCGCACCGCGTCGATGGGTTTCATGGGCTGATTGTGCCCGCAGCCCGATCGGCTGACCAGCCGCTTGCAGCGCCCAGGCGCAATCGACGCGCAGGCGGATGTCAATGGATTAAAATCCGGCCCGCACAGCCAGCGCCGCAAGCTGTTGGCCGCTGCCGCAGCGATTTGTTTTGGCAGGCGCGCCAAAGTGCAGCGCTTGCAGCGCTGCGGCAAGCGCTGCGCAAACCTCATTGGTTGTTTTATAAGGCTTTTTGCAGTCTTTTGCGCAAACCCCTGGGGCAGGGAAAAATCTGGAAGCGTGGCCGAGTGGTTTAAGGCAGTGCTCTTGAAAAGCACCGATGCAGGAATGCATCCGTGAGTTCGAATCTCACCGCTTCCGCCAGATACAGAATCGACCCCCAAGGCCGGCAGCACTTTTGGCATGGCGGGCTTGGGCTGCGCCGCCCCCTGCGGCAAGGAGCCAGACGCGGCAGCGAACGCAGGCGTCAAAGCCGCGTGCTATGTTGGGCGTCTCGCCCACCCCAAGGAGCAGCCATGAGCTACGGACTTCCGGCTTACGCCAACAGCAGCAACCGCTTTTTGGCGGCGGCTGAGCTGCATGAGCAGCCGTTTGCCATCGTCGGCGTGCCGTTCGACGGCGCCGTCAGCAACCGGCCCGGTGCGCGCTTTGGCCCGCAGGCGATTCGCGCCGCCAGCCTGATGCTGTGCGACGGCATCCACCCGCTGTTCAACGTCTCGCCCATCGACCAGTTGGGCGACGCGCTGGATCTGCCTTTGCCCAGCGCCTCGCCGCTGCCCGAGCTGCGCCGCTTGCTGCAGGCCCAGGCTGCGCCGCTGATGGCGCGCCACCACTGCGTGTTTCTGGGCGGCGACCATTCGGTCACGCTGGCGCTGCTGCGCGCGGCGCAGGCACAAAACGGCGGCGCTCCGCTGGCGCTGCTTCACTTCGACGCCCACTGCGACACCTGGAGCGACCACTTTGGTGAACCCTCGGGCCACGGCACCTGGACCTACGAAGCGCTGCACGAAGGGCTGGTCAGCCCGGCGCACACGGTGCAGATCGGCCTTCGCTCCAGCGGCAGCCGTGCCGCGCGCAACTACGTGGTCGATCAGGGCGGGCAGATTTTTGACGCCCGCGCGCTGCGCGGCCTCGACGGGGCGGCGCTGCAGCCGGTGGTTGCAGCCATCCGCCAGCGCATCGGTCAGCGCCCGTGCTACCTCACGCTCGACATCGACTGCCTAGACCCGGCCTTCGCCCCCGGTACCGGCACGCCCGAGCCCGGCGGCCTGAGCAGCTCGCAGGTGCTGACGCTGATCGAAGAGCTGGCCGACCTGAACTGGATCGGCATGGACTGCGTGGAAGTCGCCCCCGCCTACGACCACGCCGAAATCACCAGCCTGGCGGCGGCCACCTTCGTCTGGACATATTTGAGCGGCCAAGTGGCGCGGCGACAAGGCTTATTACCCGCGGCCGGAGCCTGAGCATGTGGCCACGCTCGCTGCGGGCACTTGATGCCCAGCTCAACCAGAGCAACTACTACGAAGCCAGTGTGAAGCGGCCTGCGGCTGCTTCACCCTTGCAATCTGCGCTGCAGGCCGATGTGCTGATCGTCGGAGGCGGCTTGGCCGGCCTGAGTGCGGCGCTGGAGCTGGCGCAACGCGGCCTGCAGGTGGTGTTGCTGGAGGCCGCCCGCGTTGCCAGCGGGGCCAGTGGGCGCAACGGCGGCCAGGCCATTGTCGGCTACGCCTGCGGGCAAATACCTTTCGAGCAGCAACTCGGTGCGGCTGATGCGCAGCGCGCCTGGAACCTGTCGCTGCAAGCCCTTGATCTGATCGATCAGCGCATTGCCGCGCACGGCATCGACTGCGACCGCGTGCACGGCTACACCTATGTGGCTGACTCGGCGCGCAAGGCGCGCGCCTTGCGCCAGGAATGCGACGAGCTGCAACAGCGCGGCGTGGCGTGTGACTGGGCCGAAGGCGCGCAGGTGCCCCGTCTGATCGACAGTCCACGCTACCGGGCGGCTTTTTTTGAACGACGCTCGGGTCATTTGCAGCCGCTGAAGTACGCCCTGGGAATCGCGCGTGCCGCCCGAGCGGCCGGGGTGCAAATTTTTGAGCATTCGCCCGTGACCCAACTACGGCGTGGCGCCACGCTGGTGGCGCACACCCCGCACGGCATGGTGAAGGCACGCTTTGGCGTGCTGGCCGGCAACTGCATGCTGGCCGAACACGGCCCCGGCGTGGCACCCGAGATTGCGCCGCGCATCATGCCGGTGGGCACCTACATCATTGGCACCGCAGCACTCGATCCGGCCTGCTGCGAACGCCTGATTGCCGCTGGCGCGGCGGTGTGCGACAACAATTTCGCGCTCGACTACTTTCGCTTCAGCCGGGACCACCGCCTGTTGTTTGGCGGGCGCGTCAGCTACACCGGCCGCACGCCGGCCCAACTGCAACACCTGCTGCGCCAGCGCATGCTGCGCGTATTTCCGACGCTGCAAGAACTGCCGGTGCAATTCGTCTGGGGCGGCTTTGTCGACATCAGCATGAATCGTGCGCCTGACTTTGGCCGGCTGGGCGACAACCTGTACTACCTGCAAGGCTTCAGCGGACACGGCCTGGCACTCACCGGGTTGGCCGGTCAACTGGTGGCGCAAGCGCTGGCGGGCCAAGCCGGGCACTTTGACCTCTTTGCCCGCCTGCAGCACCGCAACTTCCCTGGCGGGCCGCTGCTGCGCACGCCCACGCTGGCGCTGGGCATGTTGTGGTACCGCCTGCGCGACGCCCTGGCCTAGCGCGCCGGGTTTTTTTGTGGCAGCGGACAATTGACTGCGCGCCTGAGTATCAAACCGGGGCGCCCATGCTGATACAATCGCCCTTCTGTTTGGCCCGGTAGCTCAGTTGGTAGAGCAGCGGATTGAAAATCCGCGTGTCGGTGGTTCGATTCCGCCCCAGGCCACCAAAATTCAGCGCCCAACTGTTCTCAGTTGGGCGTTTTCATTTGTGCTTCCCGCATGGCACGCGGGGTTCCCGCACATTCTGCGTGTGCGCCCGGGGTCCTATGGCCTGGCAGGAAAATCCCCGGTTGCCCTCCGTTCCGCCCTCTCTTCTGTCGAAATCGGCGCTAACTTCTTCGCCGTGGCACACGCACATGGACTTTTGCGACCATGATTTGCGCGCGTGCCATTGCCATTCGTTGTCGGCTGGGCTTGGAGCAGCAATCCATCACGCCAACACAGCCGCCGCGCAAGGCATGGAATACAAGCCTGCGCGCTGCTGCGTGACAACGAGTGCTCCGTAGGCCGCCAGTCGAGCCTCGTGCTCCGGCTTGCCCTTGTCCTTCGACTTGATCTTGAATAGGTCGATTGGCTTGTCGCTCTTCTGGCCGGCGCGCTGCATGATCCTTTCGCCGTCCACCTCGGCTCCCTTGAACGACCACAGCGACTCGAACACCTTGGCCTGACCATCGGTGAACCGGATCGGCGTGGCCTGCACGTCCGGCAGCGTCGCCCACTTGAAGTCCGCCGAGAATGGCCTGTTCACAGGTGCGGCCGGATCGGCCACTGCTGGCGCTGCAGACGGTACCGAAGGGATGAATGTGATCTCGCCGCCATAGAACATGAATCGTTCTTCCAGCGCCAGCCATTCCACGCCCGAGCCGAAGGGCGATCCGCGAGTCGTGCGCGGCTTGGGAGTGATGACCCGGATGCTGCTGCCCGCCACGCGCACACGATCCAGCAAGTTCGGCTCATGCAGCACTCGCGTCAAATCTCGGGCCAGCAACACCGGAGAACGGCGGGCGTCACCAATTCGCCAGGCTCCGTCGCCCAAGTCATCGATGTCGTCGCGGCTCTCGATGTCGAGGGCGAGGCGCATTTTCTGCCGCAGCCAGTCTTCATCCAGGGCCAACGCCGCACCGTCGATTGCTTCGACGGGCACCTGGCCACAATCCGGGCACCGGCAGATCCGGCCGCCCCGAGCATCACTCCAGACCTGCGCCCGGTGCTGCTGGCAGTGGGGGCAGAGCACAAAAGACTGATCCACCACTGTTGGCCTGACCGCTTTGCCGAGCACAGGCAAAGCCGATACCTCGCGTGGCGACAGCGTGGAACGCAGCACCGGCGTGCCGCCCGCGAACAGGCGGCAAACCAAGGCCCAGGCGTCGTGCGTCGCCATTGATCAGTCCTCGAAGGCCGATGATGAACTGACCGCGTCGGTTTCAGGCGGTTGTTCGGGCCCTGAGTCTTGAGCAGTTTGCACCGAGCGTGTGCGGAGAATGGCGTGTTTTTGGCCGCATACTATGCGGAGATTGTCTTGACTGTGCGGCGAATGCCGGCCACAATCACCGCATGAAAAGCGAAGATAACCGCTACATCTGGCAGCTCAACGACTGGCCACACTGGGTTTATGACCGTCAGCGGCTGACGCCTGTGCTCGTACAAGTGTACCGGGCTCAAGGCCATCTGTTGGGGCGCATGCACGATTTGGGTCTGGATCTGCGAGACCAGGCCACGCTGCGTGTCCTGACCGAGGACGTGCTCAAGACCAGTGAGATCGAGGGTGAAAAGCTCAACCCCGACTCGGTCCGCTCGTCGATTGCCAGGCGTCTTGGTGTCGACATCGGTGCCCTGGCTCCGACGGACCGACAGGTGGACGGCGTGGTGGACATGGTGCTCGATGCAACGCAGCGGCACCACGAATTGCTAACGCAGGAGCGCTTGTTCGGTTGGCACGCCGCGCTGTTCCCCACCGGTTACAGCAGCCTGACCAAGATTCGTGTCGGGCAGTGGCGCGATGATGCGCAAGGCCCCATGCAGGTGGTCTCGGGCCCCATTCATCGACAGAAGGTTCACTATGAAGCACCGCCAGCACACCTGCTGGATGCCGAGATGCTGGACTTCCTGAATTGGTTCAATGTGGATCAACACGACGATCCGGTGATCAAGGCGGGTCTGGCACACCTGTGGTTTGTGACCATCCATCCCTTTGAAGACGGCAACGGCCGCATCGCACGGGCGGTAGGTGACATGGCACTGGAGCGCGCCGAGCAGTCGACACAGCGGTACTACAGCCTATCGGCGCAAATCCAGCGCGAGCGCAACGACTACTACGACCGCCTCGAAGCCACGCAAAAAGGCGACATGGATGTCACCGGTTGGCTGCAATGGTTTCTGGCCTGCCTGCTGCGGGCCGTACAAGGGGCCGAAGAAACACTGGCGCAGGTGTTGGCCAAGGCACGGTTTTGGCAACACTGGGCCGGCATGCCGATGAACGATCGGCAGATCAAACTGCTCAACAAGTTGCTCGATGGCTTTGACGGCAAACTGACTAGCAGCAAGTGGGCGGCCATCGGAAAGTGCTCACAAGACACGGCGCTGCGCGACATCACCGAACTGTTGGAACTCGGTGTCCTCAAAAAGTCTGAGGCCAGTGGTCGCAGCACCAGTTACGAGTTGATGCTGGACGCTCCGATGTTGTGAACGCAGACATGTGTCAAGTTCCGCCTGTTTATAGACACGCTTGATGAAGAGTTCCGGTTTTTTCTCGCGCCAGGACTTGAGGGCATCGACCGGTGAAAGATGTCCAAGCGAGCGCTGCGGGATGTGGTGGTTGTACGTAAACATGTAGTTGTTCAAAGTCGCATCGAGTTCGGCGGCCGACGCGAACCGGGTTTGCTGGACAAGCTCACTGATGCGGCCATTGAAGCGCTCGACCATGCCATTGGTCTGCGGATGACGCGGTGGAGCCAGACGATGTTCAATGTTGAGGTCTTGGCATTGTTTGTCAAAGACATGCTTGCCCGTAGGCTGCTTGTTTTTGCTGGTGAAGCGGTCGGTGGACTGCGTCCCGTTGTCTATAGA
>NZ_SDDV01000016.1 GCF_014773545.1 Hydrogenophaga sp. | reverse complement strand
CTCATAACTGCGCCAGCAGCCAGCGGCCCACCGCCTGCGGCATAGCGAGTGTGTGAGCAGGCAAGGCGGGAAAGCCCACGTGTCCGCCCTGATCGGGTTGCCACAGTGTGACGCAAGAGGCTACGTCCTGCGCCCGAGGCAGTGATGCAGCGGGAACAAAAGGGTCATTGCGCGCATTCAGCGCCAGCGCCGGCACCCGAATGCAGGCCAGCAGCGGTTTGGCCGCAGCGCGCGTCCAATAATCGTCTGTGTTGCGAAAGCCATGCAGCGGGGCTGTGAACAAATTGTCGAACTGGTACAGATCGCGCACCGCCAGCATGTCCTGGCGGTCGAACAAACCGGGGAACTGATCGAGCTTTCTCAAGGCTTTCGGCACCATGCTGGCAAGGAACATCCGGGTGTAGACCTGCCGGTTCAAGCCGCGCCCGATGGCGTAGCCGCTGGCCATCAGATCGAGCGGCGAGCAAACCGCAGCGACGGCGCGCACGTGGCGCGCGGCCGACTCGCCGGCTTGTCCAGCCCAGCGCAGCAAGGCGTTGCCGCCCAGGGACACGCCCACGGCCAGCAAGGGGCGGCCGGGGTTTTCCCGTGCAAAGCGCTGCAGCATCCAGTCGATCTCGGCGCTGTCGCCGCTGTGGTAGGCCCGCGGGGCGAGGTTGATCTCTCCCGAGCAGCCGCGAAAATGCGGTACGGCAAACGCCAGACCGCAAGCGGCGGCAAGGTCAGCAAAGGCACGGGCGTAAGGACTGGACGACGAGCCTTCCAGGCCGTGAAACAGCAGCAGCAGCGGCGCAGCCGCAGCGCTCGGGTGTGCGGCCCAATCGACATCGATGAAATCACCGTCCGGCGTATGCCAGCGCTTGCGCCGCCAGTGCGGTTTGGCAGCAAAGTGGCGGCCCGCCAGCGCCGCCCAGATGGTTTGCGCATGGCCGCCGGGCAGCCACCAGGGCGCCCTGTAGTCGATGCGCGGCGCTGCCCGGGGCGGGATCATCTGGGCCGCTCAATCCGGCTTGAGTGGCCGGACAAACCGGTCGCCCCTGTAGGCGCCTTCGTCCCGCGCGGGTAGGTCGCGCCGGGGTGTGCGCGTTTTGGCGGCCCGCGAGAGGGGGTGTTTGGCATGAGCGGGATAAAAGGTCAGGGGTCCGGTGTGCGAGCCGCGCACCGGACCTTGCCAGCGCAGCGCAGGCGCAAATTGTAGGCTCTGTTTGGAGTGGGTTGGCCGGGTCGGGTCTCGATGACGCCGGCGTGGCAGCGGCGACAATCGGCCATGAGCACAGCCCGTCTGCACCCTTTTGCCACCCTCACGCCCGACGTGGTGCAAGACGCGCTGGAGCAGGTCGGTTTGTCTGGCGACGGGCGCATATGCGCGCTCAACAGCTATGAAAACCGGGTCTACCTGGCCTACCTGGAGCCGGCGTTTGACGGGCTGCGGCAGGTGGTGCTCAAGTTCTACCGGCCGGGACGCTGGAGCGACGCGCAAATTGACGAAGAACACCAGTTTGCCGCCGAATTGGCGGCGGCCGATTTGCCTGTCGTGCCGCCCCTGCGGCTGCGCGGCCAGACCTTGCACCACGGCGCGGGTTTTGCTTTTTCCATCAGCCCTTGCCGCGGCGGGCGTCGCCCCGAGCTGGACGACCTCGAGGTGCTGCAATGGATTGGCCGTTTGCTGGCGCGGCTGCACACCGTAGGCGCGGCGCGGCCCTTTGTTCACCGTCCGGCGCTGGACGCCAGCGGCTTCGGGCGCGAACCGCGCGCTTGGCTGCTGGCGCACCGCGCGGTAGCGCCCGAGCTGCGCCAAGCCTGGGCCAGCGCGCTGGAACAGGCGCTGGCCTTGATCGAGGCGCAGCCGGTGCTGCGCAGCGGCACGCCGACGACCCTGGCGGATATCGCGCGCATTCGCCTGCACGGCGACTGCCACCCCGGCAACATACTCTGGACGCCGCACGGTCAGCCTGGCGCCGGGCCGCATTTCGTCGACCTCGACGACGCGCGCAGCGCGCCGGCGGTGCAAGACCTGTGGCTGCTGCTGGCCGGCGAACGCCGCCAGCAAACGCGCCAACTGGGCGCGCTGATCGACGGCTACGAGCAGTTGCGCCCGTTCGACCGGCGTGAGCTGGCGCTGATCGAGCCGCTGCGCACGCTGCGCCTGATCCACTACAGCGCCTGGCTGGCGCGGCGCTGGGACGACCCGGCGTTTCCGATCAACTTTCCCTGGTTTGGCAGCCGCGATTACTGGGCCACCCAGGTCGATCTCTTGCACGAGCAGATCGAGGCCATGCAGTCGCCGCCGCTGCAGGTTTGAGCGGTCCCGGGATGGATCGATCGGACTCTGCCGAGCCGGTGAGCGTGGCGGCGCAGTTTTAAAAAATTCGATTTCCCGCATACTTTTGAATCAAGTGTGCAGACTGCTTGAGTTTTTTCGTGTGACTTGAATGCGGTCTTGTCGGATGATTTGACAGATTTTTCTGCGCCGCTTTCGATGAGGCCGATCTGCATTGCCCTGCGGTGCCGGAGAAAAGCAAGGTTTTGCCCGATTTTTATCGAATGGATACATTTTTTTCCGTGCCGGTGCCGCCATCGCAGCGACCGAGCCAGCGGCTGTCGGGAAATTTGTCAAATGGCTCTGCTGGCCCCGCCGGTTTTCATGAGTATTGCCAGATGGTTAGCCAACTTGTTGATTTTGAATGATTTATTTTTCTGGCACGGTGCTTGCATAAGAAGAGCGCTCCCACTCATCAACTCTCCAAAGGAATCCCATCATGAAACTTCCATGCTTCGCCGCTGCGGCGCTGATCAGTCTGGCCGGAGTATCCCAGTTGCACGCCGCCCCCCTGCTGTTGGGCGACAAGGTCGAGGTCAGAGACTTGGCGGGCGGTCTGTACACGCCGTCGCCGGCTCTCGGCGACCCCAACGGGCTGTTTGCGGATGTCCGCTACCGACTCAACGGCGGCAGCGAAATCAGCACCCAGGCCGGTATGTTTGTGCTCGATCGCCGCCATGTGGCGCCCAGCGTGCCCACCAGTTGGCAGCAATTTCTGAGCTTTTGCTTGGAGCCTCACGTGCTGGTGGCACCGTTTGACAACCCCTACACCGTCAACAGCCTGGCTGGCGCGGGTTTTGGCGCAGCCAGCAATGCCATCAGCGAGCTCTGGGGTCGTCATTTCGGCTCGATCAACAACGACAACACCGCCGCCGCCTTCCAGGTCGCGGTCTGGGAGCTGGCTTGGGGCAGCACCGACAAAAACCTCGCTACCGGCGCCTTCATCCTGACCAGTGGCGGGGCGGTTCATTCCATCGCGCAGAGCTGGTTGAACAGCCTGGACGGCACGGGTCCGAAAGAGCTGCGCCTGGTCGCTTTGTCGGACAAGGTCAACAGGGACAACTACCAAGATCTTCTGACGCACCAGGTTCCAGAGCCGGGGGTGCTGGCTCTGTTGGGTGTGGGTTTGGCCGGCATTGGGCTGGCACGCCGGCGCAGCAACCGGTCGCAAAAGGCCTGAAGCAGCGGCGCATCAGCGTCGCAGGGCCGATCCCGATTCGGGGTCGGCCCTTTTTTTGGTCTTGGCTGTCGGGGAGCGGCCGCCGGATCAGACCAGCAGCGCGTTGACGCGCTTGACGTAGGCTGCTGGGTCGTCGGGCAGGCCGCCTTCAGCCAGCAGTGCCTGGTCAAACAAGATGTGCGCCAGTTCGTCAAAGTGGACGCTGCCTTCGAGTTTTTGCACCAGCGCATGCGCCGGGTTGACTTCCAGGATCGGCTTGGCATCGGGTGCTTGCTGACCGGCCTGTTTGAGCAAGCGCGCCAGTTGCGTGCTCATGCCCTGGTCTGTCGCCACCAGACAGGCCGGTGAATCGACCAGCCGGGTGGTCACACGCACGTCCTGCGCCTTTTCTTTCAGGCATTCTTTCAGCCGCTCGAGCACCGGCTTGAAGGTCTGCGCGGCCTGTTCGGCGGCTTGCTTTTCCGCCTCGTCTTGCAAGTCGCCCAGGTCGATCGCGCCCTTGGCCACGCTTTGCAGCGGGGTGGCGTCGAACTCGTGCAGGTGCGACAGCGCCCATTCGTCGACACGGTCGGTCAGCAGCAGCACCTCGATGCCTTTTTTGCGGAACAGCTCGAGTTGTGGACTGCTGTTGGCGGCGGCCAGGTGGTCGGCGGTGATGTAGTAAATGGCCTTTTGACCGGCCTTCATGCGCGCTTTGTAGTCGGCAAAGCCGACGCTGACGCTGGCGCTGCTGGTGCTGGCAAAGCGCAGCAGGCGGGCGATTTTTTCCCGGTTGGAAAAATCTTCACCCAGACCCTCCTTGAGCACGGCGCCGAATTGCGCATAAAAGGCCGCGTATTTGCCGACGCCTGCGCCTGCATCCGGGTCAGTTTCGGGTGCTGCACCCTCGGCTTTTGCTTCGGCCTCGGTGCGGGCGGCGGCAGGGTGGTCTTTCTTGGCCAGGTCTTCCAGCATGCCCAGCACGCGGCGCGTGTTGCCTTCGCGAATGGCTTTGACGTCACGGCTTTCTTGCAACAGCTCGCGGCTGACGTTGAGCGGCAGGTCAGCCGAGTCAACCACGCCCTTGACCCAGCGCAGGTACGACGGCAGCAGCGCCTCGGCTTCATCCATGATGAAGACGCGCCGCACGTAGAGCTTGATGCCGGCTTTGCGTTCGCGGTTCCACAGGTCGTGCGGGGCCTGAGCCGGGATGTAGAGCAACTGCGTGTACTCGGTGCTGCCCTCGACGCGGTTGTGGCTCCAGGCCAGCGGCGGCTGGCTGTCGTAGCCGCTGTTGAGAAAGAAATCGATGTACTGCTGGTCGTCGAGATCTTTTTTCGGCCGCGCCCACAGCGCGTTGGCTGAGTTGACGGCCTCCCAGTCCTGTTGCTGCACGTACTCGTTTTTCTCGGCGTCCCACTCTTCTTTTTGCATCAGCACCGGCAGGCTGATGTGGTCTGAGTATTTGCCGATGATGGACTTGAGTTTCCAGTGGCTCAGGTACTCCGATTTGTCGGCCTTGAGGTGCAGCGTGACGCGGGTGCCGCGAGCGGCGCGCTCGATCGGTTCGACGTCAAACGCGCCGGTGCCCGCGCTCACCCAGCGCACGCCTTCGGCAGCGGGCAGACCGGCACGGCGCGACTCGACCGTGATCAGGTCGGCGACGATGAAGCCCGAGTAAAAACCGACGCCGAACTGGCCTATCAGTTGCGCCGCCTGCTTTTGGTCGCCCGAGAGGCGCTGCATGAAGTCCTTGGTGCCGCTCTTGGCAATCGTGCCCAGGTGCTCGACCGCCTCGGCCAGGCTCATGCCGATGCCGTTGTCGCTGATGGTGATGGTGCGGGCGGCTGGGTCGAACGACACGCGCACCGCCAGCTTGGGTTCGTCCTCGAACAGCGCGGCGTCGTTGAGCGCTTCAAAGCGCAGCTTGTCGCAGGCATCAGAGGCGTTGGAGACCAGTTCGCGCAGAAAAATGTCGGGGTTGGAGTAGAGCGAGTGCGTGACCAGGTGCAGCAGTTGCGAGACTTCGGTTTGAAACGAGAGGGTTTGTTTGCTCATGGATGCAGCGGGTGTGAAAAGCCAAAAAACGCCCCTGGACGGAGCGAACGAGAACGCCGATTATGCGAAATTGCGCAGCCGGGCGTTGCTGGCAATAGGGGGCCGCGGTTACACATTCTGCTGGCATACTGGGCGCGTTGCCCGCTAACCCTAACCCTGGAGTGTTGCAATATGGCGCAGGAAATCGAACTCAAGCTGGCACTGCATCCGGATGACCTGGACGGCTTGTTGGCGCACCCCTTGCTGCTGGCGCACGTGCACCGGCTTGAGGAGTTGCAAAACACCTACTTCGACACGCCCGCGCTGGCGCTGTTGCAGCAGCGGCTGGCGGTGCGCGAGCGGCAGAACGGCGAGCGCACGCTGCTGACCGTCAAGACCGCGGGCAGCAGCAGCGCCGGCCTGAGTCAGCGCGGCGAATGGGAAGCACCGACCACCCCGGGCCAGTTCGATTTTGCCGCGTTGGTGGACGACGCCGAACTGGCGCAGCAGCTCACGCGCCTGGCCTGGCAACTGGTGCCGGTGTTTCGCACCGACTTCAAGCGCCGGTGCTGGTTGCTGTCCTACGGTGGTGCCCAGATTGAATTGGCGTTGGATCAGGGTTTCATCGTCACCGGTGCAGCCCCTGCTGAGCGGCGCCAGCCCATTCTCGAGCTCGAGCTCGAATTGCTTGGCGGCCCGGCGGCGGCCTTGGTCGATCTGGCGCACACGCTGGCGCTCGGGCCGCAGGGCCAGGCGCGCAGCGGCCTGCGCCTGCATCCGATCGAGCGCAGCAAGGCCGAGCGCGGCTACGCGCTGTATCAGTCCAGCGTGCTCAAGCCGCTCAAGGCCCGGGCGCTGCAACTCAGCCCCGAGCAAACGCCGCTGCAAGCCTTTTGCAGCGCGGCGCTGGAATGCCTGTCGCATCTGCAGGCCAACAGCGCCGGCCTGCTGCTGAACCAGGCCAGCGACCCGCTGCCGCCACCCGAATTTGCACACCAGGCGCGGGTGGCGCTGCGGCGGCTGCGCAGCGGCCTGCGCTTGTTTGGCCCCGAGCTGCCGCGGCGCTTCGTGCTGCACTGGTCGCTGCAATGGAAACACCTGGCCAGCTTGCTGGGCGAGCAGCGCAACTGGGACGTGTTCGCCACCGAGTGCCTGCCCGGCTTGCAGGGCGCCAGCGCGCCGCTCGAAATCGAATCGGTCGCGCAATGGGCCGAGCGCCAGCGCCGCGCCGCCGCCCAGCGCAGCAGCGATGAACTCGCCAGCAGCGCGCAGGCGCTGCGGCTGCTGGCCTTCATGCACGCGGTGCTGAGCCTGCAGCAGCGCAAGACCAAGAAGCCGCTGGCGCTGGCGCACTGGGCGCGCGAGCAACTGGCGCTGCGCCACCAGCGCTTGCGCCGCGCGGCCAAAGAAGCGAGCCAACTGGGGCCGCAGGGGCGGCACGAACTGCGTCTGAAGCTCAAGCAACTGCGCTACGCGCAGGAATTTCTCTCCAGCCTGTTGCCGCCCAAACAGACCGAACTCAGCACGGCAGCACTGGCCGGCGCTCAGGAGCTGCTGGGCCGGCTCAACGACATCAGCACCGCGCAGGCGCTGCTGGACGAGTGCCCCTTGCCGGCCGCGGCAGCGCTGCACGAGTTGCTGCAAGCCCGGCTCGAGCAAGGTTTGCTCGAGCTGCCCGCGCTCGAGCGCCAGCTTGCGCAAAGCCCGCTGCCGTGGGACTGAGGGGAAGCGGCGGCTCGGTCGGGGTGGATCGCGAGCGGGTTGCGCGCCAGGGCGGCATCGGCTGAGGCGGCGCACCGTTCAGGGCAACAACACCGTGCAGCCGGTGGTCGAGCGCGCCTCCAGGCTGCGCTGCGCGGCCTGCACATCGCTGAGGGCAAAGCGCTGGCCGATGTGGATTTTCACCTGCCCGTTCGTGACCACCGCAAACAAATCGTCGGCCATGGCCTGGGTATTGGCGCGGCTGCTGATGTGGGTGAACAGGGTTTGGCGCGTCAGATACAGCGAACCTTTGGCGCCGAGCAGGCCGGGCGCAAACGGCGGCACCGCGCCGCTGGCGTTGCCAAAGCTGACCAGCAGGCCAAACGGCCGCAGGCAGTCCAGCGAGCCGTCCCAGGTGTCTTTGCCGACCGAGTCGTAGACCACCTTGACGCCCTGGCCGCCGGTGATGTCTTTGACCCGCGCGGCGAAGTCTTCGCGCCGGTAGTTGATACAGAATTCGGCGCCGTTGGCCAGTGCCAGCGCACATTTTTCGTCCGAACCGGCGCTACCGATCAGCCGCAGGCCGAGGGCGCGCGCCCATTGGCAGGCGATCAGGCCGACGCCGCCGGCGGCGGCATGAAACAGCACCCAGTCACCCGGTTCCAGACCCTGCACCGGGCGGCATTTTTTCAGCAGATACTGCACCGTCAAGCCCTTGAGCATCATCGCCGCGCCGCTGTCGAAAGCTATGCCGTCGGGCAGGCGGCAGACGTTCATGGCCGGCATCACGCGCAGATCGCAATAACTGCCGGGCGGGTTGGCGGCATAGGCCACCCGATCGCCCACCTGCAGGTGCGTCACGCCCGGGCCAAGCGCCTCGACCACGCCGGCAGCTTCCATGCCCAGCGTCAGCGGCAGCGGCAGCGGGTACAGGCCGCTGCGCTGGTAGATGTCGATGAAATTCAGACCGATCGCGTGGTGGCGAATGCGCAACTCGCCCGCACCGGGCTCGCCGACCGCAACGGTCTCTATTTGTAATTGTTCGGGCCCGCCGTGGGCGTGAATGCGCACGGCGCGGCTGCTCTGGGATGTCATGTCTGCTCCTGTAAACATGGATCAAAACCGCGATGCTGCCATGAAATCCGTTCGACGTGGCGCCAGCATAACGTGACCCGGCCAGCGCAGCGCAGCGGGTGCGCTTGTTACAGTGTGGTCCATGTCCCAAACGATACGCTTGAGCCCGGCTACTTTGGCACTGCTCTTGATTCCGCCGCTGATGTGGGCCGGCAACGCCGTGGTGGGTCGGCTGATGCAGGACGTGGTGCCGCCGGTGACGCTGAATTTTCTGCGCTGGGCGCTCGCGTTTGTGCTGCTGCTGCCGCTGGCGGCCTGGGTGCTGCGTCCGGGCAGCGTGCTGTGGTCGCACTGGCGCCGCTTTGCGCTGCTGGGTCTGCTCGGCGTCGGTCTGTACAACGCCTTGCAGTACCTGGCGCTGCAAACCTCGAGCCCGATCAACGTCACCTTGGTGGCCGCCAGCACGCCGGTGTGGATGCTGTTGCTGGGGCATTTTTTCTATGCCGTTCGCATCTCGCGCCGCGCCGTGCTGGGCGCGCTGCTCTCACTCGCTGGGGTGGCGGTGGTGCTCTCGCGCGGCGAATTTTCTCAGTTGCAAGCGCTGCGACTGGTGCCGGGCGACGCCCTGATGCTGCTGGCCTCGCTGATCTGGGCCTGGTATAGCTGGCTGCTGGTTCGGCCCCGGCCGGGCAGCGAACCGGCCGCCATTAGGGCCGATTGGGCGGCCTTTTTGCTGGCGCAGATTCTGCTGGGATTGGCCTGGGCCAGCTTGATGACGGCCGGCGAGTGGCTCACCCTGCCTGCATTGCCCGCCGGGGCCAGCCACATCGACTGGGGCTGGCCGCTGGCGGCTGCCGTGCTGTTCGTGGCGGTCGGCCCCTCGCTGCTGGCCTACCGTTGCTGGGGCGCGGGTGTGGCGCGCGTTGGCCCGACCGTGGCGGGTTTCTTCGCCAATCTCACGCCCCTGTTTGCCGCCCTGCTGTCGGCCGTGCTGCTGGGCGAGCCGCCCCGCTGGCATCATGCGCTCGGATTCGTGCTGATCGTCGGCGGCATCTGGGTGTCTTCACGGCGCTCTTGATCCGGCTCTTGGTCATGGAAGCGTTCGCCCGGAGCGTATGAGCGTTTTTCTCCGGGCCCATCAGGCCAGCACGATGCCGTGCGGGCGCTGGATCAGGCCCTCCCAGCGCTGCGCGTCGGGGGCAGAAAAACCGAGCGATTTCAGGTCTTTGCCGGTGACGTCGGGATCGAAAATGCGCATCACCAGCTTTTCGCCAAACGCGGTCGGCAGGGTAGACAGGCGCATTTCGACTTCCTCGCCCTTGTCCGCCCCCCGGCTCGGGCGCAGGGTCTTGATGCGGCCGTCTTGTGGGCGACGCTTTTCCAGCACGTCCATGCGCCCGAGCAGTTTGATGCGCGCGGTCATGGCGTTGAGCACGCCCATCGGCATCTGATAAACCCGGTGCAGCACGCCGTCGATGCGAAACCGGATCACGCCTTGTTCGCGCCGCGGCTCCAGATGGATGTCGCTGGCGCGCTGGTCAAAAGCGTACTGCCAGAGCCAATCGACCACCTGCACCACCCCTTGGTCGTTGGCGTCGAGCTGCTTGTTGGCCCGACCCAGCTCGACCAGTTGTTCGAAGCTGGAGAGTCCGCCCGGAGCACCACTTTTGTTGGCCGCGCGCACCGACTTGGCCAGGGCGAAGAATTCGGCCGTGTAGCGTGCAATGTCCGCCGGGCTGGCCAGCACCAGTCGCACGGTTTTGCGCGTCTGGCGTTCGATTTCGGGCACCCAGTCGCGCACAAAGGGTTCGGCGCTCGCCACAACCAGCTCGCTGCTGCTGAGCTGCACTGGCAATACCTTGTGGCGCGTGGCGTAGGCAGCACTCATTAGCTCGCAGACCTTGCCGACGTCGACTCTCAGCGGGTCGATGCGCAAATAGCTCAGGCCGCTGCGCGCCGCCAGCCATTGCGTCAGCGCCTCGACGTCGAGCACTTGGCCGTCACAGGCGCGCGCCATGCCCACCACCGCCAGCCGCTGCAGCGGGTGCTGCGCGCTGTGCGCCAGGGCGCAGCGGGCAATGGTGCGCTCGGCTTCGTCGGCGGCAATCACGCCGTCGGCGTGCAGCCAATGCACCAGGCTGCGCCAGTCGAGCGGGCCGGCGGGGTCGGTCCGGGCGCTGGCCGTGCGGTGGGGTGGCGGATTATTCAACAATGGGTTTGAGCAGCGGCAGCCATTGCGGCGCCGGCAAGCCCCAGCGTGCCTGTACCGTCGCAGCGCGCACCTGCCATTGCGCGTGCGTGGGGCGCGTGGCCTGGCGCAGAGCCAGCACCACCGTGTTGCCTTCGCGCGTGGGGGGAAAGGCCCAGACCGCGCGTGCGCCAAAGGCGCTGACGATGCGTTGCAGCGAGTGCTCGAAGCGGGCGTCGCGGCCAAACAGGTTCACCGTCATGCCACCGTCGGCGCGCAGCAGGGCGCGGCAGTCGGCATAAAAAGTGGCGCTGTCTTGCACCGGTGCGGCGGCATGCTGGTCGTACAGGTCGACCTGTAGCGCGTCCACCGTGGCGGCGTGTTCGGGCTGGCGTATTGCTGCGCCGGCGTCGGCCAGCAGCACGCGCAGGCGCGGCCCCTCGGGCGGCAGCTTGAACCAGGCGCGGCAGGCCGCCAGCACCTGCGGGTTGATTTCTACCGCAGTGCATTCCATGTCCAATTTTTTGTAGCAGAACTTGGTCAGCGCCGCAGCGCCCAGTCCGAGTTGCATGGCGTGGCGCTGCGCCAAGGAGTCGGCCTCGACGAACAGCAGCCAGGCCAGCATGCGCTGCACATAGTCGAGCTCGATTGCAAACGGCGCGCGCAGCCGCATCGAACCCTGCACCCATTCGCTGCCCAGGTGCAAAAAACGCAGCGACCCCTGTTCCGAGATCGTCACCTCGGGCAGGTCGGCAGGCGTTGGGGTGCTTGGGGGCGTCATGTGGGGCAGGCAAGACAATCGCGTTCGGGCGGGTTGGATTAAGCGCTCATTGCAGCATGAAGGTTTCGTACTCCAGCCGGTTGAGCTGACGCGAGAGCAACACCAGACCGGTTGCCAGCGTCAGCAGCACCGAAAGTGTAAAGCCGTAGCCGTACAAGGCCGCCCCGTACCACAGCGTGAAGGCAGTGAACAAGGCGTTGAGCAGCAGAAACTGGGCGCACAGAAAGAGCACGATGCGGCGTTGATCGAGGTAGAAAAAGACGTTCAGAATCGCCATCAGGCCGACTTGCAGACTGGCGCCTATGACCTGGATGTAGAGCAGTTCCAGGTACAACTCCGAAATGCCGAGCACGCGCAACAGCGCCGGGCCGGCGATGAAAGTCAACAGCACCGCCAGCGTTTGAATCTTGCCGATCTCGCTCAGGCCCTGGCGGATCGAGTAGACCATCTCGTCGCGCATGTGCTCGATGTGTTCGAGCGATCCGCCGCCGCGCACCGCGCTGTAGAACTTGTCGTAATACTCGACAAAATCGGTCTCGATGCGCACCAGAAACACCGCCATGCCGGGGATGATGGACAGGTAGGCCAGAAACACCGGCAGGTCGTAAATCAAGGAGGCGCGCAAGTCGCCGATGATCGGGTCCGAGGTGGGCGGGAAGTACCAGAACATGAACTTGTCGATCCAGACCGCCAGGTTGTAGAGCAGGCCAATCGCCATCAGGCTCGGGTACAGCAGGTCGCGCTGAGCGAAGTCAAAGCGGATTAGCGGCTGCGGCTGCGGGCTGAACTCGCGTACCGTCAAAACCCACATGCCGGCCAGCAAAACCAGGTGGCCCAGCACAAAGCCGCCCAGCAGCCCTTCCAGGCCGTAGGGCCGCAAGGCCAGCGCGAACAACACGATCAGGGCATAGGAGGCGCCAAACAGCAGCACGATGGCCTTGTAGCGCTTCATGCCGGAGAGCAAAACCGTCATCACCCAGACCGCGCACAGCAGCACGAAACCGGCCAGCATCAGCAGCCGGTACAGCAAACCGAGTTCGGATAAAAAAACGAACAGCGCGACGCTGCCGAGCAGGCCAGCGAGCGTGATGACGATCAGCAGCAGGCCATGCAGGTTGGGAAGAATCAGATCGTTCTTTTTTTCGTACAGCCGATCCGAGACAAAGCGGGTGAAGGCCAGTTGCACCAGGCCGGTCAGAATCAGGCTGCAGGCCACCAGGTAGGTGACCGACGTCTGAAATTGCGTCACCAGCTCGGCCGGCTCTACCACGGCGGCGCTGAAGATGCCGATCAACAAGATGCCGATGATGGAGAACACCCAGGGCCCGGAGCCAATCACGCCGGCGTAGACGTAGGCCTGCGTCTGGCCCAGCAGCGTGTCTTTGCGCAGCAGGTGGCGCAACTCGAAACCAATGCCAGCCATCAGCGTTCTGCCGCGCTGCGCTGCAGCGCGCCTTCGTAAACCTGCCGATAGCTCTGCAGCATCATGTCATCGGTGTAATAGCGCTCGACCCGGGCAATGCCGGCCAAGCTGGCGGCGTGCCAGGCCGCGTGGTCGCCCAGCAGCGCCAGGGCTGCGCTGGCCAGCGCCTGCGGGTCGGCCAGGTTGACCACCGCGCCCGAGTGCCCCAGGGCCTTGTCTTCCGGGGTCAGTCCTTCGATCAATTGCCGGCACGAACCGACGTCGGTCGAAACGGTGGGCACGCCAGCGGCATAGCCCTCCAGAATCACCAGCGGCAGCGCTTCGCTGATCGACGACAGAATGCACAGGCCGATCTTGGGCAGCAACTGGTCGATTTTCTGAAAACCGAGAAAATGAACCTGCTCTTGCAGACCCAGACTCTGCACCAGGTTGCGGCACTCCTGGGCGTAGGCCTTGTCCTCATCCTCCGGGCCGGCAATCCAGCCCTGCGCTTGCGGCATGTGATTGACCACGCTGCGCATGGCTCGAATAAAGGTTTTGATGTCCTTGATCGGCACCACGCGGCCAATCAGGCACAGCACCGGCGGCGGCGTGAGCGGGCGCAGCGCGCGCAGTGGTGCCAGGTGTTTGAGGTTGACGCCGTTGGGGATGTTGAAGCAGCGCTCGGCGCGCGCGCCGTCGGCGATCTGGCGCAGGCGGTTGGTTTCGTACAGCGCGATGATCGGGTCTGCCGCGTCGTAGCAAAAACGCCCCATCCATTCGAAGTAGCGAATCCACATCTGGCGAAAGTAAGACAGCTCGCTGGAGTCGCGCTGAAACACGTTGCGGTTGTCGCGAATCCACTCGCTCTTGAACAGGTCGATCTTGCGTTCTTTGGTGTAGATGCCGTGCTCGGAGAGAATCAGCGGTGTGCCGCGCGTCTGGTGCAGCAAAGCGCCCAGCAAGCCGGCGTAACCGGTCGAGATGGTGTGCAAGACGCGCACCGCCGGCAGATTTTTTGCCACCGTGCCGAGCATCCACAGCGGCCCGTGCATGATGCGCACGGTCCAGAAATAATCGACGAAAGACGGATCGGCACAAAAGCGCCGATAGCGATCGCAGACGATGTTCCAGGAGCGCTCGCTGTGCAGGAAGTCGGCGAGTTTGAGCTTGCCCCCCGGCAAAATGTCCGCAGCGATGCACTTGAAGGCGGCCAGCGTTTCCTCCACCGGGGTGCCGGGGCTGAAAGTGTCGTGCATGCGCGCTGCCAGTTCAAACGCCTGTGCATCGCCTGGGCGTGCGGTCGGCCGCTCACCGTGCAGCACGCCGTCGTAGAGAAAATGCTCCTCGAAGTGCACCACGTTGGCAGGCAGGGCGTATTTGAAAGCGCCGTAATCGGCGCGCCGGCTGCCCAGAAAAACCAGCGCAAAACGGTACTGCGGATAGGCCCGGATGATTTGATTGACCCAGCTCGAGACGCCTCCGCTGACGTAGGGAAAAGTGCCTTCGAGCAGCAGGGCGATGTCGGCAGAATCGGCGCGGGGAAATGTCATGGGGGGTTCCAGTAATCGATCACCGGGCGCAGACGCGGCAGCGCACCCCACTGGGCCAGCTCAGCCATCAGACGTTGGGTGCCGGCGAAGTCGCCGCGCTCGAAATGCAATTCGGCCAGGTAGGGCAGCACCCGGGTGGCCGGCAGGCCGAGTTCGCGCGCGTGTTGGTAGGCCTGCTCGGCCGCTTCAAGCTGACCTTGCGCCTGCAGCAACTGGGCCCGGCGCAGCGTCAGCGCCGGGTGCTGCGGCTGCCCATCGAGCACCTGCTGCGCGTAACGGGTCGATTCGCCGAGCGCGTGCGCGCGCAAATCCCCCTGCACCAGACCCTGATAAATCAGCTCCCAGTAAAAGTCCGACAGCCACTGCGCGCTCTCCAGCGTTCTGGGGCCGGGTGTTTCCAAGCCTTCTTCTTTCTGCGCCTGATGCAGGATTTTCAGCTCGTCGTCGATCAACTGGTTGATGCGTTTTTCCTGGCTGTCCAGCAAACCATAGGCCAGCAGCCGAATGTCTTCGCTCGGGTCGCTGAGCACGCTGCGCAGCAGCGGCGCAGCCACCCGGCCGGGAATGTGTTGCAGCGCGATCATAGAGCTGATGCGCGCGCTCAAAGGCGCATCGGTGTTGCCAAGCAAAGCGCGCACACCGACCTGACCGAACCCGGCCTGGATGCGCTGGTGCGGGTCAAACACCGGCAACTGCAGCGATTCGAAAGGCTGCGGCAGGCGCCGGCTGCGAAACCAGCGCAAATGCAGCACGGCCGCGATGACCACCACAAAACCGACGATGGGCAGCGCATAAATGCAGGCCGCCAGCAGCAGCCAGACCGCCAGCCGGGGCCGCGCCATGGCAGCCGGCAGCAAAACCAGCGCGGCCAGCGCCAACACGCCGCTGGCCGCGGCATGAACCAGCAAAAACCAAACCAGCACGGCGTCGCTGTGGCCACGCAGCAGCAATCCGCCGCTCCAGGCGCCCAGCTCCAGCAAGACGGCATAACTACCCAGCTTGTAATTGAACATCGGCAAGCTTTTTCAGTTGCCGCAAAACGGCGACCGCTGGCTCTGGGCCCAGGGGCAATACATGGCTGAAAACGCCGCATTCGGCCAGCGTTTTGCCGCTTCTTTGCTGGGCCCAGTTCTCCATTCGGGCCAGATAGAGTTCGGCACCGCCGGCGTCGGTCAGCGGCAGCAGCAGGGCCAGCAGTTGCTGCTGCGGGCCGCTGGTCAACCAGCTTTCGTCGAGCAGGCGTTTTTGCCGCTGGATTTGCTCTGCGATGTCATTCTGGCCCGGGCGCGGCCGGATTTCAAAGGCAACCACGCTGGTGTTGACGCCCGATGCCTGCTTCAGGTGCCACAGCCTTTGTATTTCGCAGGCAAACCGGGGCGGGCAGTCGGGCAGCTCAGCCAGAATCGGCTGCGCCAGCGTCTGCCTGACCATGCCGTCAATGAAGTAGCTCAGCAGCAGGTTGATGGTTTGCAAGGTTTCCTCTTGCAGCGAGAAAAAGGGGATTTTCTCCACCAGCAGCAGGCCGTGTGTGGCGCCGTCGAAGCTGGTCAGCGGCGCCGCAATCAGATAGCGACTCGGCTGCTGCTTCTTGCCCAGGGCCTGACTGACGTGGCACAGGCGGTTTTGCAGCAGCGCTTGCTGCAGCAGCGGGTCGTCTGGCGCCAGCGGGCGCGGCTGGCCGATCGAGGCCAGCGCCGGCTGGCGCAACTGTCCGCTGTCCAGGGTATGGATGGAAGCCGTTTCCAACTGACAGAATTGGGCCAGCAAGCGCAGCAGCGACAGGCCATCGGCGCCGGGGTCTTGATCGGTGCTGCCAACGCCGCGCAAGGTCTTGAGCGCGTCGCGCATCGCCATCGGCCGGCTGATCAAGTCTTGTTCCAGCCGGTCGTGCGACAGACGCAGCAAATAGTGCTGGTGGGTCAGGTACTCCAACTGTTGTTCGAGATAGGTTCTGGCACTCTCGGCCTGGCGCGTGCGGGCAATCCACAGGCTGGAGAATTCGCCGCACAACATCACCAGAATAAGACCGCCCAGAAAAGGCAGATCGGGAAACGGGACGTCTTGTCCGAAATTGAACCCGATCCAGGCCAGCAGCAAAACCACGGCGCCACCCAGACCCGCCAGCGGGCCGTAGCGCAAGGCCAGCAGGGCCGGGGCAAACCAGACCCAGGGAAACTCGGCCTGCAACCACAAGGGGTCAGTCGGGTTGAAATACCAGCCCAAGGCCACCGCCAGCAGCGGCAGCGCAACGATTTCTCCGAAAACCACGCCGCGATTCGGGTGGCTGGAGGTCAGGCGATCGAGCAGCCAGCCCAATGTACGGCCCAGCAGGCGGCCCCAAGTGCCGCTGCCCAAGCGCGAGCGCGCCCCCGGCGCCGGGGGAACGCGCTGGTCGGCCTGTGTCTGGTTAACGGGCATGCCCAAGTCTGCTTGGAATTAGCGCGCGGCGGCCAGGCCGCCAACCAGCAACTCGTTGATCAGGTCGCGCGCCACCACCGCCAGCGCCTGGCGGCTCCAGCCGCTTTGGCCGCCGGCGCCGCTCCACAGCGTCTGACCCGTTGCCACGTCGATGATCTCCAGCGTGAGGCCGACCGCCGGCTCGCCGTCGACGCCGACTTTGTAGCGCCACTCGTCGACCGCACCGGTCAGCGCGTAGCGCACCCCCTGTTGGCGCGCCCAGTCCAGGGCCTGCTCCTGTTGCTGGCGTGCGCCGGCGTCGAACAGCGCTTCTTGCTGCGCCGCAGCCGGTGGCCGTCTGATCTGGGCCACGCCTTGGGCGCGCAGCAAGGCCGCCGCAATCGACTCGGCGCGCGCGCCGGCCAGCGGTGTCTCGGTGTGGTTGGCAAACGGCAGCACCACCCAGGGGGCCTGCCGCTCCAGCGTGGGCGCTGGGCTGAAGTGCAGGGTAGAGCAGGCCGCCAGCAGCGGCAGCAGGCCGACCAGCAGCCAAAGGCGCAGGTGGCAGGAAAAAAAACGCAGCGTTTTCATGTGAGGCTCCCGGTGTGATGTGGAATGATTTAGGTTCAGTAGTGCAGGCGGTACTTGAGTTGCAGCTCGCGGGTCAGGGCGCCGCCCTGCTCGCCCGACTTGCCCAGTGCGCCGCGCAGGCTCAGGTGGTCGGCACCGAAAACGCTGCCGGCCAGGCCCAGTTGCAAGTCGTAGCTGAGTCCTTGGCGGCTGTGGTGGGTGAGGCCTAGGCTGGCGAAGGGGCGCCAGGCGCGCGTGTATTGCTGCTGGTAGCGTACCTGGGTCGACAGGCGCAGGCCAAAAAGGTCAAAATTCTCGGGCACAAAGTGCGTTGCGCTCAGGCTGGTCAATTCCAGTGGCAGCAGTGCTGCCACGCTGGCGTGTTCGGCCCGGATCTGATTCGGGTCGGCGCGTTGGTCAAAGCGGTGCCGGGACCAAAAAGCATTGAATTCCAGATCGGGCGTCTCTTGCCGCAGCCCATGCGTCCAGCTCAGCCGGGTGAAGCTGCCGCGGCCCAGGGCAGGGCCGCTTTGCAACTGAAAGCGCTCGCGGGCGTATTCGAACTCGATCTGGTCGCGCCGCGTGAGCTGCTGGCGCAGACCGAACGAGACCCGGTCTTTTTTGCCCGCCACACGCAGCATCAGGGTCTCGGGGCTGGGCAGGTCCGTGCCCAGGCTCAGGCGCAGCGTCAGGCGCTCGCTGACGGGCTCTTCGTGCTCGATCTGAAACGGCGTATAGCTGGCCGTTGCGTGCCGGTTTTCCAGCAGCACGCGGGTTTGCCCGTCTTGGTGCTGCCAGTGGGCCTGCAAGCGGCCGAAGGACTCGTCTGGCACCTTGCGCATGTCTTGTGGCCGCTGCACGTGGCGCTGGACGCGCCCGATTTCGTAGTCAAACCCGAGCCGCGGACTCAGCATCAAGCGCCCTTGTGCCGCCGTCACCTGTTCGTCAATCGAGCCGAGTTGGCGTTGCAGCACGCCAACGCCGGCGTGGTCGCTGAAAGCCAGCAAGGACTCGCTCAGTTGCTGGTGCAGCGGGTCGTCGTCGGTTTGCTGGGTTTGCGTCTCGAAGGCGTCGGTCTGCGCGCGCCGCAAGTCGCCCACGCGGCGCGCGGCGTTGATGCGGTCGTAGCGCGGCAGGCTCTCGCCGAAGCGATCGAGCAGCAGCGCGGCTTCGTCGCGGTCGTCCTGCACCAGCGCGACCGTGATTTCGGCCCACAGCGGTCGGTTGGCCCGGTTGTTGCGGCTGCGCAGGTACTGGTGCCAGAGAAAGGCGCGCTGCGCCTGGTGTTCACCCCGTTCTTGCAGCCAGCCAATGGCGAGTTCGGCCGCCGGGTTGGAGTGCTTGTTCTCGGCGTCACGGTCGAGTCGCAACAACTCGCGCAGCGTCTGGCGTGCCGCGTCACCCGGGCGCTGGCTCAGCAGCAGCCGCGCGCGCGCAATACGGCGCGTCGGCGACAGATCGGCTTGGCTCAGCCAGTCTTGCTGTGCCCCCTGCGGCGTTGTCGCTGCGCGGGCAACGGCTTGCCACTCCTGGCTTAGCAGATGGCGGCGCAGCCGCCAGGCGCGGTCGCTGTGCTGGTTTTGCTCCAGTGCGTCGGCGTAGTTCATCAGCCAGAGAAAATCGGTTTGATGCTGCGCCAGCCGTGGCGTCAAATAGCGTTGCAGCGCCACCTGCGGCAGCGACAGCGCCTGATAGGCAAAGGCCAGCCCATCGTGGCGCGCGGCATCGGTGCGCCAGGTGGCTTCGTGGCGTTGCAGCCAGCCGCGCAGCGCGGGGGCGTCGTCGCTGTTGATGAACAGCCACAGCAGCGCTTCTTGCAGCGCCACGTCCTGCGGCGCGAGTTGCAGGCCGGCTTCGAAATCGCGCCGCGCCAGCGCCAGCTCGCCGCGCTGCAGGTGGTAGTTGCCCGTCAGGCGCAAAAAGACGGGGTCGCGCCGCAGTTGCGCCAGCAGCGGTGTGTGCCCGAGCCGGCGCAGCAAAACGCCCAGCTCGGCCCATTGCTGCGCGCTGCTGTGCAGGCTGAGCGCTTGCAGCAGGTGGCGCGGCTCGGCAAAGCGCTCCCAGGCCCGGGCGGCCACCCGGGCCGCCTCGCCCGGGTGGGTCGGTGCCAACAACTGCAGCAGCGTGTCGTAGTCGGTCGCCAGCGCCTGCGGCGTGCCCAGCAGCACGGTGTAGGCGCGAATCGCCGCCGCTTCTTGTTGCTGCAACACGGCGAGCTGGCCGCTGAAGCGCCAGAATTCGAGCTCTGCTTCGGTGTCCCGGCCCACCCGGGCCTGCGCCTGCTCGAGCCAGCGCAGGCCCTCAGCCCCGCGGCCTTGCAGCATCAGCAAGGTGGCAGCCCGCATGGCGCGCGGCGCGTTCAGTTGTGACTCAAGGGCAAACAAGCGCTCCCAGGTCTGGATGGCGAGTGCTGACTGGCCGGCGCGCTCGGCCAGTTCGGCCTTCCATTCGAGCGCTTGCGGCGCCAGGGCCGGACCCATGCGCGCCAGCAAGTCCAGGGCCGCCTGCGGCTCCCCGACCCGTTCGTAGGCGTCCAGCAGTTCTTTCAGCAGGCGCAGGTTGCCGGGCTCGCGCCCGAGCTGGTGGCGCAGCGCTGGAATCAGGGCCGGGTCTTGGAACAGGCCTGGGGCCAGGCGCAACACCGCCTGCCAGGCCTCGTCTTGCTGGGTCTGCTCGGCCAGCAGCAGCCAGTGCTCCAGCGCCAGCTCGGGCCGCTGCGTCCATTCCGACACCTGGGCCAGGCGCTGGCGCCAGACCATGTCGCGTGGTCGCTGGCGCACCGCAGCGGCGGCCAGTTGCCAGGCCGCCTCCAGGTTGCGGTTTTCCAGGAATACGCTGTAACCCAGGTTGAACAAATGCTCGTCAAAAGCAATCCCTGGTGCGCCGACCGTTGCCGGCGTGCGGGTGCTCACCGCCTGCAAGCCATCTGCGCCCCAGGCGCGGGCCAACTGCTGGGCCTGCCACTGGCGCAGCCAGGCCATCTTGAGCAAGTGGCGTATGTGATGTTCGGCGCGGTCGGGCCGGCCGGCGGCGCGCGCGAGCTCGACCAGCAGCAGCAAGGTGACCCGGTCGTCGGCCAGGTCACCCAATTCGCGCTCGCCCAGTTCGAGCGCCGCCACCACCTGGTCGCCCGACTGCAAGGCGCGCAGCGCGGCGTGAAAATACTCGCGCGCCAGCCGCGCATCGGGGGTGCTTTGGCGCGCGCGCAGATAGGCGTTGGCGGCCAGCTCAAAGCGCCCGTGGGCCAGCGCCTGCTGGGCCGCGCGCTCGAACAGTGCCGCCGCCTGTGCTGGATCGGCGTGGTGTTCGGCCAGGCGCAGGTAAACGTTGGTGGCCTGCTCCAAGCGCCCGTGGGCCAGCGCCAGTTGGGCCGCGCGCTCGAACAGTGCCGCCGCCTGGGCTGGATCGGCGTGGCGTTCGGCCAGGCGCAGGTGGAGTTGCAGACCCAGGTCAACGTCGCCGAGATCGAACGCCTGCGCCGCCAGCAGCAGCGCGGTCTGCTGTGGCCAGGGGTGGTGGCTGAGCTCGCTTAGCTGTTCGAGCAAAGCCGCCTGCTGCGCTTGGCGCGGGCCTGCTGGCTGCGCCGGCAGCGCCAGCCATTCGGCTTTGGCAAGCTGCCAGAGCAGCCAGCGGGCCTCGCCCTGCAAGCCGGGGTCGGCCGCCGCCAGCAGCGGCTGCAAGGTGTGGCGGGCGGCAGCGGTCTGCCCGATCGCGGCCTGCTGGCGCGCCAGCGTCAGCCGCAAGGCGGCGTTGTCGGGCTCGCTGCGCAGCAGGGTGCTTAAATAGGCCACCGACAGCGGGCTTTGCGGTGTTTGTTGGAGCCGATCAGACAGCTCGCGCTGCCCAAACATCAGCACCAGCCCGGCCACGACCCCGAGCGCCAGCAGCAGGATCAGCCAGGCCGGTGCCAGCAGCGGACGCCCGGGCTTATGGGCAGTTGATCTGGATGTCTGCTGCGGCATCGCTGAGTTGGAATCGCTGTACCGCGACCCCACCTATGGTCTGGCTCTGCTGTGGCGACAGCGTTCGTCCCTGCGCCGTTACACGGCAGCGCGGCGCCAGCGCCAGGCGAAACTCCAGCGGCTCGTAGGCGCGCAGCGAAAAGCTCAGGCGCTGGCCTTGCGCGTCGGACTGCCAGTTGCTCAGGCGGCCGTTGGCGTCGAACAGGTAGGCGCGCGCGGCCGGCGTGCCAGCGGGCTGGGTGCGAAACCAGGCCGAACTGCCGCTCAGGTGCACATAGGTTCCTTCGACCCCCGGGCTGAACCCGGCCACGCCCAGCGCGCTGCTCAAGTCGGGCACGCCCAGGGCCGCGGGCAACCGCAGGGTGCGCAAATAACCCCGGCTGCGCACGCGCCAGCCCTCGCCTTCACGCGCTATGCCCATGGCGTGAAAGTCTTGCACCTTGCGCGCGTATTCAGAGGCAAAAATCGGGTGCAATTCCTGCGCCTGTGCCCAGGCGTGCAAAGTGTGCAGCGCGTTCAGGCTGGCGCGCTTGCTGGCCGAATAGGTGTGGTAGTAAATGCCGACCGCTTTCAGCCGCCGCGGCGACTCGGTCATCTCAAAGGTTTCGATGGCGCGGGAAAAACCCCAGAACGGGCCGGTCCAGAGGTTGGTGTAGATGTTTTCGTTCGTGATCGGGGCGTACACCTGCAAAAAACCATTTTTCTGAATGCCGTGCGCGCCAACGGCGGTCAGCGTCGGGTTGCTGCGGGTGATGAAGGTGTCGCCACCGTTTAGGTTCAGCAGGCCGGCGCGCTCGGCGATTTCCAGCGCCTCGGCGGTGGGTGCGGTATCGCCCGACCACAAAATCATCTTGACCGGCTTGCCGGGCGGGGCCAGGTAGCGCTGGATGAATTGCGTCGAGCCGACAATCTCGCGCTCGAGGTTGAACTCGTAGCCCGGAATGTGCATGTTATGGGGCGGTGTGCGCTTCGGCCAGATCGCCTGATCCCAGAAAAGCGGGTGCGAGAAGGTGTGGGTGGCAATTTCCACGTGCTCCAGCGCAAACATGCGCCGTTTGAGCGCCATCAGTTGCGGGCTGAGTTCTGGAAACAGGCCGTCGGGGGAGACTTCGGCCTCGATCGCCGACATGGTGGTCGGCACCCGGTGCCGTTGCAGCACCTCGGTGAGCAAAATTTCGGCCGCCAGCGGACTGCCGGGGAATTCGGCGCGTGAGGGAAAGCCGTCGCTGTCGATGTGCGAGAAAAACAGCCGCCGACCGTTTTCAGTCGTCACGTCCGGCGCTGGCAGCGGCTCCAGCCGCAAAGCGCTTTGCAAAAAGGCAAACGGATCGACTATCCAGCGGCTTTGCTCGGTGCCGGGCAGCGACAGCACCACGAACGGGTCGAGCACGAAGCCGCCCCAAGGGGTCAGTGCAGCGCCCACAAAGGGCTGCTCGCGCTGGTCGCGAAATTCGAGCAGGGCCCGGGCGCGCGGGTCGCTCAGGCCGACCGACTGCAAATGCGCGCGTATGACTTGCGGCTGGGCCTCAAAACCCAGCATGGGGTCGACGCTGGCGATGCGAACCGCGCCCGTCGGGCTGGGCGGGGCGCTCAAACCCAGGCTGGCGGCTCGGTCGCGGTCGAGAGGAAAACCAAAGCTGCCCAGCACCGCCAGCGGCATGCCCGCGGCGATCTGGGCCTCCAACCAGGCCGCCAGCGCCGCCGCCGCCGGCTGCGGCAGCGAGCCAGACAGCCAGGTGGCCACGCCAGCGTAGCGGTCCTTCAGAATGTGGGTGGGCAGCGGCAAATTGACGTCAAAAAAATCGACCACGTAGCCCATGTGGTTGAACGGCATTTGCAAATAGCGGTGCGCCCGGACGTGGTTGAGCATGAGCGCGTCGCGGCCGTCGTAGAGCAAGGCCACGCGCCGGGGCTGCAACTCGATCTGGCCTATGCCCAGCGTGCCCAGCTCGTGGTCGCTGACCCAGGCAATGAAGCCATGGGCGCGAAGGCGTTCGGCGGTCTGGCGGGTGCTTTGACGATCGGCTGCGGGCACGTAGTCGATCGCCAAAATCGGAATGCGGTGCTGGTTCTTGATGTGATTGAGCTGCCCGAGCAACCACTCCCGGTCGGCCGGACTGACCTCTTCATAGCGCTGCGCCGCCGCGTTCCAGCGCTGGTACAGCGATTCGGCCGCCACCATGAATACCTTGTCGGCCACCTGCGGCACGATTTCGAAGCCGCGGTTCAAAATCAGGCGAATGCCGGGGAAGCGCCGGTGCAGGGTTTCAATGACGCGGACTAAGCCCTGCTGCTGCGCCGCTTCGTCAAATGTGGCGGCCAGCCGGTATGAATCGAGCGTGTCAAGAAAAAAACCGCGATAGCCCCGCTGCCACAGCGGCCCGATCACCCGCTCGGCAAAGAAATCGGGCCAGGCGGCGGGCGTTTGATCGAGCACCACCGAACCCCAGTCCGAGTTGCGTGCCAGGTGCCAGGACGGCGGAATGTCTTTGAAATAAGCCCGACTCGGATGCACTTCGGCCACTGCCACATAGGCAAACCATTCGCTGTCCGGGGTTTTGTGGCGCAGCGGATCGTGACCGTGATCGGCCTCGACCACCACGATGTCAAAAGCGCGCAACTCGCCCAGCGGCAACTGCGGGCCATAGAACAGCGCCACCGACGGATTGGCCCACAACGCCGGGCTGAGCAGCAGGCCCAGAGACAGCAAAATCTGGCGCAACAGCATGAAAGACTCCGGAACGGTTCAGGTGAATACGAATTTGCATCAGCGGGCAGGAGATCAAGTCCTGAGCATTGTTGCGTCGAGCTCAAGATAAACGACATCGGCGTGTCGCTAACGCTGGAAAACTGCCAGATTAACGGGTTTTTCCAGGGATATTAGCGGGTCTCCGGCGTTTGGCTGCGCCGTCAAGGCGCCCAGCCGGGGCAGCGCTGCCAGGGCGTTGGCACAGGTGGCCGCGGCCAGTTCAGCCGGCGGCAGGCCGCGCAGTTCGGCCAGCAGCGCGCCCATGCGCGGCAGTTCGGCCGGCGAATTGACGCTTTGCGCATGCCCGGCGGCGCGCTGCGCGGCGCTGACGTAGAGCCACTGCGGCGGCATGTCGGGCGCGTCGGTCTCCAGCACCAGTGCCGACAGCGGTAGCGTGGCAGCCAGCCGGCGCAGCCGCAGCGCGGCCTCGAAGCTGAGCGCGCCGCCAAAGCCCAGTTTGCAGCCCAGGCGCAAAAAAGCCTCGGCCTGCGCCGCGCTGCCGTTGAAAGCGTGCGCGATGCCGCTGGGCGGCGGCTGCTCGCGCAGCAGTTGCAGCACGGCGTCGGCGCTGCGGCGCAGGTGCAAAATCACCGGCAGCCGGTGTTTGCGCGCCAGCCGCAGTTGTTGGCGGCAAAACCACAACTGGCGCTCGCGCTGAGCGGGTTCGCACAGCGCGGGGACAAAAAAATCAAGTCCGATCTCGCCCACCGCCACCAGGTGGGGATCGGCTCGTGCTTGCTCCAGCGCGGCATCGAGCGCGGCCAGGTCGTCTTCTTTCGCCTGCGGGACAAACAGCGGGTGAATGCCCAGTGCATAGGCGTCGCCCAGGCGCTGCGCCAGCGCGCACACATTACCCCAGTTGCTGCGCTGCACGGCCGGCAAGACGCAGCGCTGCACCCCCAGCGCGGCCGCGCGCGCGCGCGCGGCGATGGCGAGCGCGTGATCCGGCCCGAATGCGGGCGCGTCCAAGTGGCAGTGGGTGTCGATCCACATCGCGTGGTTCTGGCTCGGCACTACGCCAACAGCCCGGCGCTGAGCTGGAGCACGCGGGTGCAGCGCGCGGCCAGCGCCTCGTCGTGCGTGACGACAATGAAGGCCGTTCCCTGCTCGCGCGCCAGGTGCAGCATCAGGTCAAACACGTTGCGGGCGCTGGCGCGGTCCAGGTTGCCGGTGGGCTCGTCGGCCAGCACGCAGGCCGGCTGCGTCACCAGCGCGCGCGCCAGCGCCACCCGCTGGCGCTCGCCGCCAGAGAGTTCGGATGGGCGGTGCGCCAGCCGCTGCGCCAGGCCCACGCCGGCGAGCACCTGCGCCGCACGCGCCGCCGCCTCGGCACGCGCCAGGCGCCGAATCCACAGCGGCATGGCGACGTTGTCGCGGGCGCTGAATTCGGGCAACAGGTGGTGGAACTGGTAGACGAAACCCAGGTGCTGGTTGCGCAAAACACCCAGGCGCGCTGCGCTCAGGCCTGCCAGAGGCTGGCCCATGATCTGCACCGTGCCGCTGCTGGGCGCGTCCAGCCCGCCCAGCAGGTGCAGCAAAGTGCTTTTGCCCGAGCCCGAGGCGCCGACGATGGCCAGCGTCTCGCCCCGGCGCACGCTCAAATCAACGCCTTGCAGCACGCTCACGTCGAGCCGGCCCTCGGTGAAACGCTTGCACAGGCGGCTGGCTTGCAGCACCAGCGGCGCTGCGTCTGGGCTGCTTGGCTGTGCCTGTGTGGGCCTGGGGCCGGTCAGCGCGTCAAGCTCATTCATAGCGCAGCGCCTCGGCAGGGTTGACGCGGCTGGCGCGCCAGCTCGGGTACAGGGTGGCCAGGAACGACAGCACGAGCGAGATCAGTGCAATCGGCACAATGTCGCCGCGCTGCGGGTCGCTGGGCAGGGTGCTGATGAGGTAGATGTCTGGCGGCAAGAAAGTGGCGCCGAGCGCGCGCTCCAGCGCCGGCACCAGGGTCTCGATGTTGAATGCCAGGCCCAAGCCAAGCAGCAGGCCCAGGGCGGTACCCATGACGCCCACCAGCGCCCCATTCACCATGAAAATGCCCATGATGCTGCGCGGGCTGGCACCCAGGGTGCGCAAGATGGCAATGTCGGCGCGCTTGTCGGTCACCGTCATGACCAGGGTCGAGACCAGATTGAACGCCGCCACCGCGACGATCAGCGTCAGAATGATGGACATCATGCGCTTTTCCAGTTGCACGGCGGCAAACCAGCTGCGGTTTTGCTGCGTCCAGTCGCGCACCAGCAAACCCGGCCCCAGGCGCGCCGCCAGCGACGCAGCCACCTCGGGAGCGGTGTGCAAGTCGCGGATTTTTATCCGCACGCCGCTGGGGCCTTCCAGACGGAAAATGCGCGCCGCGTCGTCCTGGTGCAGCAGCGCCAGCGCCGAGTCAAATTCAAAATGCCCCGAATTGAAAACGCCCAACACCGTCAACTGACGGATGCGCGGCAGCACGCCAGCCGGGGTGATCTGGCCGCTGGGGGCGATCAGCGTGACCGTGTCGCCGCTGCGCACGCCCAGGTTGTGCGCCAGCTCGCCGCCCAGCACGACACCAAACTGGCCTGGCACCAGCCACGGCAGCACGGTCTGCGCCAACTCGGCGGCCAGTTCGGTCACCTGCGGCTCGCGCGCCGGGTCTATGCCGCGCACCAGCACGCCGCGCATGTCTTCGCCGCGCGCCAGCAGCGCCTGCGCGCCCACAAAGGGCGCTGCGCCCAGCACCTCGGGGTGGCCTTTAATGGCGGCCAGCGTCTGCTCCAGGTGCGGTATTGCCTGGCCGGCGGGCTCGAACACCTCGATGTGCGAGAGCACGCCCAGCATACGGTCGCGCACCTCTTTCTGAAAGCCGTTCATCACCGACAACACGATGATGAGGGCCGCCACACCCAGCGCAATGCCCAGCATGGACACGGCCGAGATGAACGAAATAAAGCCGTTGCGCCGACTGGCACGGCCCGCGCGCGTGTAGCGCCAGCCGAGCAGGAGTTCGTATGGGGTTTGCATGGAGTGCCAGAGAAGCTTTTCGATTTGATTATGCAGGGCGGCCCCAGCGGGCGCGTTCAAGGGCGGGATTGGGGTTCAACCAGACCGCAGCGACGCCCGGCCGCGCGCACCACGCAAGTCCGACCCGGATAACTCCGCATCGTTCAGCGCAAATTAGAATCTGACCCCGATTTCACCCGTTTATACCCGCACAACCCGCCATGACCGACCAGCCCCTTAGCCCGCTCACCCACTTCGACGCCCGGGGCCAGACCCACATGGTGGACGTGTCCGCCAAAGCCAGCACGCACCGCGTGGCGCTGGCCGAAGGCCGCATCAGCATGGCGCCCGCCACCCTGGCGCTCATTCAAAGCGGCAACGCCAAAAAAGGTGACGTGCTCGGCGTCGCCCGCATCGCCGGCATCCAGGGCGCCAAAAAAACCAGCGAGCTGATCCCCCTGTGCCACCCGGTCGCGCTCACCCGTGTGACGGTCGAGTTTGAAGTGGACGCCGCGTCCCACAGTGTGCTGTGCCGCGCCAGCGCCGAATGCACCGGCCCGACCGGCGTGGAAATGGAAGCCCTCAGTGCGGCCAGCGTGGCGCTGCTCACCATCTACGACATGTGCAAGGCGGTGGACCGGGGCATGATCATCGGCGGGCTGCGGCTGATGGAGAAGCGCGGCGGCAAGAGCGGGCTTTTTGTGGCCGCATCCATACCTATTGACCCAGCCTTGTGAAGTGTGAGCCGTTCGCCCTGAGCTTGCCGAAGGGCTTCGACCGCAGCAGCAACCGTTCGCCCTGAGCCTGTCGAAGGGTCGAAGGACAATCTCAGCCGGAACGGAACTCAAGACTTCACCGGGCCAAATCAATAGTCGAACAGGTGTTACGCTGGGGCCGCCCCAAGGCCGCCCCAGACCGACCAGCCAACGCCGCTTGGCTTGGGTTCGGCTGCACAGGGATGAGTGAGCCGGAGCAACCGCTCCTGGAAAGAGTTTTTTTTGTGTCATAGTCGTACAATTGAATTCAATTCAAGAAAAGACTCTTTTCATGCCCGTCATCCCTATCCCCGTCACTGTCGCAGCACCCCAGCACATTGCCATCGTGATGGACGGCAACCGGCGCTGGGCCAGCCAGCGCAGCCTGCCCAAGGCGATCGGGCACGCCAGCGGCGCGCGCCGGGTGCGCAACATCGTGCAGGCCTGCTCGGAGCGGGGCATCCGCTACCTGACGCTGTTTGCCTTCAGCACCGAGAACTGGAGCCGCCCGATGGAAGAGGTGAGCAGCCTGATGGGGCTGTTCGTGCATTACCTTGAAAAAGAAGTGACTGACATGAACGCCCACGGCGTTCGCCTCAAGGTGGTAGGAGACCTGAGCGCTTTTGACGCCCGCTTGCAGCGGCTCATGCGCGAGTCGCAGGAAAAAACCGCACACAACACCCGCATCACCCTCACCATTGCTGCCAACTACGGCGGGCGCTGGGACATGCTGCAGGCCACGCGCGCCTGGATGAGCCAGCAACCCGCAGACCCGTGCGCCGAACTCACCGAGCAAAACCTTCGGCCCTATTTCAGCATGGCTTACGCCCCAGATCCCGATTTGGTCATCCGCACGGGTGGCGAGTCACGCATCAGCAACTTCTTGCTCTGGCAGATGGCCTACTCTGAACTGTATTTCACCGATACCTTGTGGCCTGATTTCACGGCCCAGTCACTGGATCAGGCTATACAGTGGTTCCATCTTCGCGATCGCCGATTCGGCGGCACCCCCCTCAAAGCCAGCCGATGATCCCGGCTGCGCAGCAGCCGTACCAAGCCCCTATGTCGATCACAAACCGTTCATCCCGCATGCGAAATTTTCTGCCGCTGATTCTTCTGGGCTTTGGGCTTGCCACCGCACATGCGCAAATCGTGACCCCGGGCAGCGCGTCGGCTGCTGCCGCAGCGGTCGCAACAAGCGCGGCCGCACCCACGGTGGCTGCCCCCGCGGTTCTTTCTATGGCACCTGCGGCCGCTGGCGCCAGCGCAGACCAAGCCAGGGCCCTGGCGCAGCAGCCGCCCGATGCGCTCGCCCCCGAGGCCCAGCGTGTCGGCAGCCAGCGCCGCACCGCCGCCGCCACACAGTTCCAGCGCTTTGTTCAAGAATCGACGGGGCACCTGCTGCCCATGTTTGGCAGCGATTTGTTTGACAGCCCCGCCCGCTTTGCCGCCGATGCGACGCAGCCCGCGCCGGGCGACTACATCCTGGGTCCGGGAGATGAAATTCACCTGCACGTGTGGGGGGCGGTGGAGTTCACCGGCGTGTTCAACGTTGACCGCAACGGACAGATCGCGCTACCCCATGTCGGCGCCGTCACACTCGCTGGCGTGCGGCTGGGCAATCTCGAAGGCGTGCTGCAAAGCCAGCTCGGCCGCATTTTCACCAACTTCAGCCTGAACGCCAACATGGGCCGCCTGCGCAGCATCCAGGTGTATGTGGTGGGCCATGCTCAGCAACCGGGCACGCACCAGGTGTCGAGCCTGAGCACCGCAGTCAACGCCTTGTTTGCCAGCGGCGGCCCGGCGGCCACTGGCTCCATGCGCAATATCCAGCTCAGCCGCGGCGGCAAAGTAATCACCACGCTGGACCTGTACGAGTTCATCGCCAAAGGCGACAAAACGCGCGACATGACGCTGCAAAGCGGTGATGTGATCGTGATTCCGCCCGTCGGTCCCAGCGTTGCCGTCACGGGCGCGATCGACAGCGCCGCCATCTACGAACTCAAGCCCGGCGCCGACAGCATAGGCGACATCCTGGCCCTGAGCGGTGGCGTGCCCGTACTCGCCAGCACCAGCAGAGCCCTGCTGGAACGCATTGCACCCGAGCAAACACCCCCACGGCGCGTGCAAGACATCACCCTGGACCCCGCCGGGCTCAAGCTGCCCCTGCGCGACGGCGACGTGCTCACCGTGCTGGGCATCAGCCCCGCGTTCGGCAACGCCGTCACCTTGCAAGGCACAGTGGCCGCCCCGCTGCGCCACAAATGGTTCGAGGGCATGAGAATCCTAGACCTCATTCCCGAGCGCGACGCGCTAATCACCCCCGATTTTTACAAGCGCAAGAACCTGCTGGTGCAAAGCACAGCCATAGCAAAAGACGCTGGCGTCAGCATCACCGATCGGGTGCGCGGCCTGGCCGACCAGATCAACTGGGACTACGCCGTCATCGAGCGGCTAAACCGAAACACCCTGGCCATAGATCTCATTCCCTTCAACCTGGGCCAGGCCGTGCTGCAGCGCGACCCCTCACAAAATCTGCTGTTGCAAGCGGGCGATGTGGTCACCGTCCTGAGCCAGCGCGACCTGCGCTTGCCACAGGGCAGGCAAACCCGTCTGGTTCAACTTGAAGGAGAAGTGGCTGCGCCCGGCATATACCAGGCGCAACCTGGCGAAACCCTGCCGCAGTTGCTGCAACGCATTGGCGGCCTCACCCCGCAGGCCTTCGTATTCGGCACCGAATTCAAACGGGAATCTGTCCGACGCCACCAACAAGAAAACTTTGACACCCTCATCCGTCGCCTCGAAACCCAGGCGCAAGCTCAGGCCAGCGTCGATCTCTCCAACGTCGGCACCGACGACGTGGCCCGGGCTCAGTTGCTGCATCAGCAGCAACAAGCCCAGATCAACAGACAGATCGCCCGCCTCAAGGCCATGCGCAGCAACGGCCGCATCGCGCTGCGACTGGACCCCGAAGCTCGGGAACTGGCCAGCCTGCCCGCGCTGCCACTGGAAGACGGCGATCATATCTTCGTCCCCGCCCGGCCGGGCTTTGTGTCGGCGTTTGGCTCGCTACACAATGAAAACGTGTTCATCCACAAACCCGGCAAAACCGTGGGCGACGTGGTCAAGCTCGCAGGCCTGACTGAAGAGGCAGAACCCAGGCAGGCTTTCGTGCTGCGCGCTGACGGCACCGTCATCGCCCGGCGCGACCGCAGCACTTTCTTTGGCGACGGCTTTGAATCGCTGGAGATGATGCCCGGCGACACCCTCGTGGTACCGGCGCAGGTGAACCGCGAAAGCCGCTACAACTTCTGGACGCGTGCGGTGCGAGACTGGACGCAAATATTCGCGAACTTCGGTCTGGGTGTGGCCGCCCTCAAAACCATCAACAACCTGTGACAGTCATGACCGAGCAACTCTCAAAGGCCGAGCCCGAAGACGACGAAATCAGCCTGCTCGATCTGCTGCAAACCGTGCTGGACAACCTGCGCCTGCTGGTGCTGGGCCCGCTGCTGGTGGGCCTGCTGGCGCTGGGCTACAGTTTCACCATCGCCCCCACCTTCACCGCCAGCACCCTATTTCTCCCGCCACAGCAGCAGCAAAACGCTGCTGCCTCCATGCTGCAAGGCATAGGCGCGCTCGGGGGCTTGGCCGGGGCGGCCGCCGGCATCAAAGACCCCAACGATCAATATATTAGTTTTTTGCAGAGCCGGGCCCTGCAAGACGCGCTGATTGAGCGCTTCCAACTCATGGAGCGCTACGAATCGGAATTCATGGAATCGGCGCGCAGGCAACTGAGCGCAAACGCCCGCATCAACAGCGGCAAAGACGGCCTGATCCGCATCTATGTGGACGACAAAGACCCCGCCTTTGCCGCCGAACTGGCCAACGCCCATGTGCAAGAACTCACCCTGCTGCTGGGCCGCCTGGCCGTTACCGAAGCGCAGCAGCGCCGCCTGTTCTTTGCAAATAAACTCTCCGAAGCCGCTGAGATGCTCACGCAATCCGAGCAAGCCTTGCAAGCCAGCGGGGTGAGCATAAGAGCGATCAAGGCAAGCCCGCAGGCCGTCGTGGAACGGCTGGCCCAGTTGCAGGCCAGCATTACCGCGCAAGAAGTGAAAGTAGCCACCATGCGCGGCTACCTCACCGAAGCCGCGCCCGACTTCCGCCAGGCCCTGACCACGCTGGCCGCTCTGCGGGCTCAGCTTAGCAATGCCGAAAAACTTAATCCCTCGGCAACACAAGATGCGGGCAACTACCTGGCCGCTTACCGCGACTTCAAGTACCACGAAACCCTGTTTGAATTGTTTGCCAAGCAGTACGAAATAGCCCGCATTGACGAAAGCCGCGAAGGCGCGCTGATCCAGGTGCTGGACGCAGCGCAAACCCCCGAGCACAAGAGCAATCCGCAAAAAGGCATGATCGCCGTGCTGGCCACGCTGGCCAGCGGCTTTGCGCTGCTGTTGTTCGTGTTCGTGCGGCAGGCGCTGCGCAACGCGGCGCAAGACGATGTGTCGGCCCAGAAGCTCCAGCGCCTGCGCGAGGCCTGGGCCCGCGCCCTGGGGCGGCGCCCGCGCACCCCCTGAGCGACCGAGCGAGCCCAGACATGCCCAACTTTGTGCTGGCCGCGCTGCTGGTTTCGCTGGGGGTGAGCCTGCTGCTGGTGTTCACCAAGCACTGGCACGGCCACTTCAGCATGGACCACACCGCCGGCGTGCAGAAGTTCCACACCAAGCCCACACCCCGCATCGGCGGCGTGGGTGTGGCGGCTGGTCTGGTGGCGGCCTGGGCGCTGGCCAGTGCCGATGTGCAGACCCTGCTGCAACCGCTGCTGCTGGCCAGCGTGCCCGCCTTTGCCGCCGGCCTGCTGGAAGACATCACCAAAAAAGTGGGCGTGTCCGCCCGCCTGCTGGCCACCATGGTCAGCGGTGCCCTGGCCTGCTGGCTCACCGGCGTGGCCCTGAACCGGGTCGACGTTCCGCTGCTGGACGACCTGCTCGCCTGGGGCCCTGCGGCGGTGCTGTTCACCGCGTTTGCCGTGGCCGGGGTGGCCAATGCCGTCAACATCATCGACGGCTTCAACGGCCTGTCCAGCGGCACGGTGCTGGTGATTTTGGCGGCGCTGGGCAGCCTGGCCGGCCTGCAGGGCGATACCCCGCTGGCGCTGGTTTGCGCCGTGCTGGGCGCCGCCGTGCTGGGCTTCTGGCTGGTGAACTTTCCGCTGGGCAAGATCTTCCTGGGCGACGGTGGCGCCTACCTGGTGGGCTTTGCGCTGGCCTGGCTGGCGGTGCTGCTGGTCATGCGCCACCCCGGCGTCTCGCCCTGGCTGGTGCTGCTGGCCTGCGCCTACCCGGTGACCGAAGTGCTCTACAGCGTGTGGCGCCGCCTCCGCCAGCGCCTGCCCACGGGCGCGCCCGACAACCTGCACCTGCACAGCCTGATCAAGACGCAGGTGATCATGCGCTGGCTTGCCCACTGGAACCCGCGCTTGCGCAACGCCGCGGTGTCGCCCCTGCTGTGGCTGTATGCCGCGCTGCCCGCCGGCCTGGCCGTGGCGCTGGAAGGCGCGCCGGTGTGGGCGGCCATCGCGGCGCTGCTGGTCTGCGTGCATTGGTACCACCTGATCTACCAGTTGCTGGCCCGCCGTGCCCAGTTGCACCCGCTGCCAGACGGCGCGCCTTCGCCACCGCAGGCCAGGCCCAGGCCCCAACCCAAGCCCCGCCCCAGGCGACCCCGCTGATGGCACGCGAACCCTCCATGACGCCCAGCACCCCTGCACCCATCGTCCCCGTCATCCTCTGTGGCGGCTCGGGCACGCGCCTGTGGCCGCTCAGCCGCAAGAGCCACCCCAAGCAGTTCGTGCCGCTGATCGGCAACAAGAGCCTGCTGCGGCTCACGGCCGAGCGCCTGGCCTTTGCCCAAACGCCGCTGCTGTGCGTGGCCGCCGAAGACCACCGCTTTCTGGTGGCCGACGACCTGCAGGCCGCAGGCCTGGGCGGCGAGCTGCTGCTCGAACCCGCTGGCCGCAACACCGCCGCCGCCATGGCGCTGGCCGCCCTGCATGTCAGTGCCCGCGCGCGCGCAGCCGATGCGGCCGACCCGCTGCTGCTGTTCTGCCCGGCCGACCACCACATCCCCGACACCGCCGCCTTTGCCGCCATGGTGCGGCAGGGCGTGGGCGCCGCCGAATCGGGCGCCATCGTCACCTTCGGCGTGCTGCCCAGCTTCCCCAGCACGGCCTATGGCTACATCGAGCAGGGTGCGGCGCGGGCCGATGGCAGCCGCGCGGTGGCCCGCTTCATCGAAAAGCCCCAGGCCGACGCCGCCCAGGCGCTGCTGCTGCAAGGCAAGGTGTTGTGGAACGCGGGCATCTTCCTGGCCCGCGCCAGCGTGCTGCTGGCGGCGCTGGGCGCTCACGCGGCCGACATACTGGCCAACTGCCAGGCCGCCATGGCCGGCGCGGCCACTGAAACGCTCCCCGGGCAACGGACTGCACTTCGTGCGCCCGCAGAAAGACGCCTTTCTGGCCTGCCGCTCACAAAGCATCGACTACGCGGTGATGGAACACCACCAAGACGTGGCGGTGCTGCCCTTCGTGGGCCAGTGGAGCGACGTGGGCAGTTGGAACGCCGTGGCCGAGCTGACCCCCGCCGACGGCCAGGGCAACCGCATCACCGGCCAGGGCCACGCCCTGCAAGCGCGCAACACCTACATCCACGCGCCCGGGCGCACGGTGGTGGCGCTGGGCACGCAAGACCTGCTCATCATCGACACGCCCGACGCCCTGCTGGTGGCGCAGCGCGACCACGCCGAGCAGGTCAAAGACGTGGTGGCCCACCTCGAAAACGCGAAGCTGCCACAGGCCACCCTGCACCGGCGCGTGGCCCGGCCCTGGGGCTGGTACGACAGCATCGACATGGGCGAGCGCTTTCAGGTCAAGCGCATCGGCGTCAAACCCGGCGCCCGCCTGAGCCTGCAAAAACACCACCACCGCGCCGAGCACTGGATCGTGGTGCAGGGCACGGCCGAGGTGACCAACGGCAGCAAAGTGTTTTTGCTGACCGAAAACCAGAGCACCTACATCCCGATCGGCGAGGTGCACCGCCTGCACAACCCCGGCAAGCTGGAGCTGGAGATGATCGAAGTGCAATCGGGCAGCTACCTGGGGGAAGACGACATCGTGCGGCTGGAAGACACCTACGGCCGCATCGAACCGGCCAGGAAAGCCTGAAGATGTTGCGGGTCAAAACCATTTTCCGGGCATTGAACCAGAGAGCGGGCAGTGATGCATCGCATTTCACGTTCGCCATTGCACGATGAGACTAAGCACAGCTCAAATTGAAACCATCCGCG
>NZ_SDDV01000015.1 GCF_014773545.1 Hydrogenophaga sp. | reverse complement strand
GCGGCGATGGTGTGTTCCATCTTCATGGCTTCCATCACCGCCAGCGGCTGGCCTTTCTTGACCGCGTCACCGGCTTTCACCGAAAACGACACCACCTTGCCCGGCATGGGCGCGGTCAGGCGCCCGCCTTCGGCCGCGGTTTCTCCCGCGTGGGCCAGTGCGTCGAGCTCGGTGATCACGGCCGCGCCGAGGTCGCAGAACAGGTGCACGGTTTCGCCGCGCTGCCAGGTCTGCACCGTCTGGCGCTGGCCGTTGAATTGCAGGTCGATCTGGATGCCGCTGTCGGCTGGCAGTGGTTTGAATTCGAGCGTCGCGCTGGTCTTGCCCACGGTCAGTTTCAGGGCACCGTCGTGCAGGTAGGTCAGCGTGGCGGTCAGCGATTCGGCCTGGTATTCAAAGTCGAAGCGGCGCTGCGCCAGGCCAAACGGGCGCCAGCCGTCGGTGCGCGAAAACGGGTCCTGGCCCTCCCCGGCCTTTTCGTGCACCAGGGTCTGGGCCACGGCGGCGGCCACGGCCAGGTTCAGCCCCACCTTGTCCTGGTGGAACAGCACGCCCGCTTCGCGCGGGATCAGCGCGGTGTCCAGATTCGCCTGCGCAAACGAGGGGCTGGCCACGACGTGGCGCAGGAACTGCACGTTGGTGGACAGGCCGACGATGCGCGTGGCCGCCAGCGCGGCATCGAGCTTGGCCAGCGCCTCGGCGCGGGTGCGGCCGTGCACGATCAGCTTGGCGACCATGGAGTCGTAGAACGGGCTGATGGCGTCGCCTTCGCGCACGCCTGAGTCCACGCGCACCGGCAGCGGAGCGGCGCGCGAGCCCTCTCCCAGAGGGAGAGGGGGCAAGAATTCGGTGCACGCTGGCAGGCGGTAGACATCGAGCCGACCGGTGGCGGGCAGGAACTGCTTGTCCGGCGTTTCGGCGCAGATGCGCGCCTCGATGGCGTGGCCGTGCATGTGCAGTTGCTCCTGCGTCAGTGGCAGCGGTTCGCCGCTGGCCACGCGCAGCTGCCACTCCACCAGATCGAGGCCGGTGATGGCTTCGGTCACCGGGTGCTCGACCTGCAGCCGCGTGTTCATCTCCATGAAATAAAACCTGACCCCCACGCTCCCCGCTGCGCGTGGTTCGCTGCCCCCCGAGGGGGCTGCGCCACCTTGGGGCGGCCCGGCGGTGGCGCTCCCATGCGCCTCGTGCAAGCCCTCCACGATGAACTCCACGGTACCGGCGCCCACGTAGTTCACCGCCCTGGCCGCCGCCACCGCAGCGGCGCCCATCTGCGCGCGCAGCTCGGGCGTCATGCCCGGCGCGGGCGCTTCTTCCAGCACCTTCTGGTGGCGCCGCTGCACCGAGCAGTCGCGCTCGAACAAATACACGCAGTTGCCGTGCGTGTCGCCAAACACCTGGATCTCGATGTGGCGCGGGCGCTGGGCGTATTTCTCCACCAGCACGGCGTCGCTGCCGAAGCTGTTGATGGCCTCACGTTGGCACGAAGCGAGCGCGGCGGCAAAGTCCTCAGCCTTCTCCACCGCGCGCATGCCCTTGCCGCCGCCGCCGGCGCTGGCCTTGATCAGCACCGGGTAACCGATGCGGTCGGCCTCGCACTGCAGCAAGGCGGGGTCTTGATCCGCGCCGTGGTAGCCCGGCACCAGCGGCACGCCAGCGCGCTCCATCAATCGCTTGGACTCGGCCTTCAGGCCCATGGCCTGGATGGCGCTCGCGGGCGGGCCGATGAACACCAGACCGGCCTCGGCGCAGGCGTTGGCAAAGGCTTCGTTCTCGCTCAGGAAACCGTAGCCGGGGTGGATGGCCTGCGCGCCGGTGGCCTGGGCGGCATCGAGGATGCGCTGCCACTGCAGGTAGCTGTCTTTCGGCGCGCTGGCGCCGATGTGCACCGCCTCGTCGCAGGCCGCCACGTGTTTGGCGCTGGCGTCGGCGTCGGAATACACGGCCACGGTGCGCAGGCCCATGCGGCGGGCGGTGGCGGCGACGCGGCAGGCGATTTCACCGCGGTTGGCGATCAGGATTTTTTTAAACATGGTGTGCCTCCTTAACGTGAGAGTCGGGCCGCGACTCACTTCGCTCCCCTCTCCCGTGTGCGGGGGAGGGGTTGGGGGTGAGGGAGAACGGGCAGGACTTTCATTTTTTGGGGCGCCTTTCAAAGTCATGCCCGTTAACCCAGCCAGTTCGGTTTGCGTTTTTGCAGGAAGGACTGAACGCCTTCCTTGCCCTCGGTGCTGGCGCGGATGTCCGCTATGCCTTGCACCGTACGGTGGATCAGCACCGCGTCAATCTCTTGCTCGGCCACGTCCTGCACCAGTTGCTTGCAGGCACGCACGGCCACCGGGCCGGCGCTGGCTAGCGCTTTCACCAGTTCGTCCACCTTGGCGTCGAGTTGCTCGACCGGCACCACCTCGTGCACGAAGCCGATGCGGTGCGCCTCGGCGGCACTGAAACGCTCGGCCGTGAGGAAGTAGCGGTGCGCGGCGCGCGCCCCCATGGCCCGCGCCACGTAGGGGCCAATGGTGGCCGGTATCAGGCCCAGCTTCACCTCGCTCAGGCAGTAGCCGGCCGTGTCCACGCTCACCGCCATGTCGCAACAGGCCACCAGACCCATGCCACCGGCGACCGCATCGCCCTGCACACGCGCCACGGTGGGCTTGGGACAGGCGTAGATCACCCGCAGCATCTCGGCCAGATGGCCCGCATCGACCACGTTTTCTTCGCGTGTGTAGTCGGCCATGCGGCGCATCCAGTTCAGGTCGGCCCCGGCGCAGAAGGCCGGTCCCACGGCGGCCAGCACGACGGCGCGCACGTCGTCGCGTGCGCCGACGGATTCGAACGCGGCCTTGAGTTGCTGGATGACCTCGTCGTTGAAGGCGTTGCGCAGCTCGGGGCGGGTCAGCGTGATGCGGGCGATGCGGTCTTGCACCGTGACGGTGAGGGCTTGGCTCCCTGCGCTGCTCATTGCGGCCATGTGTCCAGCCCTCCCAGGGTTTTGAGCGATTCAAAATCGGCGTCGCGGTGCAGCAGCCTGTGGCCGTGGGTGATGCAGTAGCTGGCGAGCAGCACGTCGATGGGGCTGCGCACGGTGCGACCCGATTCGCGCAGTCGGCGGTAACGCTCAGCGGCTTGCAGCGCATGCGTTGCGCCACCAATGGCCACTTGCGGCAGGGCGCCCATCAGCGCTTGAGCCTCCCACATCAGTGGGCCCTCTCGAAATCCGCGCATGACCTCAAACAGCACCAGGTCGGCCATGCCGACTTCGAAGCTGGAGTCGCCCAGACATTGAGCGAGGGCGACACTCGCTGCACCCCGCTCACCGCGAAAGAAGTCGATCCAGACACTGCTGTCCACCAGAATCATGGGGACTTACTCCGCTTGCCAGGCTTGGCGCGACTCTCGATGGCGCGGGGCTGTCTTGTCTTGGCAGCGGACTTGACCTCGTAGCTGACAGCAGGCTCCTGCGCGGCGACTTCCAGCAGCGCGCCTTCTTCGCGCGCTTTCGCCCAAGCTTCGTCCGAGTCGTCCCACTGAAGCTTGCCGCGCAGGGCCAGCAAACCCTCATAGACCTTGCGCCGTTTGAGCAGCCTAAGTCCCTCTTCGACCGCCTCTTTCTTGGTCTTGAAATCGCCGCTGGCCATGACATCGGCCATGAGCTTGTCGTCGATCACGATGTTGGTCCGCATGGAGAAACCTCTCAATGTGTATGAATCAATAGAATCATACACATCACATGCGAAAAAGTCCAAACTTCGTCTCGGGAATCGGCGCGTTCAGCGAAGCCGAGAGGCCCAGCGCCAGCACGCGGCGGGTGTCGGCCGGGTCGATCACGCCGTCGTCCCACAGCCGGGCGGTGGCGTAGTAGGGGTGGCCCTGCACCTCGTACTGCGCCTTGATCGGGGCCTTGAACGCCGCCTCTTCCTCGGCGCTCCACTGTCCGCCCTTGGCCTCGATGCCGTCGCGCCTGACGGTGGCCAGCACGCTGGCGGCCTGCTCGCCGCCCATGACGCTGATGCGCGCGTTCGGCCACATCCACAAGAAACGCGGGCTGAAGGCGCGGCCGCACATGCCGTAGTTGCCGGCGCCGAAGCTGCCGCCGATGATGACGGTGAACTTCGGCACCGCGGCGGTGGCCACGGCGGTCACCATCTTGGCGCCGTGGCGGGCGATGCCTTCGTTTTCGACCTTGCGCCCGACCATGAAGCCGGTGATGTTCTGCAAAAACACCAGCGGTGTCTTGCGCTGGCAGCAGAGTTCGATGAAGTGCGCGCCCTTGAGGGCAGACTCGCTGAACAGGATGCCGTTGTTGGCGATGATGCCGACCGGCATGCCTTCGATGCGCGCGAAGCCGCAGACCAGGGTGGTGCCAAAGCGCGCCTTGAACTCGTCGAAATCGCTGCCGTCGACAAGGCGCGCGATGATCTCGCGCACGTCAAACGGCTTTCGGGTGTCGGTCGGGATCACACCGTACAGCTCTTCGGCCGGGTACAGCGGCGCCACCGGGGCCATCGTCGCAATCGGCAGCAGCTTGCGCGCATTGAGGTTCTTCACCGCCTGGCGCGCCAGCGCGAGCGCGTGCAGGTCGTTCTGCGCCAGGTGGTCGGCCACGCCCGATAGGCGCGTGTGCACGTCGCCGCCGCCCAGGTCTTCGGTGCTCACCACCTCGCCGGTGGCGGCTTTGACTAGCGGCGGGCCGCCCAGGAAGATGGTGCCCTGGTTCTTGACGATGATGGTCTCGTCGCTCATGGCCGGCACATAGGCGCCACCCGCCGTGCACGAGCCCATGACCACCGCAATCTGTGCGATGCCCTGCGCGCTCATGTGGGCCTGGTTGAAGAAGATGCGGCCGAAATGGTCGCGGTCGGGGAACACCTCGTCCTGGTTCGGCAGGTTGGCGCCGCCCGAGTCCACCAGGTAGATGCAGGGCAGCCGGTTCTGCTGCGCCACCTCTTGTGCGCGCAGGTGCTTCTTCACGGTGAGCGGGTAGTAGGTGCCGCCCTTCACCGTGGCGTCGTTGCAGACGACCATGCAGTCCACGCCGCTGACGCGGCCGATGCCGGCAATGACGCCGGCGCAAGGCGCGCTGTCGCTGCCGTCGCGGTCCGGGTACAGGCCCATCGCGGCCAGCGGGCTGAGTTCGAGGAAGGGCGTGCCCGGGTCCAGCAGCATCTGCACCCGCTCGCGCGGCAGCAGCTTGCCGCGCGCGCTGTGCTTGGCGCGGGCGGCCTCGCCACCGCCGAGCGTGGCCTTTTCAACCTGCGCCTTCAGGTCGTCCACCACGGCGCGCATGGCGGCGGCATTGGCCTGGAAGTCGGCGGAGCGGGCGTTGAGTTTCGTCTCGAGTGCGGGCATGGTGTTCTCTGGTTCAGGCGGTCGTTCAGGCGGTTTTTTGTTCGTTCGGCTGTGCGGTAGGCCGGGTTGATGTTGACCAGCACCAGGCCGACCCTGGCCGTCGCCAACTGCATCAGCACCCACTCGACGTTGTTGTGCGACCAGATGCCGATGCGTTCGCCCGGTCGCAGGCCCAGCCCCAGCAGCGCGCTGGCCAGCCGGTCCACCTCGGCCGCCAGCGCGGCGTAGCTGTAGCGCCGTCCCTGGTGCACGCTCACCAGCGGCACGTCGGTGCGGCCCTTCGCGTGGCTCAGCGAGATGTCCATGGGTGTGTCTCCTGGGGTTGCGGCGTTCTGCTCGCACCGGACTGCATGCGCAAGCATAGGCGTCTTGCACCGCCAGCGCTTGCCAGAATGGTTGCAAATCACGCCACCACTCGGGCACACTCCAGGCATGCCCAGCCTGCGTGCAACACCCGCCAGCCGGTCCGACTGCCGTAGCGACCGGGCGCTCACCCCCATGGCGTTCGTGCAAGCCATCGTGACCGCCTACCGGCAGCGCGGACTGAACCCCGCGCAGGTGCTGGCGCAGGCACAGATTGCGCCAGCGCATGTGTCCCATGCTGCAGCAAGCATCAGCGCCGCGCAGATGGAAGCCCTCTGCGGCGCCGCCATGCAGGAACTCGACGACGAGGCCCTGGGCTGGTTTGGCCGCGCCCTGCCCTGGGGCAGCTACGGCATGCTGGCACGGGCCTCGCTGTCGGCCCCCACGCTGGGTGTGGCGCTCAAGCGCTGGTGCCGCCACCACCACCTGCTGGCCGACGACATCACCCTGTCGTTGCGCACCGAGGTCGACACGGCGAGCATCGGCATCGACGAACACCGCCAGCTCGGCCCCGACGGCGTGTTGCGCGAGTTCTGCCTGGTCTCGGTGCTGCGCAACGTCCACGGCCTCGCCAGTTGGCTCATCGACTCGCGCATTCCGCTGCTCGGCGCGAGCTTCCCGTTCGCCGCGCCGCCGCACGTCAGGGCCTACCTGGTGCTGTTCGCCGGCCCCACGCTGTTTGAAGCGCAGCAGGCTGCCATCCACTTCGATGCGCGCTACCTGGCCCTGCCGATCCAGCGCGACGAAGCGGCCATGAACCAGATGCTGCAGCGCGCCCTGCCATTGACCGTGCACGCCTACCGGCGCGACCGCCTGCTGGTGCAGCGGGTGCGCCAGGTGCTGCGCCACCAGCCGCTGGCGGCCCACAACGCACACGCTCTGGCCGCCTTGCTCCACACCTCGGCCCGCACCCTGCACCGTCAACTGAAGCAAGAAGGCGCGTCCCTGCAGTCGCTCAAAGACGAGGTGCGCCAGCAGCGCGCCACCGAACTGCTGCAACGCACGCAACGTCCGATCAAGCAGGTGGCGCAGGCGGTCGGTTTTGAGAACGAAAAGAGTTTCAGCCGCGCGTTTCGCGGCTGGAGCGGTCAAAGTCCCAGCGAATGCCGCGCGGCCCGAAGCGGGATGGCGGGCTGAGCAGCCGGCCGCCTCTTAACGTGAGAGTCGGGCCGCGACTCACTTCGCTCCCCTCTCCCGCGTGCGGGAGAGGGGTTGGGGGTGAGGGAGAACGGGCATGACTTTCATTTTCCGGGGTGGCTTTCAAAGTCATGCCCGTTAGTGCCGGAAGTGGCGCACGCCGGTCAACACCATCACCACGCTGCGTTCGTCGGCGGCGTCGATCACTTCCCTGTCGCGCAGCGAGCCGCCGGGCTGGATGACACAGCATGCGCCCGCGTCCAGCACCACGTCGAGTCCGTCGCGAAACGGGAAGAAGGCGTCGCTGGCAACAGCCGTGCCCTGCAAGGACAAATGGGCGTGGCCGGCCTTGATGCTGGCGATGCGGGCCGAATCGAGCCGGCTCATCTGGCCCGCGCCCACGCCCATGGTCATGCCGTTCTTGCAGAACACGATGGCGTTGCTCTTGACAAACTTGGCCACCTTCCAAGCGAACAGCAGATCGTCGAGCTGTTGCTCGGTGGGCTGCAGCCGGGTCACGACCTTCAGATCAGCACGCTGCAACACGCGGCTGTCGGCGCTTTGCATCAGCAAGCCCGAACCCACGCGCTTGATGTCACTGCGGTTTTGACCCTGCGCCCAGACGCTCGGGCCGCCCGGCGGCAGCGCGATTTCAAGCACCCGCAAATTGGCTTTGGCCTGGAAAAACGCCAGTGCCTCGGGCGTGTAGCCCGGCGCCAGCAGCACCTCGACGAACTGCTTGCCAAGCGCTTGCGCGGCTGCCAGATCGACCGGGCAGTTAAAGGCGATGATGCCGCCGAAGGCGCTGGTCGGGTCGGTCTGGAAGGCCTTGTCGTAGGCCGCCAGCGCATCTGAACCGAGCGCCACGCCGCAGGGGTTGGCGTGCTTGACGATCACGCAGGCAGGCACATCGAAGCTCTTGACACATTCCCAGGCCGCGTCGGCGTCGGCGATGTTGTTATAGCTCAGCTCCTTGCCTTGCAGCTGCCTAGCCGTGACCAGCGAGCCCGGAGCCGGGTACAGGTCGCGGTAGAAGGCGGCGCTCTGGTGCGGGTTCTCGCCGTAGCGCAGGTCTTGCAGCTTGACGAAGCGGCCATTGACCTGGCCCGGGAATTCAGCGCGCTTTGGCACGCGGGCGCCCTCGTCGAATTCGATCGACGCGAGGTAATCGCTGATCGCACCGTCGTACTGGCTGATGCGGTTGAACGCGGCGACCGACAGGGCAAAGCGCGTCTTGTCGCTCAGCTTGCCCTTGGCTTTGAGTTCGTCGATCACGGCCGGGTACTGGGCCGCGTCGGTCAGCACCGCCACGTCGTTCCAGTTCTTGGCCGCGCTGCGCACCATGGCCGGGCCGCCGATGTCGATGTTCTCGATCGCGTCTTGCAGCGTGCAACCGGGCTGCGCCACGGTGGCCTCAAACGGGTAGAGGTTGACGATCAGCAGGTCGATGGTGTCGATGCCGTGCGCCTTCAAGGCGGCCATGTGCTCGGGCACATCGCGGCGCGCCAGCAGGCCGCCGTGCACCTTGGGGTGCAGGGTTTTCACGCGGCCGTCGAGCATTTCGGGAACAGCCGTCACCTCGGCCACTTCGGTCACGGGCAGGCCCTTCTCGGCCAGCAGCCTGGCGGTGCCGCCGGTAGAGATCAGGGTCACGCCCAGGGCGTGCAGGGCTTGGGCCAGTTCGACGATGCCGGTTTTGTCGGAGACGGAAATGAGGGCGCGCATGGGGGTTTGGGTGTGGGTGGGCAACGATTGAGGGGTTTCGGGTCGGGCGCAAAGCACGCGCGCAGCACGGCGGCTGCCTGCATCAAAGCAACTGGTGTTCCAGCAGTTTTTTGCGCAGCGTGTTGCGGTTCAAGCCCAGCCACTGCGCCGCGCGCGACTGGTTGTGCTGCGCTTGCTCCATCACCACTTCGAGCAGCGGTTTTTCCACCGCCTTGACCAGCATCTCGTGCAGACCGGCCGGGTCGGTGCCGTCGAGGTCACGAAAATAATCTTCCATGCTGGCGCGCACGCAATCGTGCAGATTGTGGGTCTTGCTCATGCCGCCATTCTCCAGTCTTGCGGTGGGTGGGGATGCGAAGCGTAGGCGCTGTCCCAGTGATCGAAGCTCTCGCTGACGCAGCGCAGTTGTGCCTCGGCGTCAGTCAAGGCGTTGATGCGGGCGCGAAACTGCTGCACCGCCGCCGCAGGCAGCGGCAACGACTGCGCGTACCAGCCCAGGTGTTTGCGCGCACTGCGCACGCCGCCTGACTCACCGTACAACTGGTAATGATCGAGCAGGTGTTCGAGCAGCCAGGTCTTGACTTCGCTCAGGCTGGGGGGCGCCAGCAGCTCGCCGCTGGCCAGAAAGTGTGCGATCTCCCGAAAAATCCAGGGCCGGCCCTGCGCCGCGCGGCCTATCATCAGGGCGTCGGCGCCGCTGCGGCGCAGCACCTCGCGCGCGACCTGCGGGCTGTCGATGTCGCCATTGGCGACCACCGGAATGCGCAAGCGGCTCTTGACCAACGCTACGGTGTCGTGTTCGGCTTGGCCGCGGTAGCCCTGCTCGCGGGTGCGACCGTGCACGGTAATCATTTGCACGCCGGCGTCCTCGGCGGCCAGCGCCAGCGCGGGTGCGTTGCGCTGCTCGGCGCTCCAGCCGGTGCGCATTTTGAGCGTGACCGCAACGCCGTGCGGCGTGCAGGCCGCCACCACCGCCTGCACGATGTGCAGCGCCAGCGCCGGGTCTTGCATCAGCGCCGAACCGGCCCACTTGTTGCACACCTTCTTGGCCGGGCAGCCCATGTTGATGTCTATGATTTGTGCGCCCCGGTCGATGTTCAAACGCGCTGCATCGGCCATCATGGCTGCGTCGGTGCCGGCAATTTGTACCGCTATCGGCGCAGCCTCACCCTCGTGGTTGGCGCGCCGCGCGGTCTTCAGACTGCATTGCAGATCGGGGCGGGAAGTGATCATCTCGCTCACCGCGTAGCCCGCCCCCAGGCGCTTGCACAGCTTGCGAAACGGCCGGTCCGTGACGCCCGCCATAGGAGCCACGAACAAGGCATTGGGTAGGATAAAAGCCCCGATGTGCATGACAGTGAAGAATGGAGACGCGCGGGTGCCAGCGCGCAGAACCGGCAAAGCGCACGGGAGTGGCATTGTAGCTGCCTGTTTTTTCAGCAGATGGGATTCAAAACCGGCTCATCGTCTGGGCTGTGCCGACTCAGCCTAACGGGCATGACTTTGAAAGGCGCGCAAACTGCGCGGTCAACTGCCGGATTTAGGCTCAGAAGCGTTCGTTGTCGCACAGATAGCGCCACTGCCCCGGCACCAGCCCGGCCAGCGCAACGCGCCCCAGACGCAGCCGCCGAACGGCGTTCAAGCGCAGGCCGGCGCGCTCGGCCAGGTGTTCGACCTGGCCCGCCAGCGTGCCCTTGATCGCCAGCCGCAACCGCAGCTCGCTTTGCCAACTGGCGCGCGCGCACGCCAGCGCCCGGCCGTTAAAAAACAGCGGCTGCGCCAGCGATTGGCACACTGCCGCGCGCCGGGCCGGGTCTTGCAAGCCGGGGTCGGCCGCCACTTCGAGCAGCCACTCGTGCTCGATCGGGGCCGCCTCGTCCAGCAGCTTGCGCGCCACCCCGGGGTTCTGGGTGAACGCCATCAAGCCGCTGGCCATGGGCTGCAGCGCAGCCAGCGGCAGCAGCTTGCGGTGCTGCGCTTGCAGCACGCGCAGACCCGAGCGATCAGCGGGACAGCGGTGTTCGGGGGCAAACAGCAGCGCCGCCACGGCCTCGGGCAGGGGCGCGCCGGCGGGCAGCGCCTGCCCGGCCGGTTTGTGCCACAGCAAGGTGAGCCCGGCCAGCGCTGGCGGGCGCGCCTGGGCGTCGATCGTCACCGTCTGCTCGTCGCGTACCCGTGCCTGCGGCAGCTCGACCGGTACCCCATCGACCCGCACTGAGCCGGCAGCGATGTGGCGCTCGGCGTCGCTGCGCGAACACGGCAACTGCGCCGCCAGCCGTTTGGACAGGCGCTGTCCGCTTGCCGGGACGGCGGCGCTGCGGGCTGGCGCAGGTTGGATGAGGGGTGTTTTTGCCATGGGTTCAATCGGTCTTGCCGTTGCGGCGCAACAGCGCGCGCGGATGCGCTGCGTCGTACACCCGCGCCAGGTGCTGAAAGTCGAGCCGGGTGTACACCTGTGTGCTGCTGATGCTGGCGTGGCCCAGCAGCTCTTGCACCGCGCGCAGGTCGCCGCTGGATTGCAGCACGTGGCTGGCGTACGAGTGGCGCAGCATATGCGGATGCACCGGTGTGCTCAACCCGGCCAGTCGCGCGCGGCGCTTGAGGCGCACGCGAATCTGCTGCGGCGACAGGCGCTGGCCGCGCGCGCCTATGAATAGCGCGGCGTCGGTGCGCGCCCAGGCCGGGCGCAGCGCCAACCAGTCGGCCAGCGCGGCCAGCGCGGCGCGCCCGAGCGGCACGCTGCGCCGCCTGCCGCCCTTGCCCAGCACCTGGGCCAGTTCGTCTTGCACGTCGATCCAGCCGCGCGCGCTGGCACTGGCTGCCACGTCCAAGCCGACCAATTCACCGATGCGCAGGCCAGCACCGTACAGCAGCTCGGTGCTGCAGCGGTCGCGCGCCTCCCGCACCGGGTCAGCGCCGGTCTGCACGTGGGCGGCCAGTTGCACCGCCTCGTCCACCGCCAGCGCCTTGGGCAGCGGGCGGCCCGCCCGGGGCGCGCGCAGGCCCTGCGTCGGGTTGTGCTGGAGCAGGCCCTGGCGGCCGAGCCAAACGTAAAAACCGCGCCAGCCCGACAGAATCAAGGCGATGCCGCGCGCGCTGCGCCCGCCGCTGTGCATCTGCGCCACCCAGCGGCGCAAGCGCGCGCCGTCCACCTGACGCAGACCGACCTGGGCCGCACGCGCATATTGCTGCAGCTTGTCCAGATCGAGGCCGTAGAGCGTCAGCGTGCGCTCGGCCAGCCGTTTTTCTACCCGCGCGTGCTGCAAGTAAGCGTGCACCAGGACGGCATCGTCGGCGTCGCACAGTGTCTGCACGCCAGACCCTGGCAGGGCGTTCATCGGTGCTGCCCTCAAGCCGGACACAGGCGCAGCAGCGCGGCGCTGGCGAGTTCACCGATGCGTTCGAGCAAGTCGGTGCCCATGTCGGCGGCGAAACGCCGCGCGTCGGGGGACGCCAGCACCAGCAGGCCAAACGCCTGTGGGTTTTGTGCCGCCGGCGCAGCGCGCAAGGGAATCAGCGCCAGCGAGGCAGCCGCCTGTGGTTCGGCCAGCCACTGAGCGGCTTCCAAGCCGGGGTTGGCGCCGCAGTACGGACGCATGAGCGACGCCGCAAAAGTCATCAGGTCGTCGCTGACGCCTTGGGCGAAGGGTTCGGCGGCAAACTCGGGCCGCACCGCCCAGACCTTGAGCGCCACCTGCGGCAGACCGAACTGCGCCGTCAACTCGCGTGCCAGCAACGCCGGCAAGGCCTTGGCATCGGCGCTGCGCAGCAGCGCGCAGGTCCAGGCGTGCAGCTTGTCGGCCAGCGCGCTGTTCTCGTGGCCGTGGCGAATCATCTCGACCGCCTTGATCTCCAGGCCCTTGATCTTGTCACGCAGCAGCACGGCCTGGCGCTCTTGCAGGCTGACCGCACGCAGGCCGTGCGGGTTGCTCAGTTGTACCGCTGCCAGCAAGCCGGCGTGGCGCTCGAAGAAGTCGGGCGTATTGGCCAGGTAATTGGCAATGTCGTCTTCGGTGATGGGGGCAATGGGTTCGTTTTTCATGCTCTGCTGGGGCTGTGAAGCGGTGCCGCGCCGGGCAACTCGGGGTGTTCGGGCACGTCGACCACGCCTTCGAACACCGTGCTGGCCGGGCCGCTCAGGCGCACCGGCTGCTCGTGCGCCGGGCTGTCGCGCCATTCGACGCCTAGGGTGCCGCCGCGGGTCTGCACCTGTACCCGCTGCTCGAGCAGGCCCAGGCGTATGCCGGCCACCACAGCGGCACAGGCGCCACTGCCGCAGGCCAGGGTTTCACCAGCGCCGCGCTCGAACACGCGCAGGCGCACCTGCTGACGGCTCAACAACTGCAGAAAGCCGACGTTGACGCGCGCCGGGAAGCGGGGGTGGTTTTCGATCAGCGGCCCCCAGTGCGCCACCGGTGCCTGATCCACATCGTCGACCAGCAGCACCGCGTGCGGATTGCCCATCGACAGCACCGCAGCCAGCGGCGCAGGATCGGCGGGCCCTGCCAGCGGCCAGCGCTCGAAGTTGCCCATCGGCTGGGCAATCAGTCCCTGCGCGTCAAAGGGCACGCGCGCGGGCTCGAACACCGGCGCTCCCATGTCGACGCGGATCAGACCGTCGGCGCCCAGCCAGAGTTCGAGCACGCCGCTCTTTGTCTTCACGCGCACCGGGTTGGCATGGCTCAGGCCTTTGTCGCGCAGATAGCGCACGAAGCAGCGCGCGCCGTTGCCGCAGTGTTCGACTTCGCCACCGTCGGCGTTGTGAATCACGTATTCGAAATCGAGCCCCGGGCCGGGCGCGGGCCGCACGCTCAAAATCTGGTCGGCCCCGACACCGAAATGCCGATCGGCCAGCCAACGGTACTGGGCCGCGCTCAGGCCGAGCAGGGCTTGCGTCTCGTCGAGCAGCACGAAATCGTTGCCTGCGCCCTGCATTTTGGTGAATCGAATCTGCATGGCTGGCATTTTGACATCCTCCCCAGCCTGAAGGCCGGAGATTGCTACCGAGCCGCGCATGAGAAGCCTGCTGCATAGGCACTTCGGTGGGTTCTTGCTGTGCAGCAGGGTACGCGCTTGGGTCTTGCGACCTGGGCACGTCTTGTCGACATTGGGTCAGAAAGCTGCGGTGCAGCGCCCATCGCGGTCATTCGCCAGTACATCGAACAGCAGCAGACCCCGCACCAAAGTCAAAAACTCATCGAGCAAGGCATGGAAGGCTTGCGGCTGTCCTGCAGCGATCAGGCATTTCCGAGCATCTTGCGCCACGGCAGGCGGTGCTACATGATCTTGGCGAGTTCGAACATCACCGCCGTCCCCAGCGCTTCGCGGATGTTGCCGCGCCCAACCCTGGCCATGGAAAACTCCTCTAGGCCAGATATGTCGAACGCGTTGTCGTCGGGCGATATCTCGATGAAGGGCAAGTCCAGCACTTCGCGCAGCACATCGCGCCGGAAGGCCTCGAACTCTTCGTTCATCAGATCGATCAGCTCGGCGTCGACCACCATGAGTTGCGGCACGCGGCTCTTGACGGCCTGGCGCGCCTGCGCGAAATTGAGCACACTGTCAGATGAAATGCCAATCTCACGCAGGGCTTCGCGCGCACTGGCGCGCACCTGCAGGCTAGACGAGACCGTCAGCACATAGGTGCCCATGAGGGACTTGAACATCGACGACTGTTCGTCGGAGAACTCCACCGCCGCAATGCCGTCCACCGCCTGCACCGTGCGACTGAACAGCGCACTCAGACTGACGCCCTCAGCGTTGATCTGGCGCTCGACGGCAATCCCGCCCGCTGCCAGCCTGATCTGGCGCAGCAGCAGCCAGCTCGGACTGTCGACAGCAGCGTTGCTCGACGGCGGCAGGCCGTCGTTGGAGACCCGCAGCAAAAGTCGCGCCTGATGCGGCCAGGTATTCATATCCATGCGCACGTCGATCCGGTTGCCAAATGGCAGGCCCCAGTCGAGCACGGCGTTGACGAAGGTATGCACCAGGGTCGGGTCGATCAGCACATCAACCGGTTTGAGCTTGCGCCGCAGCGCAACGCCCAACAAAAGCAGATCCTTCCTGCGCTCTTGCAACACGCCTTCGATCAGCTCGGCCAGGTTGACTTTTTCGTGTGATTGACGAAACCGTCCGGTATAAAAGCGGTTGATCTGCTGCGCACCGACGCCGGCGTTTTTGACCCGATCGAGCGGCACACCGAGTGCGCCGTGCTCAAGCTTGCTGATGCTGCCCTTGGCCAGCAACAGGTCGATCTGGTTTTGCAAGGCGCTAACGCCCTCGGTGATCTGATCGGCCAGACCCGAAACCAGGGTCGGCCAGTGCTGGTCGAGCGACCAAGTGCCGGATTCTCCGGCAGCCGATGCCGCGGCAGACTCGGGAACCGACAGATGTTTTTTGGATTCCGAAAGCATAAGGGAAGACCTTAAACGTAATCAAATCGCAAAAATTTACTCATAACTAAAGCTCAATTGTAATACTTTTTCTGCATTATGCAAGTCTTCGTTATCTTTTGCTTGCGCGCGAGTCAGGCACGCCTGTCTTTCATATTTAACGTGAAAGTCGGGCCGCGACTCACTTCGCTCCCCTCTCCCGCGTGCGGGAGAGGGGTTGGGGGTGAGGGAGAACGGGCAGGACTTTCATTTTTTGGGGCGCCTTTTAAAGTCATGCCCGTTAGCGCCCCAATGCCCTGGCGGGTTTCTGAACACGCGCTGCGCCGCACCCAGCGCAGCGCGCCAGCTTGGGCTGCTATGCTGCCCTTCAACCCGTGCCCCCTCTCCCCTGCCACCTGACCGATACGCCATGAAACGCCTCTCGCTCTATTTTTTCCGCGGTCTGGTGACTTTTTTGCCGCTGGTACTGACAATCTACCTGCTGTACCTCTTTGTGACCTGGACCGAAGACACCGTCCTGTGGTTGGTGCGGCCCCTCATTGGCGACCTTTACCTGCCCGGTGCCGGCATTGCGCTCGGTGCGGCGCTGATTCTCACGCTGGGCTTTTTGATCTCGCAACCCTACGCCGCACGCCTGCTGTCTTGGATCGAACTGCCGTTTACCAACCTACCGGTGGTCAAGAGCATCTACTCGTCGCTGAAAAACTTTGCCGACTACTTTGCGCCACAAGAAAAAGACCGCCAGCAAGTGGTTCTGCTGCGCCCGCCCGGTCATGAGATATCCATCGTCGGTCTGGTCACGCGCCAGTCCATGCGCGGCCTGCCCAAGGGCCTGGCTGAACTGCCGGATCATGTCGCGGTTTACCTGCCCATGGGCTACATGATCGGCGGCTACACTGTGTTCGTCCCGCGCGGTTGGACGACCCCGATCGACATGTCGGTCGAGGCCGCCATGCGCTCGGCCCTGATCGCCTTCATGGCGTCGGCGCGCAAAGACTCCGGACAAAACCAATCATGAGAGAAGCCGCAAGATGAGCATACGCCACCTCGACGCCTTGTTCGCCCCCAACTCGGTAGCGGTGTTCGGCGCCTCCGAACGCCCGCACAGCGTGGGTGCGACCGTCTGGCACAACCTGCGCAGCGGGGATTTTCGCGGCCGGCTCTACCCGGTCAATCCCAAGCACGCCACCCTAAGCGGCATGCCCTGCTTTGCCACTGTGGACGCGCTGCCCGAAGCACCTGATCTGGCCGTCATCTGCACCCCGGCCGCCTGCGTGGTCGATCTGATCGACGCGCTCGGCGCACGCGGCACGCGCGCGGCCATCGTCATCAGCGCCGGCCTGGGTGCGGCAGAAAAAAAGGCCATGCTGACCAGCGCGCGCCGCCACACCTTGCGCATTCTCGGCCCCAACTGCATCGGCATGCTGGTGCCGCACCTGGGCCTGAACGCCAGCTTCGCGCACATAGGCGCGCAGCCGGGCGAGATTGCCTTCGTCTCGCAGTCGGGGGCGCTGGTCACCGCCATGCTCGATTGGGCCGCCGCGCGCGGTATCGGTTTTTCGCACTTCATCTCGCTCGGCGAGCGCGCCGATGTGGACTTCGGCGACATGCTCGATTTCCTCGGCAGCGACCCGAAAACCCGCGCCATCCTGCTCTACATCGAGTCCATCGACGAGAGCCGCAAATTCATGTCGGCCGCACGCGCGGCGGCGCGCAACAAACCGGTGATCGTCGTCAAGGCCGGGCGCTCCCGTGCGGGCCAGGCCGCTGCCGCCTCGCACACCGGCGCGCTGGCCGGTTCCGACGCGGTGTTCGACGCGGCCATCGCCCGCGCCGGCATGCTGCGCGTGCTCACCCTGCCCGACCTGTTCCTCGCCGCCGAAACCCTGGCGCGTTTTCGCGACGGTCCTTCGGGCAGCCTCACCGTGCTCACCAACGGCGGCGGTGCGGGCGTGCTGGCGGCCGACGAGGCCTCGGCCCTGGGCGTGCCACTGACGCAGCTGGACGCGTCCATGCTCCAGCGCCTCAACGGCGTGCTGCCCGCCAACTGGTCGCACGCCAACCCGGTGGACATCATCGGCGACGCGCCCGCTCCGCGCTACGTGGCCGCGCTCGACGCGCTCGCGCAAGACACCGGCAGCGCCGTGCTCTTCATCCACGCGCCCAGCGCCATCGTGCCCAGCGCCGAGATTGCCCAGGCCCTGTTGCCGCTGGTGACCGCCGCGCCCAAACGCGTGCTCGGCTGCTGGCTCGGTGACGGCGCAGTGGCCCAGGCACGCCAGACCTTCCGCGACGCCGGCGTGCCCGACTTCAACACGCCCGAAGACGCGGTGCGCGCCTTTTCCTTCTTGCGCAGTTACCGCCTGAACCAGGAAGAGCTGCTGCAGACGCCGCCCCGGCGCAACGCCGCACACGCGCCCGACCTGAGCGCCATCCGTGCCATCGTGGACGCGGTGCTGGCCGATGGCCGTGAACTCTTGACCGAGCCCGAGGCCAAGGCCCTGCTCGGCGCCGCCGGCCTGCCGGTGGTGCCCACGCGCGTGGTTGGCGCCAGCGCCGACGAAGCGCAAGCCGCCGCCGACGCCCTGGGCTATCCGGTGGTGATCAAGATCCTCTCGCACGCCATCAGCCACAAGAGCGACGTCGGCGGCGTGCGCCTGAACATCGGCAGCGCCAGCGAACTGCGCGAAGTCTGCACCAGCATGCTGGCGCGCGTGCGCAAGCTGCGGCCCGACGCCGACGTGCAGGGCTTCACCGTGCAGCCCATGGTGCGCCTCAAGCACGCGCACGAGCTCATCGTCGGCGCCAGTGTGGACCGGGTGTTCGGCCCGGTCATCCTGTTCGGCGCCGGTGGCACGGCGGTGGAAGTGCTGGCCGACCGCGCGCTCTCGCTGCCGCCGCTCAACACCCCGCTGGCGCTGGCGCAGATCGCGCGCACGCGCATCGCCCAGTTGCTCCGGGGCTACCGCGACGAGCCGGCGGCCGACATCGATGCCATTGCCCAGGTGCTGGTGAGCGTGTCGCAGCTGCTGGCCGAGGTGCCCGAGATTGCCGAGCTCGACATCAACCCGCTGCTGGTGAACCACGAGAGCACTGTGGCGCTCGATGCGCGGGTGCGCGTGTCGGCCCGCAAACCGGCCGGAGCGGCGAACTTCGCCATCCAGCCCTACCCGACCGAGCTGGTCGAGTCCTGGGACTGGAAGGGACAGCCGGTCACGCTGCGCCCGATCCGTCCGGAAGACGGGCCGCAGCACCGCAGCTTCCTGGAAAAACTGGCCCCGCAAGACATCCGCCTGCGCGTTTTCCACAGCCGCCGCAGCATCGAACCCAGCGAACTCGCGCGCCTCACGCAGATCGACTACGCGCGCGAAATGACCTTCATCGCCACCCGCTGCACGGCCGACGGCGGCGAAGAAACCCTGGGCACGGTGAGCGCCAGCGCCGACCCGGACCGGCAGGTGGCCGAGTTTGGCATCAGCGTGCGCTCCGACCTCAAGGGCGCCGGACTGGGTCGGCGCTTGCTGCAGAAAATGATCGATCACCTGCGCGCCAACGGCACCCGGCGGCTGGTCGGCACCGTGTTGTGCGCCAATACCGCCATGCGGGCACTGGCGCGCGAGCTGGGTTTTCAAGAAGCGCCCGACCCCGACGACCCGGGCGGATTTGAAACACGGCGCATCACGCTCGAGCTGCAACAGCCTTGAGCTGAGCCTCGTTGCGGCCCTGGCGGCGCAAGCGGCGCTGAACTACACTGCGCCTACACCCCTCCGGCGAGCGCGCGCCGGCGCACCTGGAGACCGCCATGAATACCTGCGTCCACCCTGGCGTGCAGCGCCCCGGCACCGCGCCGCGCCCGCTGCCGCTGGTGCTGCGCACGGCGCTGGAAAACCGTTTCGGCGCCCCATTCAGCACCGCCCGTGCAGTGCGCGAGCAGCACGGGCGCGACGAATCGGCGTTCGACCTGACGCCGCCCGACGCGGTGCTGTTTGCCCAGAGCACGCAAGACGTGGCCGACGCGGTAACGCTGGCGGCCCGGCACCGGGTGCCGGTGATTCCTTTTGGTGCCGGCTCCTCGCTCGAGGGTCATGTGTTGGCGGTGCAAGGCGGCATCAGCATCGACCTGGGCCGCATGAACCAGGTGCTGGCCATCAACGCCGAAGACCTGAGCGCCACGGTACAACCCGGCGTGACGCGCAAGGCGCTGAATGAGGCGCTCAAGAGCGAGGGGCTGTTTTTCCCGATCGACCCCGGAGCCGACGCCTCCATCGGCGGCATGGCCGCCACCCGCGCCTCGGGCACCAACGCCGTGCGCTACGGCACCATGCGCGACAACGTGCTGGCGCTGCAAGTGGTCAGCGCCAGTGGCGAGGTGATTCGCACCGGCACGCGGGCAAAAAAGTCCAGCGCCGGTTACGATCTGACGCGCTTGCTGGTCGGCAGTGAGGGCACGCTGGGTATCTTCACCGAAATCACGCTGCGCCTGTACCCGCTGCCCGAGTCGGTGGCGGCCGCGATCTGCTCGTTTCCCAGCATCGAAGCCGCGGTACGCAGCGTGATCCAGTTGATCCAGCTCGGCATTCCCATTGCGCGCTGCGAACTGCTCGACGCTGGCAGCGTGCGCGCGGTCAACGCGCACAGCAAGCTCACGCTGCGCGAAGAGCCGCTGCTGCTGATGGAATTTCACGGCACGCCGGCCGGCGTGCAAGAGCAGACCGCCAGTGCGCAGGAAATTGCCAACGAATGGGGTGGACAGGCGTTCGAATGGGCCAGCACGCCCGAAGCGCGCAGCCGCCTGTGGACGGCGCGGCACAACGCGTACTTTGCCGCCATCCAGAGCCAGCCGGGTTGCCGTGCCATCACCACCGACACCTGTGTGCCGATCAGCCGCCTGGCCGACTGCCTGCTCGATTCACTGGCCGAAGCCCAGGCCAGCGGCCTGCCCTATTTCCTGGTCGGACACGTCGGCGACGGCAATTTCCACTTCGGCTACCTGATCGATCCGTCCAGCGCCGAACAACGCCAACTGGCTGAAAAACTGAACCAGCAGTTGGTGGCGCGCGCGCTGCGCCTGGGTGGCACCTGCAGCGGCGAACACGGCGTGGGCCTGCATAAAATGGACTTTCTGCTGAGCGAAGCCGGGGCCGGAGCGATTCAGATGATGCGCGCCATCAAGCACGCGCTCGATCCGAACAACATCCTGAACCCGGGCAAGATTTTCCATTTTTAGCGGCGCGCCGGACAAGCCTTTTCCACCCGAACCCCTGTTCAAGATCGGCTCCAGCGCAAATTCCTGGCGCAGCACAGCGGCAGCGGGCAGGGCGTGCGCTCATGGGGCAATGCGGCAGACTGTCACCGCTTTCAATCGACCTGGCCGCCAAGCCGCTCGATCAGACCATTGAGCTCTTCGAGCGAGCCGAACTGAATCGCGATTTCGCCCAGTTCCTCGATGCGACCGTGGCGTCGGACGCGCTTTTTCACCCGCACCTCAACCACGGCAGCGAGCACGTCGGACAGCGCCTCTTCGACCCGGCAGACGTCGCGCGACTTCTCTTGTTGCAACTTCTGCGGCATCGGGGCGCTGGCGGCGCCGATCTTTTTCACCAGCACTTCGGCTTCACGCACCGACATGGCTTTGGCCGCGATCTGGTTGCCGGCCGTGATCTGGCTCGCCTTGTCCAGCGCCAGCAAGGCGCGCGCGTGCCCCATGTCGAGATCTCCTGCCAGCAACATGGTCTGCACCGGTTCGGCCAGTTGCAGCAGGCGCAGCAGGTTGCTGGTGGCGCTGCGCGAGCGGCCCACGGCCTGCGCCGCCTGCTCGTGCGTGAGACCGAATTCCTGCACCAGCCGCTGCAATCCCTGTGCTTCTTCCAGCGGATTGAGGTCTTCGCGCTGAATGTTTTCGATCAGCGACATGGCGGCGGCAGCCTCGTCGGGCACGTCGCGCACCAGCACCGGAATCCGGTCCAGGCCAGCCAGCCGGGCGGCGCGAAAGCGCCGTTCGCCGGCAATGATTTCATACAAGGGTTGCTTCGGATCGTCCGGCGGCGCAGCCTCCAACACGGGCTGCGGCCCCTGTGTAGCGTCTTGCGCGCGGCGCAGCCGCGTCTGGCCGTCGCTCAGACGACGAACGAGAATCGGCTGCATGATGCCCTGGGCCTTGATGCTCTCGGCCAATTCGTAGAGTGCGCCCTCGTCCATGCGCGTGCGCGGCTGGTATTGCCCAGGCACCAGCGCAGCCAGCGCCAGGCTGGTTGGCGTTTGCAGGCGCTCGTTTTCCAGCGCCTCGGGCGAGACGGCTTGCGCCACGCCGGGGCCCAGCAAGGCTTCCAGCCCGCGGCCCAGACCTTTGGGTTTTTTGCTCAGCATGGACGGCCTTATTTCGTATGAATGCTCACACTGGCTGCGCCAGGGCAAACCCAATCGACCCTGCCAGCCGGGTTCTGCCGATCCAGCAGCGCCAGCAGGCAAGCGTGTCCCTGTGGCCAGTCACCCAGCCCCGTTTCTGCGTTGATGTGGCCGGCCAGACCCATGTCGAGCAGCTGCGAACCCCAGTCCTTGGCAAAACCCTGCGCGCGCTCGAAAGGGCAGTACGGGTCGTTGCGGCTGGCGATCAGGATGCTGGGAAATGGCAGGCGCACACGCGTGACGGGTGACCAACTGGGCAGCACGCTGCGCAAAGCCTCGCGCTCGGCGTCGCCGGGCGCCACCAGCAGCGCGCCCTGGACGCGCTGCTGGTGGCGCGAAACCTGCGCCCAGGCCGCCGTGAGAATGCAGCCCAGGCTGTGCGCCACCAGCCACACCGGGCCATCGCAGCTCAGCACGACTTCTTCCAGCCGCGCGACCCAATCGCCGCGTTTGGGATGCAACCAGTCGTGCTGTTCCACCCGGCGGTAGCCGTGTGCGGCCTCCCAGCGGCTTTGCCAGTGCCTTGGGCCGCTACCGTGCCAGCCGGGCAGGATCAATACGTTTTCTGGTTTCACGTGGAACAAGGCCTCAGAGCTTACCGACACGCGCCACCATTTCGCGCGCAAACTCGACGAAAGCCTGACTGCCTTTGGCCGACGGGTCGAACACCACGCCGGGCAGGCCGTAGCTGGGCGCCTCCGCCAGGCGCACGTTGCGCGGGATGACGGCGTCGAACACCTTGTCGCCAAAATGGTCCTTGAGCTGCTCGCTGACCTGCTGCTGCAAGGTGATGCGCGAATCAAACATGACGCGCAGCAGTCCGATGAGTTGCAGGTCGGGGTTCAGGTTGGCGTGCACCTGCTTGATGGTGTTGACCAGATCGGTCAGGCCTTCGAGCGCAAAGTACTCGCACTGCATGGGGACGATGACGCCGTTTGCACTGCACAGGCCGTTGAGCGTGAGCATAGAGAGACTGGGCGGGCAGTCGATCAGCACGAAATCGTATTCCTTGTCCACCGCGACCAAGGCCTGCTTGAGCCGCTTCTCGCGCCGCTCCACGTCCACCAACTCCACCTCGGCACCGGCGAGCTCGCGGTTCGCGCCCAAAATATCGTAGCTGCAACCCGCCTCGATCAGCTTTTCGCTCTGGACGCGCGCCGCGCTGATGGTGGCCGATTCCAGCAGCACATCGTAAAGGCTGAGTTTGAGCTGGCGCTTGTCAACCCCCGACCCCATGGTGGCATTGCCTTGCGGATCCAAGTCCACCATCAGCACACGCTGCCCCACCTGGGCCAGTCCGGCGGCCAGATTGACGGTGGTGGTGGTTTTGCCCACACCGCCCTTTTGATTGGCAACACAGAATATTTTTCCCATCAGGTCTTGCTCATTTCGGCGAAACAGGGCGAGTTTTACGCCCAAACCCATCCAACAGATCCCGGCAAACCAGTTCAAATTCACGCTGCCGGATGGGCTGGCGCGCAATCGTTCAATCAGCAACGGCTTACCCGCAATCACACCCGCAGCCGCGCCCAGTTCCGCGCGCACGCCGCCCTTGCTGGTCAACGTGGTGAGCACCAGAATACCCGGCCCGGAAACGGGCAGGAACAACATCATGGTGACGACGAACACGCCGCAGTCGGCAACGCCACGCATGGACAATGGCTCTCAATGAGTGGGGAAGTGTACGTCAAGCCCTGGCGATGTCGGCGGCTGGGATGCTTGCAGCAGAGGCGCGCTCACGCAGCCAGACCAGACAACGCTGCGCGTCCAGGCCAGGCACCTGCACCTGTTCCACGTGAAACACCTCGACCCACGGGGCCGCTGCCGCCAGCGCCTGCAATTCATCCGCCGGGTACTTGCCCTTCATGGCCAGCCAGACCGCACCCGGATTGAGCGCTGCGCGCGACCAGGTGACAAAGTCTGGCAGCGCGGCAAAAGCGCGCGAACACACCAGGTCGAAACCAGCCCCCTCGTCTGGGCGCAAGCTCTCGACACGTGCATGCAAACCGTGCAAATTCGTCAGCCCGAGCGTGCTTGCCGCCTGTTGAATGAAGGCCGCTTTCTTGGCTACGGCATCGACGCAAGTCACATCCGTCTGCGCACAGGCAATGGCAATCACGACGCCCGGCAAACCGCCACCGGAACCCACGTCGAGCAAACGCAGCGGCCGCCCGCCGGTCTGGCGCAGCAGCGGCGCCAGCGCTGCCAGACTGTCAAACAGGTGATGCGTCAGCATCTCGTGCGGCTGGCGCAGCGCCGTCAGGTTGTAAACCCGGTTCCACTTTTGCAGCAAATCCAGGTATTCCAGCAGGCCAGCCTGCTGCGCCGGACTTAGCGTCAAGCCCAGGCTTTGCAAACCAGTCGTCAAAGCCGAGCGACTCATGCCGACGCCTGATCTGATGCCACTGACAGCGCTGCCAAGCCTTTGCCGCCACCCTTCTTCAGATGAATCAGCAACAAGGAAATGCTGGCTGGCGTGATGCCTGAGATGCGCGCAGCCTGGCCCAGCGTCTGCGGCCGGTGCTGCGCCAGCTTCTGCCGCGCCTCGATCGAGAGTGCGCTGACCTGAAAATAGTCCAACTGGTCCGGCAGACGCAGGTTTTCATAATGTGCCGCACGCTCGACCTCGCTCTTTTGTCGCTCGATGTAGCCCGCGTACTTGGCCGCAATCTCCACCTGCGCCAGCACCGGCGACAGCAAATCACCCAGTGTTTCACGTGAAACCATGGCGCTGGCATGCCTTGCGCCGTCCAGGCTCATCAAGTCGGCGTAGGACACGCCCGGGCGTCGCAGCAGGTCGAACAGACTGTGTTCGTGTTCGATTGCCTTGCCCAGCACCCGCTCGGACTCGGCCGTCGGCAGCGTGCGCGGGTTGACCCAGGTGGCCTTGAGTCGCTCGGTTTCAAGCGCAATCGCGTCGCGCTTGCGGCTAAAGGCGTCCCAGCGCTCGTCATCGACCAGTCCCAGGCGGCGCCCAATCTCGGTCAGCCGCAGGTCGGCGTTGTCTTCGCGCAATTGCAAGCGGAATTCGGCCCGGCTGGTGAACATGCGGTAAGGCTCGCTCACGCCCTGTGTCACCAAATCGTCCACCAGCACGCCCAGGTAAGCCTGGTCGCGCCCGGGGCACCAGGGCGCCTCGGCCCTGGCCTGCAGCGCGGCATTCAGTCCAGCCAACAGGCCTTGCGCCGCCGCTTCTTCGTAGCCGGTGGTGCCGTTGATCTGGCCGGCGAAGAACAAACCCTGAATCTGTTTGGTCTCGAAACTGCTTTTGAGCGCGCGCGGGTCGAAATAGTCATACTCGATCGCGTAACCGGGCCGCAAGATGTGAGCGCCCTCCAGCCCAGCCATGCTGCGCACCAGCGCCAGTTGAATGTCGAACGGCAAGCTGGTGGAAATGCCGTTCGGGTAGACCTCGTGCGTGCTCAGACCCTCGGGTTCAAGAAAAATCTGATGACTCGGTTTGTCGGCAAAGCGATTGATTTTGTCTTCCACGCTCGGACAGTAACGCGGCCCTACGCCTTCGATCTTGCCGGTGAACATGGGGCTGCGGTCAAAACCGCTGCGAATGATGTCATGCGTGCGGGCATTGGTGTGCGTGACCCAGCACGGCAACTGCGGCGGGTGCTGTTCAGGCCGCCCCAGAAAGCTGAACACCGGCACCGGTTGCGCGGCGTTCTGGCCGCCGGGCATGCCGTCGCCGGGCTGCACGCTGCAGCGTGCATAGTCGATGCTGCGGCCGTCCAGGCGCGGCGGTGTTCCGGTTTTCAGGCGCCCCTGCGGCAGCTTGAGTTCTTTCAGTCGCGCCGAAAGAGAAACCGCCGGCGGATCGCCGGCGCGCCCGGCGCCGTAGTGGTTCAGGCCGACATGAATTTTCCCGTCCAGAAAAGTGCCTGCCGTCAGTACCACGCTGCGGCCGCGAAACTGCACGCCCACCTGTGTCAGCACGCCGGCCACGCGTTCGCCTTGCAGCAGCAGGTCTTCCACCGCTTGCTGGAACAGCCACAAATTCGGCTGGTATTCCAGCCGACGACGAATCGCCGCTTTGTACAACACGCGGTCGGCCTGAGCCCGGGTGGCACGCACCGCCGGGCCCTTGGAGCTGTTGAGAATGCGAAACTGAATTCCGCTCTCGTCGGTGGCCAGCGCCATCGCGCCGCCCAGCGCATCGACTTCCTTGACCAAATGACCCTTGCCAATGCCGCCTATCGACGGGTTGCAGCTCATCTGACCCAAAGTCTCGATGTTGTGGCTCAGCAGCAGTGTGCTGCAGCCCATGCGCGCGGCTGCCAGTGCGGCCTCGGTCCCGGCATGACCGCCACCGACGACGATGACGTCAAACTCTTGCGGATACAACATGGCGGCCACTCTCCCGGGCCGACGCGGGCCCACTGATGCAAGGGGGTGCCCGAGCGCTTGCAGGCTGCGGGCCAAGGAGCGATTTTCCCACCTTTACCCAAGCTGTGTTCGACCCGGCGCGGCGCGGTGTGCAACCCTTGCTGTCTGTGGCTGCGCATGGACTCGGATTGCGCGACACAATGAGCGCATGAACACCCCAGTCAAAACCCTAGTCTTCGCCGGCAGCACGCGCGCCCAATCCCTGAACCGACGCTTGGCGGCGGTCGTTGCCGACATGGCTCAAGCCGACGCAGCGTCGGTCAGCCGGCTCGAACTCGCTGATTTCGATCTGCCCCTGTACAACGCCGATCTGCAAGCGCGCGGCACACCGCATGATGTGATCCGGCTAAAAGAAATTTTTCACGCCCATGCGGCTTGGTTGATTTGTGCGCCCGAATACAACGGCAGCTATCCGGCGCTGTTGAAAAACACCATCGACTGGGTATCCAGTCCAATCGCTGGCGATCCGCTTTGGAGCAGTGCAGAAAAAGCCTTTGCCGGCAAAGTGGTCGGCCTTTTCAGCGCCTCACCGGGTGCCCTGGGCGGTCTGCGCGGCCTGTCGCATCTGGCGCCGCTGCTGTTGAATTTGCAGTGTTGGATAACGCCACGCCAGTTCTCCCTGGCCCGGGCCGACTTGGCATTCGACGCCGCCGGCACGCTTGCCCTTGCCGCCGACCGTGCCGGTGCGCATGCCGTGGTGCAGCAAACCCTGTGGGCGGCGCGCATCTTGGCGCCGGCGGCCATCTAAACCTTCGCCGCCCCAGCGCAGCGCAGCAGGCCAGCCGGCTTTGCGTGCCGACCGCTGCGTCAGAAGCACTTTTACAATGCCCTCATGAACGTCACCGACTGGAACCAGCTTCTGTTGCTCTACCCCGCGCTGGCCGCGCTGGGGCAGCGGGCGCAGCAGTTGCCCCTGGAATCGGTGCCTGCGGGCGTTACCCTGTTCCGCGAGAAAGACGTCTGCGCCGGCTTTCCCCTGCTGTTGAGTGGAGAGGTGCGCGTCTCGCGCAGCAGCGCCAACGGGCGCGAACTCGAGCTCTACCGCGTGCTGCCGGGCGAGCTGTGCCTGGTCTCATCGTCGAGCCTGTTTGCCGCCCAAGCGCTGAGTGCGCGCGGCGTGACCAGTTGCGCCACCCGCTTGATGCTGCTGGCGCCAGCCGATTTCCAGGCCGCGCTGGCCGATACGGTGTTTCGCGCTTTCGTGCTCGGCCTGTTTGCCCAGCGCATGGCCGATTTGACCGCCTTGATCGAAGCGGTGGCGTTTCAGCGGCTCGACGCCCGTCTGGCCGCCGCCTTGCTCGGTCACGGCCCCCGGCTGCACCGCACGCACCAGGCGCTGGCCGACGAGTTGGGCACGGTACGCGAAATCATCACCCGCTTGCTGCACCGCTTCGAACGCGACGGTCTGGTCGAGCTCTCGCGCGAATGCATCACCATCCGCAACAGCGCGGGCTTGCGCGCGCTGTCCACCGCGTCCGCTTGACAAACCACAACCGATCAACAGCGCAAACACCCGTGCAGTGTTGCGCGCTATCTGGAACATAAAACCGCGTCTTTTCGCCCCTGATGTCGTTGACTTGGTGACCTCGGTCACAGACCGCGCGCGCTGCAACAGCTTAAATGCAGGCGTGCCGCAGAATCTGGGCACCGCTCGACATGAGCCTTGGTTTTTCTCTGGAGAATCGACATGACAAAAAACGTGGGTGGCATCGACCGCATTTTGCGCATCGCCGTCGGCTTGGCCCTGATCGCTGCCGCTGCCACCGGCAGCGTCGGCGTTTGGGGCTATGTGGGCGTCGTGCCGCTGCTAACCGGCTTGGTAGGCTGGTGTCCGCCCTACAGCCTGCTGGGCTGGAACACCTGTTCGAAGAAGTAAAGCGGGCGCCTGCTCTCAGGCCAGCGCCGTTGCCAAGGCTGCATCGAGCACGGCTTGGCCTTCGGCGAACACGCTGTCTTCGATCGTGAGCGGAAATAAAAAACGCAGCACATTGCCGTGTACGCCGCAGGTCAACAACAGCAGACCACGCTCGAGCGCGGCGGCCTGTACCCGCTTGGCGGCACCGGCGTCGGGCGCGCCGCAAACCGGGTCAACCAGTTCGCACGCCAACATGGCGCCTAGGCCGCGTACCGCGCCAATGCGCGGCTGACGGCTGGCATGGGCGTTCAACTGCATACGCAACCGGGCACCGAGTGCGTGCGCGCGCGCCGGCAACTGCTCTTGTTCCATCACGTCCAGCACCGCGTGCGCAGCGGCTATGGCCAGCGGGTGGCCCGCGTAGGTGCCGCCCAGACCGCCCGGCGCCGGCGCGTCCATCAAAGCGGCGCGCCCGCACACGGCCGACAGCGGCGTGCCTCCACCCATGCTCTTGGCCAGGGTCATCAGGTCGGGCGAAACGCCGTAATGCTCCATGGCAAACATTTTGCCGGTGCGCGCAAAGCCGGTCTGCACCTCGTCGGCGATCAACAAGATGCCGTGCCGGTCGCACAGATCACGCAACCACTGCACGGCGGGCGGCTGCATCACGTGGAAGCCGCCTTCGCCCTGCACCGGTTCGAATACGATGGCGGCCACACGCGCCGCTTCGATGTCGCACTGGAACAGGTGCTCCATCGCCTGCTGCACCGCCGGCAGCGAAACGCCTTCGGCCGGATACGGCAGGTGGTAAATTTCGGGTGGCAGCGGGCCAAAGCCGGCTTTATAGGGGTACACCTTGCCGGTCAGCGTGAGCGCCAGCAGGCTGCGGCCGTGAAAGGCACCGCCAAAAGCAATCACGCCGCTGCGCCCGCTGCTGTAGCGGGCGATCTTGACAGCGTTTTCTACCGCCTCGGCACCGGTGGAGAAAAACGCCGTCTTGACCGGCCCATCAATCGGCACCAAGGCGTTGATGCGCTCAGCCAGCGTGACGTATTCAGTGTACGGCACCACCTGGTAACAACTGTGCGTAAAGCGCTCCAATTGCGCTCCAATCGCCGCTTGCACCCGGGGGTGGATGTGACCGGTGTTGAGCACCGCAATGCCGCCGGCAAAGTCAATGAAGCGCCGGCCCTCGATGTCCCAGAACTCGGCATTTTTAGCCCGTTCGATAAAGAAGTCGCCCAGCACGGCCACACCGCGTGGGGTGGCTGCCAAACGGCGCTGCTGCCAAGCAACGTTGCTGTGCAAGGTCTCGAGTGGCTCAATGGTGTGCATGCATCTCTCCGTTCAAATTAAGCGTGTGGCGCAAATGGATGGCGCTCAGAGCGGACTGTCGACCCGGATCCAGGTGGTCTTGAGCTCGGTGTATTTATCGAACGCGTGCAGCGATTTGTCGCGCCCAATGCCGCTTTGCTTGAAGCCGCCAAACGGCACCGTGATGTCGTCCTCGTCAAACTGGTTCACATGCACCATGCCGGCGCGCAGCGCGCGCGCCACACCCAGCGCCCGGTTGATGTCGCGCGTCCAGACCGCCGCCGCCAGGCCGTAGTCACTGCAATTGGCCTGTCGCACCACCTCGGCTGTGTCGTCAAAACTTTGCACCGACAACACCGGACCAAAAATTTCTTCGCGCGCTATCGTCATTTGCGGCGTCACGGCGTCGAAAATGGTCGGTTGCACGTAGCAGCCGCCAGCCACCGGATGCACCCGTGCGCCACCGGCCAACAAGCGCGCGCCTTCGCTCTGCCCCAAATCGATGTAGCGCAACACGCTATCGAGTTGCGCTACATCGACGATCGCGCCCATCACGGTGGCCGCATCGAGCGGGTTGGCCGGCTGGTAGTTCGGCAGCAGGCGCAGCGCTTGGTCCAAAAATTCGTCTTTGATCGAGTTCTGTACAAACAAGCGCGAGGGCGCGTTGCAGCTTTGGCCCTGGTTGAAGAAAATGCCTTGCAGCGCCGCTTGCACCGCGTGCTCCAGATTGGGGCAGTCGGCAAAAACAATATTGGCCGACTTGCCGCCCAGTTCGGTCCAGGCGCGTTTCAAGTTGCTCTGAGCGGCCATGACGTGAATCTGCTTGCCCACGCGTGTGCTGCCAGTAAAGGCAATGCAGTCCACGTCCATGTGCAGCGCCAATGCGCTGCCGGCTTCAACACCCAGGCCGGGGACGACGTTGAACACCCCGGGCGGAACACCTGCAGCCAGCGCCAGTTCGGCCAAGCGCAAGGCACTCAGCGGCGACTTCTCGCTCGGTTTGAGTACAACCGAATTGCCTGCTGCCAGCGCCGGCGCAATTTTCCAGGCCGCCATGATGAGAGGGTAGTTCCAGGGCACGACCGCTGCGACAACGCCGATCGGTTCGCGCTCGATCAGCGCCAGCGCACTGCCGGGCGTGGGCGCGATCTCGCCATAGACCTTGTCGATCGCCTCGCCGTACCAGCGTATGCAATGGGCTGCGCTTTTCACATCCACACTGCGTGCGTACTGCAAGGGCTTGCCCATGTCCAGCGTTTCGGTCAGCGCCAGTTCCTGTGTGCAGCTCAAGACCTGCTCGGCAAACCGGATCAGCACGCGCTTGCGCGCTGCGGGCGCCATGCCACGCCAGCGCCGGTCTTCAAAGGCGGCGCGCGCGCCCGCGACGGCAAGGTCGATGTCGGGTGCCGCGCAGCGCGCCACCGCAGTCAAGCAGCGGCCGTCTATGGGCGAAATATCGTCGAATGTGCGGCCGTCGCGCGCGTGCACACGCTCGCCATTGATGAAGGCACGGCCGTCAAAAGTCAAGTCACCGGCATCAGACATGGGTACAACTCCTGTGCAGCGTGTGGGTGGCATGGGCAATGAGGGAGAAGACCACATGCTACGCCAATCGGCTGCGCCACAACATCGCGCTCACCGACGCGCTACAGTACAGATCGCCTGATTTTTTCCCCTGAATCCAGCCCACCATGAGCCCGCACGTTCACACCAGCCCCGCAACACCCGTCACCGACGACGCCACCCGCACCGACGATCTGCGCATTGCCGCCGTGCGGCCTCTGATTACACCGGCCTTGTTGCAGGAATGGCTGCCCGCACCCGCCAGCACCCAGACCCTGGTGCAAAACAGCCGCGCCGCCATCACCCGCTTGTTGCACGCACAAGACGACCGGCTGCTGGTGATACTCGGGCCGTGTTCGATCCACCAACATCAACAAGCCATGGATTACGCACGGCTGCTCAAATGGCAAGCCGATGTGCTGCAAGACGATTTGCTGCTGGTGATGCGGGTCTATTTCGAAAAACCACGCACCACCGTGGGCTGGAAAGGTTATATCAACGACCCACACCTGGACGGAAGCTTTGCCATCAATGAAGGCCTGGAGTTGGCGCGCACGCTGCTGCTCGAGGTGCTGGCACTGGGTCTGCCGGTAGCGACCGAGTTTTTGGATCTGCTCTCACCGCAATTCATCAGCGACTTGGTGAGCTGGGGCGCCATCGGCGCGCGCACCACCGAAAGCCAAAGCCACCGCCAACTGGCCAGCGGTTTGTCGTGTCCGGTCGGATTCAAAAACGGCACCGACGGCAACGTGAAAGTGGCGGTCGATGCGCTGCTGGCAGCACAGGCCGCGCACTCCTTCATGGGCATGACCAAGATGGGTCAGACCGCTATTTTCGAGACCCGAGGCAACCCAGACTGCCACCTTATCCTGCGCGGCGGCAAGCAGCCCAACTACAGTGCCGCTGATGTCCAGGCCGCTTGCGCTCTATTGCAAGCGGCTGGACTGCGCGAACAGCTTATGATCGACGTCTCGCACGCCAACAGCAGCAAGCAGCACCGCAAACAAATCGAGGTGGCGGCACAGGTAGCGGCACAGGTGGCCGCAGGAGACGCCCGCATCATGGGGCTGATGCTAGAGAGCCATTTGCAAGAGGGCCGGCAAGACATCGTGCCAGGCCAGCCGCTGCAGCCCGGCGTCAGCGTGACCGACGCCTGCATCAGCTTCGAGCAAACCGTGCCGGTGCTGGAACAATTGGCCGCTGCGGTGCGGGCCCGGCGCAAGCGCTGCTGAATCGGTGCCACGGCACAAACGCGTGCGCATAAGTCTGCGACGGCTTGTGGTTGGACGGGCTGCGCTTGCGCTTGCGCCCGTCGCACTCAGCGCGGCTTGCGCGGTGCCGACGGGCCACGTCCCTCGATGTGACGAAAATTGATCCGTCCCTTGCTCAAGTCGTAGGGCGAGAGTTCGAGCGAAACGCGATCACCTGCCAAAATGCGTATGTGGTTCTTTTTCATCTTGCCGGCTGAATAAGCAATCAACTGATGCCCGTTGTCCAGCGTGACGCGAAAACGCGTATCGGGCAGCACCTCGTTGACGATGCCCATCATGTCTATCAATTCTTCCTTGGCCATGTACGGCTCCTGTGCTTGGGATCTGAATGCAAAAACGAATCGGGTGGGGAAGGCGCGCGGAAAAACGGCTGCATACCCGCCTGTCAGGCCGACCTTGTTCCTGCTTGACCGTTTCGGTGCCTTGAACCGGGAGGGTTCATTAGGGTTTGCTACTCTGCCCAGCGCGCCAAGCACATGAAGCAGAGCACTGGTACGGTCGGTGAGCCCTTGCACGTGCCGCTGGAATGGAGACCTCGGGCGCCAATGCTCAGTCAAGACCAGCCGACTAATATAGCATGCTACGCTGCTATGCGCTGGCAGCGCTTTATTTTCGATCCGGCAGCTCGATCTTGACTTCCAACACTTCCAGGTTATCCTGGCGATCCAGTTGCACCTTGATGTCGTCCGGGTTGATGCGCACGTACTTGCTGATCACGGCAACCAGTTCTCGCTGCAGCGCAGGCAGGTAGTCGGGCTGCGCGGCGCTGCGCCCGCTGCGCTCGTGCGCCAGGATGATCTGCAAGCGCTCTTTGGCAACGCTGGCCGTCTTTTTTTTCTCACCCAGCAAGAAGGACAGTAAAGACATCGGCTTACTTCCTTCCAAACACGCGCTGGAAGAAGCCGATTTTTTCCGCATCGATGAAACGCAGCGGTTTTTCTGCACCCAAAAATCGCTCGACCACGTCGGCGTAAGCCTCGGCCACTTCGGTGCCTTTTAAGTGAATCGCCGGCAGACCCTGGTTGGAAGCCGTCAGCACGCTTTCACTCTCGGGAATCACACCGATGAGTCTAATGCGCAAAATGTCCTGTATGTCTTGCAGCGAAAGCATCTGCCCTTCGGCCACGCGTGCCGGGTTGTAGCGTGTGATGAGCAGGTGTTCCCGGATCGGTTCGCGGCCATCGATCGCACGCTGGGTCTTGCTGCTCAACATGCCGAGAATGCGGTCGGAATCGCGCACGCTGGAAACCTCGGGGTTGGTGACAACCAGCGCCTCGTCGGCGTAGTGCATCGCCATCAAGGCACCGGTTTCGATGCCTGCTGGCGAATCACAAACAATGTAATCAAACCCCATGTCGGCCAAGTCGCACAGCACCTGGTATACGCCTTGCTGGCTCAAGGCTTCCTTGTCTCGGGTCTGGCTGGCCGCCAAGACGAACAGCTTGTCGCACTGTTTGTCCTTGATCAGCGCTTGATTCAGATTGGCCTCGCCCTGGATCACGTTGATCAGGTCGTACACCACGCGGCGCTCGCAACCCATGATCAGATCGAGGTTGCGCAGGCCGACATCGAAGTCGATCACGGCAGTTTTATGTCCACGCAAAGCCAGACCTGCAGAAAAACTGGCGCTGGTGGTGGTCTTTCCCACACCACCCTTGCCTGAAGTCACGACGACGATTTTGCTCATGTAAAAATTTCTTTTCGATAGAAAAGTATGGTCGAACCGATCGGAACGAGTTTATGTGCTCAGGCGCTCGACAATCAGCTTGTCGCCCTCATGGCCACTTTGCAAGCGCACTTGCGCAGCCAAACCCAACACCGTCTGCGGTAAAGACACCTCGCTGGTGCGATAAATGCCAGCAATAGAAAGCAACTCAGGCGCCATGGACAGCGCAAAAATACGTGCCTCGGTGTTGCCGCGTGCACCCGCCATCGCCTTGCCGCGCAGCGGCGCGTAGACGTGAATATGGCCATCGGCAATCACTTCGGCGCCTGGATTGACCATGGACAGCAGCACCAGATCGCGCCCGCGCGCATAAACCTGCTGCCCCGACCGCAAGGGTTTATCAATCACCAAGGCGCTGGCAGGAATGGCAGGCTGCGGCGTGGGCGCTGCAAGCGGCGCGTCTGCCATGCTGGACGGTGCAAGCGAAGCCAGCGGCTCAACACGCCGCTGGCCGCTGACTTCGGGTGCACAAACCAAGCCACCAGCCAAGGCTTGCGCCATCTGCGCCGGGCTGCCAGAACGCACCACCAGTGGCTTGAGCCGGTGTTGGCGCAACAAGTCTAGCAAAGCGGGGAAGTCGATCTGAACCGCGGGCTCTGCGGCCTGCAAAAAATGCAGATCGATCAGCAGGGGATCGTTATCAAAAAAATCGGGCAGGTCATTGAAACGCTGCTTGAATTCTTGACTCAGGCGACCGATGTCGGACGTCTTAAGCAGCAGCGCCACCAGCGACAGGTTGGCACTCTTGATCTCAAACGTGACAGGCTTTTGGGCAGTCAGAGCAACCGACATAGGGTAGTGGACGCAAAAAACCAAAAAACAGTCCGGTGACTACCGGCCTGTGCAGCAAGAAAAACAAGCACCCAGCGCGGTGAAGGGGAGCATTTTAGCAAAACAGCTTGATTTATAGACTTCAAACAGGCGCAAAACGAAAAATTTTCAACAACTATGTGGATAACTTTATGATATCTCTCATGTTATCCACAGAAAAATGGAAAAACAAATCTTATCCCCATTTCACCGCCTTCGCACTGCACGCTCGAACACAGCTTTTGTAAGGTGCTAACTTGTTGCCAGAAAACAAAAAAACAGACTTTTCCTCAAAAAAGACGAAGCCTACTACTACTGCTATTTTGAATTAGAGACATCAAGATAAAGAGAGAGAAGCAGCCCCTCAGACGGCGACAACTTTCAAAACCTTAATTTGTGTAATTAAGTGTGTAACATTTTACAAATAGCGCGAAACCCACTTAAAATCGGGGTCTTCACCATAAGTTGTGATAGAAAAACCCAGACTTTTCATCAACTTCAACATGCCGGAGTTGTTTGCCAACACCAGGCCTTCAATCGCTGAAAGTCCTTTGTCGCGCGCTTCTTCCATGATGCTGAGCATCAGACGCGCGCCTAAACCCTTGCCAGCAAAATCATCAGCCACCACGAGCGAAAATTCACAACTGGTTTTATCGGGGTTGGTGATGTAACGCGAGACGCCCACGATGCGATCTACCGTCGTGGTAGAGGCGTTTTCATCTTTCTTGATTTCCCGGTAAATCGCCACCAAGGCCATTTCACGGTCGTAGTCAATCAGTGTCAGACGTGAGAGCATGGCAGGTGAGTGTTCTCGTGCGCTGGAGATGAAACGAAAGTAACGTGTCTCGGAGGAAAGGCTGCGCATGAGTTCTTGCAGCATTTGAGCGTCGTCCGGGTGAATCGGTCGAATGGTGTACGCACCCCCACCACGCAGCGGCCAGACCTGCTCGTAACGCGCTGGATAGGGTAGGATGGCCAGGTGTGCGTAGTTGCGCGCCGTGGTGGGTGCGCTGTCGACAACGATGCGTGCATCGACCGCTACCGCACCGTTTTGATCAACGATGATGGGGTTGATGTCCATTTCGCGCAGTTGTGGCAGCTCGCACACCATCTCTGAAACCCGCAGCAACACGCGCTCGAGTGCCTCGCGGTTGATGGCGTTGGCGCCGCGCCAATCACCCAGTGTTTCTGCCACACGCGAACGTTCAATCAGTCGACGTGCCAAAAATTGATTCAGCGGAGGCAGCTCCATGGTACGGTCGTTGATGAGCTCTATCATGGTGCCGCCGGCACCAAAAGCAATCACCGGACCAAAAATGTCGTCGGTCACCAGACCGATGTTGATTTCGCGCCCGCGTTTGCTGTTCGCCATTTTCTGGATCGTGATGCCGTTGATTCGCGCAGAGGGTTGCCAGCGGCCAACAGACTGGATCATCTGGTTGTAACTGTCGCGCACGTCGACGGCGTTCAAAACGTTCAACACCACGCCGTCGACATCAGATTTGTGATTGATGTCGGGTGAGTCGATCTTGAGCGCCACCGGATAACCCAGTTGGCTCGCTATCATCATGGCTTCATTGGAGTTACGCGCCAAAATGGTCTGGGTCACGGGTATGTGAAAAGTCGACAGCAAGGCTTTGGACTCCATTTCAGTCAGCACCTTGCGCCGCTCGGACAAGACGTTTTCAATCAGCAGACGTGCACCCTCAATATCTGGTTGCGCCAGACTCGATAAGGGTGAAGGCGTTTGTTGCAGCAGTTGTTGGTTCTGATAGAAGTTGGCTATATTGCCAAATGCCCCCACAGCAGCTTCCGGGGTGCGAAAACTCGGGATGTTGGCGTTGTTGAGTTCAATGCGTCCTTGCAGAACAGAAATATCGCCCATCCAGCAACACAACAAGGGTTTGCTCTGACGGGTTTTTTGGTTCGTCAAGACACGCGCAACTTCTACCGCATCGACCCCGGGCTTAGGTGAATGCACCACCAGCACACCGTCTATTGTCGAATCCGAAGTCGCCGCTTCGATAGCGGCTTGGTAGTGTGCCGGGCTGGCTTCTTCACCGAGGTCTATCAGATCGGACACGGAAGCAAGCTCAGACAATTTGGGCTGCAGTGCCAGCACCTTCTCGGCACAAAGGCGGCCGAGCTCGAGCCCGATTTCGCTGATCCAGTCGGCTGCCAGCACACCAGGGCCGCCGCCGTTGGTGATGATGGCCAGGCGCCGACCCACCGGCAAGTAGCGAGAAGCCAGGCATTTGGCAGCAGAGAACAATTCGACGAATGAGCGCACCCGTACCGCGCCAGCACGACGCAGCGCGGCGTCGAACACATCGTCGCTGCCAACGATGGCCCCACTATGGGTTTTTGCCGCCAGATTACCGGCCCGTTTGCGACCGGCCTTGAGCACCACCACCGGTTTGATACTGGCGGCAGCACGCAGAGCACTCATGAAACGGCGGGCGTTGGAAATACCTTCCAAATAGATCACGATGCTGTGTGTTTTGGCGTCTGAAGCCAAAAAGTCGAGCACCTGATCGATATCTACGGCAGCATTTTTGCCAATGGTGACGACGGTGGAAAAACCCACCGCGTTCTGACCCGCCCAATCCAGAATGGAAGCCGTGAGTGCGCCCGACTGCGACACCAGGGCCAAAGAACCGTTGCTGACCAAGGGCCCGGACACACTGGCGTTGAGGCCGCAACTGGGCCGTTGCAAGCCGGTGCTGTTGGGGCCCAGCAGATACATGCCGTGTAACTGCGCCACCCGGCGCAGTTCCGCTGCCTGCTTAACCGCAATGCCATCACCTAACACCAAAGCGGCGCGGCATTTGATTCGGCCGGCCACCTCCAGTGCCTCGATTGCTTGCGTGGGCGGCAAGGCAATGATGGCCAGATCGGCACGGGTATGGGCCAAATCAGCCAAGGTGCCGCTGGTATGAATGTCCAGAAAAGTCAGAGTGCCGCTGAAACGCTGCGCGCGCAAGGCTTGCGACAGCGTGTTTGCGCAAGCGGTTTGCTGTTCGACTTGATCTGGATTGCCCGTAAATATGACAATCGATTCAGGTTGAAACAAAGGGCTGAGGTAGTGTTTGTCCATCAGAAATCCTGAAAAACAATGAAAATGAATGGTCGCTGCTGCAAAGCGAGCGAACGAGGCAGAACAAGCGCCTGCATCTGCTGTGGTGCGTACCGCACCAGCTTAGCGCTTGAAAATGAAAATCGGTTCAACCAGTCAGGCTGGCAGCCAAGGCACGCTTGAAGGGTGTGCAGCGCTCGCCCAGGTGCAACAAAGCCTGACGCAACAAGCGCGCTGGCGCCTGTTCGCGCGTGTAAAGCGTAGCCACCGCATGGGTGGCAAAAAACAGGCCACGGCTGTCGCACTGGTGGCGGCGCTGGTAGCGCTCGAGCAAAACAGGCGCAGCGATGTCTTGTCCCTTGCGCAAGGCCTTGATGAGCAAGCCAGAGAGCGTTTCAATGCTGCGCAGACCCAGATTGAAACCATGTGCGGTTACTGGGTGCATGCCTACTGCGGCGTCACCTACCACGGCAAAGCGCTGTGCCACCAAGTGGCGCGCCCAGACACCGACCAAAGGGTAGACATGGCGGCTGCTCGTCACCGTCATGGCTCCTAGGCGTCCCTCAAAACGCTGCACCATGGCTGCGTTGAATGCGTCGTCAGGCAAGTCCAGCAAAGCCGTCAGATCACGCTGAGGCAAGGTGAGCACGACCGAAGAACGCGCCAAGCCGGATTCGGGACAGGGGTTCATGGGCAACAAAGCCAGCGTCTGACCGTGGCCAAACCACTGCCAGGCGGTTTGATCGTGCGCCCGCTCGTGCGTCATGTTGCACAGCAGCATGCTGCGACCGTAGTCGTGCATGTCGGCCGCAATGCCCATCGCACGCCGGCTCAAGGAGTGGCGGCTATCGGCTGCCACGACCAAACGAGCCCGCAGCGTTTGCCCACTGGCCAACTTGACGTAGGCGGCCTGTGCGTCGCTGTACACATGGCAGACGCGTTCATTACAGCGCAATTCGGGTGGCGCGCCAAGCTCGTCGGCAGCGGCCAGGGCGGCCGCAAAAGAGGCACGGCGGATGTGGTGGTTGCCCACCAGATAACCGAGTTCGGGCGCAGCACTCAAGCGCTGGCTGATACACATGCGCGCCTGCGCCGAGGCGCGGTCACCGTCGATTACAAGCGCGTCTTTCAGTGGCGCGATGTGCTGCGCGCCCAGCAGCGCCCAGATACCAAACTGGCGCAACAGCGACGCGCTGTGCTGGGTGAGCGCAATTTCCCGACCATCGAAATCAGGCTGCTGCAGCGCGTGCAGCGCTTGTTGTTCGACCAAACAAATACGCAAAGCGCTGCCGCGCAAAGCACGCGCCAGACCAAGACCCGCTGGCCCAGCGCCGATGATGATGAGGTCGAATTCCATATCAGGGCAGCTTACGGTCAAATTTGGTTCAGATTTTGACGCATATCAAGCCATTTGGCTTGAAAATCTTGGGCACCATATCACAAAAGGCAGGCTGTCGTGCAGTCATGCCGCCACCCGATAGCCTTCCTCCTCAATTGCAGCCAGCAATGTCTCGCGCGCGAGCTCGCTATCCACCTCGACCCGGTTTTGCGTGCGCTCGATCCGCACCTGGGCCTGCGGATCGAGCTTGCGAATGGCGTCGATGACTGCTTTTTCGCAATGGCTGCAGGTCATTCCATGAACGGTGAAAATATGCTGGATCATGCAAACTCCTGGTACGTGCAAACTGCTGGTGAAAATCAGGCCTATCGCCCCTGCGAAAGCGCCGGGTTCAAATCATGCGGCCCGGGTTAAAAATGCTGAATGGGTCGAAGCAAGCGCGCAAGCGCTGCTCTATGGCCGCCAGTGTGGGGCTTTGGCGGTCCCAGCGCGGCACGTCGGCTGCGCCGTCGGCGCCAGCGCGAAACAAGCAAGCGTGGCCGCCTACTGCGGCAGCAGCAGCGCGCAACTCGGCCGCTGCAGAAAAAGAGGCCCAGAGCCAGCGTTGCGCACCGTGCCACTCGATCATCTGCGGCGCTGCCGCCAGCGGACCGGGCAAGTGCAATACGGGCGCCGTGGCCGGCACCGACAGGCGCCACAGGCACAGCGAGCGATCCGTCTGATCGGCTGACTCAAGCTGCGCAGGTCTAAAAAAAGGCAAACGCTGATCGGCGCAGGCGGCCCAATCGGCCCCAGCCTGGGCATTGTCTATGCGCTGCCCACCACCGGCTTCACGGCAGATGCGATCAACAGCCCACTGCACCGCTGCCCGTGCACCGCGCAGGCGCACGAACAAGAGTTCGGGCGCGTCCGGCTGGCTGGCGTCCCGGACCCAGCAACTGGCGTTGAGTGGCAGCGGCTGGGCGCCCCAGCGGTGCAACTGTTCGAGCGCTTCGTGCTGGGGTAGAGAAAACACCAGTGTGGCCTCGGCCAGCGGCAGCGGCAGCACCTTGAGCGAGACATCGGTGACTACGCCCAGCGTTCCCATTGAGCCGACCATGAGGCGGCTGACGTCGTAGCCGGCGACATTTTTAATCACCTGACCGCCAAAAGTCAGCCACTCGCCGCTGCCGTTGATAAGTTGCACCCCGAGCACGAAGTCACGCACGCTGCCCACACTGGCGCGCGCTGGGCCGGACAGTCCAGCAGCAACCATACCGCCAACGGTGCTGTCAGGGCCGTAATGCGGTGGATCGAAGGGCAGATATTGGCCTTGTGTAGCCAGCAGCGCTTCCAGTTCAACCAGCGGCGTGCCGGCGCGCGCTGTGACCACCAGCTCACTTGGCTCGTAGCTGGTGATGCCGCGCCAGAGGCGGGTATCGAGCACCTGACCCGGCGTAGCTTGGCCGTAGAAAGATTTGCTGTTGCCCCCGACGATGCGCAGCGGCGAGCGGCTGGCCGCTGCCGCGCGGACTTGATCAATCAAAGGCTCAGGGCGATCGGTTGAGCTTGCAATCATGACCGCCATATTAACTGCCCGATAGGCTTTTTCTGCGCGGTTTCGTGCCGCTGGCGCAAGCAAAAAACCCGCGTTCCCAAAGTTCGACACTGGGTAGCGCGGGTGAATCGCTGGGCCGCGTGCAGCTCTAAGCTTGCACACGGCCCCGCGTGGAGCATAAAAACTCAGCGTGAGTAGGCCGATTCGCCGTGCGAGCTGATGTCCAGACCTTCGCGTTCGGCTTCTTCCGAGACTCGCAGACCCAGTACCAAATCGACTACCTTGTAGGCGGCGAAGGCCACCACGCCAGACCAGACCAAGGTGATGACGATGCCTTCGGCCTGCACCATCAATTGGCTGCCGATGGCGTAATCACCGCCCTTGATGCCTCCGAGCGAAGCGGCCGAAAAAACCGCGGTCAGCAAGCCGCCGAGAATGCCGCCGATACCGTGGATGCCAAAGACATCCAGCGAGTCATCGGCGCCCAGCATCTTCTTCAATCCATTGACACCCCACAGGCACAGGAAGCCAGACAGCAGTCCGATCACAATGGCGCCCATAGGGCCGACATAACCACAAGCCGGCGTGATAGCCACCAGACCTGCCACAGCGCCGGACGCCGCACCCAACATCGAGGCCTTGCCTTTGAACAAGGCCTCACCGATGCACCAGGCCAGCACCGCAGCCGAGGTGGCCACCAGCGTGTTGATAAAAGCCAGCGTGGCACCCCCCGTGGCTTCCAGGTTGGAGCCGGCGTTGAAGCCAAACCAACCCACCCACAGCAACGAAGCACCCAACATGGTCAGCGTCAGGCTGTGCGGCGTCATGGCTTCCTTGCCATAACCGATGCGTTTGCCCAGCATGTAAGCACCCACCAAGCCGGCAATGGCCGCGTTGATGTGAACCACCGAACCACCGGCAAAGTCGAGCTTGCCCTTTTCAAACAAGTAGCCGCCGGCGCCCCAGATCATGTGCGCGATTGGGATGTAGCTGAAGGTGAACCACAGAGCGCAAAACAACAGCACGGCACTGAATTTCATGCGCTCGGCAAACGCACCCACAATCAGTGCGCAGGTGACGCCGGCAAAGGTGGCTTGAAAAGCGATGAAGATGAATTCGGGAATCATCACGCCAGCGGTGAAGGTGGCGGCGAGCGAATCGGGCGTGACTCCCAGCAGGAATACCTTGTCCAGATTGCCGATGATCAGCCCCTCACCGCTGAAGGTCAGGCTGTAGCCGTACAGCACCCACAGCACCATGATGAGCGAGAACACGGTCATTACCTGCATCAAGACCGACAGCATGTTCTTGCTGCGCACCATGCCGCCATAGAACATGGCCAGGCCGGGAATGATCATCATGATGACCAAAGCCGTGGCAATCATCATCCAGGCCACATCGCCCTTGTCCACGGTGGGTGCAGCCTCCGCTGGCGCCGGCTCAACGACCAGCGTGGGTGCTGCAAGGGCAGGGGCGTCGGGCGCGGCCAAAGCGGGAGTGGCTTCGACGGCGGGCGCGGCAACAAGCGGCGCGGTCTCGGCAAGCGGCGCGGTCTCGGCAGGGACGGTCTGTGCCATGGCGCCCAGGCCGCCCAGGGCCAGGCCCAGGCCCAGAAACAATTTGGCTAAGAATTTTTTCATGATCTTGATCTTTCTTGACGTGTGCGACTCAGGGGCTGCGCTCAAAGCGCATCCTTGCCTGTTTCACCGGTGCGTATGCGCACCACCTGCTCTAGCGAGGTGACAAAAATCTTGCCGTCTCCGATTTTGCCGGTGCGTGCCGCTGCTTCGATGGCCTCTATGACACGCTCGACCAACTCTTCGCCCACGGCGGCCTCGATCTTCACCTTGGGCAGAAAATCGACCACGTACTCGGCGCCGCGATACAACTCGGTGTGCCCTTTTTGGCGGCCAAAACCCTTCACCTCGGTGACTGTGATGCCTTGCACGCCCATGCCAGAGAGTGCTTCGCGCACCTCGTCCAGCTTGAACGGTTTGATGATGGCGGTAACCATTTTCATGTTCAGATTCCTTGAAACAATAAGACAGAGGCCCAGACCGTTGCTACGACGAGGGGACGAAAGCAAGCACTGGCTTGGTTAGCATGAACCGTGCCAGATATTGGCGTCGTCTGGTTTTCATCTGCTGCAACCCACCCCGTAAGATGGGAAGCCTGTCTGTCAGCTCCTCAGGCTCCCAGTTCTCAAGTCGGACTGTCAACGCGGTCTGTGTCATGATCAAGACCAGCGCTGCAACCGGTGGTTTGTTACGTCTTGGTGCGACGCACCAAACAAGTGCATCATTGGTCGACAAAAACTGGTCTGTGGGTATGCGCACCAAAAAAGGGGCTTGATCGCATGAGTCTGTCGCGGGTACACAGCCGGGCCTTGCTTGGCTTGGAGGCGCGGCCGGTGCAAGTGGAGGTGCACTTAGCCAATGGCTTGCCCAGTTTTACGCTGGTAGGACTGGCCGACACCGAGGTGAAGGAAGCGCGCGAGCGCGTGCGCTCGGCAATTGCCAATGCCGGGTTGGACTTTCCCAACAACAAGCGCATCACCGTCAACCTGGCCCCGGCCGATCTGCCCAAAGACTCGGGCCGCTTCGACCTGCCGATTGCGCTCGGTATTTTGGCCGCCAGTGGCCAAATCAGCACCGCTCGGCTGCAGGGTTGGGAATTTGCCGGCGAACTCTCACTGGGCGGCGAATTGCGCCCAGTGCGTGGAGCGCTGGCGATGAGCCTGGCTTTGCACCGTGACGCCGAAAAAAACCAGCAAGCGCACCCGTTGCCGCTGCGCCTGGTGCTGCCGTGTGGCAGCGCCGAAGAAGCCGCGCTGGTACCGCAGGCGCAGGTCTACCGTGCGCGCCACCTGCTCGACGTGGTGGCGCGCTTCCTGCCTGAGCAGGCGGGCGCCGCAGACCCGCCTGCTGGCGCAGACGCTGGCTGGCAGCAGTTGACAGTGGCACCGAACGCCCAGGCGCCGGTTTATGCCGACTTGGCCGACGTCAAAGGCCAAGCAGGTGCGCGCCGGGCGCTGGAAATTGCCGCTGCCGGCGGCCACAGCCTCTTGCTGGTAGGCCCGCCGGGTTCGGGCAAGTCGATGCTGGCGCAGCGCTTTGCCGGCTTGCTGCCAGCCATGAGCAGCAGCGAAGCACTCGAATCAGCAGCCGTGAGCTCGCTGGCCGGACGCTTTAGCCTCGAGCGCTGGGGTCAGCGCCCGACCATCGCACCCCATCACAGCGCCAGTGCGGTGGCTCTGGTCGGTGGTGGTTCGCCGCCGCGGCCAGGAGAAATATCGCTTGCGCACCATGGCGTGTTGTTCCTGGATGAATTTCCCGAATTTGCGCGTGCGGCGCTCGAAGCCCTGCGCGAGCCATTGGAAAACGGGATGATCCGCATTTCGCGCGCGGCCAGGCAAAGCGAATTTCCGGCCCGCTTCCAGCTCATAGCCGCCATGAATCCCTGCCCCTGCGGCTTTCTTGGACATCCTAGCAAGGCTTGCCGCGACACGCCTGAGCAGATTGCGCGCTACCAGGGCCGGCTCAGTGGGCCGCTGCTTGACCGTATCGACCTGCACATCGAGGTACCGACCCTGCAGCCCGAAGAATTGCTGCGCAGCGGCGCCGCAGAGTCCAGCGCGCTGGTGCGCGAGCGCGTGTGCAGCGCGCGCCAGCGCGCCCAGGCGCGCCAAGGTCATTCCAATCAGGCGCTGGCGGGTTTGCTGCTGGAACAACACGTGCATGCCGATGCGGCAGCGCTGCAGTTTCTCCACAGCGCCGCAACCCGGTTTGGCTGGAGTGCGCGCAGCACCCACCGCGTGCTGCGCGTGGCACGCACCATTGCCGACCTGGCTGCAGCGCACGGCGTCGGCGTGGGCCACGTGGCCGAAGCGGTGCAGTGCCGCCGCGCACTGCGCCCAGGCGCCTGAGGGCCGCTTTGTGCGAGAATGCGTGGCTGCATCCAGCGCTGCGGCTGTAGCTCAGTGGATAGAGTATTGGCCTCCGAAGCCAAGGGTCGTGGGTTCGATCCCCGCCAGCCGCACCATTCGACCGTTTTAGGACGTGTCACTACACCTCAAAACCCGCGTTGCTTAGAGCTACAGCGGGTTTTTCTTTGCCTCATAGGGTTTCAAGCGGTAACATGACATACCGCCAAAGAAGTAGCATATTTGGCGGTACTTGCAGATTCTGCAAACCCACATACCGCCAAAAGGAGTTCTATGGCACTGACAGGCGTTATGCAAAGTGGCCTTCGCTGGAGTCGGTCGCACAGCCGTCGGCGCTTCCCGGTCGTTGGCACGCCCTACGCGCCGCCGTCTGCGCGCCCTTGTGGTTGTCGTGGCACCTGTGCATTGGTCAGTGGCCTACGGCCAGTCATGTGGTGTGTGCCCCCGCCCACCCTTGTGCTTCGCCGCTGCGCGGCATCAGCCCTGCGCGCTGGTCTGCCCGTCCGCCCCCGTGGGGGCTCCCTCAGCCCGCGCGGCTTGGTTGTTTGTTTTTGCTACAAATTTGGTATCTGCTCACGCCCGGAATACGCTGGCTCACTACTTCACGCCAACCAGTCAGGCAGCAATGGTGTCAGCGCTTTCCTGCACGCTGGGCGTCCAGTGCCCGCGATCCTCTTGCACCACGATGCGCTGTTTAACGATGCGCTCTACTGTCTTGATGCGTTCTATCACGCGGCAAATGGGTTCATTGCCTTGGGCGTGACCGGCATAAAGCAGTCGCACCAGTTTGTCGGCCCAACGAGGCACCTTACCGGATTTTTCCCAACGGGCGATGGATTGGCCGTCGATGCCCATTAGCTTGCCCAGCGCGGGCTGCGACAGTCCCATGCCTGCGCTGCGGATGTAGCGCAGCTCAACGCCCGTGAGGATGCCGATTTTTCCCGCCAATGCTTGGCAGATGGCTTGTGTGAGGCCGTCGCTGTCGTGGAACGTCACTGCATCGCCAAACGGTGTTTTTTTGATTTCAAAGCCATTGGCCAGCCACACATTGCGCAGCCCGCCGTCGGTGTAGTGGTACATAGTTAGCCTTTCGTTATATCAATGACGGTCACCACCGTGAGGTCAGGTCCCGGGTATTCCACCGCAACCACCACCGCCACGTTCATGCCCGACACAAAGTGTTCCATGCGGCATTTCAGGCCGCTGAAGCGAATGTCCGGTTCTGGCGGTATGTGCATGCGCCCCATGCGCAGTACCTCCATCACCATCGCTTGGTTCACATGGCGAGCACGCATTTGGCCCCACGCGTGTTTGACAAAGGCCACGTTGGAACTCTCTGCCGATGATTGCCGGATGTGCCGTTCAAGCTGGTGGTTGGACGGGTTTACCCAACCGACTCCTGTCAAAATGATAGGTTGCAGTTTACGCTAAACGGGCATGGGTTGGTTCTGTTTTGGGGTGATTCGGGATGCTTCACCTAGAATCAAGGCGTGTCAAAATTCCCACAAGGGGCGACACTTTGAAAAAAAGCGGTACTTTTGGCGGTAGTCTGTAAATTCAGTTTGTTAGAACCTGGTATTTATGCGGGTTGCAGCTTGATTTGTGATCCCCGCCAGCCGCACCAAGCCTTGCGCACCAAGCAAGTGCCTGCACACATCGTGCGAAACACAGCACCTAGCGGTTCGCCAAGCGTACATTGGTCGTCTTGAGATGCCGAGTCTGCCAAGCCAGCGTGTCGCTCATGGCAGACGCCGTCATGAACGTCGGCCTTCATGCAAGCGCCGCGGCTTGAGCATTCTGCTCCAGGTACACCCAGTCCACAATGTCGTCGCTCGGGGTGTAGCTGCCCACCATCCGCCGCATCATCAGGCGGATCGCGCCCACGTCATTCATGTTCAGGGCCAATTCCAGAACCTTTAAATGTTCTTTGAACTCGGCCCAGGGCATGAATTCCTCGTGCGCCTTCATGATGCGGGGGTGATCGGTGGGTTTTGGATCAACGCCGATGAGCAGCTCCTCAAAAAGCTTTTCGCCAGGGCGCAGACCAGTCACCTCCAGGCCAATGTCTCCCTCGGGGTGGTGCTCGTCCTTCACGGTCAGACCCGAGAGCTCGACCATGCGCCGGGCCAGGTCCATGATCTTGACGGGCTGGCCCATGTCGAGCACGAACACGTCGCCGCCCTTGGCCATGGCACCGGCCTGAATGACCAGTTGCGCCGCCTCGGAAATGGACATGAAGTAGCGTGTCACCTCGGGGTGTGTGAGCGTGACAGGCCCCCCATCGCGAATCTGCTGGCGGAACTTGGGCACCACCGAACCCGAAGAGTCCAGCACGTTGCCAAAGCGCACCATGCTGAACTTGGTGCCGGTGCCGGTGTCTGCCAAGGCCTGCAAGGCCATTTCGGCCAGGCGTTTGCTGGCGCCCATCATGTTGGTCGGGCGCACGGCCTTGTCGGTGCTGACGAGCATAAAGTTGGCCACACCGTGCTCAGCAGCGGCCTGAGCGGTGCGCAGCGTGCCCAGCACATTGTTCTTGATGCCAGCGGCCGGGTTGTGCTCTACCAGCGGCACGTGCTTATAGGCGGCAGCGTGGTAGACCGTATCCGGGTGCCAGGTGGACATGATCTCGCGCAAGCGCTCGTCGTCTTGTACCGAGGCCAGCAAGGGCAGCAAGACCGTGCGGCCCGCGAGCCTGAGCTCCAGTTCCTGGTGAATGCTGTACAGCGCGAATTCGCTCTGCTCAATCAGCAGCAGCTTGGCCGGGGCCAAGGCCAGAATTTGCCGGCACAGCTCGCTGCCAATGGAGCCGCCTGCGCCCGTCACCAGCACCACCTTGCCCACAATGTTCTTGTCCAACAGCGTGTGAATGGGCGCCACAGGCTCGCGGCCCAGCAGGTCGTCAACATCCAGTTCGTGCAGGTCGGCCGTGCTCACGCGGCCCTGGGACAGATCACTAAGGTTGGGCAGGGTGCGCACCGCCACACGCAAGGGACACAGGTCAGCAAGAATGGCATTGCGCCGCTGCCGTGGCAACGACGGTATGGACAGCAAAACGGTGCGCACGCCTCGCGTCTCAATCAGTCCGTGCAAGTCCCTTGGGCTGTGTATGGGCAAACCATTCAGCACATGGCCGTGCAGGCGCTCGTCATCATCCAGAAAGGCCAGCACCTGCATTTCGTGGCTGTGGCTCAAGGCCTGAGCCAATTGCCTGCCGGCCCGACCTGCACCATAGATCACCGCGCTGGGCAGATTCATGCGTCGGAAAATGTTTTGGTACAGGCCACCCAACCAATAGCGCGCCAGCGCACGCGAAGCAGCCACGGCCAGCAGCAGCAGCATGGGCTGAATAAAGCCTACGCTGCGCGGCACCCCGGGCAGACCAATGGCGCCAACCACTGTGGCATACAGCAGGGCATACAGGGCAAAGGCCCGCAGCACCATCTTCATTGCCGTCATGCCCGAGTAACGGAAAATCACCCGGTAAAAGCCATGGGTGATAAACAACGGCAAGGCAATGAGACCCGACGCCAGCACCGCCCACATGGGCTGGTACAGACCCTCACCGGACAAACGCACCCACTCATCCAGGCGCAGGTAAAACGCGATCCAAACGGTCAGGACAATCAAGCAGACATCCAGCGCCAGTGCGGCCGCGCGCTTGACCGGGCGCGGCAGCGCCAGCAAAGGAAGAGCCAGCTTTAAGTGGAGCATGCGGTCAGCTCCTTGCGCGCGCATCGTCTGGCAAACAGGGGTCGGGCCGGCCGGCACCCAACCACAAGGCCGCCCACACCAGTGGCAAATAGGCTGCCAGCACAAACGCCACCGACCCGGCCGGCCATTGCACACAGGCCCAGGCCCAAGGCGCAAGCCACAAGCCGTTAATAGCAGCCACAAGCAAAGTGACCGAGCGGTGGCCTGCCTTGCGGTCGTCCTGCCATCGGCGAGCCAAGCGTTGGTAGGCATGGCTGCGATGCGCCTCATACCAGCGCTCGCCGCGCAGCAAGCGGGTCAGCAGCGTGACGCTGGCATCGACCACAAATACCGCCGCCAGCACCAGCCAGGCGGCGTAACTCAACCACCCGGCTTGAACGCAAAGCAGCGCCAGCGCAAACACCATGAACGCCAGCCACGTGCTGCCCACGTCGCCCATGAAAATTTTGGCAGGTGGCCAATTGAGCAGCATAAAACCCAGCGTTGCCGCCGCAACGCACAACATCAACACCCAAACCGGGTTAGATATCACATCTGCATAAACCCAGGCCGACAAAGCAGCACCGCCCAGCAACATGAACACCGCCTGCGCCCCGGCTATGCCGTCGATGCCATCCATGAAGTTAAACAGGTTGATCCACCACCCCCCGATCAGCAGCAACAGCCCAAACAAGGCCCAACCGGTCACCTGAAATTGCAGCCCCATGCGCAAGGACAAGGCGGGCACATCACCCAGCGCCAATAGCAACCCCGCACAAACCAGCACCTGCAAACCGAACCGCACCCGTGCAGGCAGAGGGTGAACATCGTCGCGCAGCCCCAGCGCAGCCAGCACGGCAGCAAGCCCCAGCACCAGGCCACCGAGCACCCAGCCAAAGAACAGCACCAAGCACGCACCGGCAAGGCTGCCGGCCACCACCATACCCAAGCCGCCGCCACTCGGCGTCGGCTGCACATGGGAAGACCGCTGATTGGGTAATTGCACCAGGCCCAGCGCCTCGGCGCGGTGGCACACCCATGCCGCCACACCCCAGGCTATCAGCGCGGTCATCACGATCAAGGCCATTATGACTGCCATCTGGCTCATTGCGGCACATCCTCTGCCGTCAGCGCAAAACCCCTGGGCTTGAAGCCCAGGTCACGCGCCGCGTCGGTGTGGTCAAACACCAGATCACGGTTCATGCGCTCGGCCATGGCCGCCGACC
>NZ_SDDV01000014.1 GCF_014773545.1 Hydrogenophaga sp. | reverse complement strand
GCCTGGTTATTGGTGGAGCTGGGGGGATTCGAACCCCCGTCCGCAAGCCTTCTTCGAGCAGTTCTACATGTGTAGCCGTCTGTTTTGAGTCTCGCTCTTCGCATCGCGCAGCGGCACGCTATGCAAATTGCCAGCAACCTTGAATCTCGCCTTGCGCCAAGTTACCCGACGCCCGGCCAGCCTATTGAATTATCTTTGCAGCCTGGACTCATGCGGCTTGTGCCGTCTGAACCCTTGCCCAGCCTGTAGGCCTGCTGTTGCAAAGCTCACCGGCAATTAAGCGGCGAGTGCGAAACGTTCGTCGTTTGCAGTTGGTTTTTTTCTGCTGATTTACGAGGTGACAGAACCTCGACATGCCCTGCTGCGCGTCCGAACCCACGTCGAAACCAGTGCAGCCCCTCTGTTGCGCAGTTTACCCGAAATGGCATTCGTGTGCAGAAAAATCGGGGTCTGACCCCGATTTATTCCGATTCAGTGCCGCCTACAGATCCAGCTCCACCGAGTCACCGTGCAGCTCCATCAGTTCTCGCCGGGCGGCGGCTTCGCCTTTGCCCATGAGCTTGCTCAACAGGTCTGCGGTGGCGGAAAAATCCAGACCGCCCAAGCTCACCGGCAGCAAGCGACGGGTGTCGGGGTTGAGCGTGGTGTCCCAGAGCTGTACGGCGTTCATCTCGCCCAAACCCTTGAAGCGGCTGATCTGGCATTTCTCGCGCGGCACGCCGTCTTTGCTCGCTTTGTCCAAAATGGTGTGCAGCTCGCCCTCGTCCAGCGCGTACTCTTTTCGGGCCGGCTTTTTGCCGCGCGCCGGCACGTCAACACGAAACAGCGGTGGGCGCGCCACGTACAGATGGCCTGCTTCGATCAGCTTGGGAAAATGCCGAAAAAAAAGTGTCAGCAGCAGCACCTGAATGTGCGAGCCGTCCACGTCGGCGTCGCTCAGGATGCAGACCTTGCCGTAGCGCAGGCCGCCAAGGTCGGGCTGGTCGTTCGGGCCGTGCGGATCGACGCCGATGGCGACCGCAATGTCGTGAATTTCGTTGTTGGCAAACAGCCGCTCGCGCTCGACTTCCCAGGTGTTGAGCACCTTGCCGCGCAGCGGCAGCACGGCCTGGCATTCTTTGTTGCGGCCCATTTTGGCGCTGCCGCCGGCCGAGTCGCCCTCGACCAGAAACACCTCGTTGTGCGCCAGATCACGGCTTTCGCAATCGGTCAGTTTACCAGGCAGCACGGCAACGCCGCAGCCTTTGCGTTTTTCAACTTTTTGCCCGGCTTTTTGCCGCGTCTGCGCGGCCTTGATGACCAGTTCAGCCAGTTTTTTGCCGTGCTCGACGTGCTGGTTGAGCCAGAGTTCGAGCGCCGGGCGCACAAAACTGGCCACCAGGCGCAGTGCATCGCGCGAGTTCAGCCGCTCCTTGATTTGACCCTGAAACTGCGGGTCCAGCACTTTGGCCGACAGCACGTAGCTGGCACGCGCAAACACGTCTTCCGGCAGCAGCTTGACGCCCTTGGGCAGCAGCGCGTGCAGTTCAATGAATCCTTTGACGGCCTGGAACAATCCCTCGCGCAGGCCGCTGTCGTGTGTGCCGCCGGCGCTGGTGGGAATGAGGTTGACGTAGCTCTCGCGCACCAGCGGGCCGTCTTCGGTGAAGGCAACGCACCAGGCCGCACCCTCGCCCGGGGCGAACGTGTCGTGCCCGCTGCCTACGCTTGCCTCGCCTTCAAACAAGGGAATGAGTGGCTCGGCCGACAAGGATTGCTGCACGTAGTCGCGCAAGCCGCCTTTGAATATCCAGGTTTGCGAGGTTTGCGTGGTCTCGTTGGCCAGCGTCACGCTGACTCCCGGCATCAGCACCGCTTTGCTGCGCAGCAGATGGGTCAGTTCGGCTATCGGCAGGACAAGCGAGTCGAAATATTTGGCCGCCGGCCAGGCGCGCACCGTGGTGCCTTGTTTGCGGTCTCCCGGTGCGCGCTCGGTCAGCAGCAGCGGCTGGGTCACCTCGCCGGCCTCAAACACCAGCCGCGCCACCCGCGACTCGCGGTAGCTGCTGACTTCGAGCCGGCTCGACAAGGCGTTGGTGACCGAGACACCCACGCCGTGCAAGCCGCCGGAAAAGCTGTAGGCGCCGCCTTGGCCTTTGTCAAACTTGCCGCCGGCGTGCAGCCGGGTGAACACCAGTTCGATCACCGGCGCGTTTTCTTCCGGATGCAGACCAAACGGGATGCCGCGTCCGTCGTCCTCTACGCTGACCGAGCCGTCGCGGTGCAGCGTGACCTTGATTTTTTTGCCGTGCCCGGCCAAGGCTTCGTCGGCCGCGTTGTCCAGCACCTCCTGGATGATGTGCAGCGGGTTGTCGGTGCGGGTGTACATGCCCGGACGCTGCTTGACCGGCTCCAGACCCTTGAGGACGCGGATCGACGCCTCGGAATAATCGCTCGGGGGTTTGTTGACCATGGAGACGGAGTTCGTGTATCGGCAGCCGCGGGTGGCTGCAGCGCCAGCGCTGGCCGCTGCGCTGCGGCCGCAGCAGATTTGGCGGCGCGCCTCAAGTCGCTTGCTTAACCGGTTTCTTCGTCCGCTTTGTAGCCGGCGTCTTGGCGGGCGTTTTGGCGCTGGCTGGGCCGGCCGGTTTGGCTGCGGCGCGCGGTTTGACCACCAGCGTCTTCAGCTTGGGCTTGGTCGGCGCGCCGTCGCCGGTCTGCGTCGTCATGGTTTTTTTGACACTGACATTTTTGACTGCCGCGCCTTCAGCCCCGGCGGTACGGGCTTTGATGGCGGTCTTGGGTTTTGCTTTGATTGTGCCGGCCAAAGCTTCCGTCTGGCTGGCCGACTGCGCCCGTTTGCGCGCCACGGTTTTCGCCGGCACGGCTGGCACGTTCACGCCGTCTTTCTTGGAGCGAGGTTTGCCCGCCGGTCTATCCAGCGGCGGCACCGGCTTTTCGGCTCCGTGTTTGAGGCGCACCGGCTTGCCGCCCCAGATGTCTTCCAGCCGGTAGTACTGGCGAATCACCGGCTGCATCACGTGCGCCACCGCGGCGCCGCAGTCGACGATGATCCACTCGCCGTTTTCTTCGCCTTCGATGCGCGGTTTGTCAAAACCCGCTTCACGAACCGCGTCGCGCACGCTGGCGGCCAGCGCCTTGGTCTGGCGGTTCGAGCTGCCGCTGGCCACGATCACGCGCTCGAACAGCGGCGAGATCTCGGCCGTGTTGAAAACCACAATGTCCTGCCCCTTGACGTCCTCGAGCCCATCGACGATGGCGCGCTGAAGTTTTTGGATGTCTCTTTTGGCTGTGATTTCGCTCATGTAGGATTCTGGTAGAGGTTATGGAGTGAAATATAGCTTGCGACGGCCTGCGGCACCAGCACTTCCAGTGCGCCGCTGCGGCTGAGCGCCTGTCCAACCCGGGCGCGCACCGCTGTGGCGCTGATGTTTTGCAAGGGCATGAGGAGTCGCTCGAACGGCAGATCGGTATTTGAGAGGTCAATGACCTGTCCCGACGCCAGCGCCGCGTCGGCGCCGACATTGGTCGCGCGGTCGGCCACCGCCAAGCTGGCTTGTTGCAGCACTTCAGGCCAGCGCATCCAGCTCTTGAATGCCTGCAACTGGTCTGCACCCAGCAGCAAAAACAACTGCGCCCCCGGGTATTCGCTGGCGAGTTCGTGCAGCGTGTCGGCGGTGTAGCTGGGCCCCTGGCGGCGCATTTCGCGCGTGTCGATGCGGGTTTTCGGGAGATCCCCGAACGCCAGTTGGCACATCGCCAGCCGGTGTTCGGCCGCCGACAGCACGCGCGCCTTGTGCCAGGCGTGGCCGGTCGGCAAGACGTGCAGCACGTCGAGTTCGAGCTGCTTGAGTGCCACTTCGGCCAGCGTGCGGTGCGCCCAGTGCGGCGGGTCGAAAGCGCCGCCGAACACGCCGACCCGCAGCAGTCGCGGCTTTGCTGCAGCGGCGGTCTGGGTCATCAAACCCATTCCCTGCGCACCAGAAATTCCTGCTGCAGCCGGTCTTCCGGCGTGCCCTTTTCGGTCTTGCGCCGGTAAGACCAGCTTGCCAGCGGCGGCATTGAGAGCAGAATCGATTCGCTGCGCCCGCCCGACTGCAGTCCGAAATGCGTGCCGCGGTCCCAAACCAGGTTGAATTCGACGTAGCGCCCGCGCCGGTAGAGCTGAAAGTCGCGCTCGCGCTCGCCATACGCGAGCTGCCTGCGCCGCTCGACGATGGGCAAGTAAGCAGCGAGAAAAGCGTCGCCCACGGCAGCCGTCATGGCAAAGCCGCCGTCGAAACCGAGTTCGGAAAAGTCATCAAAAAAAACGCCGCCAATGCCACGTTGCTCGTTGCGGTGCTTCAGGAAGAAATACTCGTCGCACCACTTTTTGAAGCGCGGGTATTTGTCGACGCCGAACGGCTCCAGTGCGTTTTGGCATGTTCGATGAAAGTGCTGCGCGTCTTCCTCAAAGCCATAATAAGGCGTCAGGTCCATGCCGCCGCCAAACCAGCACACCGGCGCGCCGCTGGCCGGTCTGGCAGCAATCATGCGCACGTTCATGTGCACGGTGGGCACGTAAGGGTTGCGCGGGTGGAACACCAGCGACACCCCCATGGCCTCAAACGGCGCCCCCGACAATTCGGGCCGGTGCTGGGTGGCCGCAGGGGGCAAGCGCGCACCGCTGACGTGCGAGAAGCCGCAGCCGGCGCGCTCGAACAGCGCGCCGCCTTCCAGAATTTGCGTCACGCCCTGGCCTTGCAGCGTCTCGCCCGGGTCTTTCTGCCACAGGTCGGTCAAGAACTCACCGCCGTCGAGTGCGGCCACGCAGGTGGTGATGCGCTGCTGCAAATCGCGCAGGTATTCGTTGAAGGGAGAGAAAGAAAACGTTTGCATCGGGATGGGATCGGGGCAAGAAAGGTGGTTAAACCGAGATTGTCCTTTACTGTGAAAGTCGGGCCGCGACTCACTTCGCTCCCCTCTCCCGCGTGCGGGAGAGGGGTTGGGGGTGAGGGAGAACGGGCAGGACTTTCATTTTTTGGGGCGCCTTTCAAAGTCATGCCCGTTAGGCGCACATGCGGTACTGCTGAGGCTTGACATCCTCACCGCCCTAAAGAGAAGGTGATTCCTGCTGCCAGACGACGATATCCCGCCGCGAGAATGTTTTTGGCTGCGTTTGTGTCCCGGTCGCGTGCCGTGCCACATTCGCTGCAAACCCATTCTCTTATTCGCAAACCTGCTCTACCTTTCGGACTGCTGGCGGGAATGACCCCGCAGCACGAACAAGTCTGGGTTGTGTGGTTTTCGTTCAACTACCTCGAAGACGATACCGGCCTGATCGCTCTTGTATTCCAACATCGTCTTGAGCATGGCCCAGCCCGCGTCCAGCGTGCTCTTGGCCATCTTGGTTTTGACCAGCTTGGCACTGGCCACGTCGCCCACGAAGATGGCGGCGTTGGTTTTCACCGGTGCGCTGCTGAACGGGTGCAGTTCGTCTTTGCGCAGGTTCTTGACTTTGGCGTGGATGGCACGGGCGCACTTTTTCTTTCTGGCACGCTGTGCAATTCCCAGCCTTTGCTCGTGGCTGCGATACCAGCGGCCCCGGCTGTCTTCACTGAACGAACCGGCACGCAGCTCAAAGATGGCGTTGACGTGGTTCCACACCTGGTTGACCTCGCGCGCCCTCTCACACCGCACGCTGGCGTGCTTGTCCTTGATGCGCATCTGCAAAGTTTTGGTGCAATCCATGGCGCGTATTATGCTGTGGTCGCCGTCCTGCCTTGCGTCCTCGTGTGGATGTGCCCCCATTGCCGTGGGTGCGCAGGCTGGCGAAGCAAGCGTCGAGTTCGCTTTGCACGCTGGCGCCGCAAAAGCGCAGCAGGGCGCCCAGGAGGGTGGGCAGAGGCAGCTTGCGGGCGCGGGTGAAGGCCTGGGGGTGATCGGGGCTGCGGGCCATCTCGGCAAAGGCCGGACTGTGCAGGTGATCGGAAAAATCGGTCAGAATGTACTGCGCAAAATCACAGTATTGAGGCAGAATTCATGCCAGCCTAGAAAGACAATCAAACAAAATCAAAGGCTTGCGGATTGTACCAGCTTAAGTTCGGTGGATTGGGTGGACGGCTGCTGCCCCATCGCGCTGCGCCTGGGCACACGCGGCTACTGCCTGGAGCTGGACTTGCGCGCGGGCCGCCAGCGCAGCGCCCGTGAGAGCGAGTACAGCGTCGAGTGCGCGCTGGGCACGGCCTGCGCGGTGAGCGCGGCGCCCTTGCTGCTGCGTGCGGACTCGGGCTTTTGCTCGCAGCACCCGATCACGCAGACGCTGGCCCAAGCGGCGCGGCTGGGCCGCCGGGTCGATCTGCTGCTCCAGTGGAACCCGCGCATCGAATACAAATTCCTGATTCCGACCTCAATTTCGAGCCCGTTGGGCGTGGGTTGAAATCGAGGTCACGGATTCAGGAGTCCACTCTCTTCAAACCGCGCCGGTAGCGGCGCGCGTTTTCGATGTAATGCAGCGCGCTCTGGCGCAGCAGCTCGATTTGTTCTGGCCTGAGGGTTTTCACCGCACGTGCCGGGCTGCCCAGAATCAGGGAGCCGTCGGGAAATTCTTTGCCTTCGGTCACCAAGGCGCCGGCGCCGACCAGGCAGTTGGTGCCGATTGTGGCGCCGTTGAGCACCACCGCACCAATGCCTATCAACGATTCGTCGCCAATGGTGCAGCCGTGCAGCATGACCTGATGCCCGACGGTAACGCGCTCGCCAATGGTCAGCGGAATGCCGTCGTCGGCGTGCAGCACGCTGCCGTCCTGAATGTTGCTGCCGCGCCCGATGGTGATGGTGTCAAGGTCGCCGCGCACCGTGACGCCAAACCACACGCTGCTGTCTTCGCCCAGCACCACGCGGCCGACGACCTGGGCGTTTTCCGCCACCCAGGCCGTCTCGGCCACGCTGGGGCTGACACCATCGAGTTCATAAATGGCCATGACAAAAGTCTCCTGAGTGGGTTTGAATTGAGGCACGCGCTGCCAGTGTAGTTTGGCACGCCATCTGGAACATAAAAACCGCGTCTTTTCGCTCCTGCTGTCGTTGCAACTGCGTGCCATAGGTGCACTATGGCTGTGACTTGTGCTCCTCATCAGGGTCAAAAACCCATCGGTTTTATTTGTGTCCCAGCAAGCGCGCAACGCCACACCAGCAATCGAGCGAAATATTGGGTTTTTCCGAGCATCGCGTGATCGGCCTGCCTGGGCAGAGAAATCTGTCCTGAACCGCCCTGTCTGCTCCGCCCGCAACAGGCCCCGCAAACGACTCGGCATGTCTTTTGCTTGGGCCATGCAAGCGCCTGCCCCGCGGATGTGAGAATACCCCATGAAATCGGCCCTCTGCTTCCTCATCGCCGCCAAGCGCAGCGAAATCGCCGGTTTGCGCCAGCTCGCGCTCACCAGCGCGCTGCTGGACGCCGCCGGCCACCTGGTGCACGCACTGCAGCGCGAGCGCGGCTTGTCCAACCTGTACCTGGCCTCACTGGGCCAGCGCTGGGCGGCCGAGCGCGATGCGCAGGTGGCACAGTCCGAGGCGCTACAGGCCCAGGTACTGGACAGCTTGGACCGCCTGGACACCGAAGCCGCGCCAAGCGGCAGCCGGGCCCGCCTGTTTGGCCGCATCGCCTACGCCCTACAGGGCCTGAGCGCCCTGCCCCGTCTGCGCGAACGGGTGCAAACCCAGACCTGGAACGCGGCTCGCGCCACGGCCGCCTACATTCGCCTCATCAGCGCGCTGCTGGCGGTGGTGTTTGAAGCCGCCGACAGCGCCTGGGACCCGGACATTTCACGCCGACTGGTCGCACTGTTCAACTTCTTGCAGGGCAAGGAGTTTGCGGGCCAGGAACGCGCCACCGGCTCGGCCCAGTTCGCCGCCGGGCGCACCGACCCGCAAGGCCAGCAGCGGCTGCTGCACCTGATCGAGTCGCAGGAACGCTGCCTGCAGGTGTTTGCCGACTTCGCCAGCGATGCGCTGCGCGCGGCCTGGCAACTGACCCAGCGCCCCGAACAGATGGCCCTGCTGGAGCGCCAGCGCCGCATCCTGTGCACCACAGCGGCGGGCCACCTGCTGGACGCGGGGCAGAGCCAGGCCTGGTTCGACGCCTGCAGCGCCCGCATCGACGCCATGAAGACGGTGGAAGACGCACTGACGGCTGAGCTGCTGGCCCTGTGCCGACAGCGCCTGCAGGTGGCCGAGCAGGAGCTGACCGACTTCGAGCAGTTGCAGCGCAGCGTGTCGCCCCAGCCGAGCGCTGGCACCGACTTCTTTGAAGACGGCGGCTCGGCGCATTCTCCGCCCATGGGCCTGACACACCCCAGCCAGGTCTTTGGGCCGCAGGTGGAGCGTTCCATTCTTGAATTGGTTCGGGAACAGGCGCAGCGCCTGCAGAGCATGGGCGACGAGCTGGACACGGTGCGCGCCAGCCTGACCGAACGCAAGACCGTCGAGCGCGCCAAGGGCCTGCTGATGGCGCACCGCCATCTCAGCGAGGACGAAGCCCACAAAACCATGCGCCAGATGGCCATGAATCAGAACCGGCGCCTGGTCGAGGTGGCCGAGGCGGTGCTGGCCATGGCCGAGGTGCTGCCCCAGCGCGGACGCTGACGCCATTTCGCTGCACTGCACAATTTGTGTGCCACGCAGGCACGCCAAGCGGTGCACGCACCAAACTGGAGCGGCTCGGAAAAGACCGCCGACGGCATCCGGCACACGCGTCAAAAGCCATATTTTTCTATATATTTCAGGCACTTGACATCAGGCACGCGCGACAAGCCCAGGCCTGGCACGGTCCCTGCTTAAGTGTTCCCAAGGCACCGGAGCCAATGGCGGTTTTGGTACCCACAGTCTTCCCAGACACGGACAACGGCGTCTATTGTCGGCCTGCAACACACAGGCCTGGCAATGGGCGCCGTTTGCGTTTGGGGTTCCGGTTTTTCATTTGCAAGGAGTTGACGATGACCCAAAGCACCAGCACAGACCACGCCAAGCCAGCCCCCGTCGACAAGGCCGATGCGGCCTCGCTCGCGGCCGGCACGGCGCGCCGCGACTTCATCAGGCAGGGCGCGGCCGCCGCCACTTTTTTCGCCACCCTGGGCCACAGCGGCGTGTGGGCCGCTGGCTCCGACGCGCCGGAAAAGACCGAGGTCAAGATCGGCTTCATCCCACTGACCGACTGCGCCAGCGTCGTGATGGCCCACGTGCTGGGCTTTGACAAAAAATACGGCGTGAACATAGTTCCCACCAAGGAAGCCAGTTGGGCCGGTGTGCGCGACAAACTGGTCAATGGCGAGCTGGATCTGGCCCACGTGCTGTACGGCTTGATCTACGGTGTGCACATGGGCACCGCAAGCCCCAAGAAGGACATGGCCGTGCTCATGACCCTGAACCAAAATGGCCAAGCGATCACGTTGTCCAGAGCGCTGGCCGACCAGGGCGCGGTGAACGGCCCCACGCTGGCCAAGTTCATGGCCGCCAACAAGCGCACCTACACCTTTGCGCAAACCTTTCCCACCGGCACGCACGCCATGTGGATGAACTACTGGCTGGCTGCCGCCGGCATCAACCCACTCTCGGGTGCGCGCCTGATCACGGTGCCGCCGCCGCAGATGGTGGCCAACATGCGCGTGGGCAACATGGACGGTTTTTGCGTCGGCGAGCCCTGGAACCACCGCGCCATCATGGACGGCATCGGCATCACCGCCAACACCACGCAGGACATCTGGCGCGACCACCCCGAGAAGGTGCTGGGCACGACGGCCGAGTTCGTCAGGAAGCACCCCAACACAGCGCGCGCCGTGATGATGGCCGTGCTCGAAGCCAGCCGGTGGATCGACGCCAGCTTGTCGAACAAAACCCGGATGGCCCAAACCATTGCCGCACGTGCCTATGTCAACACCGATGTGAACGTGATTCTGCCGCGCATTCTGGGGCGCTACCAAAACGGCCTGGGCAGGACCTGGGACGACGCCCATCCGATGCAGTTTCATGACGGCGGTCAAGTCAACTTCCCCTATTTGTCCGACGGCATGTGGTTCCTGACCCAACACAAACGCTGGGGCCTGATCAAGAGCCACCCCGACTACCTCGGCATTGCCAGGCAGATCAACCAGATCGACCTCTACAAGTCGGTGGCTGGAGCCATGGGCGTGAGCGTGCCCAGGAATCCCATGCGCAGCAGCACGCTGATGGACGGCGTGCTGTGGGATGGCAAAGACCCCGCGAGGTACGCCGATGGCTTCGCGATCAAGGCCTGATCCGGCGCCGCCGCGCGTCGCGCGACTGCCTCGAGCGGGCAACGCAGGCGGCTCTGCCTGCGTGTGTCGAAGGGTGCTTGCGCGGCCTCATGGGTTGAAGGGCACTTCAATCCCCAGGCAAAAAATGCCGTTCGGACTCAGGGCGAACGCAAATTCATGAAACAGCCCTGAAGGCATTTCGTTCATTGCACAGAAAGGACATCCATCATGGTCGCCGCCGTTTTTCATTCGCCGCTGGAGGCGAGCGCCACGCCAGCCGCCGGCCCCGCCTCGTCTTGCATCGCCGCAACCACGGGCGCCTGCGCTCCGATCGCCGCAGCCCCCAAGAAGCCAACGCGCGATTTCCAAGGCCTTTGGATGGCGGTGCTGCCGCCGGTTCTGGGTCTGGCCCTGCTGGTGCTGGTGTGGCAAGCGATCGCAGCTACCAGCGCCAGCGGCATCCCCAAGCCCCTTGAGACCTGGGCGCAGGCGCTGCAGGTGTTTTCGGACCCGTTCTACTATGCCGGGCCCAACGACCAGGGCATCGGCTGGAATGTGCTGGCTTCGCTGGAGCGGGTGGCGCTCGGCTTTGGTCTGGCGGCGCTGGTCGGCATGCCGGCCGGCTTTGCCATCGGCCGCTCGGAGTTCCTCTCGCGCATGTTCAACCCGCTCATCAGCCTGCTGCGCCCGGTCTCGCCGCTGGCCTGGCTGCCGATTGGCCTGCTGGTGTTCAAAAGCGCCGACCCGGCCGCCATCTGGACCATCTTCATCTGCTCGATCTGGCCCATGATCATCAACACCGCCGTGGGCGTGCAGCGCGTGCCGCAGGACTACCTGAATGTGGCCCGCGTGCTCAACCTGAGCGAATGGAAGATCTTCACCAAGATTCTTTTTCCAGCCGTGCTGCCTTACCTGCTGACCGGCGTGCGCCTGGCGGTGGGCACGGCCTGGCTGGTCATCGTGGCGGCCGAAATGCTGACCGGCGGCGTGGGCATCGGCTTTTGGGTCTGGGACGAGTGGAACAACTTGAACGTCTCCAACATCATCATCGCAATCTTCGTGATCGGCATCGTCGGCCTGCTGCTCGAATTCGCTCTCATCAAGCTGGCTTCCCTGTTTACCTACGAAGAGGTGAAGGCATGAACACGAAGTACATCGACATCCAGACCGTCGAGCAGACCTTCAAGACCAGGAAGGGCAATTTCCCGGCGCTGCGCGACATCAATCTCTCGGTCGCCAAGGGCGAGTTCGTGGCGCTGATCGGCCACTCGGGCTGCGGCAAGTCCACCCTGCTCAACCTGATCGCTGGCCTGACCACCCCCACCAGCGGCGTGCTGCTCTGCGCCGACCGCGAAATCGCCGGCCCCGGCCCCGAGCGCGCGGTGGTGTTCCAGAACCATTCGCTGCTGCCCTGGCTCACGTGTTTTGAAAACGTGTTCCTGGCGGTCGAGCGGGTGTTCTGCGCCACCGAAAGCAAAGCCCACTTGAAGCAGCGCACCGAAGACGCACTGGCCCTGGTCGGCCTGAGCGCCGCCGCACAAAAGCGCCCTGGCGAAATATCGGGTGGCATGAAGCAGCGCGTGGGCATTGCCCGCGCACTGTCGATGGAACCCAAGGTGCTGCTGATGGACGAACCCTTTGGCGCACTCGACGCCCTCACCCGCGCCAAGCTGCAGGACGAGCTGCTGGAGATCGTCACCCAGACCCACGCCACCGTGGTCATGGTCACACACGACGTGGATGAAGCGGTGCTGCTGTCCGACAAGATCGTGATGATGACCAATGGGCCCGCCGCCACCATCGGCGAGGTGCTCAGCGTGGACCTGCCGCGCCCGCGCAGGCGCGTGGCACTGGCCGATGATCCGCAGTACCAGCGGTACCGCAAGGCGGTGATCGACTTTCTCTACACCCGCCAGGCGCACGTTGAAAAAATGCTTTGAGGAGAACACGATGGACATGCGAGTAAACCCCAAGGTGAAGCGCAAGCTGGTGTTGGTCGGCAACGGCATGGCCGGTGTGCGCACGCTCGAAGAGCTGTTGAAGATCGCACCCGAGTTCTACGACATCACCGTGTTTGGCGCGGAGCCGCACCCCAACTACAACCGCATCCTGCTCTCTCCGGTGCTGGCCGGTGAGCAGACGCTGGATGAGATCGTGTTGAACGACTGGAGCTGGTATACCGAGCACGGGATCACCCTGCATGCGGGCCACAAGGTGACTGAGGTGGACCGCGTCAAGCGCGTGGTGCACGCGGTGGGGCCCAATGGCGAGGCCGTGTCGGCCGCATACGACCGCCTGATCATGGCGACCGGCTCCAACCCCTTCATCCTGCCGCTTCCCGGCAAGGACCTGCAAGGCGTGCTGGCCTACCGCGACATCGCCGACACGCAGGCCATGATCGACGCCGCCGCCACCTACCAACACGCCGTGGTCATTGGCGGCGGCCTGCTGGGCCTGGAAGCGGCCAACGGCCTGATGAAGCGCGGCATGAGCGTGAGCGTGGTGCACGTCGCGCCGTGGCTGATGGAGCGCCAGCTCGACGCCGTGGCAGGCAAGCTGCTGCAGAAGTCGCTGGAAGAGCGCGGCATGAAGTTCCTGATGGGTGCGCAGACTGATGCCTTGCTCCCCGCCGTTCGCCCTGAGCCTGTCGAAGGGCCTGCAGGGCTTCGACAGGCTCAGCCCGAACGGGTGGGAAGGATCCGCTTCAAGGACGGCACCGAGCTGCCAGCCGATCTGGTGGTGATGGCCGTGGGCATCCGCCCCAACACCGCGCTGGCCGAGTCGATGCGCCTGCACGTGAACAAAGGCATTGTGGTGAGCGACACCATGCAGACCACGACCGATGCGCGCATCTACGCGGTGGGCGAGTGTGCGGCGCACCGCGGCATCGCCTACGGCCTGGTGGCCCCGCTGTTCGAGCAGGGCAAGGTGCTGGCCACGCACCTGGCCGAGTTCGGCATCGGCCGTTACACCGGCTCGCTCACCTCGACCAAACTCAAGGTGACCGGCATCGACCTGTTCAGCGCCGGCAACTTCACCGGTGGCGAAGGCACCGAAGAAATCGTGATGAGCGACCCCTTCGGCGGCGTCTACAAGAAGCTGGTCATCAAAGACGACAAGCTGGTCGGCGCCTGCCTGTACGGCGACACGGTGGACGGCAGCTGGTACTTCAAGCTGCTGCGCGAAGGCCGCACCGTCAGCGACATCCGCGACAAGCTGATGTTTGGCGAGAGCAACATCGGCGATGTGGGCCACCAGGGCCACAACAAGGCCGCCGCCATGCAGGACAGCGACGAGGTCTGCGGCTGCAACGGCGTGACCAAGGGCACCATCTGCAAGGCCATCAAGGACAAAGGCCTGTTCACGCTGGACGAGGTGAAGAAGCACACCAAGGCCAGCGCTTCGTGTGGTTCCTGCACCGGCCTGGTCGAGCAGATCCTGATGTTCACCGCCGGTGGCGACTACTCGGCCACGCCCAGGAAGAAGGCCATCTGCGGCTGCACCGATCGCAGCCACCAGGACGTGCGGGACGCGATCCGCAACGACAAACTGTTGACCATTGCAGACACCTTCAAGGCACTGGGCTGGAAGACGCCGAACGGCTGCGCCACCTGCCGCCCGGCCGTCAACTACTACCTGATCAGCACCTGGCCCAAAGAGGCCAAGGACGATCCGCAAAGCCGCTTCATCAACGAGCGCTCGCACGCCAACATCCAGAAGGACGGCACCTACAGCGTGATCCCGCGCATGTGGGGCGGCGAGACCACGGCCGACGAACTGCGCCGCATCGCCAACGCGGTGGACAAGTACAACATCCCCACCGTCAAGGTCACGGGCGGCCAGCGCATCGACTTGCTGGGCGTGAAGAAAGAAGACCTGGTCAACGTGTGGAAAGACATCGGCATGCCCAGCGGCCACGCCTACGCCAAGGCGCTGCGCACGGTGAAGACCTGCGTGGGTTCCGAGTGGTGCCGCATGGGCACGCAGGACAGCACCCAGATGGGCAAGGACCTGGAGCGCGCGATGTGGCGCATGTACGCACCGCACAAGGTGAAGTTCGCCGTCAGCGGCTGCCCGCGCAACTGCGCCGAGGCTGGCATCAAGGACGTGGGCATCATCGGCGTGGACTCGGGCTGGGAGATGTACGTGGCCGGCAACGGCGGCATCAAGACCGAGGTGGCGCACTTCTTCGTGAAACTCAAGACCGCCGAAGAGGTGATGGAGCACACCGGCGCCTTCATGGAGCTGTACCGCAGCGAGGGCTGGTACCTGGAGCGCACGGTGCACTACGTCAACCGCGTCGGTCTGGACTATGTGAAGAAGCGCATCCTGGACGACGCCGCCGGACGCAAGGCGCTGTGGGAACGCCTGCAGTTCGCGCTCGACGGCGAGCCCGATCCCTGGTTCGACTTCAAGGAAGCGGCCGTGGACACGCGCCAGTTCATCCCGATCAAGACCATCAGCAACGCTACCGAAGGGAGCACAGCATGATCGCCAGCGCCTGGACACTCATCTGCCGCGTGGAAGACATCCCGGTGCTGGGTTCGCGCCGCGTCGAACGCGCCCGGGGCCTGGACGTGGCCGTGTTCCGCAACGACCAGGACGAGGTGTTTGCCCTGCTCGACCGCTGCCCGCACAAAGGCGGCCCGCTCTCGCAAGGCATCGTGTTCGGCACCAGCGTGGCCTGCCCGCTGCACAACTGGACCATCGGCCTGTGCACCGGCCAGGCCGCCGCGCCCGACGAAGGCTGCACACCGAAGTTCACGGTGAAGGTCGAAGACGGCCAGGTGTTCCTGGACGCGAGCGAACTCGCCACGCAGGCCACCGACCTGACCCGCCCCATCGCCGGCCCGGCGCGACGTGTCTTGTCCCCGCTCCCTCTGGGAGAGGGCTAGGGTGAGGGCTTTCCCCATGGCATTGCACTCCGGAAACAGCCCTCACCCCCACCCTCTCCCAGGGGGAGAGGGGGTGAAGACAACCCGCTCCACCTGCCCCTACTGTGGTGTGGGCTGCGGCGTGCTCATCGAAACCGAGGGCGGCCAGATCACCGGCGTGCGCGGTGACCCAGACCACCCGGCCAACTTCGGCAAACTCTGCACCAAGGGCACGACGCTGCACCTGACGGCCACACCCGCGATCACGCGCCAGACCCGGCTGCTGCAACCCATGCAGCGGCTGCAGCGCGGCCAGGTGCCGGTGGCCCTGGGCTGGGACGCGGCACTGGACCTGGCCACCGAGCGCTTCGCTCAGACCATCACCCAACACGGTCCTGACGCCGTGGGCTTCTACCTCAGCGGCCAGTTGCTGACCGAGGACTACTATGTTTTCAACAAGCTGGCCAAAGGGCTGATCGGCACCAACAACGTGGACACCAACTCGCGCCTGTGCATGAGCAGCGCGGTGGCGGGCTACAAACTCACGCTGGGGGCCGACGCGCCACCGGCCTGCTACGACGACGTGAACCACGCGCAATGCCTGTTCATCGTCGGCAGCAACACGGCCTTTGCCCACCCGGTGCTGTTTCGCCGCATCGAAGAAGCGCGCCAGAAGAACCCCGGCATGAAGCTGATCGTGGCCGACCCGCGCCGCACCGACACCGCCGAACTGGCCGACCTGTATCTGCCGCTGCAACCGGGCAGCGACGTGATGCTGTTCCACGGCCTGCTGCACATCATGCTGTGGGAAGGCTGGACCAACGCCGACTACATCGCCGCCCACACCAGCGGCTTCGACGATCTCAAGGCGCTGGTGCGCAGCAGCACACCCGAGCATGTGGCGCAGGTCTGTGGCCTGAACAAGCAAGACCTGTTCACCGCCGCAAAATGGTTCGCTGGCCTGGACGGCCCGGGGACCACCCACCGAAAACCCACGCTCAGCCTGTATTGCCAGGGCCTGAACCAGAGCAGCAGCGGCACCGCAAAAAACGCGACGCTCATCAACCTGCACCTGGCCACCGGCCAGATCGGCCAACCCGGCGCCGGCCCCTTCAGCCTGACCGGCCAGCCCAACGCCATGGGCGGGCGCGAAGTGGGTGGCCTGGCCAATCTGCTGAGCGCGCACCGCGACCTGGCCAACCCGGCGCACCGCGCCGAAGTGGCCGCGCTGTGGGGCGTGGCTGAGGTGCCCAGCCAGCCCGGCAAGACCGCGGTGGAGATGTTCCAGGCTGCGGCCGACGGCGAGATCAAGGCGCTGTGGATAGCCTGCACCAACCCGGCGCAGTCCATGCCCGACCAGGCCACCGTGCGCCGCGCGCTGCAGCGCGCCGAGTTTGTGGTGGTGCAGGAAGCGTTTTCCACCGCCGCCACCTGCGACTTCGCCGACCTGCTGCTGCCCGCCACCACCTGGGGCGAGAAGGAAGGCACCGTCACCAACAGCGAACGCCGCATCAGCCGCGTGCGCGCGGCCGTGCCCGCGCCGGGAGAAGCCCGGCACGACTGGCAGATCGGGGTGGATTTCGCGCGTCGGCTGGAAAAAGCAAACGGGGTCAGATCCGAATTCAGGACAGCAGCCTCCGAGGCATCCAACAACGTCGATCGAAATTCGGCTCTGACCCCGTTTGCGCTGCAGCCGGAGAAAGATGCTGCACCAGCCAATACGCTGTTCCCCTACCAAACCCCAGAACAGATCTGGCTCGAACACCGCGACTCCACCCGGGGCCGCGACCTCGACATCAGCGGCCTGTCCTGGCCCATGCTCGACGCCCAAGGCCCGCAGCAATGGCCGCTGCGCGAAGGCGAAACGGCTGGCAAAACAAGGCTCTACGAAGACGGCGTGTTCCCCAGCGCCGACGGCAAGGCCCGCTTCGCCGCCCTGCCCTACATGCCGGTGGCCGAGCCGCGCGAAGCGCGCTATCCGTTCTCGCTCACCACCGGGCGCCTGCGCGACCACTGGCACGGCATGACCCGCACCGGCACGCTCGGCCGGCTGTTCGGCCACGTGGCCGAACCTTGCGTGCAGATGAACCCGCAGGACATGGAGCGCCGCAGGCTGCAAGACGGCGACCTGGTGCACGTCACCAGCAAGCGCGGCGCCATCGTGCTGCCGGTGCAGGGCTCGCGCACGGTCCAGCCCACCCAGGTCTTCATCGCCATGCACTGGGGGCCTGAATACCTGAGTGGCCGCAGCAGCCAGGGCGAGCCGCTGGCGGGCGTGAATGCCCTCACCAGCTCGGCGTATTGCCCCAGCTCCCAACAGCCCGAGCTCAAGCACGCGGCGGTCAAGATCCTCAAGGCCGAACTGCCCTGGACCCTGCTGGGCCTGGCCTGGCTGCCCGAGGCGTCGGCCTTGACGGCACTGGCCGAGCTGCGCCGCCTGATGCCGTCGTTCGACTTTGCGTCCTGCGTTCCTTTCGGGCGCGAGCGCAGCGGCGTGCTGCTGCGCGCCGCCGCGCACGAGGCGCCCGATGCGGCCCTGATCGAGCGCATCGAGGCCCTGCTCGGCCTGAACACCCCGCAGACGCTGCGCTACCTGGACCAGCGCCGGCAACAGCGCCGCACCGCACGCCTGCAACGCGAGACGGCGCAGGAGAGCGACAGCGTCACGCTCGACGCCTTCTTGCTCGCCGGCGACACCAGCGCCGAGGCCTGGATCAAGACCCTGCTGCAGGATCAACTGCCCGCAGGCAAGCACGGCCGCCTGCTGCTGATGCCCGGCGCATCGGCGCCGGTCGCGGTGCTCGCCCGGAGCCCCCAGATCTGCTCCTGCTGCAACGTCAGCGAGGACGCGATCCGCACCGCGCTGCCGGACTGCGGCGGCAGCGCCGACCACCGGCTGGCGGCACTGCAGGGCAAGCTCCAGTGCGGCACCCAATGCGGCTCCTGCATCCCCGAGCTGCGGCGGCTGGTCAAGGCGGTGCCCGCGTCTTGGGTGGCGGTTTGAGAGGCTGAGATCACGGTCCTCCATATAACCCGAAGTTATCTGACATCGCGGACAATCACCACCCATGGGCATCAGTCAGTACATCAAGGAGATCGGGCGCGGCAAGGACGGCGCCCGCTCGCTGTCGCGCGAACACGCCACGGATCTGTTGGGCCAGGTGCTCGACGGCCGCGTGACCGACCTGGAGATCGGCGGCTTCTGCCTGGCCATGCGCATCAAGGGCGAAACGCCGCCAGAGATGGCCGGCTTTCTGGACGCCACCCACGCCCGGCTGCAGCGTGTGCCCCACAACGGCCTCACCACCGTGGTGCTGCCCAGCTACAACGGTGCACGCAAGCTGCCGGTGCTCACCCCGCTGCTGGCGCTGCTGCTGGCGCGCGGCGGCGCAGCGGTGCTGGTGCACGGCAGCGCCACCGAAGACAGGCGCATCACCAGCGCAGAGGTGTTCGCGGCGCTGGGGCAAGCAGCGCAGACCTCGGTGCCACAGCTGCAAGCAGGCCAGTGCGCCTACCTGCCCACCGAACTGCTGAGCCCGGGCCTCAAGCGCCTGCTCGACGTGCGCCGCGCGGTCGGCCTGCGCAACCCGGCGCACAGCCTGGTCAAGCTCATGAACCCTTGCGAGGGCGCGGCCCTGGTGGTGGGCAGCTACACGCACCCCGAGTACGCGCTGTCGATGGCGCAGACCTTTGCCCTGGTCGGCGCACACGCCCTGCTGCTGCGCGGCACCGAAGGCGAGCCGGTGGCCGATGCGCGCCGCACGCCGCAGATGGACGCGTTCCGCGATGGCGAACGCATCCTGCTGCAGCCCGCGCAAGCGGGCTCGCTGGCCAGCCTGCCCGAGCTGCCGCGCGAGGTGGACGCGGCCAGCACCGCCGCCTACATCCGCGACGTGCTCGATGACCGCAAACCCGTGCCCGCGCCGATCGCGCTGCAGGTGGCACACATCCTGCAGGAGCTGCAGCGCCAGCCCACTGCAAAGACAAGCCGCACCGCAAAGGTCAGCCCACCATGAACACGCCCGCCACCGTCACCACGTCCCAGACCCGGTTCAACCCCGGCAGCGTCACCCTCGTCGGCGCCGGCCCGGGCGACCCGGAACTGCTCACCCTCAAGGCCGCCCGGGCCATTGCCGCGGCCACCGTGCTGCTGGTGGACGACCTGGTGAGCGACGGCGTGCTGGCGCACGCCTCGCCCAGCGCGCGCATCGTGCACGTGGGCAAACGCGGCGGCTGCAAGAGCACGCCGCAGGCCTTCATTGAAAAACTCATGCTCATGGCCGCGCGCGAAGGCGAGGTGGTGGTGCGCCTGAAGGGCGGCGACCCCTTCATCTTCGGCCGTGGCGGCGAAGAGGTGGAGCACCTGCGCGAGCAAGGCATCGAGGTGCAGGTGATCAACGGCATCACGGCAGGCCTGGCCGGCCTGACCTCGCTGGGCGCACCGCTCACCCACCGTGAGCACGCGCACGGCGTGGTGTTCATCACCGGCCACGCCAAGCCCGGCATCACACACGAATCGCGCGGCACCGACTGGAAAGCCCTGGCCGCCACCGCGCGCGACGCCAGGCTCACGCTGGTGATCTACATGGGCGTGTCCAGCGCGGCAGCCATCCAGGCCGAGCTGCTGACCGGCCTGCCCGCCAGCACCCCGCTGGCCATCATCGAGAACGCCAGCCTGCCGCAGCAGCGCCACGCGCTCTGCACGCTGGGTGAACTCACCGCCACGCTGGCCCGCGAAGGCCTGGGCAGTCCGTCGGTGATCGTGGTCGGTGATGTGGTGCGCGGCGTCGCCGCCGTGGCGCAGCCGCAATCGCAGCGCCAGGTGGCCTGAACTTCTTCGGTATTGGGCTATTTATACGCAATTTGCGTATAATTTTGTCGTGCGAGCCCTGTTCAAAGAACTCCCTGTTTTTGAACGTGTCCGATCTTCGTATCTGGACGACGCGCAATACAGGCACCTGCAACAGGCCCTGCTGGCCAACCCCGAGGCAGGCGATGTGATCGAAGGCACCGGCGGCCTACGCAAACTCCGGCACGCTGATGCCCGCCGGGGCAAAGGCAAACGGGGCGGCTTGCGGGTGATCTATTTCTGGTGGCTGGGTGGCGACAAGCGCCAAGGCGCCTGATGTACAACCAGCTGAAGGAGCCCAGCATGAAAAAGCGTAACCTCTTTGCCGAATTGAGCGAAGGCTTTGACGCCCTGGCGCAGGAGCGCGAAGGCAAGCTCACCCTGCGCAGCTTTGAGGCCGAGGCGCAACCGGCGCCCAGCCTGACCGCACAAGACGTGCTGCAGGTGCGCGAACAGTTGCACCTTTCGCGCACCGTGTTTGCCCGTTACCTGCGCACCAACCCGCGCACGCTGGAAAACTGGGAACAAGGCCGCGCCAAACCCAACGCCCAGGCGGCCCTGCTCATTCGCTTGGTAGCGCAATACCCCGACACCGTGCAGCGGCTGCAATCCGTCTGAAGTTCTGCGACCGTTGCGCCGAAGACCTGATCGCCCTGCTGCTGGCCGGGTGCGAAGCGGGTGGCGTGATGTGCTGGCAGCCCTGCGGCGTGAAAGCCCTGCGTGTGCAGGGCGACAGCAGTTACCAGATCGACACCGAGCGTGGCACCGTGACGAGTCGGGCGGTGGTGATCGCCACCTCGAGACCGGCGACAAGCAACACCGGATCAGCTTCACCGAAGACCTGCTGTTCAGTCGGACTCCTGCGCCGGCCCGACATGCGCCTGCGCCAGAGCCCAGACGCTGCGCGCAGGCGAGGATTTCAGGCGGTGGTCGCTCCAGACCTGACGCCACTTGCGAGCTCCGCGCAAGCCATGGCGCAGGCCCAGCATGTGGCAGGCAATGGCGTACCAGGGCGCGCCGTCGTGGGCGCCGGCGCGCTCCATGTAGTCGACCAGCGCCAACTCCACCGCTTCGCGCGTAAGCCCGGTGTTCTGATCTGGGGCGGCGTAAAACTGCTGATCCCAACTCGCCAGCAACCAGGGGTTGTGATAGGCCTCGCGCCCTATCATCACGCCGTCTACCTGTGCAAGGTGCTCGCTCATTTGTGCATGGCTGCGAATGCCGCCGTTGACGACGATGGTCAGGTCTGGAAAATCACGCTTGAGCTGATACACCAAGGGGTAACGCAGCGGCGGCACGTCGCGGTTTTCTTTCGGTGACAACCCCTGCAACCAGGCGTTGCGCGCATGCACGATGAAAACGCGACAACCCGCCTGCGCCAGCGTACCGACAAAATCGCGCACAAATCCGTAGCTCTCGATCCGGTCGATGCCAATGCGGTGCTTGACCGTCACCGGTATGTCCACCACGTCCAGCATGGCCTTGACGCCGTCGGCCACCAAGGCAGGCTGCCCCATCAGACAGGCGCCAAAAGCGCCACGCAGCACGCGCTCGCTCGGGCAGCCGCAGTTGAGGTTGACCTCGTCGTAGCCGTATGCCTGCGCGAGCTTGGCGCAGTGCGCCAGCTCGGTCGGCGCGCTGCCACCGAGTTGCAGCGCCAGCGGATGCTCCTGCGGGTTGAATTGCAGGTGCTGGGCGGCGTTGCCGTGCAACAGCGCGCCAGTGCTCACCATCTCGGTGTACAGCAGGCTGTGGCGCGTCAGCAGACGATGAAAATAGCGACAATGTCTATCCGTCCAGTCCATCATTGGCGCCACCGAGACACGCCAAGGCGATGCTTTTAACGTGAATTCCGCCGTGTCATCGGCTGGGATATCAGACACTGGTGTGCTGTGTTCGATGGCTACGGCATTCATTGACGGACGCGATACAGATACAGAGTCGGCTCTTGCGCAACGCAGGCTGCGCAGTCCGCACTAAAAATGTGGGGTGAAAAAAATGCCCGCAGCCGCGCCTGCGCAATCCCAGAGCCCTGCTGGCAGCGAGCGCCAGATTTCTGTGTGCGAAGCATGCATGCGGCCCTGCAGCGGCGCAGGCCGCGCTCTCCCAATCTCTCAGCGTGCGCTTGCGTCGCCGCTGGCGCCGGCTTGCTCTTGCGGCCAGTCGCGTATGTAGGCCTTGAGCATTTTGTTTTCGAAATTCTGGCTGTCGACCACCGCCTTGGCGACGTCGTAAAAACTGATCACGCCCATCAGCATCTTCTGGTCCAGCACCGGCATGTACCGTGTGTGGTGCTCCAGCATCATGGGCCGCACATCTTCGATCGATGTCTGAGAGGTGCAGCACATGGGGTGGTCATCCATCACGCTGCGTACCCGCTTGCCGCTGAGGGTGCCCGCGTTGGACGCCAAGGTCTGCATCACCTCGCGAAACGTCAACATGCCGACCAATTCGCCGTTCTCCATCACAGCCAGCGAGCCGCTGTCGCGACTGGACATGGCCTCGACCGCTTTATCTAACGGTTCATCAGGGTGACAGGTGTAGAGCGCGTCGCCCTTTAAGCGCAAGATGTCGCTGACTTTCATGTTTGTTCTCCTCGGTTGATGGCAGTTGCACATTGGGCAGCTGCACATTGGGCAGATGCAAACGGCAAGACGGCACACAATATACCAGCCCACCTTCAGCCACCTGGCCAACGTGGGCGACGGCAGCACGCTGGCGCTCCATCTGGCCCGCACAACGCACTCGGATGTACGAGCATACACGGGCCTACGCCGGGATCGATACGAGATTTTTCGCTGCGCTGCTTGCGCTTCGGTCGGTACTCAGCTGCAGCGACGTGCGGGGCTGAGGCCGCTGCAGCGCAGCGTTGTTTGCGTCAACGCCTGCTCCAGCGTGAGCTGAGCACAACCGGTTTCAGCCCAGAAGCGGCGTGTGCTGAACTGCTGCGGCAACAAGAGTCGCTCGATCAGCGGCGCCAACCGGGTCTGCGCCGGGTCCACCCGCAACACGTAGCGCTGACCGTCAGCATCGAGCCGCCCCAGCCAGTCCAGCGCCACCAGGGCCGCCAGTGGTTCTTCGAGTTGCCGCGCATCAAGACGCAAGGCCAGCGCCAGCGCATCCAGACGCTGGCCGGGCAGCGCGGCGGCTCGCGCGTTGTGCAATTGATCCAGCAATTCAAGTGCGAGCTGAAAATTCCATCCCGGCGCGCCGCTGCGCCGCACCACACCTGAGAGCAAGCTGGGCAAGTAGGCAGCCACCACCGCACCCAGCAGCACGATCACCCAGGCCAGGTAAATCCAGAGCAGCAAAATCGGCAGGGTGGCCAACGTGCCGTAAATTAGCGAATAGCCCGGCATCAGGGCTAAATACACGGCCAGCAGCAGCTTGCCGAGCTCGAACCCAAGGGCCGCGAACAAACCGCCCGCCAGCGCGTGTGGCCAGCGCACCCGGGTGTTGGGCACACAGCGGTACAGCGCCGTCAGCGCCAACAAGCCTAGCGCAAACTGCAAACCTGCCAGCAGCCACTGGGTAGAACCCGGCAGCGCGCCGACCAAACCCGCAGATGCCCCGACGAGATAACTGGTGATAGTCAGACTGAACGCCAACACCAGCGGGCCAAGCGTCAGCAGCGCCCCGTACACCAGCACGCGTTGGGTCAGCCCGCGGCTGCGCCGCACGCGCCACATATCGTTGAGCTTGCTGTCTATGGTCAGAATCAGCACCAGCGCCGTGACCAGAAAAGCCACGCCACCCACCCAACCCATTTGGCTGGCGCGCTCGGAAAATTCGTTCAGGTAAGCCAGCACCGGGCCAGCAATAGCCTGCGGCACCATGCGATCAATCAGCCAGTCTTGCAATGTGATTTGCAAGCGGTCGAACACCGGAAAAGCGCTGAACATCGCCAGCGCCACCGTGAATAGCGGCACCAGTGAAATCAGGGTCGTAAAGCTCAGGCTGCTGGCCGTGACGCCCAGGCGGTCTTCCCGAAAACGCTCGCTCAGCGTGAGCGCCGTATTGCGCCAGGGAAAGCGCAACCCCGAGCGGCACAGTCTGAGCAGCAGGGCTTGAGCGTTACGAAAAAAAAGGCGACGGCGCGTGACCATTGCCGACATCATGCCCGAGCCCGCACCCGGCAGGCCTGTGCAGACTGTTCTCTTGGCCGGGTTGAACATGCAGTCGATCCGATCGAAGCCTTGCGCTACGAATGAGTCGTCACTGACAAGAGCGACTGCATGCAGTGATGCGTTGCGGCACATGCAAGCTGCGCTTGTTTGCCGAACAACTGCAGACCCACAAAGCCCAAACCCCCAGGCACCGGCAGGCGCGAGGGGGTTTGGGGGGCTGGTAAGAGCCTGACGATGACCTACTTTCACACGGGAACCCGCACTATCATCGGCGCAAAGGCGTTTCACTGTCCTGTTCGGGATGGGAAGGAGTGGTACCACCTTGCTATGGTCGTCAGGCATAACTTGTATTCCGGCTGCGCGCAATGCGCAAGCGGACGAATTCATAGAGTTTGGAATCAGCTGATTTTTGACTGCGGTCAACGTCATGGAATGAACCATGAAGGCATAGGAACTATGTGTTCCAGACATTTGCCTGCTGACTGTCATCAAAGTTATAGGGTCAAGCCGCACGAGCAATTAGTATCGGTTAGCTTAACGCATTACTGCGCTTCCACACCCGACCTATCAACGTCCTGGTCTTGAACGACTCTTTAGGGGGCTCAAGGCCCCGGCAGATCTTATCTTGGAACGAGTTTCCCGCTTAGATGCTTTCAGCGGTTATCTCTTCCGCACTTAGCTACCCGGCGATGCCACTGGCGTGACAACCGGTACACCAGAGGTGCGTCCACTCCGGTCCTCTCGTACTAGGAGCAGGCTTCCTCAAATCTGCAGCGCCCACGGTAGATAGGGACCAACCTGTCTCACGACGGTCTGAACCCAGCTCACGTACCACTTTAAATGGCGAACAGCCATACCCTTGGGACCTGCTTCAGCCCCAGGATGTGATGAGCCGACATCGAGGTGTCGAACAGGGCCGTTGATGTGAACTCTTGGGCGGTATCAGCCTGTTATCCCCAGAGTACCTTTTATCCGTTGAGCGATGGCCCTTCCATACAGAACCACCGGATCACTATGTCCTGCTTTCGCATCTGCTCGACTTGTCAGTCTCGCAGTTAAGCACGCTTATGCCATTGCACTATTAGCACGATGTCCGACCGTACCTAGCGTACCTTCGAACTCCTCCGTTACACTTTGGGAGGAGACCGCCCCAGTCAAACTGCCTACCATGCACTGTCCCCGATCCCGATTCAGGGACCCAGGTTAGAACCTCAAACACACCAGGGTGGTATTTCAACGTTGGCTCCACAAGATCTAGCGACCCTGCTTCAAAGCCTCCCACCTATCCTACACAGATCTGTTCAAAATTCAATACAAAGCTACAGTAAAGGTTCATGGGGTCTTTCCGTCTTTCCGCGGGGAGATTGCATCATCACAAACATTTCAACTTCGCTGAGTCTCTGGAGGAGACAGTGTGGCCATCGTTACGCCATTCGTGCGGGTCGGAACTTACCCGACAAGGAATTTCGCTACCTTAGGACCGTTATAGTTACGGCCGCCGTTTACTGGGGCTTCGATCAAGGCTTCACCCCATCAATTAATCTTCCAGCACCGGGCAGGCGTCACACCCTATACGTCCACTTTCGTGTTTGCAGAGTGCTGTGTTTTTAATAAACAGTCGCAGCCACCAATTTTTTGCAACCCGTTCGTGCTCAGATGTTCTCATCACACTACAAGGGCACACCTTCTTCCGAAGTTACGGTGTCAATTTGCCGAGTTCCTTCTCCAGAGTTCTCTCAAGCGCCTTAGAATACTCATCTCGCGCACCAGTGTCGGTTTGCGGTACGGTCAATTGCAAGCTGAAGCTTAGTGGCTTTTCCTGGGACCTCGTTCAGTTACTTCACGGGCAAGCCCGCTCGGTCGACAGCCTCGGTATATGACACGCGGATTTGCCTACGTATCGCCTACATCTGTCTAAACCGGCACATCCAACCGCCGGCTAACCTATTAAGATCCGTCCCCACATCGCACTTGCAATCGGTACAGGAATATTGACCTGTTTCCCATCAGCTACGCATCTCTGCCTCGCCTTAGGAGCCGACTCACCCTACGCCGATGAACGTTGCGTAGGAAACCTTGCGCTTACGGCGAGGGGGCTTTTCACCCCCTTTAACGCTACTCATGTCAGCATTCGCACTTCTGATACCTCCAGCATCCTTCACAAGACACCTTCACAGGCTTACAGAACGCTCTCCTACCACTTGCAATAAATTGCAAATCCGCAGCTTCGGTAACTGGCTTAGCCCCGTTACATCTTCCGCGCAGGACGACTCGATCAGTGAGCTATTACGCTTTCTTTAAATGATGGCTGCTTCTAAGCCAACATCCTGACTGTTTTAGCCTTCCCACTTCGTTTCCCACTTAGCCCGTTTTAGGGACCTTAGCTGGCGGTCTGGGTTGTTTCCCTCTTGAGTCCGGACGTTAGCACCCGGTGCTCTGTCTCCCAAGCTGTACTCGTCGGTATTCGGAGTTTGCCTTGGTTTGGTAAGTCGCCATGACCCCCTAGCCAAAACAGTGCTCTACCCCCGACGGTAATACTTGAGGCACTACCTAAATAGTTTTCGGAGAGAACCAGCTATTTCCAAGTTTGTTTAGCCTTTCACCCCTATCCACAGCTCATCCGCTGGTTTTGCAACACCAGTCGGTTCGGACCTCCAGTACCTGTTACGGCACCTTCATCCTGGCCATGGATAGATCACTTGGTTTCGGGTCTACACCCAGCGACTGAAATCGCCCTATTCGGACTCGGTTTCCCTGCGCCTGCCCTATTCGGTTAAGCTTGCCACTGAATGTAAGTCGCTGACCCATTATACAAAAGGTACGCAGTCACCCTTGCGGGCTCCTACTTTTTGTAAGCATGCGGTTTCAGGATCTATTTCACTCCCCTCCCGGGGTTCTTTTCGCCTTTCCCTCACGGTACTGGTTCACTATCGGTCGATGATGAGTATTTAGCCTTGGAGGATGGTCCCCCCATGTTCAGACAGGATTTCTCGTGTCCCGCCCTACTTTTCGTCAGCTCAGTACCACACAGGTCTTTTCACGTACGGGGCTATCACCCGCTATGGCCGTCCTTTCCAGAACGTTCCGTTAAGTCTTGTGCTATCACTAACAGGCTTTTCCAATTTCGCTCGCCACTACTTTCGGAATCTCGGTTGATTTCTTTTCCTCGAGCTACTGAGATGTTTCAGTTCACCCGGTTCGCCTCGCATGGCTATGTATTCACCATGCGATACCTACTGCTAGGTGGGTTTCCCCATTCGGACATCTCCGGATCAAAGCTAATTTGCCAGCTCCCCGAAGCTTTTCGCAGGCTATCACGTCCTTCGTCGCCTATCATCGCCAAGGCATCCACCACATGCTCTTATTCACTTGACCCTATAACTTTGACGTCTTGCAACGCAAAAGCCATGTCTCAAGCAAATGTCTGTCAGGTCTTGCACCTGACGCGTTATGCCGCTTCAATTCGTATCTCTCGATAAAATTGAATATTCGTTGACGCAATCAAAAATTCTTGTTGCTGATGGCACGGTGCACATGAAACCTTTACGAATATGTGCTTTCCATCAGCAACGCTGATTCGACTCTATGAATTTTTAATGAACAGCCGTGGCAACTTCGTTGCCTGTCAATCGGTAGATACCGATCCACATCAAAGCTCCCGGCTGCGCCAGAAGCTTTGATGTTGAACGATCAGATGTTTGGTGGAGGATGACGGGATCGAACCGACGACCCCCTGCTTGCAAAGCAGGTGCTCTCCCAGCTGAGCTAATCCCCCCGGGTGATTGCGGAGCAAAGAGCACTTGGTGGGTCTGGTTGGTCTCGAACCAACGACCCCCGCCTTATCAAGACGGTGCTCTAACCAGCTGAGCTACAGACCCCAAGTCGGCCACTAGAGGCCCGGATGAATCCAGACCGCTGGCGACTTCTCTCCAACAACCGATAAGTGTGAGCGTTTGAGCTTGACTGCTCTTTTCCAGAAAGGAGGTGATCCAGCCGCACCTTCCGATACGGCTACCTTGTTACGACTTCACCCCAGTCACGAACCCCGCCGTGGTAATCGCCCTCCTTGCGGTTAGGCTAACTACTTCTGGCGAGACCCGCTCCCATGGTGTGACGGGCGGTGTGTACAAGACCCGGGAACGTATTCACCGTGACATGCTGATCCACGATTACTAGCGATTCCGACTTCACGCAGTCGAGTTGCAGACTGCGATCCGGACTACGACCGGCTTTATGGGATTGGCTCCCCCTCGCGGGTTGGCTGCCCTTTGTACCGGCCATTGTATGACGTGTGTAGCCCCACCTATAAGGGCCATGAGGACTTGACGTCATCCCCACCTTCCTCCGGTTTGTCACCGGCAGTCCCATTAGAGTGCCCTTTCGTAGCAACTAATGGCAAGGGTTGCGCTCGTTGCGGGACTTAACCCAACATCTCACGACACGAGCTGACGACAGCCATGCAGCACCTGTGTTACGGCTCTCTTTCGAGCACGAAGCCATCTCTGGCAACTTCCGTACATGTCAAAGGTGGGTAAGGTTTTTCGCGTTGCATCGAATTAAACCACATCATCCACCGCTTGTGCGGGTCCCCGTCAATTCCTTTGAGTTTTCAACCTTGCGGCCGTACTCTCCAGGCGGTCAACTTCACGCGTTAGCTTCGTTACTGAGTCAGAAGAGACCCAACAACCAGTTGACATCGTTTAGGGCGTGGACTACCAGGGTATCTAATCCTGTTTGCTCCCCACGCTTTCGTGCATGAGCGTCAGTGCAGGCCCAGGGGATTGCCTTCGCCATCGGTGTTCCTCCGCATATCTACGCATTTCACTGCTACACGCGGAATTCCATCCCCCTCTGCCGCACTCCAGTTTCACAGTCACAAGCGCCATTCCCAGGTTGAGCCCGGGGATTTCACGCCTGTCTTACAAAACCGCCTGCGCACGCTTTACGCCCAGTAATTCCGATTAACGCTTGCACCCTACGTATTACCGCGGATGCTGGCACGTAGTTAGCCGGTGCTTATTCTTACGGTACCGTCATTAGCCCAGGGTATTAACCCGGACCGTTTCGTTCCGTACAAAAGCAGTTTACAACCCGAAGGCCTTCTTCCTGCACGCGGCATTGCTGGATCAGGCTTGCGCCCATTGTCCAAAATTCCCCACTGCTGCCTCCCGTAGGAGTCTGGGCCGTGTCTCAGTCCCAGTGTGGCTGGTCGTCCTCTCAGACCAGCTACAGATCGTCGCCTTGGTGGGCCTTTACCCCACCAACTAGCTAATCTGACATCGGCCGCTCCAATCGCGCGAGGCCTTTCGGTCCCCCGCTTTCATCCATAGATCGTATGCGGTATTAGCACAGCTTTCGCTGCGTTATCCCCCACGACTGGGCACGTTCCGATGCATTACTCACCCGTTCGCCACTCGTCAGCACCTTGCGGCCTGTTACCGTTCGACTTGCATGTGTAAAGCATGCCGCCAGCGTTCAATCTGAGCCAGGATCAAACTCTTTAGTTCGATCTTGAATTTACTCATAAAAACGGAATTGAAGTGAACTTCACTTCTATTCTCATGAGCGTTTAAAGTCTTGCGACTCGGACACTTTCGTGTCCAGTTTGGCAATCGCCTTCAAACGCCCACGCTTATCGGCTGTATATTTTTAATGATCCGCAAGCATTCAGCACGGTTGCTGCTGCTTGTTTTTGCTCTGCTGCGATCAGCAGAGCCTCGTATTATCACACGGTTTTCACACGGTTTTTGCAGTTTTTCTAAAAATTTTTTGCTAAGCACCAAAATTTTTTTTCAAGCTGCCCGGCCTCTTGGCCACCGCGCTTCGCTGGCTTTTTGAACCACTCAAGAGCAGAACATCGATCAGCGAAGCCTTGCAGTATACATCGGATTTTCGGCTGCGCACAAAGTTTTTTAAAGCAGGGTTCAGCGGGCGTTGACCACGTTCCAGGCGAACACCGCATCGGTGGACAGGGCTTCCGTGCGATGCACCGGGTATGTCCAGCCGGTGTTTGCACCGGCCTGGGCTGAAATGTCGATGCGCGGCGCCAGCGCAGTGACGTTGCCGAAGATGGTGGCGAACGAGGCGTCGGCCGCATCGCGCCCGGTACCGATGCGCACGAACCCCATGGGGATGGCGGTTCCTGACGGGTCAAACATGTACCAGCGGTGGCCCAGATAGACTTCTACATAGGCGTGGAAGTCGGTCGGCCCAAGCGCTGGGTCGGCGCCGAAATCGATGCCCGTGCTAAACCGCGCCGGGATGTTGAGCGCGCGGCACATGGCGATCATGAGGTGGGCGAAATCTCGGCACACGCCCAGGTGGCTGTGCATGGTGTCAAGCGCCGAGGTCATGGAGTTGCTGGTGTTGGACTGGAACTTCACCTGCGAGCGCACCCAGTCGCGGATGGCGATCACGCGCGAATATCCCTGCGGCAAGTTGCCAAACAGGTTCATGGCCTGGGCGGTGATGCAGTCGGACTGGCAGTAGCGGCTGGGGTATAGGTAAGTCAGCGCGTCTGGTGGCAGTTGGGCCACGGGTGTTTCCATTACCAGGGCGGGTGGCGCCGCGTGGTGGCTGATGTCCAGCGTGGCGCGGTAGCGCACCAGCAGCGGGCCGGGCGCGGCGGTCAGGCGCAGAGTGCGCATGTTCGTGGCCAAGTCGGTGTGGCTGCTCATTGGCACGGGCTGGCTCACCAGCAGATCTTCCCAGGCGACAAACTGCTGGCGCGTCTGCGCGGCCTGGAGGTTGAAGATGAAATCAGCACCCGGCAAGGTGTTGACCGTGTAATTCAGGTCGATGGCGAGGTGGATGCGGACCATGGGTTCAGCGTGATGAGGTGGGCGCTGGCGGCACAGCCGCAGCAGCAAGAGCGCGGGATTGCGCGGGAAATACGGTGCTGCAAGACAGACCCGCTGCAGGCACAGGGGTTCGAGTCGCCTTACTTTAAAGCAAATTTCATGCCAGTGACAGCCTGGTCCCGCGAGGAGCGGGCGCGAAGAGAGTAGCTATTTTCACCCTGAAACGAGCCTGATGCAGCGAATTCGCACTCGAGATGCAAACCGGATTCGGGCTGCATCGGGCAGCACAACCGGCGCGCACGAACAGTCACGCTGACCAGACAAAGTCAAAGGGCGGATTCAAAAGTGAAGTGCAACACCCTGGGTTTCAATGAACGAGGGTGGAGTGTTGCGGGCTGTTCAGAAGCAGCTCCCGATAGACCGCCAGTGGGGATCGTACGCCCAAGCCCTTCCTGGGCCGGTTGTTGATCTGATCGGCAATCGTGCGTATTCCGTTGATCGTGACCGCAGATTCCGGTGATCGTGACCGGGCATGGTGCTGTGCGGTTTAGATCGTAGGGTGTGCTGTTTTTTTGGGCAGATATCTCCTCTCTTGGTATTCGGTTTTGGCGGTTTTGTACCCGACAACCACCCTCCTCTCTCGACTCCCGACCCTCAACGAGGACGCGCTTCGCCGCGAGCTCGCCGAGCTGCTGGCACGCCAAAAACTGGACCTGAACTGGGAGCACAGCGTGGTTGAGCGCGATCGCGCCTTCAATGCAGAGGTGGTTCTCCCCAGGCATGTTCCAGAACTTTCACACAAGCTTGCCCAAGGCCTGTCGCGCCGCTCATTTCGCTATCCCCAAGAACACGGCCAAACACCGCTCAACCTCCAGCAGTGCATCCGCGTCGATGCGCCCGAAGGCTGGCACTACCTTGTCGCGCCTCACCGTCATAGCCTTGTCCACCATCACCTGTGATGACTTCTGCAAGCCGTTCTCGACACTCGGCTGAATGGTGACGCGCAGCAAGGGTGCAGAAACAAGCGTGCTGGTAATGGGCAGAACAGTTGCACTCGTATGCTCGCTGAACTGGTCGGCTTGAATGACCAAGGCGGGCCGTGGTTTTCCGAAGTCGCCTTGCATGGCGATGGTTACGAGGTCGCCGCGTCTCATTCTGTCCAGCCGCCCACGTCTGCCAAGGCTTCATCCATGAACTGCTGCATAGCCGTGTCGGCGCTGTCCGCCTGCGCAACGAGAAGGCATTGACGACGGCATTCGTCCGCGAAGTCCGGGCGGCGGGTGTCAGGCACCCAAATTTGCACCGGGCGCAACCCTGCCATGCGCAGCGCGTCGCGGTGCTTTTGAACTCGTTCGTTAACGTGTTTGGCTCCCATTTGAGCCTCCATTAAGTTACATGCAACACTATACGCGCCAAATGCGTTACATGCAACTCTTTTTAGAGACTCATCAGTTTGCGCGTGAAACCCCGGCCTTCAGGCCAGGGAGGCAGAGCGCGGAACACGGGTAGTTGACGCGGTGACTCAGATGCATCGACAGAGCCGTCCCGCCCACCAGCACGAAGCCAGCGAGCGCAGGATGGCCTTAGTCTGATTGACTTTTTTGGTCAAACCGGAGACAAATCGGGACACCACAGGGACACCCAGACCGAGCGAACAAGCGAAAAAGCCCGACTGTTAAGGTCGGGCTTTTTGTTCTAAGCTGTTGATTTGCTTATATTTTATGGCGGAGTGGACGGGGCTCGAACCCGCGACCCCCGGCGTGACAGGCCGGTATTCTAACCAACTGAACTACCACTCCGCAGTGGTGCAGCTTTTGCCTGATGCTTTGCAGCCTCAGGCCAAGTGCCACAAACTTGGCGACCCTACGGGGATTCGAACCCCGGTACTCACCGTGAAAGGGTGATGTCCTAGGCCTCTAGACGATAGGGTCAAAACCTTGGAACTAAACCGAACTGTGCATTGTAGCAGCGCCAACAATGCCCATTTCACAAATTGTGGTGGAGGTAAGCGGGATCGAACCGCTGACCTCTTGCATGCCATGCAAGCGCTCTCCCAGCTGAGCTATACCCCCACAGGGTGTGTTGATTTGCCTTTGGCGTTGTCAGCGCCTAGTGCGAATCAGCAAGCCTCAAATTATAGGACATTTTTCAGGGTTTTTGAAGCCTGGCCAAAACTGTTTGTCGATTGTGCAGTTCCAGCACCGCGTCGAGCGAGGGCGTCTGCGCCGTGCCCATCAGCAGCACGCGCACCGGCATGGCCAGTTGCGGCATCTTGATGCCGTGGGCGGTGGTGGTTTCCTTGATGGCGGTCGAGATGCTGGCCTTGTCCCAGGCACAGGCCGCGAGTTTCTGGGCCAGGCTTGCCAGCGCGGGCTGGATCGCCTCGGTGACGTGCTGCGCCACTTCGTCGGCGCTGGGATTCACATCGGCATAGAAGGCAGCAGCCCAGCCGGCCAGTGCCACGGTGGTGTCGCAGCGGTCCTTGAACAGGCCGCAGATGCGCGGCAGGCGCTCGTCGGCCGTGATGTCGCGTCTTTGCAATTGTTCTGCCACCAGGGGCGCCAGCGCAGCGTCGTCCATCGCTTTGAGGTGCTGGGCGTTGACCCAGCGCAGCTTGGCTTCGTCGAACTGCGCGGCGCTGCGGCCCAGGTGGTCGAGGTTGAACCATTCGAGGAACTGCGCGCGGCTGAATATCTCGTCGTCGCCGTGGCTCCAGCCCAGTCGCGCGAGGTAGTTCACCATCGCGTCGGGCAGGTAGCCCTCAGTACGGTACTGCGTGACGGGCTTGGCGCCGTTGCGTTTGCTCATCTTTTCGCCCTGCTCGTTGAGCACGGTCGGCAGGTGGGCATAAACCGGCGGCTCCTGGCCGAGGGCGCGGAAGATGTTGATCTGGCGCGGCGTGTTGTTCACGTGGTCGTCGCCCCGGATCACGTGCGTGATCGCCATGTCGATGTCGTCCACCACCACACAGAAGTTGTAGGTGGGCGTGCCGTCGGGGCGCGCAATCACCAGGTCGTCGAGCTCGTCGTTGCGGATCTCGATCAGGCCCTTGACCTTGTCGTCCCAGGCCACCACGCCGCCTTGCGGGTTCCGAAAGCGCAGCACCGGTTTTATGCCCTGCGGTACCGGCGGCAGTTGCTTGCCGCGTTCGGGCCGCCAAGTGCCGTTGTAGCGCGGTTTTTCCTTGTTGGCCATCTGACGCTCGCGCAGCGCGTCGAGCTCGGCCACACCCATGTAGCAGGGGTACACATGTCCAGCGGCCACCAGCTCGGCCAACACCTCGCGGTAGCGCTCCAGGCGCTGCATTTGATAAAACGGGCCCTCGTCGAAATCCAGCCCCAGCCAGGCCATGCCTTCGATGATGACGTCGACCGCCTCCTGCGACGAGCGCTCCAGATCGGTGTCTTCGATGCGCAGAATGAAAACACCGCCATGGGCGCGGGCAAACGCCCACGGATAGAGCGCCGAGCGGATGTTGCCCAGGTGGATGAAGCCGGTAGGCGACGGGGCGAAACGGGTGCGAATTTGAACGGTCATGTCAGAAGGAAGAAAGGCCGCGATCGAGATCGAGTTGGATGTCGCCCAGGTGTTCGAGCCCGACCGCCACGCGGATCAGGCCTTGGCTGACGCCGGCAGCCGAGCGCTGCGCTTCGGTCAGGCGGCCGTGCGACGTGCTGGCCGGGTGCGCCACCAGGGTTTTGGTGTCGCCCAGGTTGGTGCATAGCGAGAGCAGTTGCATCGCGTCCAGCACCTGAAAAGCGCGCGTGCGTGCCTGCTCGGCGTTGGCCGCCTTGACCTCGAACGACAGCACCGCACCGCCGCAGCCGGACTGCTGCAGCATGGCCAGCGCGTGCTGGGGATGGCTGGGCAGGCCGGGGTAGAACACCTGCGTCACACAGGGGTGCGACGCCAGCCACTGCGCCAGTACCAGCGCGCGCGCCGACTGCGCCTGCATGCGGATTTCCAGCGTCTCCAGCCCCTTGAGCACAACCCAGGCGTTGAAAGGCGCCAGCGTCATGCCGCCGCTCTTGAGGATGGGCAAAAAACTTTTGTGCACCAATTCTTCGCTGGCGCACAGGGCGCCAGCCATGACACGGCCCTGGCCGTCCAGGTATTTGGTGCCCGAATGCATGACGATGTCAGCCCCCAGCGCCAGCGGGCGTTGCAGCGCAGGGGTGGCAAAGCAGTTGTCCACGCACAGCAAAGCGCCGGCGTTGTGCGCCAAGTCGGCTAGGGCGCGGATGTCGCACACCTCGGTCAGCGGGTTGGTTGGCGTTTCGGCGAACAGCAATTGGGTCTGCGGCCGCAGCGCCGCCTGCCAGGCGCGCAGATCGCTCTGCGGCACAAAGCTGGACTCGACGCCGAACTTGGCCAAGTCGGTGCCGATCAGCTTGATGGTCGAGCCAAACATGGACTGCGAGCACAGCACATGGTCGCCGCTTTTGAGCAGGCCTAGACACAGCATGAGAATGGCCGACATGCCCGACGCGGTGGAAATGCAAGCCGGCGCGCCTTCGAGCGCGGCGAGGCGCCGCTCGAAGCTGGCCACGGTCGGGTTGCCGTAGCGGCCGTAGGTGAAGCCTTCTTCGTCGCCGGCGAAACGGCGCGCCGCCGCCGCGGCGCTGGGCTGCACGTAGCCGCTGGTCAGGTACAGGGCTTCTGAGTGTTCGCCGTACTGGCTGCGCTCGCTGGCGGTGCGCACCGCCAGCGTATCGCGGTGCAAGCCGCTGCCGGGCGCAGCAGGGGGCTGGGGAGTGTCTGTGCTCATGTCGATGCGTGCGCTCCAGCCGCTCTCAGGCGCTGTGCGCGTTCGGCAAAGCCAGGCGCGAGCCGTCTGACTCGCCTTCTTCGCTCGGGCCACGCGTCTGATTGAGGCGGACAATTCCTTCGGGCGTGATGTCGCCGGTGACGTAAACGCCGTCAAAGCACGAGGCGTCGAAGCCCGCCAGCGCCGGGTTGAGTGAACCCACCGCCTGCTTCATGGCGTCGACCTCTTGGTAAATCAGCGCGTCGCAACCGATGCTCTGGCGCACCTCTTCGATGGTTCGGTTGTGCGCCACCAGCTCATGAGACGTTGGCATGTCGATGCCGTAGACGTTGGGAAAGCGCACCGGCGGCGCGGCGCTGGCCAGGTAAACCCGGCGCGCGCCGGCGTCGCGCGCCATTTGCACGATTTCGCGGCTGGTGGTGCCGCGCACGATCGAGTCGTCCACCAGCAGCACATTGCGGTCCTTGAACTCGCTGCCGATGGCATTGAGCTTTTGCCGCACCGACTTCCTGCGCAAGCCCTGCCCGGGCATGATGAAGGTGCGTCCGACGTAGCGGTTCTTCACGAAGCCTTCCCGGTACGGCAGGCCAAGCAACTGCGCCAACTGCATGGCGCTGGGGCGCGAGGATTCGGGGATCGGGATGACGACGTCGATCTCTTTGGGCGGCACCATGCTGGCCACGCGCCGGGCCAGCGTCTGGCCCAGATTCAGGCGTGCTTGGTAGACCGAAATGCCGTCGAGCACCGAGTCCGGCCGGGCCAGGTAGACGTACTCAAAAATGCAGGGGTGGTGGCTGATCCGCTCGGCGCAAGACTGTGCGTACATGCGGCCGCTCAGGTCGACCAGCAGCGCCTCGCCCGGTTGCACATCGCGCACGAGCTCGAAACCATTTCCCTCCAGCGTGACCGACTCGCTGGCCACCATCACCCCGCTACCGTTGCGGCCCACGCACAAGGGGCGAATGCCGTAGGGGTCGCGAAACGCCAGCAGGCCGTGACCGGCAATCAGCGCCACCACCGCGTACGAGCCACGCACGCGCTGGTGCACGCCGCGCACGGCGGCGAATACGTCGTCGGGCTTCAAGTCGGCGCCGCGCGAGACTTTGTCGAGTTCATGCGCCAGCACGTTGAGCAACACCTCGGAGTCGCTCTCGGTGTTGATGTGGCGGTGATCGGTCTGGAACAGCTCTTGCCTTAATTCTTGTGCGTTGGTCAGGTTGCCGTTGTGTGCCAACACCAGGCCAAACGGCGCGTTGACGTAAAACGGTTGCGCCTCTTCTTCGCTGTAGGCATTGCCCGCCGTCGGGTAGCGCACCTGGCCCAGGCCACTGTGGCCCTGCAGCGAGCGCATATTGCGGGTGCGAAACACGTCGCGCACCATGCCCTTGGCCTTGTGCATGAAAAATTTGCGCTTGTGCTCGGTGACGATGCCGGCCGCATCTTGGCCGCGGTGCTGCAACAACAACAAGGCATCGTAAATCAGTTGATTGACCGGCCCCTGATCCACCACGCCGACGATTCCGCACATATTCGATCCCCAGAAGAAAAAATCAAGACAGATGCCGCGTCAGCGACTCGGGCAACAAGGGCTGTAGCGCCAGCAACGCCGAACTGAGCGGCTGCGCCAGCAGCGAATCTTGCCACCAGGGCTGCGTGCGCAGCGGCGTCAGATGCACCACCAGCGTCAAGCCCAGCATGAACAACAGCCCGCGCAGCGCACCAAAGGCGCCGCCCAAGACCCGGTCCACCGGTCGCAAACCCACCACGGCAAACAGCCGTTTGACCATCCAGACCAGCAAGCCGCCGGCAAACGCCACCGCAATAAAAATCAGCACGAAACCGATGGCCACCTGCAACGGCAGCGCCAGATCCGCCAGCGGCAGCCCGGCCGCCACTTCAGCCGCGTAGGCCTGCGCCAGCAAAAAAGCCGCCACCCAACCCGCCACCGCAATCACTTCGTGTACCAGGCCGCGCCAAAACCCCAGCAAGACCGACAAGGACAGCATGGCCAGCAAGGCCCAGTCCAGCCAGCCCATGTCCGTCAAACGCCCAAGCTCTTGATCGACAGCCAAGCGAGTGTCACAAAGTCAAAATGGCCGCCGGCAAGCCTAGCGCCCTGACCCGGGCGGCGGCCTGTTCGGCCTCGGCCCGGCTGGCAAACGGCCCCAGCCGCACGCGAATGCGCTCCCCCTGGGCGGTTTGTGCCACGTGCACATAGGTCTTGAGGCCAGCGCGCTCGAGCTGCTGGCGCACCTCGCGCGCGCGCGCCGGATCGGCAAAAGCCCCGACCTGAACCACCACGCGCTGAGCGGCAGCGGGCGCAGGCGCAGTCGGTGGTGCAGTCGGTGGTGCAGCCGTCCGGCCCTCGAGCAAGGCCTTGATGCGTGCCGCCTCGGCAATTTTGGCGCCATCGGCCGGAGCTGGAGCTGGAGCTGGGGTCGGAGCTGGAGCCGGAGCCGGAGCCGGAGCCGGAGCTCGAGCTGGGGTCGGGGTCGATTCGACCGCGCGTGCCGGTGCAGGTGCCGCCGGTGCAGGTGCGCGGGCAGCCGGGCCCGCACCGGCCTGCGGGGCGGCGGCGGGCACCAAGGCCTCTTGCGCGCCCTGCGCCAAGCCGGCGGGTTCAGGGGTGGGCGGCTGCGTCGGCGTTACTGGTGCCACACGCGAAGCCGCTGGCACAGCCGGCGCGGCCGCGCCCACCACCAGCGGAGGCAGGCTCTCGTTTTTGGCTGGAATCTCGATCGGGAAGTCGACCGCAATCGGGCGCGGCTGGCTGTCGAACAGCAGCGGTAACCCGATCACGCCCAGCAGCACCAGCACGGCAGCGCCGATCAGGCGGTGACGGGCGCGCTGGCGCACCATCTCTATGCTTTGCGGCGGCGCCGTCGCGGGTTTGCCCTGGGAGCCGGTACGAAATTTGAACATTCGGGGTAAGTCCATGCACCAGCCCGGCCGGTTGCGGCAAACCGGCGCGTCGACTCAGGAAACCAGGTGTTTGGCGGCCAAGCGGGGCGTGCCGCTGTGCAAAACCCCGCCCACGGTATGAAAAGAACCAAAGGCTACGATTCTATCAGCCGCCTGCGCAGCCGACACCGCAGCCTGCAGCGCCTGCTGCGGGCTGGCGTAACAGCCCGCCACCCGGCCATGGCGCGCCGTGGCGCCAGCGCTTGTCGCGTCGAGCAAGAGCGCCAGGTCGTCGGCCCGGCTGGCGCGCGCCAGTGGCAGATCGCACAAATACCAATGGTCGATCAGCGGCGCAATGCGCGCAAACATGGCGCCCAGGTCTTTGTCGGCCATGGCGCCGAACACCGCGTGCGTGCTGGGGTAAAAACCCATGGCGTCCAGGTTTTCCGCCAGCGCCGCCACCGAATGCGGGTTGTGCGCCACGTCCAGCACCAAGGTGGGTGTGCCCGGAACAATCTGGAAGCGCCCGGGCAGCTCCACCAGGGCCAGCCCGTTGCGCACCGCCTGCGCCGTGACCGGCAGGCGCGGGCGCAGCGCCTCGACGGCCGCCAGCACGCCCGAGGCGTTGACCAACTGGTTGGCGCCGCGCAGCGCCGGGTAGGCCAGGCCGGCGTAGCGCCGCCCGCCGTGCGCGGGGTGCATGGCCCAGCCCCACTGCTGCTGGTCGCCGGCGAAGTGGAAGTCCTTGCCCAGGCGCCACAGGTTGGCGCCCACTTCTAGCGCGCGGTCGAGCAGGCTTTGCGGTGGCACCGGATCGCTCACCACCACCGGGCGGCCGGTGCGCATGATGCCGGCCTTCTCGTAAGCAATGGCCTCGCGGTTGTCGCCCAGCCACTCCATGTGGTCCAGCGCGATGCAGGTGATGACGGCGCAGTCGGCATCGACGATGTTCACCGCATCGAGCCGCCCGCCCAGGCCGACCTCAAGAATGGCCACGTCCAGACCGCTGTGCGACAGGGTGCGCAAGATGGCGAGCGTGGTGAACTCGAAATATGTCAAACCCACCTCGTCGCTGCCGCCCTGCCCCAGGCGCGCCGCTTCCACCTCGGCAAAGGCGGGCAGCAAAGCGTTGGCCGCAACCGCCTCACCCTGGATGCGGCAGCGCTCCTCAAAACGCACCAGGTGCGGCGAGGTGTACAAACCGGTGCGGTAGCCCGCTGCGCCGTAGACGGCCTCCAGCATGGCGCAGGTGGAGCCCTTGCCATTGGTGCCCGCCACCGTGACCACCGGGCAGGGCATGGTCAGGCCCATGCGCTGGGCCACGCGCCGCACGCGCTCCAGGCCCATGTCAATGCTTTTCGGGTGCAGGCGTTCGCAGTGCGCCAGCCATTCGCTCAATGTGTTCATGTGCGGCCGATTATCCCGCCGGGCGCTGCGCCAGCGTCCGGCGTCCGGCTGACGTCTCCGGGCCTGAAAACATGAAGTTACAAAAAATCCGATTAAATGTGCGTTTTGCACATTTAAAATAAAGGCCACTCGATCCAAAACCGTCTTCGCACCATGCACGCGCCCGACCACCCGCTCCAGACCGAACAACAAGCCTTGCAACAAGCGCTGCAGTCCGTCCTGACGCCGCTGGCGCAGTTGTGCGTGGCGCGCGGCCTGACCATTCAGTCGCTGGAAGAGCAGATGCGGCTGGCCTTCGTGAGGGTGGCGCACGCCGAGCAGTGCGCGGCAGGCCGCAAGCCCAACACCAGCCACCTGAGCGCCGCCACCGGTCTGGCGCGGCGCGAAGTGGCGCGGCTGCTGGCGCACAACACCAGCGAACTCAGCCCGCGCCCGGCGCCCGCCAGCCAGGTGTTCAGCCGCTGGACCACCGACCCCACCTGGTGCAATGAGCAGCAGCAGCCGCTGGTGCTGCCGCGCCAGGGCAGCCAGCCCAGTTTCGAGGCGCTGGCGCAGTCGGTCACGCGCGACGTGCACCCGCGCACCCTGCTGGACGAGCTGTGCCGCCTGCACCTGGCGCGGCACGACGCCGCCAGCGACACGGTGCAACTGCAACAACAGGCTTTCGTGCCGCACGGCGACTGGACGCGCATGGTGGGTTTTCTGGGCCACAACGTCGGCGACCACCTGCGCGCGGCCAGCGCCAACGTGCTGGGCCAGGGTGCGCCGCATTTCGAACAGGCGATCGACGCCGACGAACTGTCCGAGCAATCGATAGCGGCGCTCAAACCCAAAATTGCGCAGGCCTGGAAGCAACTGCTCCAGTTGCTGGTGCCGGAAATAGAGGGCCTGATGAAGGCCGATCGCGCCGCCCCGCACGAGGCCAGGCAACGCATGCGCATCGGCCTGTACACCTGGAACACCGCCATGCACGAGCCCGCTGGCCACACAGCAGCGGCGGGCAAGGACCACAGCTATTGACCTCAGTTTTTCGTTTCGTTTCAGCAAGCTTCACCTCAACATCAGGAGTTAAACCATGTCGAACTTTGAACAACTCAACCCGGGCATGACGCGCAGAAAAACCCTGCTCGCCCTGGCCGCCCTAGCCACTCTGAGCGCCTGCGGTGGGGGCGGCGGCGGTGGCGGCGGGGGCGGCGGCACCGCCGCCATCGGCATCGGCGGCACCGGGGCGTTCTCCGGCGTCATCACCGGCTTTGGCTCCATCGTCATCAACGGCGTGCGCTACAGCGTCCCCAGCATCACCGACGGCTTTGGCGCCCCGGTGCCGGCTGCCGACCTGCGGCTGGGCATGGTGGTGGCCGCGTCAAGCGCGAGTGCTGTCAGCGACGGGCGGGCCACACTGAGCAACCCGGTGGCCGACAGCAGCCTGCTCGGGCCGATCACCTCCATCAACGGCAATACGTTCGTGGTGCTCGGCCAGACCGTGCAGGTCAGCGCCAGCACCTTCTTCGATGCCGACTTGCCAGCGGGCCTGGGCTCGCTGAGCACCGGTCTGGTGGTCGAGGTCTACGGCATCGTCAACCAGAGCGGCGTTTTGCAGGCCACCTACATCGACGATGAGCCGCAAGCGCAAGTATTCAAGATCGAAGGCCTCGTCAGCGCCCTGAGCGGCACGGCCAGAGAGTTCAATATCGGCAGCATCCATTTGGCCTACGGTCCGGCCACCAACATGCCGAATGTCACGCTCGCCAACGGCTTGCGGGTGCGGGTGCGCCTGGCTGCCGCCACCACAGCCGAACCGCAGCCCTGGGCCGTGACCCACATCCGCACCGCGCCAGAGGTCGCAGCCGCAGCGCTGGCACCGGCGCGCAACTGGCTGGAAGTCACGCAGGCGGTCACGGCCTTTCGCTCGGCCACCGATTTCGATGTCGGCGGCCTGCGCGTGGACGCCCATTCTGCGGCGTTCCCGGACGGCCGTGCCGTCGTCGCGCAGGGCGCGCAGGTCGAGGTCGAAGGCCGGGTGGTCGACGGCGTGCTGCTGGCGGTGAAGGTGGAACGCTTCGTTCCTCAGTGGCTAGAGCAGGGAGACCCGCTGGCCGAACTCAAAGGCGTGGTGAGCCAGTTCGTCTCGGCCACCCGCTTCAGTGTCAACGGCATCGCCGTGACGGCGCCGAACACACCTGCCATCTTCCCGGACGGAACCGACTTCCTGGGCAACGGAGCACGCGTCGAACTCGAAGGCGAACTCAGAGCGGGTATTTTCAACGCCAGCCTGGTGGAAGAAGACGACGGCGTCTCCCTGCACTTTGACAGCTACGGCACGGCATCGGCCGTGGTGCCCGCGACCACAGGCACAGGCGGCAGCTTCACGCTGACACCTCTTGGTGGCAGCAGCGGCGGCGCCATTTCGGTGCAATGGGACGCAGACACGCGCTTTCATGACGGCCTCCCGGCCACCACCGCCTTGAACGGCCGCCGGCTCGAAGTCGAGGGTATTCTGGGCACCAACGCGACCGGTGGCAGCGTCTTGCTGGCGACAGACATCAGTCTAGAAGACTGACCCGATTGGCCAGATCCAGCGGCGGCCAAGACAAGCGCCGCTGGCTCGCTGCCCGGATCCATGACTCCGGCAGGGCCTCAGCTTGGGGCGGAACAAGCCAAAGCGCATCCCTATGTTTACCTTCAGCAGCCCTATTCGAAACAGCCTGGCAGCGCTGCTGGGCTCGCCGGAACCCGCAGACCCACGCGCCACTGTGGGCGAGATTCGCCGGACCATGCTGCACGCCTTGGGGGAAGACGGGCGGCACGTCAACCCCGGGCTGCACCAACGACTGAACACCCTGGGCAGCGCGCAGGCGCTGTGGTTTGCCCGCGCCGAGCTCTTTACCCAGTTGTGCCACCTGCATGGACAGTGCGTGGCGCAGCAACGGCTGGAACGCTTGCAACCCTTGTTCGAGGGTTGGCTGCCCCGCTCGCTGCTGCCAAGAGCGCGAAGCCGCATCGTGTGAAGCCCGTGGCAGGCGCGGGGGCCAAGCCCAGCGTGGGCTTGCAGGCAGCCAGCCCGGGGCGGCGGCTTTAAAATCAGTCGCCGCAACTTCCTTCCCATCCGCATGACCCCCACCCACTTCGACGGCGTTCGCGTCAACACCCAGGCCAATGTGTTTTTTGACGGCAAGTGCGTCAGCCACAGCCTCACGCTGCCCGACGGCAGCAAAAAATCGGTCGGCGTGGTGCTGCCCGGCACGCTCACCTTCAACATCGGTGCGCCCGAAACCATGGAATGCGTGGCCGGTGGCTGCGAATACCGCATCGGTGACAGCCCGCAGTGGCTCACGGCCGGCCCGGGAGACAGTTTCAGCGTAGCGGCCAAGGGCCGCTTTGAAATCCGCGTCAGCCAGGCCTACCACTACATCTGCCATTTCGCTTAATCAGCGATCCCCCACAACATGGCCACCATCCTGCAACACCTACCCCGACTGCAGAAAGTCGGCATCGCCTTCTCCGGCGGCTTAGACACCTCCGCCGCCCTGCTGTGGATGAAACAAAAAGGCGCCCTGCCCTACGCCTACACCGCCAACCTGGGCCAGCCCGACGAGCCGGACTACGACGACATTCCGCGCAAGGCCATGGCCTACGGCGCCGAGCAGGCGCGCCTGATCGACTGCCGCCTGCAACTGGCGCACGAGGGCATTGCCGCCATCCAGTGCGGCGCCTTCCACATCAGCACCGGCGGCATCAGCTACTTCAACACCACCCCGCTGGGCCGCGCCGTCACCGGCACCCTGCTGGTGGCGGCGATGAAGGAAGACGAGGTCCACATCTGGGGCGACGGCAGCACCTTCAAGGGCAACGACATCGAGCGCTTCTACCGCTACGGCCTGCTGACCAACCCCAGCCTGAAGATCTACAAGCCCTGGCTGGACCAGTCGTTCATCGACGAACTGGGCGGCCGCGCCGAAATGAGCGCTTTCATGACGGCCAACGGCTTTGGCTACAAGATGAGCGCCGAAAAGGCCTACAGCACCGACAGCAACCTGCTCGGCGCCACGCACGAAGCGAAAGACCTGGAGCACCTGAGCAGCGGCATGCGCATCGTCAACCCCATCATGGGCGTGGCGTTCTGGAAACCGGAAGTGCAAGTCAAGGCCGAAGAAGTCAGCATCCGCTTCGAAGAAGGCCAGCCGGTCGCCATCAACGGCCAGCGCTTGGACTCGCCGGTCGACCTGTTCCAGAAGGCCAATGAAATTGGCGGGCGCCACGGCCTGGGCATGAGCGACCAGATCGAGAACCGCATCATCGAAGCCAAGAGCCGCGGCATCTACGAAGCCCCGGGCATGGCGCTGCTGCACATCGCCTACGAGCGCCTGCTCACCGGTATCCACAACGAAGACAGCATCGAGCAGTACCGCATCAACGGCCTCAAGCTCGGCCGCCTGCTCTACCAGGGCCGCTGGTTCGACCCGCAGGCCCTCATGCTGCGCGAGAGCGCGCAGCGCTGGGTGGCGCGCGCCATCACGGGCGAGGTGACGCTGGAACTGCGCCGCGGCAACGATTATTCGATCCTCAACACCGAATCGCCCAACCTGACGTATGCGCCCGAGCGTCTGAGCATGGAAAAGGTGGAAGACGCGCCGTTCAGCCCGCAAGACCGCATCGGCCAACTGACCATGCGCAACCTCGACATCGTGGACACGCGCGCCAAGCTGGGCATCTACGCCAAGACCGGCCTGCTGTCCACAGGCGAAGGCACGGCGGATATCTTCAAGCTTGAAAGCGGGAAGTAAGCCTTTTTATCCCGCAACAAAAACGGCCCTTCGCGGGCCGTTTTTGTCGTCTGGCACGTATGAATACGCTCCAATTCGCTTTCTCAACAGCGATAACAGCGCCAGCAGCGACAAAGCATCACGTACCCCCTTGGAGCCACGCAGCCAGCGATCATGTCCCTGATCATTTTTTCCCACGCCAACAGCTTCCCCGCCAGCACCTACGGCGTGCTGTTCGAGTCGCTGCGCGCGCGCGGCTTCTCTGTGCGGGCGCTGGAGCAGTTCGGTCACGACCCGGCCTACCCGGTCACCTGCAACTGGCCGCACCTGGTGCAGCAGTTGGCCGACTTCGCCGCGCCCGAGATCGAGCGCCAGGCTCAGGGCGCCTGGCTGGTGGGCCATTCGTTGGGTGGCTTTCTGAGCCTCATGTGCGCTGCGCGCCACCCGCAGCTGGGCGGCCACGCGGTCCGGGGCGTGCTGCTGATCGACTCGCCGGTGCTCGGCGGCTGGCGCGCGCGCACGCTGGAGCTGATCAAGCGCACCCAGCTCGTGGGTTCGATCTCGCCCGGCAAGATCAGTCGCAAGCGCCGCAACATCTGGCCCGATGCCCAGGCCGCCTTCGAGCACTTTGCCCACAAAAAGGCTTTTGCCCGCTGGGACCCGCAGGTGCTGCGCGACTACATCGCCCACGGCACGCACGACGAAGCCTGCGCCCAGGGCGCAAGGCGGGTGCTCACCTTTGACCGCGAGGTGGAAACCGCCATCTACAACACCCTGCCGCACAACCTGAGCCGCCTGCTGCGCCGCCACCCCTTGCCGTGTCCGGTGGCCTTCATCGGTGGCACCGACTCGCTGGAGATGAAGCAGATCGGCATGAGCATGACGCACCGGCTGGTGGGCAAAGACCAGCCCGAGCGCCTGCGCATGCTCGAAGGCAGCCACCTGTTTCCAATGGAGCGCCCCCAGGAAACCGCTGGCGCCATCGAGGCCGCGCTCAAGGCCCTGGTCGCCGGCGCCGACAAGAAGGCCTGAAGCCCCAAGCCAGGGTGCCGCCTTCTGCAGTGGGTTGAGCTGCAACGGCAAGCCTGCGGGCACCACCTGCAGCGCCCCGGCTGCCAGCCCCAGCCACGGGCGGCCTGTGCAGGTCTTCAGGCTTGGTGCGGTGCACCACAAAGTCTTTCGATCTCGCCTTGCACGCGTCCACCGCAAAATCCGCACAGTGCCGCCACCCGCGTGGGCGGGCTGCTTGCAGGGGCCTAAGCGACGCCCCTGGTCGGCATGCGCGGCCCGCTGCGCATGGTTCACGCCCGCAGGCCCGGACGCTGCAGGCGCCGCTCACCGGGCGGGGCAATTTCACCATGTAAAATCCATTCACATACAACACATTGAAACGAAACAAACTTCAAAATATCATTGATAAACAACGAATTTATCGCCACAGTACAATTTTAATATCTATTCAACAATGTATTCATGAACACCCCCGGCACCACCGAAACCGAGTTGTTGCAGGCCTTGCACCGCCTGGGCGGCCAGGCCAGCGGCACCCAGCTGCAAGAGCGCCTGGGCGTGAGCCAGCCCACGGTGTCGCGCCTGCTGGCGCCGCTGCTGGCCAGCGGCCTGGTGGTGGCGGTGGGTGCGGCGCGGGCGCGGCGCTACCTGCTGCCGCGCGAAGTGGCCGGCGTGGGCCGCCAGGTGAGCGTGCACGAGGTGACGCCGCTGGGCGAGCTGCGCCCCTTCGGCACGCTGCACCCGCTGGCCGGCGGCGGCTTCTGGATGGACGAGGCCGACAAGGCGCACGGCAGCAGCGCCGCGCACGACAGCCTGCCCTGGTTCCTCTACGACATGCGGCCCCAGGGCTTTCTGGGCCGGGGCTTCGCCGCCGCGCACCCAGCCCTGCAACTGCCCACCCACCTGCAGCACTGGAGCGACGACCACATCTTGAAAGCCCTGGTCAACGCAGGAGAAGACCTGCCCGGCAACCTGATCGTGGGCGCCGCCGCGTTCGACCGTTTCCTCGGTCTGCCCGCGCCGCAGCGCACCCGCGCGCCCACGGTGGACACACCCGCAGCGCAATACCCGGAGCTGGCCACGCAGGCGCTGGGGCAGACGCTGGCAGGCTCCAGCGCGGGCGGCGAGCAGCCCAAGTTCAGCGCCGTGCGCGAAGGCCATCCGGTGCTGGTGAAGTTCTCCCCGGCTGGTGACAGCGCGCTCGCCCAGCGCTGGCGCGACCTGCTCATTTGCGAAGCGCTGGCCCTGCACACCCTGGCCGAGGCGGGCGTCAGCGCCGCCCACACGGAGCTGATCGAGGCCGCAGGCCGCGTGTTCCTGGAGAGCCGCCGCTTCGACCGCACGCCGCAGGGCCGCGTGGGCATGGTCTCGCTAGAGGTGTACGACCGCCAGTACATCGGCCAGGGCACCAACTGGGTCGACACCGCGCGTCGTTCAGACCAGGCTGGCCCCGAGCGCCTGAGCACCGCCGACGTGAGCACCCTCTGCCTGCTCGATGCCTTTGGCGCGCTGATTGCCAACACCGACCGCCACCACGGCAACATCTCCCTGTTGCTGCACGAACACCGCTGGCGGCTCGCACCCGCCTACGACATGCTGCCCATGCTGTATGCCCCGGTGGCCGGCGAGCTGGTGCCGCGCGACTTTGCCGCTCAGCCCCCGCAGCCCGGCGTGCATACCCTGGCCGTGTGGCCGCGCGCGCGCGAACTGGCGGCGCGCTTTTGGCAGACCGCTGCGCAAGACGTTCGCATCAGCGCACACTTCCGATCCACAGCGCGGGCCAATCTGGCCACTGTTCAGGGGGTTTGAGCCTAAAAACCGTTCGCCCTGAACTTGGCCTGTCCTGAGCTTGGCCTGTCCTGAGCCTGTCGAAGGGTCGAAGGGTCGAAGGGTCGAAGGACAAGCTCAACCCGAACGGAAATTAAGACTGCACCAGACCGGATCAATAGAATGGGCGAATGAGTTCCAACACCCCCTCCAGCGAGCCTAGAAACAACGCCCCCGCCGCCACCGAAGGCGAGGAGCACAAGGTCTCCAACTTCCTGCGCCAGATCATCGAAAAAGACCTGGAGCAAGGCACCTACGCACAGCGCCGCTGGGCCGGCAGCCCGGGCGACGCCGCCCACCACGCCGCCGGCCCGCTGGACCCGGCAAAAATCCGCACCCGCTTCCCGCCCGAGCCCAACGGCTACCTGCACGTGGGCCACGCCAAGAGCATCTGCCTGAACTTTGGCCTGGCGCGCGACTACGGCGGCGTGTGCCACATGCGCTTTGACGACACCAACCCCGAGAAAGAAGACACCGAATACGTCAACTCCATCCTCGACGCAGTGCAGTGGCTGGGCTTCAACTGGGAAGCCAACGGCCAGAGCCATTTGTTCCAGGCCAGCGACTACTTTGATTTCATGTACCGCGCGGCCGAATACCTCATCACCGCCGGCCACGCCTATGTGGACGAGCAAACCGCCGAGCAGATGCGCGCCGCCCGCGGCGACTTCCGGCTTGCCGGCGTGGACAGCCCGTACCGGAATCGCACGCCGGCCGAAAACCTGGCGCGCTTGCGTGAAATGCGCGACGGCCAGCACGAAGACGGCAGCATGGTGCTGCGCGCGAGAATAGACATGGCCTCGCCCAACATCAATATGCGCGACCCGGCCATCTACCGCATCCGCCGCGCCACGCACCACAACACCGGCGACGCCTGGTGCATCTACCCCATGTACACCTTTGCGCACCCCATCGAGGACGCGCTGGAGCAGATCACCCACAGCATCTGCACGCTGGAATTTGAAGACCAGCGCCCGTTTTACGACTGGCTGCTGGAGCGCTTGATTGAAGGCGGCCTGCTGGCTGCGCCCGCGCCGCGCCAGTACGAATTTGCCCGCCTCAACCTCACCTATGTCATCACCAGCAAGCGCAAGCTCGCCCAGCTCGTGTACGACCACAAGGTCAGCGGCTGGGACGACCCGCGCATGCCCACAATAGTCGGCCTGCGCCGCCGCGGCTACACGCCCGAGAGCATCCAGCTCTTTGCCGAACGCATCGGTGTGACCAAGAGCGATTCTTGGATCGACTACAGCACGCTCGAAGGCTGCCTGCGCGAAGACCTGGAAAACAAGGCCCACCGCGGCATGGCCGTGCTCGACCCGGTCAAGCTGGTGCTCACCAACTGGGCCGAGGTGTTCGGGTCTGACGACGCCACTGAAGCCTGCACCCAACCCGCCCTGCCCCACTCGGCCATAGCCGAAGGCCAGACGCCGCCGCCCGACCGGGTGTTCAAGATCGGCAAGCACGTCTGGATCGAACGCGAAGACTTTGAAGAAGCGCCGCCCAAGGGCTACAAGCGCTTGTTTCCTGGCAATGTGGTGCGACTCAAAGGCGGCTACGTCATCGAATGCACCGGCTGCGCCAAAGACGCGAGCGGCAGCGTGACCGAAGTGCAGGCCAAGGTGATCCCCGGCACCAAGAGCGGCACCCCCGGCGCCGACAGCGTGAAAGCCAAAGCCGCCATCACCTGGGTGAGCGCCACCAGCGGCGTGAGCGCCGAAGTGCGCCTGTACGACCGCCTGTTCAGAGACCCCAACCCCGACGCCGGCGGCAAAGACTTCATCGAAGCCCTGAACCCCAACAGCCTGAAGGTGGTGAGCGCCTACGTGGAGCCCTCACTGGCCGCCGCACAGCCGGATCAGAAATTCCAGTTCGAGCGGTTTGGCTACTTTGTGGCGGACCGGGTGGATCACGTGGCGGGCGTTAAGCCGGTGTTCAACCGGTCGGTGTCCAAACTGCCGCTGGGGCAGTTGCAGGCGGCTTGACCCACTTGCAGGCCAAAGTGATCCCCGGCACCCAGAGCGGCACCCCCGACGCCGGCGGCAAAGACTTCATCGAAGCCCTGAACCCCAACAGCCTGAAGGTGGTGAGCGCCTACGTGAAGCCCTCATTGGGCCTTGCCGTGCATAAAGACTGGGGGCTTGGCGGCAACGGGAGCAGCCAAGCTCTGGCTCTGCTGCGGCCGGATTGGTCACAGGTCGGCCAGATACAATGGCGCTTTTGGAGCCTTTTTCCATGCGCCTACTCGGCAAAGCTCTCACCTTCGACGACGTGTTGCTGGTGCCTGCTTATTCCCAGGTCCTGCCCAAGGACGCTTCGCTCGCCACCCAGTTTTCCCGTCACATCAAGCTCAATCTGCCCTTGGTTTCGGCCGCCATGGACACCGTGACCGAGGCCCGGCTGGCCATTGCCATTGCGCAAGAGGGTGGCATAGGCATCATCCATAAAAACCTCAGCGCGCAGGAACAAGCTGCGCAGGTGGCCAAAGTCAAGCGCTACGAGTCGGGCGTGTTGCGCGACCCGGTGGTGATTGCGCCGCAGACCACGGTGCGCGAGGTGATGCAGTTGTCTGATGAGCTCGGCGTCTCGGGCTTTCCGGTGGTTGACGCCGGCAAGGTGGTTGGCATCGTCAGCGGCCGCGACCTGCGCTTTGAGACCCGCTACGAGCTGCCGGTCAGCGAGATCATGACGCCGCGCGAGCGCCTGATCACCATGCCCGACGGCACCACGCCGGCACAGGCCAAGACCTTGCTGAACAAGCACAAGCTCGAACGCCTGCTGTTGGTCAACGACGCCTTTGAGCTCAAGGGCCTGATCACCGTCAAAGACATCACCAAGCAGCTCAATTTTCCAAACGCCGCGCGCGATGCGGCCGGGCGCTTGCGCGTGGGCGCGGCGGTGGGCGTGGGCCAGGGCACCGAGGAACGGGTCGAAGCGCTGGTCAAGGCCGGGGTGGACGCGATCGTGGTCGATACCGCGCACGGCCACAGCAAAGGGGTGCTCGAGCGCGTGCGCTGGGTCAAGCAGAACTACCCCGGCGTGGACGTGATCGGTGGCAACATCGCCACCGGCGCGGCGGCGCTGGCGCTGCTCGAGGTCGGGGCTGACGGCGTCAAGGTCGGCATCGGTCCGGGGTCGATCTGCACCACCCGCATCGTCGCCGGCGTGGGCGTGCCGCAGATCATGGCGATCGACAGCGTGGCCAGCGCGCTGCGCGGCAGCGGCGTGCCCATGATTGCCGACGGCGGCATCCGCTACAGCGGCGACATCGCCAAGGCCATTGCCGCCGGTGCCGACGCCGTGATGATGGGCGGCATGTTTGCCGGCACCGAAGAATCGCCGGGCGAGATCGTGCTGTACCAGGGGCGCAGCTACAAGGGCTATCGCGGCATGGGCTCCATCGGCGCCATGCAACAAGGCAGTGCCGACCGCTATTTTCAGGAAAGCAGCACCGGCAACCCGAACGCCGACAAGCTGGTGCCCGAAGGCATCGAGGGCCGCGTGCCTTACAAGGGTTCGGTGGTGTCGATCATTTTCCAGATGGCCGGCGGCTTGCGCGCTGCCATGGGTTACTGCGGCTGCACGAGCATCGAGCAAATGCACGCTCAGGCCGAATTTGTCCAGATCACCGCCGCCGGCATGCGCGAGAGCCACGTGCACGACGTGCAGATCACCAAAGAAGCCCCGAACTACCGGGCCGATTGAAGCCGCCTGGCCGACCGGCCGTCCACGGCGACGGCCGGTGGCATTTTGTCGCCTTGTCAGACCCTCGCCCATGCAGCACCAGAAAATTCTCATTCTCGACTTCGGCTCGCAGCTCACGCAGCTGATTGCCCGGCGCGTACGCGAAGCGCACGTTTACTGCGAGGTCCACCCCTGCGACGTCAGCGACGCGTGGCTGCGCAGCTACGCCGCCGACGGCCAGTTGCGGGGCGTGATTCTCTCGGGCAGCCCCGCCAGCGTCTATCAAGACAACACCGACCAAGCCCCGGCAGCGGTGTTCGAGTTGGGCCTGCCGGTGCTGGGCATTTGCTACGGCATGCAGACCATGGCGCAGCAACTTGGCGGCCAGGTGCAAAGCGGTCGCCAGCGTGAGTTTGGTTACGCCGAAGTGCGTGCACGTGGACACACCGCCTTGCTCAAAGACCTGGCCGACTTTCACACCCCCGAAGGCCACGGCATGCTCAAGGTCTGGATGAGCCACGGCGACAAGGTCACCGAGCTGCCGCCGGGCTTCAAGCTCATGGCCAGCACCGACACCTGCCCGATTGCCGGCATGGCCGACGAGGTGCGCGGCTTCTACGGCGTGCAATTCCACCCCGAAGTGACGCACACGGTGCAGGGCCGTGCGCTACTGGAGCGCTTTGTGCTCGACATCTGCCAGGCCACGCCCGACTGGGTGATGCGCGATCACATTGCCGAGGCGGTGCAGAAAATCCGCCAGCAAGTCGGGGCTGAGGATGTCATTCTGGGCCTCTCGGGCGGGGTTGATTCGTCGGTGGCGGCAGCGCTGATTCACCGCGCCATTGGCGATCAACTCACCTGCGTCTTTGTCGACCACGGCCTGCTGCGCCTGAACGAAGGCGACCTGGTGATGGACATGTTTGTGGGCAAGCTGCACGCCAAGGTGATCCGGGTTGACGCGGCCGAGCAGTTTCTTGGCCAGCTTGCCGGAGTGAGCGATCCAGAGGCCAAGCGCAAGATCATCGGGCGCGAATTTGTTCAGGTGTTCAAGGCCGAGGCCGCCAAGCTGATCGCCAGTGGTGCTTCCAGCCAAGGTGCCCAGTGGCTGGCGCAGGGCACCATCTACCCGGACGTGATCGAATCCGGCGGCGCCAAGAGCAAGAAGGCCGTCACCATCAAAAGCCACCACAACGTGGGTGGTCTGCCCGAGCAATTGGGGCTCAAATTGCTGGAGCCGCTGCGCGACCTCTTCAAAGACGAGGTGCGCGAACTCGGCGTCGCCCTCGGTCTGCCCCCGGCCATGGTGTACCGCCACCCCTTCCCCGGCCCGGGCCTGGGCGTGCGCATTCTGGGCGAGGTAAAGCAAGAATTCGCCGATTTGCTGCGCCGCGCCGACGCCATCTTCATCGAAGAGCTGCGCAGCACCATAGACCCCGTCAGCGGCAAGAGCTGGTACGAGCTGACCAGCCAGGCTTTTGTCGTATTTTTGCCAGTGAAAAGCGTGGGTGTGATGGGCGATGGCCGCAGCTACGACTACGTGGTGGCGCTGCGCGCGGTGCAAACCAGCGACTTCATGACCGCCGACTGGGCTGAGCTGCCCTACGCCTTGCTCAAGCGCGTCTCCAGCCGCATCATCAACGAAGTGCGCGGCATCAACCGCGTGACCTACGACGTCAGCAGCAAACCGCCAGCCACGATCGAGTGGGAGTGATTGGGCGTTTGGCAACTGCTGGCTCTGAAAAGCACCAAAACCACCGTAAGCCCGCGTCACTGCGGGCTTTTTTGCGTCTGCGTTCGGCATCGGCTGGCAACATGACGCACCCCCAAGCACCGTTTTTTTTATGGCATGGCAAATGGTATTAGTTGAATTGATGCCATGATCGGCGCTCGATACCATGCCACGGCTTTCCGGCGGCTCATGGTGTCTAAATCGCACAAACCGTTGATTTACAAGGGCTAGAGAGGCGAAACGAGCGGTCTTTCCGAGCATGGTATTGCGAACCTGAAAAGGACGCAGACCATGCTGACCGATACCAAGCTGAGTAACCTCAAGCCGCAGGACAAGCTGTACAAAGTAAACGACCGTGACGGCCTCTATGTGGCCGTGACGCCCGCCGGGTCGATCTCGTTCCGCTACAACTACTCGATCAACGGC
>NZ_SDDV01000013.1 GCF_014773545.1 Hydrogenophaga sp. | reverse complement strand
CTGTCGCATCCCGGACGATCATAAGGACGCTTGAGAAACAAATCAGGATGAGAAGCATACCAGTCTTTCATGGCCTGCATCGGCGTTTTGCTTTTCAAAGCCGACTGAGGTAATTGATGGTTGTACAAGGCCACGTAACGTATGAGGGTCTGCTCCAGATCCTGGCCACTGTGAAAGCGGTGCGTCCTGAGCACATCGGCAATGCGCCCATTGAAACGCTCGACCATGCCATTGGTTCTGGGTGTCCTGGGTTTGGTCAGTCGGTGTTCAATGCCCAAGGTCTGGCACAGCTGATCAAACTCGTGCTGGCCCGTGGGCTGGCGCTCACGGCTTGCAAAGAGCCGGTCGGTGAACTCCTTGCCGTTGTCGGTCAGCAGCTTCTGAATCCTGATCGGGCAGGCCTTGTGCAGGGCGCTGAGAAAGGCCTTTGCGCTGGCCGCTGTCTTGTTCTTCTTGATCGCCACGAACACCCAACGCGTGGCGCGGTCAATCGCCACAAACAAGTAGCGCCGCTGCGTCTCATCGGCCATCTGCGGCAGGTATTTCACGTCCATGTGCAGGTAGCCCGGCTCGTAGCGCTTGAAGCTCTTGTGGGGCTCACGCGGTGCGGCCGGCTTGAGCGCCTGAAGCTTACCCAGTCCATGGCGGCGCAGGCAGCGATCCAGCCCGGAGCGGGTGGCCTGGGCACAGATGAACTCGCGAGTGACAGCCAACAGGTCATCAAGCGGCAGCAACAGCGTGCGGCGCAACTCCACGACCACGCGCTCCTGGGCGGGCGTGAGGGTGGTCTGCAGGCGGTGCGCCGTGTGCGAGCAGTCTTGGAAGCTGGTGCGCTTCTTCCACTTGTAGACGGTGGCCTCGGTGATGCCAAAGCGCTGGGCCAGGCTGGCGGCACTGGCGGTGCTCGCGGCAATCTCGGCACGGATGGCCGGTGTGGTGCGCGCATTTTTGTGCAAGGCAATCATCATGGAAGGTCTCCCGCAGGTTGCATAAGGCTTTGTACCAGCTCTCTCATGGCTGCTCGCGCCATGAACAACGGATACCGCTTGGAGTCTATGCAATCATCCGGGATGCGACAGCTAACCCTACTCATTTTCAGTCGCCGCCAACGCGCCCTTGAGGGCCTGCTGGGCATCGGGCGGCAGCACGCCCAGGCGCCAGTGCCCCGGCAGGCCCAGCGACTCGGTGTCGCGCAATTTGATGCCTTGCGCACGCAGCGCGGGCAGGTCCAGCGGGTGCGGCGCGCGGGCGCAGAAGTAGTTGGCCTCGCTTGGCAGGCAGGCCCAGCCGGTCTGTTCCAGCATCTCCTCCTGAGCGAGCTTCCATGCGGCCAGTTGCGCGCGGCTTTGCGCCAGCCAGCGCTGCGTATCGGTCTGCACCCAGGCCGTGAGCATCGCCACCGCGTGCGCGCCCAGCGGCCACGAGGGCGCCCTCTGCTTCAGCGTGTGCGCCAGGGCCAGACCGTGCAAGGGCGCAATCGCATACGCGCCGCGCACGCCCGTCAAACCCAGCGCCTTGTTGGGCGACCAGAGCTGCCAGACGCGGTCCAGCGCATCGGCGCTCAGGCTGCATTCCCCGTTCAGGCGCAGCGGTTCGTAGGCGCGGTCCAGCACCACCACACCGCCCTGTCCTGCCACTGCATTCGCCATGATCTCAGCGCTGCCCAGCGGGCTGGACGGTTCGCACAGCCAGAGCAGGTCGGCCTGGGCGGGCTCGCTTACCCGCTGCAGACCCCAGACCTGCGCGGCCTGGGCGTAATCGCCATAGGCCAGCGCGGGCAGCCAGACCTGCCGCCCACCCGAGTGCGCCACGGCGGCTGTGATGCGCACGATGAATTCGCTGGCGCTGCCCGCGGGCACGATGCGCTGCGCCGCCACGCCATGGAACGCAGCGAGCGCGGCGCACAAGGCGGTGTAGGTCGGGTCGGGGTAGTGCTGCGCGTCGGCCTGCTGCACAGCGGCCAAGGCGGTGGGGCAGGGCCCGCAGGCGTTGGCGTTGGTGGAGAAGTCCCAGCGCGGCACGCCCAGGGCATCGGGGCCACCGTGGGTGCGGTTCATGACCATGCCTTTGCGACGATGAAGAGCAACACCGCGCCGGCCAGCAGCGCCAGCGCGCCGACCACGCGACCGGACAAAAGCAAGGCCATCGCGGTGTCGGCCGTCTGCGGGCAGCGCCCGCTCGGGTGCAGTGTGTAGACGCCGGGCTTGGCCAGGCGCACGTCCAGCGCCAGCGCCATGGCGGCCATGGGCCAGCCGCTGTTGGGCGAGGGCGTGCGGCCCGCTTGGGTGTACAGCTCGCGCCAGCGGCCTGCAGCGCCCAGCACACCGAGCAAGGCAGCGGTCAGGCGCGCGGGCAGCCACGACAGCACGTCGTCGGCCCGCGCGGCCCACCGGCCGGCCCAGGTCCAGTCGCGGCCCTGGTGCTCGCCCCGGTAGCCCCACATGGCGTCGGCGGTGTTGGCAAAGCGGTACAGCGCGGCGCCCGGCAGGCCGGCCACGGCGAACCAGAACAGCGGCGCCAGCACCGAGTCGTTGAGGTTTTCGGCCAGGGTTTCGATCGCGCCCTCGCGCACCTGCGCCTCGTCCAGCGCGCTCACGTCGCGGCTCACCAGCCAGGCCAGCCGCGCCCGCCCGGCGGCCAGCGATTCGCCCAGCGCCGCTTCCACCGCCCGCACCTCGCCCTGCAGCATGCGCCAGGCCAGCAGCGGCTTGAGCAGCAGGCCCAGCGCCAGCGCCTGCCAGCACGGCGAGACCTCGGCCAGGAGCGCCGCCAGACCGAAAGCGATGGCCACCACCACAACAGCCCCGAACAGCCAGGCCAGCGCACCGCGCGCGAACAGCTTCCCAGCCGGCGGGGCGGGTTCGCCCATCGGCGGCGCCACGCGCTGCCCGGCCCAGCCCAGGTACGCGCCCATCGCCACCACCGGGTGCCAGCGCGCGGGCGGCTCGCCCCAGGCGCGGTCCACCCCCAGGGCCACCAGCACCGCCAGCGCACCGACCGCCAGCGGCGGCAGGTCGGGCAGCGCCAGAGCGTCGATCACCGGACGCCGCCCCGCGCTGCACTCATGCGTGGACGCCCTGCGGTGCCGCAGCCAGCGCCTGGGCGCGCCCGGCAGCCGCGTGGCGCAGCGCGCTCAGCAACAGCTCCACATCGTCGGCCTGGTGGGCGGCCGACAAGGCGATGCGCAAGCGGGCCGTGCCCAGCGGCACGGTGGGCGGGCGGATGGCGGGCACCCACAGGCCCTGTTCGCGCAGGCGCTGCATCACATCCAGCGCGGCGGCGTTGTCGCCGATCAGCAGCGGCTGGATCGCGGTGTCCGAGGGCAGCAGGGCCCAGCCGGCGGCGTCCAGCGCCGCGTGGGCACCGGGCGCGAGGCCGGCGCGCAGTTGGGCCACCAGGGCGCGCAGGTGCTGGCGCCGGCGTTCGCCCTCGGTGCCGAGCACACAGCGCAGACCGGCGCGCACCGCCTCGGCCAGCAGGGCGGGCGCGGCGGTGGCGTAGGTGTAGCTGCGCGTCTTTTGCAGCAGCCACTCGACCAGCCGCTCGGGCCCGGCCACAAAGGCACCGGCCACGCCCAGCGCCTTGCCCAGCGTGGCCATGTACAGCACGCGCGGCGAAGCGCCCGGCCCGCTCAGCCCGGCGGCGGCCAGCGCGCCCCGGCCCTGCGGCCCCAGCACGCCAAAGCCGTGCGCGTCGTCCAGCAGCAGCAGCGCGTCGTGCCGCTCGCACAGCGCGTGCAGCCCGGCGATGTCGGCCACGTCGCCGTCCATGCTGAACACGGCGTCGCTGATCACCAGCTTGCGCCGCGCCGGGCTGGCCGCCAGCAGCGCGTCGAGCCGGGCCAGATCGCCATGGGCATAGCGGTGCACCGTGGCCTTGGACAGGCGGGCGCCGTCGATCAGGCAGGCGTGGTTCAGCGCGTCAGAGAACAGCGCGTCGCCCTCGCCCACCAGGGCCGGCACGATGCTGGCGTTGGTGGCGTAACCGGCATAAAAATACAGCGCGCGCGGCAGGCCCACGGCCTGTGCCAGCTCGCCTTCCAGCGCCGCGTTGGCCACGCTGTGGCCGCTCACCATGGGCGAGGCCCCGGAGCCCACGCCGTAGCGGTCCACGGCGGTGTGCACCGCCTGGCGCAGCAGCGGGTCTTGCGCCAGGCCCAGGTAGTCGTTGCTGCAAAAGGCCAGCAGCGACACGCCGTCCACGCTCAGGCGGGCGCCCGGCTCGGGCAGCACCGCGCGGCGCACGCGGCGCAGCGACTGCGCGTCCAGCGCGGCCAGTCGGTCGTCAAATTCATTCAGCCAGCTCATGGCCTTCCTTTTCGTGTTTCCAGGCGCTGGGCAGTTCCAGCCGCACCGCGCGCGCATCGGGCCCTTGCGGCTGCCAGGGCACGACGCCCAGCAGCGGCGCGCCCAGGCGCTGGCGCAGCGTGTCGATGTTTTCGTCGCGGCACAGCATGGCCGGGTCCAGGGTGTTGGCCACCCAGCCGGCCAGGTGCAGGCCGTCGGCGCGGATCGCCTCGGCGCTCAGCAGCGCGTGGTTCAGGCAACCCAGCCGCAGACCGACCACCAGCAGCACCGGCGCGCCGATGGCGCGCGCCAGATCGGCCAGGGTTTCATGCGCGTTCAGCGGCACCCGCCAGCCGCCCGCGCCCTCGACCACCACCGCATCGGCCAGCCCTTGCAAATGGCGGTAGGCGGCCAGCAGCTCGGCCACGTCCACCGGGCGCCCGGCGCGCGCCGCCGCCAGGTGCGGCGATACCGGGTCGGGCAGCGCCACCGGGTTGTCCAGCGCAGACGGCACCGCCACGGTGGAGGCGGCGCGCAGGGCCAGCAGGTCTTCGCTGACCCAACCCCCCTGGTGTTCGATCAGGCCCGCCGCCACCGGCTTCATGCCGACCACCCGGCGGTGCTGCCGCGCCAGCGTGTGCAGCAAGGCCGCGCTGACCAGGGTCTTGCCCACGCCGGTGTCGGTTCCGGTGACGAAAACAGTGTTAAACGGCATCCATGACTCCTTGGTGGGTGGGTTCGCGCCCGGCCCCGGCAGCGACTTCTTCGTCCAGCGTGGCTTGCAGGGCGGCCAGCGCGCCCCGGGCCAGCAGCTCGCCCTCGGCCTCGTCGATCACATACGGCGGCATGGCGTACAGCGTGTGGCCGATGGGGCGCAGCAGCAGCCCCTGCGCCAGCGCGTGGCGGGCGCAGCGGCGGGCGAAGTCGGGCAGGCTGCTCGCCACGTCCCACGCGAACACCATGCCGCACTGGCGCGCGTGGCGCACGCGGGGGTGGGCCGAGAGCGGCGCGAACTGCGCGGCCAGCCGCGCGCTGCTGGCTGCGTTCTGGCGCAGCGCGTCGGTCTGCTCAAACAGGTCCAGCGTGGCCAGCGCGGCGCGGCAGGCCAGCGGGTTGCCGGTGTAGCTGTGCGAATGCAAAAAGCCACGCGCCACCGCGTCGTCGTAAAACGCCGCAAACACCGCGTCGGTGCTGAGCACCACCGACAGCGGCAGCGTGCCGCCGGTCAGGCCTTTGGAGAGGCACAGAAAGTCGGGGCGGATGCCCGCCTGCTGGTGCGCAAACAGGGTGCCGGTGCGGCCGAAGCCGACCGCGATTTCGTCCAGCACCAGGTGCACCTGGTGCCGGTCGCAGAGTTCGCGCGCGCGCCGCAGGTACAGCGGGTCGTGCATGGCCATGCCGGCGGCGCACTGGATCAGCGGCTCGATGATCACGGCGGCGGTTTCATGCGCGTGCTCGGCCAGCCAGTCGCCCAGGGCGGTGGCGGCCCGCTCGGCCACGCCGGCCGGGGTTTCACCGGGCGCGGCCTGCCGCGCGTCCGGGCTGGGCACGGTGGCGGCCAGGCGCAGCAGCGGCGCGTAGGCTTCGCGGAACAAGGGAATGTCGGTGACCGCCAGCGCGCCCACGGTCTCGCCGTGGTAGCCGCCGGCCACGCCGACAAAACGGTTCTTGCCGCCACGCCCGGCGTTGCGCCAGTGGTGCGCGCTCATCTTCAGCGCAATCTCGGTGGCGCTGGCGCCGTCGCTGCCGTAGAAGGCGTGGCCCAGGCCGGTGAGCGCGCCCAGCCGCTCCGAGAGTTCAACCACCGGCGCGTGGGTGAAACCGGCCAGCATCACGTGGTCCAGCGTGTGGAGCTGGTCAATGAGCGCGGCGCGGATCGCGGGGTGGTTGTGGCCGAACAGGTTGACCCACCACGAGCTGATCGCGTCGAGGTAACGGTTGCCTTCGTGGTCGTGCAGCCACACGCCCTCGGCCCGCGCCACCGGAATCAGCGGCAGCGCCGCACCCTGCGGCTCGTGCAGCTTCATCTGGGTGCAGGGGTGCCACACGGCGGCCAGGCTGCGGCGGCGCCAGTCGTCGTTGACAGACATGCCGGTGCGCCCTCAGTCGGCGCTGCCGATCGGCAGCAGCAGCGGGTCCCCGGCCTGCGGCCCGGCCGGTTCGCTGCGGGTTTCGACGATGCGGTTGCGTGCATCGGGGAACACCAGCCGGGGCACGGCCTCGTCGAGCCGGTCTTCGTGCACCATGCCGAAGGCCGCGATGATCACCAGGTCGCCCACGCTGGCGCGCCGGGCCGCCGAGCCGTTGAGCGAAATGATGCCGCTGCCGCGCGGTGCACGGATGGCGTAGGTGATGAAACGCTCGCCGTTGTTCACGTTCCAGATGTGGATCTGCTCGTTGGGGCGGATGTTGCTCGCCTCCAGCAGGTCGTCGTCGATGCCGCACGAGCCTTCGTAGTGCAGCTCGCAGTGGGTGACGGTGGCGCGGTGGATTTTGGATTTCAGCAGGGTGCGGAACATGGTCTCACTCCTCAAGCGCCAAACGAGTGGCGCGGCTTCATGCCCAGGCGCTGCAGCAGCGCGCGGTCGGCGTCGACGTCGGGGTTGCCGGTGGTGAGCAGTTTTTCGCCGTAGAAGATGGAGTTGGCGCCGGCCGCGAAACACAGGGCCTGCACCGCGTCGCTCATCGCCTGGCGCCCGGCCGACAGGCGCACCCGCGCCAGCGGCATGGTGATGCGCGCCACCGCGATGGTGCGCACGAACTCCAGCGGGTCCAGGTCGGGCTGCTCGGCCAGCGGCGTGCCCGGGACCTTCACCAGGTGGTTGATCGGCACCGACTCGGGGTAGGCGGGCGTCAGGTTGGCCAGCTCGGCCACCAGCGCGGCGCGTTGCAGGCGCGATTCGCCCAGGCCCACGATGCCGCCGCAGCACACCTTGACGCCCGCGCCGCGCACGCGCGCCAGCGTGTCCAGCCGGTCCTGGTAGTCGCGCGTGCTGATGATCTCGCCGTAGAAATCGGGCGCGCTGTCGAGGTTGTGGTTGTAGTAGTCCAACCCGGCGTCGCGCAGGGTTTCGGCGTGGCCTTCGCCCAGCATGCCCAGCGTGGCGCAGGCCTCCAGGCCTTCGGCCTTGACGGTGCGCACCAGCTCGGCCACGGCCTGCACGTCGCGGTCTTTGGGCGCGCGCCAGGCCGCGCCCATGCAAAACCGCGTGGCCCCCGCCTGCTTGGCGCGCTGCGCGGCTTCGCGCACGGCGTCCACGCCCATCAGTTTTCCCGCTTCCAGGCCGGTGTCGAAATGCACCGACTGCGGGCAGTAGCCGCAGTCTTCCGGGCAGCCGCCGGTCTTGACCGACAGCAGCGTGGCCAGCTCGACCTCGGTCGGGTCGAAGTGCTCGCGGTGCACGCTCTGGGCGCGGTACAGCAGCTCGGCAAACGGCAGCTCAAACAGGTCGGCCACGGCCTGCACCGACCAGCGCGCCGCTGCGGGCGGGGTGCTGAGCGCTGGGCTGCGCGCAACCAGGCGCACGGGTTGGAATTCGGGGGTCAGGGTGCTGCTCATCGGTGGGTGTCCTGAATGGGTGGTGAGGGTCAGTCTTCTATGCCGCGCTGGGCCGGGATACCGGCCTGGAAGGCGTGCTTGATCAGCGTCATCTCGGTCACGGTGTCGGCCAGCTCGATGATCTCCGGCGGGCAGCGCCGACCGGTGATGAGCACGTGCGTGTGGCGCGGGCGCTCGCGCAGCGTCTGCAACACGTCGGCCAGCTCCAGCCAGCCGTAGATCAGCGGGTAGGTCAGTTCGTCCAGCGCGACCAGAAAATAATCACCGCTCATGATAGCCGCGCGCGCCTTCTGCCAGCCGTCGCGCGCGAGTTGCGCCGAATGCTCCAGGTCCTGACTCTTCCAGCTAAAGCCGTCGCCCAGGCCTTCGATCGGGATGCCGATCTGCTCGAACAGGCGGTGCTCGCCAAAGCGCGCACTGGGCACTTTCATGAACTGGTAGATTTTCACCGCTTTGCCACGTCCGTGCGCACGCAGCGCCAGGCCAAAAGCCGCCGTGCTCTTGCCCTTGCCGTCGCCGGTGTTCACGATCACAAGGCCGCGGCGCTCGCCCTCGGGTTTTTCGTAGGGTTTCTCAGTGGGTGCAGATTCGATTTGCATGGTTTGGTGTCGTGTCGCCGGTTCGTTGGTCATACATTCATTGCGGCAAGGCCACCCAGCGCGGGCCCAGCGCGTGAATGGCAATGCGGTGCTCGAACACCGCCTCCAGCGCCCGGTGCGCAGCGGTCTGGTGCGTGGGGCCGGCGTGCGCAATGCGGCCCTGCTGCATCACCACCACCTCGTCGGCCATGAGCGCCAGCGTGATTTCGTGCAGCACGCTGACCACGGTTTTGCCCTGCGCCACCAGGCTGCGCACCAGCGCGATCCAGTCGGCCTGGTGCGGCGGGTCCAGGTTGGCCAGCGGCTCGTCCATCAGCATCACATCGGCCTCTACCGCCAGCAGCCGCGCCAGCAGCACGCGCTGACGCTCGCCACCCGACAACGCACCCAGCGGGCGGCACTGCCAGTCCCAGGCCTGGGTCTGGCGCAGCGCGCGCTCCACGGCGGCGTGGTCGGCCGGGCTGGGGGGTGCCAGCCAGGCCTGGTGCGGCAGGCGCCCCAGCAAGGCCACGTCGTACACCGTGAGGTCGTCGGCGCTGGCTTCAGCGGCACCGCTTTGCGCCAGCCAGGCCAGCGCCCGGGCGCGCACACGCGGCGCCATGCGCGCCATGGGCTGGCCGTGCAGCAGCACGTCGCCACGGTGCGGCAGCACCCCGGCCAGCGCGCGCAGCAGGGTGGATTTGCCCGCGCCATTGGGGCCGACGATGCAGGTCCAGCGGGCAGCGCCCAGCGCCAGGTTCACGCCCTGCAGCACATGGCGCTGGTTGCGCCCCAGGCCCAGCGAGGCGTGCAGGCCCAGCGCCTGCAGCGCAGCGGCGCGCCGTGGCTGTGCGCTGGTGCCGGTGCCAGGGGTGCCGGGGGTGTTCAACATGGCGTCAGCCCACCCGCTTGCGCATGAGCCACAGCAAATAGCCCCCGCCCAGCACCGCCGTGAGCACGCCCACCGGCAGCTCTTGTGGCGCCAGCAAGCCGCGCGCCAGCATGTCGGCCAGCATCAGCAGCACGCCCCCCATCAAGCTGGCCAGCAGCACCAACCAGGCGTGGGTGGTTTTCACCACCGCACGCACCAGGTGCGGCGCGGCCAGGCCCACAAACGCGATCAGCCCGGTCTGCGCCACGGCGGTGCCGGTGGCCAGGGCCAGAACCCCCACCAGCGCCGCACGCAGCGGGCCCAGCGGCAGGCCCAGGCTGAGCGCGGTGGCCTCACCCAGCGCCAGCCCATCGAGCACACGCGACAAGCCCCAGGCCAGCAGCAGGCACACCAGCCCGATGCCGGCCATCAAACCGAAAGACACCCAGCCGACAAAACCGGTGGAGCCGAGCATGAAGGCTTGCATGGCCTGCAAAATCTCGGGCGTCGTGAGCGTGACCAGCGAGGTGAATGCGCCCAGCACCACCCCCACCACCACCCCGGCCAGCAACAGGCGCAGCGTGTGCTGCACCCCACGCGCCAGCGCCAGCGTGAGCAGCACCGCCAGTACAGCACCCACAAAGGCCGCTCCGGTCAGCCCCAGGCGCACCACCCACTCGGTCGCAAATGGAGACACGCCCAGCCCGGCCAGCGCCAGCGCCACACCCAGCGAGGCACCCGAGGCGCTGCCCAGCAAAAAAGGATCGGCCAGCGGGTTGCGAAACAGACCCTGCGCCACCGCGCCGGCCAAGCCCAGCAAAGCGCCGGCAGCAAACGCACCGGCCGTGCGCGGCGCGCGGATGTCCCACACAATCTGCGCGGCCACCGGGTCTTCCAGCATCCGCCAGACCGACTCCAGACCGGTGCTGCCCACCCCCAGCCCCAGCACCGCCAGCACCGCACCGCCCCACACCAAGCCCAGGGCCAGCCACAGCGGGCGCGCCGAGGTGGCCCGCTCGACCGGCACAGACTTTTGAGGCTGTGGCAGCGTGGGGCCGTTCAAGGCGCCCTCTCCTGCAGGCAGCGCGCCATGAGGCGGGCGGCTTCGGCCATGCGCGGGCCAGGCCGCACCAGCACGTCGGATTCGGTGTTCGAGAACACGCACAAGCGGTCTTCCCGCACCGCACGGATGCTGCGCCAACCCGGGCGCTGCGTCATGCCTTCAAAGTTGCGGTCGCCCACCATGATCACGTCGGGGTTGGCCCGCACCACAAACTCCGGGTTGAGCTTCGGGAACGGCCCCAGGCTGACCGGTACGATGTTTTGCACACCCAGGCGGGTGAGCGTTTCGCCAATGAAAGACGAGGTGCCTGCGCCGTAGGGCCCTCGGCTCACTTCAAAGTACACCCGCGTGTTTTTCACCTGCGGCGGCAGCGACTGCGCCGCCGCCGACACCGCCGCGTCAATGTGGCGCCAGATGCGTTGCGCGGCCTGCTCGTCCACACCCACCACCTGCGCCACCTTGCCCAGCACGCGCAGCACATCGGCGTGGGTTTTAGGCTCCAGCGCCACCACCTTCAGCCCCAAGGACTCCAGCCGCTGCACCACCCGCGACGATTGCGCGAGCAACACCACGTCGGGCCGCAGCGCCACGATGGCTTCCACATTCGGGTCAATACCGCCGCCCACGCGCGGCAGCCGGGCAATGGCCTGTGGCCAGTTGGAATAGCGGTCCACCCCCACCAGGCGGTGGCACTGGCCCAGCTCGCACACCGTTTCGGTCAGCGACGGCAGCAGCGAGACGATGCGCTGCGGCGGCGCGTCCCAGCGCACGGTCACGCCACGGTCGTCGGTCACCTGCAGCCCGGCCGCCTGCACACTGCCGACAAAAAAAGCCCAGACCACCAGGCACGCGGCCAGCCAGCCCAAGCACGGGTTCGCAGCTGTTTTCATGGGGAGACTCCGGTTAAAGACTTGTGGAAACGGGCCGGAACTGCTCTCTCATAAGAAAGGCTGACCCATTCGCTGTCATGCGGCACCTTTCAACACCAGCGGCAAGCCAGCCGCCATCAGCGTGACGCGGTCACACGCGGCGGCCACCGCCTGGTTCATCTGGCCCAGCGCGTCCACAAAGGCACGCAGCTCGCGCCCCATCGGAATCACGCCCAGCCCAATCTCGTTGCCCACCAGCACCACCGGCCCGCGCGCCTCTTCCAGCGCTGCGCACAACGCGTGGCAGGTCGCCTGCAAACCGTCTGCGTTGGCCGCCTGGCTCGCGTCGGCTGGCATGAGCTGGTTGGTGAGCCACAGCGTGAGGCAGTCCACCACCACCAGCGTCTGCGGCGCGCTGTGCTGGCGCAACGCCTGGCCCAGCGCCAGCGGCTCTTCCACCGTGGCCATGCCCGGCACACGCTGCGCGCGGTCCCGTTGGTGGCGCGCAATGCGCTCGCGCATCTCGGCGTCCCCGGCTTGCGCGGTGGCAATGAGCACCGCGCGGTGGTCGGGTGAAGCGTTCAGCCAGCCGCTCGCCAATGCCTCGGCGCGGCGCGACTTGCCGCTCTTTTGGCCACCCAGGATGAACTCGCTGCGCACGATCTCAACCATATTGTTTCATCCACGATGCGACGATGCGGTGCATCTGCTCCACCCCGTCGGTGAGCGCGGCCGGGCCGGGCTGCAGAATGTCGGCCGACTTGATCTCGAACAGCTGGCCATGGCACACGGCGGGCACGTCTTGCCAGCCCACACGGGCCGCCACCTTCTCGGGCCGGAATTTTTTGCCGCACCAGGAGCCGATCACGATGTCCGGGTTGCGGCGCACGATCTCGGCACCGTCGGCAATGATGCGGTGCTTGCCCAGCGACTGCGCGGCCAGCTCGGGAAACACGTCGTCGCCCCCGGCCACGCCCAGCAGCTCCGACACCCAGCGGATGGCGCTGATGGGCGGCTCGTCCCACTCTTCAAAGAACACGCGCGGTCGGCGCTTGCCCGACGCCACCAGCGCGGCGACCTCGGCACGGATCGCATCCAGCCGCTGACGCATCAGCGCGATGCGCGCCAGGCCGTCACCGGCACAACTGACCATGGCCGCCACCTGGTACAGCATGGAAAAAATCTCGTCCACGCTGCGCTGGTTGAACACCGTCACCTGCACACCGGCGCGGATCAGCGCAGCGGCAATGTCGGCCTGCAGGTCGGAGAAGCCGAACACGCAGTCGGGCTTCAGGGCCAGGATCTTGTCCACCTTGGCCGTGAGGAAAGCACTCACCTTGGGCTTCTCGTCGCGCGCCCGGCGCGGCCGCACCGTGTAGCCGCTGATGCCCACAATGCGCTGCTCCTGCCCCAGCAGGTACAGCCACTCGGTGGTTTCTTCGGTCAGGCAGACGATGCGCTGCGGGCCGGGCAACATGACGATCTCAGCGCGGCTGCCAGCGCAGCGTCATGAACAGGCCGCGACCGGGCTGCTTGTAGCCGAAAGCCGTCTCGTAGACTGCGTTGCCCAAGTTGTTGAGTCGCAACTGCATCGACCAGTCCTGCGCCAACCGGTACTGGGCGTGCAGATCGAGCGTGGTGTAGGCGGCGAGCCGACGCTGCTGCGCGGCGTCGTCAAAACGCCCCCCCACACGCAGCAAGGATCCGCCCACGCTCCAATTTTCCTGCTGGTAGTTCAAGTCCAGCGTGCTTTGCTGTCTGGCCCGGCGCGCTAACTGGCGGCCGTTGCTCTGGTCACGCGGGTCCAGCAGGTCGTGCCCGGCGCGCCAGCTCCAGGCCCCCAGCCGTCCCTCATAGCCCAGCGTCCAGCCGTCGATGCGAACTTGGGGCACGTTTTGCGGCAAGGTGGTCGAACTGATGAAACCGCGAATCCGGTTGTCAAAGCGCACCAGTTTGAGCTCGTGCCCGACGCTGCGCCAACTCAACCCCAGGTCGGTGTTGCGACCGCGTTCGGGCTGCAAGGCAGGGTTGCCAAATCCCGGCCAGTACAACTGGTTGAAGCTGGGCGCGACGAAGCTGGTGCCGTGCGCGACGTGCAGCCGCCAAGCCGGGTTCAGGTGAAAGCCGTAACCGGCAAAGCCGGTGTTGCTGCGGCCAAATTGGGAGTTGTCGTCGCGGCGCAGGTTGAGCTGCCAACTGTGCGGCCCCTGACTGCCTTGTAAGCCGACAAATACGGCGTCGATGTCGCGCTCGCGAACGGTGTAGGCGGTCGAAGAGTCGACCTTTTGCTGGCGCTGCTCCAGGCCGGCGAGCAGCGATCCGAGCGGGGTCTGGAACGTGTTTTGCCAGCTCCACTGCTGTTGCCGGGTTTCAAAACGACCTGGCAGCCAGGCGCCGACCAGGGCGTTGGATGAATCGGTGCTCTGGCCCCAGCGCAGCTCGCTGTGCCAGTTGGGCAAGAGCTGCGCCTGCAGACCCATGCGCGCAACCACGCTGCGCTGCGCCGTCTGGGTGTCGCGGCCGAGACCGTCGTCGAAGTGATTGAGGCCGTCGCTGTAGACCACACCGGCGTCGGCGCGCCAGCCGGCCGGCAAATCGACCGTGACCGATGCCTGTAAGGCGTCTTGCTGCCACGGATCGCGATCCGGGTGGTGGTTGCCAAACGGCACCTCGGCACGCGTGGCTGAAAAACCCTGCTCACGCACCTGCGAAAAACCCAGGGTATAGCGCACGCCGGGCTGGCCACCGCTGAGACCGACCGACATCTGGCGGTGCGACTTGGCCCCCAGCGTCAGCGCCGCATGGGGATGAAAGCCTTCGCGGCCCTGACGGGTGATGATGTGCACCACGCCGCCCACGCCGTCGCTGCCGTACAGCGCCGACGCCGGACCTTTGAGCACTTCGATGCGCTCTATCATGTCCAGCGGCACCGCGTTCCAAGTCGGTTGACCCAGGGTGGCCGATCCATAGCGCACGCCGTCGATCAACAAAATGGCATGGCGCGCCTCGGTGCCGCGAATGAACACGCTGGCAGCTTTGCCGGCCCCGCCGGTGGCGCTGATTTGCAGTCCGGCGCTGCGGGCCAGCAATTCAGGCAGCGTGCGGGCGCTGCTGGCTTCAATCACTGAGCGATCGATCAACACCACCTCGCTGACCAATTGATCCGCCTGCGTGTGCAAGCGTGTAGCGGTGACCACGGTATCAGGCAGATCGATACCGCCATGGTCGGCGGCGCTGGCGGATGCGCTCGGTGCAGGCGCAGTCTGGGCGTGCGAAAAGGTGGCCAATAATGCCAGTGGCAGCGCGGCAAGTGGTGCGCGCAAGTTGCGATTTTTCATGTGAAGCAGACAAGGATGATGTGCCCTACCGCCTTCCCCGACGGTATCCGAGCGTCACGGCGGCGCACCCCAAGCGGGCACGCCACCACCTCGTTGGCCGGTATCCGGGCTGGCAGAACTGCCTTCATCGCCTTCCCAGACGGTGTCCAGTGGCTGTGTGATGAAAGCGGATTCGACCCCCGAGTGAAGCGGTCGAATCGTCTGCTTACCGTTGCGGGGGCAGCGCAGGTTAGGCCGACCCGAACCGGGTCGTGCCCTCCTGCTTCCCGTTGAACTGCAGCGCGTGAGCCACGCCGCGAGCACCAACGGGACGAATTGTAAGCCACACCGAGCGGCGACAACCCTACAATGGGCAACCCTATTTTCGCCACCATGATAGACCCCCAGCTCATCGAACAGGTCAGCGATCGCGTCGAGCGTTTGCTGCTGCGCCACCAGGAATTGCAACGCACCCAGGCGCTGCTGCAGCAGCAGGTGCACACCTTGCAGGCCGAGCGCGATTCGCTCAAATCGCGGCTGAATGCGGCGCGCGCGCGCATCGACGCCCTGCTCGATCGCCTGCCCACGGGCAACCAGACCGACACCCTAGGCAAGAACTGATGAAAAATACCGCAGCCAATCAACTCGAAGTGCAGATCATGGGGCAAAATTACCTACTCACCTGCCCGAATGGGGGTGAATCGGCCTTGCTCGACGCGGTCGAGCGGGTCGACACCGCCATGTGCCGCATCCGCGACGCCGGCAAGGTCAAGGCGCGCGAGCGCATCGCGGTGCTGGCTTCGCTCAACCTGGCGTTCGAGCTCTCGCTCAAAGAAGCTGAAAACCTGCAAATCACTTCGTTCGGGCAAACCGAACCAGCGGCACTGGACGACACCCGTGCAGCGCCCAGACCGCAAGATGCGCTGACACGCACGCGCCTGGATGAGCTGATGCGCCGACTCGACCACACACTGGGCGACGACGGCCAGTTGCTCTGATCCGAGACGGCTCTTGGCGCAAAAAATTATTGGTTTGCACCGCCAAGCAGCAGCATGCAGGTCTACAATTAAACCGTCTGCAGTGCACGCCGGGCTTTATAGTTCCTTGAACCAATGCTCATAGAGCCCGGGCTTGGTATATTGCGCGGCTGGTGCGAGCATCTCGCGTCAGATGAACCCGAGGCCGCGCTGCCCTTGCCCACCTGAACCCCGGTTCAGGATGCGGGTCCGGCGGCACTTGCAGACACCTCATTGCGGCCGTGCGGGTTCGCTCTGTTGCCCAAACAGAACAGCCTACCCCTTCTGATTCACCAGCGGCCCATGTCCCTGCTAGACCCTTATCTGATGGCCCAACTGGCCCTGCTTGGCCTGTGCGCAGGCTTTCTGGCCGGCTTGCTCGGCATTGGCGGTGGCATGCTGATGGTGCCCTTCATTAGCGCCATCCTGAGCGCGCGCGGCGTGGCCCCCGATCTGGCGGTCAAAATGGCGATTGCCACCTCGATGGCCACCATTATTTTCACCTCGGTCTCCAGCGTGCTATCGCACCACCGGCGCGGCGCGCTGCGCTGGGATATTGTCCTGGGCTTGACGCCCGGCATTGTGCTCGGGGCTGCGCTGGCCAGCCTGGGGGTATTTGCCCTGCTGCAAGGTTCCTGGCTGGCGCTGATCTTTGCCGCCTTCGTCTGTTTTTCGGCCACGCAGATGTTGCTGGGCAAAAAACCCCAGCCGACACGCACCATGCCCGGCACAGCCGGCCAGTGGGGTGCCGGCACGGCAATCGGTTTTCTCTCCGGCCTGGTGGGCGCCGGGGGTGGCTTCATCAGCGTGCCGTTCATGACACGATGCAACATCGCCATCCACCAGGCCGTGGCCACCAGCGCGGCGCTGGGTTTTCCGATTGCGCTGGCCAACGTGCTGGGCTACGTGCTGGCGGGTCAAGATGTGCCCGACCTGCCAGCCGGCTCTGTGGGCTATATATTCCTGCCCGCGTTGCTGGTGATCGCCAGCGCCAGCGTGCTGACGGCGCCGCTGGGGGCGTGGGCCGCGCACGCGCTGCCGGTCAAGTCGCTCAAGCGTGCCTTTGCCGCCATCTTGTACCTGCTGGCGGCTTATATGCTGCACAAGGGGCTGAGCGCCTGAGAGCGCTGCAAATTCAGTGGTGCAAAGCCTGGGCCGACACCACCGTACCATCGGCGTCGGCGTACAGCCAGTCGCCCGGGCGCACCCAGACGCCCTGCAACTGCACCGCCACGTCGCGCTGACCCTGGTTGCGCTTTTCGGTCGGCAGCGGCATACAGGCAAGCGCGCGTATGCCGATCGGGCTTGATGCGAGTTCGGCCACGTCGCGCACGCAGCCGTCTATCACCACTCCAGCCCAGCCGTTGCGCACTGCGGCCGCCGCCAGGTTGCCGCCCAGCAGCGCTCGGCGCAGCGAGGCCCCGCCGTCGACTACCAGTACCTGGCCTGCGCCCGGGCTGTCCAGCGCCGCCTTGACCAGCGTGTTGTCCTCAAAGCACTGGACCGTCGCCACCGGTCCGGCAAAGCGCTGCCGCGCACCAAAATCACGCAAGGCCGGCGGCAGGACGCGAAAGTGGCCCGACAAATCGCTCTTGTGAACGTCACACAGGTCGCAGGTGGCAAAAACAAAGGGTTTAGACATGGACAGAAATTCCTTCGGAATGTCGATGCAAGGATGCTGTTTGTGCATCTGGGTGGCGCTGCCGGAGCGCCGTTTGTCGCCCTATTTTGGGCTTGTGTTGTTTTGCAGGGCCAGAATCGACGACTTCTCTGTGAAAAGCAGCAAAAATTCCACCTCATCGACTTGGAATGACGCGGCAACTCATTTAGCATCCGAGACACCGGCGCATGAACACGTTCCTGTGCTGGCGCATACCCCAATCCAAAAAAAAGGAATGATAACCATGGCAACTGAGAAAAAATCGGTACCGACCCAAAAAGAAGCTGCGCCGGCAAAAAAGGCGGCTGCGCCAGCAAAAAAGGCTGCTGCGCCCGTCAAGGCACTCGCTGCCGTCAAGACCGCCGCCGCCCCGGCGAAAAAGGCGCTCACCCCGGTGAAGGAAAAAGCCGCTGCCAAGTCTGTCGCCCCGGTCGCCCCGGTCGCCAAGAAAGCGCTCGCCTCAGCCTTCATGAAGCCCATGACCCCGAGTGCGGCACTGGCCGCCATCGTCGGCGCTGCAGCGCTGCCACGTACCGAGGTCACCAAGCAAGTCTGGGCTTATATCAAGAAGCACAAACTGCAAGATGAGGCTGATCGTCGCATGATCAACGCCGACGCCAAGCTCAAGGTGATCTTCGAGAAAAAGCAGGTGTCGATGTTCGAGATGACCAAGCTGATCAGCCAGCACCTGACGTAAACGGCTGCTGGTGCGTGGCGTCGGCTACAACCCCAGCGTGTCGGTGGAAAATGACGGCCCAGCGCGCTGCCACCAGTGGTCCAGTCGCTCGGCCAGCAGCACCCGACGTTCGGCGCCCCGGCTCGCCAGCAGGCTGGCGTGCACCCGGTCTAGCCGCTCCAGGGTCCAGGCTGAGGACCAGATGGCGCTGGGTAAGTCGCCCGCCCAGGCACGGTCGCAGGCGCGCGCCTGCACCAGATGAGACCAGGTCTGGCGCCATTGCACGAACCGGGGCTGCTGCAGCCGCAGCGCGCTGTAGTCGCACGCCAGCAGGTGCAGCGAACGCCCGTGCGCCGACCAGGCGTTCAATGACTCAATCGTTGCGCGCTCGCCCAGCGGCCAGTCGGAAAAATCGGCGTCGCACAGAATGATTCTGTTCCAGCCCTGTGCAGCCGCTGCCGCCAGCGCCTGCCGCACCAGCGCGGCGAACGCCAGGCGCCCCTGAAACCGGCCTTGTGGCAAGTCGCCCGCAGCGGGCGGTGGTTCTGCAAAGTCTGTCATGCGGCTCTCCCGTGTGGTGTAGCGTTCAGCTTGGGTTCGCCTCCGTCCGGTGCAGCCAACCGGCCTCAAACCAGTCTTGCAGCAGGGTGCGCGCGGCGCTGCTGGAACGCCGAACCTGCTCGACTGGGAGCCAGCGCTGATCGGCCAGGCAGTGCATCAAACGGGCGTCGGCGCCACGGGCGAGAAAGCTCTCCCCATTGATGAAAATACGCCGACGGTCATACATCATGCGGCTGCGCCGGTCCAGCCGCAGGCCGGCAATCTGCCACGGGCTGCTGGGCTCGTCGAACCAGACGCGCGGTTTGGGCTCGGTCATGACCTCGCCCAGCGCACAAGCCAAGGATTCGCGTTCGGCCAGCAGGCGCTGCAAGGCCTGGGTCGCAAACGCCTGCAGCGCCGCCGGCATGGCAGCCGGCGTGGCGGTGGCGGGCTGGTCCGGGTCGCGGTAGAGCGTGGCGTCGGAGTAGTCGTCGGCCATGCGCTGGAGCAATTCAGCCGCCAGCCCGGCGCGCTGCGGCACACGAAAACCAATCGAATAAGTCATGCAGTCCCCACCCACGGCAACGCCGTCGTGTGCCCAGCGCGGCGGCAGGTAGAGCATGTCTCCCGGACTGAGCACGTGCTCTTGTTCGGGCACGAAGTGACTGAGAATTTTCAGCGGCACGTCGGGCTCGAGCGACAAATCCTTCTGCCGCCCAATACGCCAGCGCCGCTGACCGTTGACCTGCAGCAAAAAAACATCGTAGCTGTCGAAATGCGGGCCTACACCTCCCCCATCGCTGGCCCAGGAAATCATCAGGTCGTCGAGCCGCGCGTCGGGCACGAAGCGAAACCGCTGCAGCAACTCGTGCGCGGCGTCCAGGTGCAGGTCTAGCCCTTGCAGCAGCAGCGTCCAGCGCGGCTGCTCGGGCGCTGGCAGATCGCGCTGCGCCAGCGGCCCATGTTGCAGCGACCAGCCCTGCGGCTGGTGCACGATCAGTCGGGACTCGACCGCCTCTTCGGCTGCGAGGGCAAACAACTGCTGGCGACTGAGCAGCGGCGCAAAGTCCGGCAGTGCAGAGCGAATCAGCAGCGGTTTCTTCTGCCAGTGGCGGCGCATGAATTGCTTGGGCGTCAAGCCACCGAGCAAGGCGCTGGGCTGATCGGGCTGCGGCGCGGCGGTGGCGGCAAGCGCAGCCGACGCAATGTTGGATTTGATTTGTGGTTTGCTTTTTGGCATGGGACAATTGTGCGATGAAAAATGCCATTCTGATCGCCTCGCCCTGCGTCGTTGCCCTGAGTTGGACACTGCGCGACACCTTGGGCGAAACGCTGGATGTGCTCGACGAGCCGGTCGAGTTTTTCGTCGGCGGCAGCGACCTGTTGAGCACAATCGAGCAGGCCTTGCAAGACCATGCGACGGGCGACAAGCTGGAGTTGCAGCTCGAACCCCAGGACGCTTTTGGCGACTACGACGAGCGCCTGCTGTTCCTGGAGCCGCGCCATCTGCTGCCGCCAGACCTCGAAGAAGGCATGAGTTTCGAGGGCCTGCCCAGCGGCTGCAACCCGGCCGCGCCGCCAGGCCGGCTGTATTTCGTCAGCGGCATCTACCCGGAACACGTGGTGCTCGACGGCAACCACCCGCTGGCCGGCATCGCGCTGCGTCTGTCGCTCAAGGTGCACGCGGTGCGCGCAGCCAGCCCGCAAGAAATCGAGCGCGGTACGCTGGGCGCCGGCTTTTTCAGCACCCAGCTCGGCTCGACCCAGAGCCCGGGCGGCGCGCCTGCGACGCTGCACTAAGGGATGCGGAAATAACCAATATCCCCATTTGTGGCTGTACTGACGGGCGCATTGCGTTGTTGTTCCTCGCTTGTGTGGCTCGCCACACGGCACTCGGAACGCCTAGCACTGCATCCCGCCAGCACACCCAAAAACGGTACATCGGCTATTTCCGCATCCCTAAGTGAATCAGCGCTGGCCGGTCGATCCGTAGCCGCCGTCGGCGCGCGTGCTGGCGGCGTGGAAATCGCTCACCACGTTCCAGCGCGCCTGCAGCACCGGCACGATCACCAGTTGCGCAATGCGCTCCATCGGCTCGATGGTGAAGGCCAGCGGGCTGCGGTTCCAGACGCTGACCATGAGCGGGCCCTGGTAGTCGCTGTCGATCAGACCAACCAGATTGCCCAGCACGATGCCGTGCTTGTGCCCCAGGCCGGAGCGCGGCAGCAGCAAAGCAGCGCAGCCAGGGTCGGCCAGATGAATCGCCAGCCCGGTTGACAGCAACTGCCAGGCGTTGGGCGCCAGGGTCAGCGGCGCGTCCAGACAGGCCCGCAAGTCCAGCCCGGCGCTGCCGGGGGTGGCGTAGGCGGGCAACGGGTGCGCCATACGCGCATCCAACACCTTCACATCAATCTGCATCGGGTCGGCTCCTGTGAAACCAGCGGGAATGGATGGCTCAGGCGGATACGCGCTTGTCGCGCGTCAGTTGCGCCTGTACGTCGTGCGCGTGGATCGATTCGAAGTTGGTCACATCGACCGTGTAGGCGTCGACGCGGGGCTCGCGCTCAAGGGCAAGCGCGACGTCGCGCACCAGGTCTTCGACGAATTTTGGCTGCGCGTACGCGCGTTCGGTGACCCATTTCTCGTCGTTGCGCTTGAGCAGGCCCCAGAGTTCGCAGGAAGCGTTGTCCTCGGCGAAGCGCACCAGCTCGGTCCAGTCGAGCGGGGCATTGAGCAGCACCTCGAGCCGGATGTGCGAGCGCTGGTTGTGCGCGCCTTCATCACTGACTTCCTTCGAGCAGGGGCAAAGCGATTTGACCGGCACGGTGGCTTGCATGCGGATTTCGGTCGCTGCGCCGGCGCTGTGCGTGACCGACCAGCCGCCGTCGTAAGCCAGCAAACTTTGCAAGCCCGAGACCGGCGCGCTTTTGCGAATGAAAAACGGAAACTGCACCTCCAACCCGGCGCTGCTGGTTTGCAGCAAAGCCAGCAGCGTCGGCAGCGCGGCTTGCAGCCGTGCAAAATTGACTGCCTCGGAGCACCCGTCGTCGGCTTGGGTGAATGCGTCCAGCCAGGCCAGCAAGCGCGACATGTGCGCCCCTTTTTGTTCCGCGCGCAAGCCCACGTACAAGCTCCACAGGCCCACACTGTGCTGCACGCGGCCCGCTTGCTCCCAGGCAATCGGGTAGCGCAGGTTTTTCACGCCGACACGGGCAATCGGCAGCGCGCGCGGGTCATGCCGCGCCTGCACGTCGGGCATACAGAGCAAGGGCGCGGCCGTGCTGCTGCGCATCAGACCGGCACTTTCGCGTCAACTGCGAGCAAGTCGGCAAAGCGCGCGCGCAAGCTGCGCTCGATGCCGTCTGCGTCCAGGCCCAGCAGGGCCAGCAAGCGGGCGTGCTCGCCGTGCTCGGTGAATTCATCTGGCAGGCCCAGTTGCAGCAGCGGCAGCGTCAGGCCCAGCGCTTGCAAGGCCTCCAGCACCGCGCTGCCGGCGCCGCCTTGTATGCAGCCCTCTTCCAGCGTGACCAGGGCCTGGTGCGACTGCGCCAACGCGCGCAGCAAGTCCAGATCGAGCGGCTTGACCCAGCGCATATTGGCCACACTAACGCCGAGTTTCTCGGCCACCGCCAGCGCCGGGTGCAACAAGGTGCCAAAGGCCAGAATCGCCACCCCGTGGCCTTGGCGCGTCCACTCGCCTCGGCCGTAGGGCAGGCCAGCCAGGTCTGCCGCCGGTTGCGCACCGACACCGGCGCCGCGCGGGTAGCGCACCGCCACCGGGTGATTTTGCGCAAAAGCGGTGCTCAGCAGCCGGCGGCATTCGGCTTCGTCGGACGCACAGGCCACGGCCAGATTGGGAATGCAGCGCAGGTAGGCGATGTCATAAGCGCCGGCGTGGGTGGCACCGTCGGCGCCGACCAGACCGGCGCGGTCGAGCGCGAACACCACCGGCAGGTTTTGCAGCGCCACGTCGTGAATCAACTGGTCGTAGGCGCGCTGCAAAAAGGTCGAATAAATCGCCACCACCGGCTTGAGGCCCTCGCAAGCCAAGCCAGCGGCAAAGGTGACGGCGTGCTGCTCGGCAATGCCGACGTCAAAGTAGCGGGCCGGAAAGCGGCGCTCGAATTCCACCAGGCCGGAGCCCTCGCGCATGGCCGGCGTGATGCCGATCAGGCGCGCATCGGCCGCAGCCATGTCGCACAGCCACTGACCGAATACCTGGGTGAAGCTGAGCTTGGCCGGCGTGGCCGGCGCAGTCAAGCCGACGGCGGGGTCAAACTTGCCCGGGCCGTGGTAGGCCACCGGGTCGGCCTCGGCCAGCTTGTAGCCCTGACCCTTCTTGGTCACCACGTGCAAAAACTGCGGGCCGCTGTCGGTCTCGAGCAACTGACGGATGTTTTCCAGCGTGGGAATCAGCGCGTCGAGGTCATGGCCGTCGATCGGGCCGATGTAGTTGAAACCGAACTTCTCGAACAGCGTGGCCGGCAGCACCATGCCCTTGGCGTGCTCCTCCAGCCGCTTGGCCAGCTCGAACAGCGGCGGCGCGTTTTTCAGCACCTGCTTGCCGACATGCTTGGCGGTGGCGTAGAACTGCCCGCTGAGCAACTGCGCCAGGTAGCGGTTGAGCGCACCGACCGGCGGCGAAATTGACATGTCGTTGTCGTTGAGCACCACCAGCAGGCGGCCTTCGGCGACGCCAGCGTTGTTCAGGGCCTCGAACGCCATGCCCGCCGTCATGGCGCCGTCGCCGATGATGGCCACGGCATTGCGCTGCTCGCCCTTGAGTCTGGCCGCCTGCGCCATGCCCAGCGCGGCCGAGATGCTGGTCGACGAATGTCCGGTGCCAAAAGTGTCGTAGGCGCTTTCAGCGCGGCGCGGAAAGCCGCTGATGCCCCCTTGCTGGCGCAGGCTGTGCATGCGATCGCGCCGTCCGGTCAGGATTTTGTGCGGATAGGTCTGATGACCCACGTCCCACACCAGCCGGTCATCGGGCGTATTGAACACATAGTGCAGCGCCAGCGTCAACTCCACCGTACCCAGGTTGGAGCCGAGGTGGCCGCCGGTGCGCGCCACGCTGTGCAGCAAAAACGTGCGCAGTTCATGCGCGAGCGGCGCCAACTGGGCGCGCGCCAGGCGGCGCAAATCGGCCGGCGATTCGATCGAAGAAAGCAATGAGCTCATGGCAACGGTAGGTTCAATGCGCGCGCCGTCCGACCCAGTCGGCCAGCGCGTGCAAGGTATCGGTCTGGCTCAGACCGCTGTGCTGCAAGGCGGCGTGCGCCTGATCGAGCAGGCGCTCGGCATAGGCCTGTGCCTGCGCCAGCCCCAGCAGCGAAACGAACGTGGGTTTGTCGTCGGCCGCGTCTTTGCCTGCGGTCTTGCCCAGCGTGGCCGAATCGGCGCTGACGTCCAACACGTCGTCCACCACCTGAAACGCCAGCCCCAGATGGGCGCCGTAGTCGGCCAGCCGCGCTGTCGTCGCCGCGCTCAGCGTCGCCGTGGCCGCACCCATCAGCACGCTGGCCTGCAGCAAGGCGCCGGTTTTGCGTCGGTGCATGGCTTCGAGCGCCGGCTGCTCCAGCTTGACGCCCACGCTGGCAAGGTCTTGCGCCTGCCCCCCGGCCATGCCGTCGGCACCGGCAGCGCGCGCGAGCAAGCGAGCCAGCACCAGCGCCAGCGACGGCTCGATGCTGCCGTCCTCGGGCAGCAGCAGCTCAAAAGCCAGCGTCTGCAAGGCGTCGCCCGCCAGCAGGGCCAGGGCTTGGCCGTAGCGCACGTGAACGGTCGGCTTGCCGCGGCGCAGCACGTCGTTGTCCATGCAAGGCAAGTCGTCGTGCACCAGCGAATAAGCATGAATCAGCTCGACCGCGCAGGCCGCGCGCAGCGCCGCCGCCGGGCAGCCAGCGACGGCCTGGCTACAAGCCAGCACCAGCAGCGGGCGCAGCCGCTTGCCCCCGTCGAGCACGGCGTAGCGCATGGCTTGGCCCAGGTTGACCGGCGCGGTGGGACTGACCCAGTCCGACAAAGCCTGCTCGACCCGGGCCTGCTGTTGCTCGCGCCAGACCGGAAAGCGCGCGGCGTCGACGGTCGCCGTGCTCAAGCGCTGTCCCAGGGTTTGAGTTCTGCGCCGTCAAGCACCTTGATCTGGTTTTCGACCGCTTGCAGCCGGGCGCGGCAGTAAGCCAGCAATTCGGCACCGCGCTGATAGCGCCCGAGCAACTGCTCGAGCGGCATCTGGCCGGCGTCGAGCTGCGCCACCAACTGCTCGAGCTCGAGCAGCGCAGCCTCGTAACTGGCGGCCGCTTCGGCAGGCGCTTGATCGGGTCGGGACAGAAGTGACGTGGCCATAAAACAGGGGGCACGGAGCCAAGGCGGCGGACGGCGGGTGCTAAAGCTTTCATTTTATCCTCACCGCCAAGCCGCTGACCGGTCAAGGCCGCGCGCAAGCCGCCGCCCGGACAGACCGAGGGGTACAATCGGAGTCCTTTTACCAACTGACGGGCATTTTTTGCCCGGAGGGACGCAGAACTTCACCCTTCCCGCGCGAATTCGTCTCACGAGCAGCGCTCACCCTGCCCCTTCATAGGGGGAGTCTAGGTCAGGATCATCATGTCTGATTTAAGTCTTCAACTCCAGCAGGCCAGAAGCCAACTTCCGGTTTCCAGCTATTTCGACCAGACGCTGTTTCAACGCGAACGGGAAACCATTTTTCAGCGTGGGCCACGCTACGTTGGGCACCAGCTCGCCGCCCCCGGGCTGGGCGATTATTACGCCCTGCCGCAAGAAAACGGGGGGCGCGCCCTGGTGCGAACTCCGAGCGGCGTTGAACTGCTCTCCAACGTTTGCCGCCACCGCCAGGCCATCATGCTCAAGGGCCGTGGCAACTTGCAGCAGCACCAGCCCGGCAGCGCCGGTGGCAACATCGTCTGCCCGCTGCACCGCTGGACCTACAACGGCGCCCAGGGCAGCGGCCCGGCGGGTGCGTTGCTGGGCGCGCCGCACTTCGCCCACGACCCCTGTCTGAATTTGCAGAACTATCCGCTGCGCGAATGGAACGGCTTGCTGTTCGAGGACAACGGACGCGACATCGATGCCGATCTGGCCCACATGGGGCCGCGCGCTGTCTTTGACTTTGACGGCATGGTGCTCGACCACGTCGAACTGCACGTGTGCAACTACAACTGGAAAACCTTCATCGAGGTCTACTTGGAGGACTACCACGTGGTGCCGTTTCACCCCGGTCTGGGCAACTTCGTCACCTGCGACGATCTGCGCTGGGAATTCAAACCCGAGTATTCGGTGCAGACCGTGGGCGCGGCCAATCTGCTCGGACCCGCCGGCAGCCCGGTCTACCAGCGCTGGCAACAGCAATTGATGCGCTACCGCCAGGGACGGGCGCCCGAACGCGGGGCGGTCTGGCTGACCTATTACCCGCACATCATGGTCGAGTGGTATCCGCACGTGCTCACCGTCTCGACCCTGCAGCCGCTCAGCGTCGATCGCACCCTAAACCTGGTGGAGTTTTACTACCCGGAAGAAATCGCCGCCTTCGAGCGCGAATTCGTCGAGGCCCAGCGCGCCGCCTACATGGAGACCTGCATCGAGGACGATGAAATCGCCGAACGCATGGACGCTGGCCGACGGGCGCTGCTGGCGCGCGGCGACAACGAGGTGGGCCCCTACCAAAGCCCGATGGAAGACGGCATGCAGCACTTTCACGAGTGGTACCGACGCCAGTTGCCCGGCGCAGACTTGGGCTATTGATCCGGCCCTTCGACAAGCTCCCTTCGACAAGCTCAGGACAGGCCCTTCGACAAGCTCAGGGCGAACGCTTGATACTTCACCGGGCCGAAGCAATAACTTGCACCGCAGCCTGGTCGGCACGCTGTTGCTGCTGGGTTTGCTGCGCTGGCGCCGCGTTTCTTGGCGCGCGCCGGTAGCGGCCATGCACGCCTAGCGCAGCCTGGTCGGCGTGGTGGCGCTGACGACCTGGTTCTACGCCATTGCCGGCCTGCCCTTGGCCACCGCCACGACGCCGAACCACATGAGCAGCCGCTGTATCGCCGCTTTCTTGCTCGACAGCGCACTGCGCTGGTGCAGACCGCAGCGACGGCACGGCAGTCTGAATGACGCCGTCAGCACCGACTCAGAGCGGGACGAATGCGCACAAATTAACACAAAAGACGTAAGTCAAGTGAGATACTTAACAAGGGTGAATCAGTGCAACGCATCAGGTAGCGCAAGCGCTGCGCTCAAGCACACGGCGAAACTGCTGCGGCAGCAACGCAAACCCGCCGCGACCCCGGCTGCGCGGGGCGCAGCAAAATTCGCAGCGCTCGCGCTGACCCGTCCCTGTTCACTGCCATACTTTGCACCCAGCGCAAACTGCAGTCGCTGATTACGCACCGCCTGTTTCGATGCCCTCACCCATCAGACCATCCCACGCCGACGCACCTGCCGACCCCGTCGGCAGTCGCCGCAACCGGGTGCTGCAACTGATCGTGGCCACCGTCGGCGTTTCATCGCTGCTGCTGCTGCTGACCGAATTGCTGGCGGCCAGGTCTGACCAGCAAGAAGCCTGGGTGGCGGCTTTTCTGGCCTTGTTCTGCGCGCTGGCCTGGGGGCTGCTGCGCCAGGGCTACGCCAAGTACGTGCCGCACTTGCTGGTGGCCAGCACCCTGGCCACTGCCGTGCTCTCGACGCTGGCCTATGGGTCGGTGCGCACGGCGGTGAATTTTCTGTTTGTCGCTGCGGTTGTCGGTGCCGGCATCTTTCTGAGCAAGGTGGAGCTGCTGCTCACCCTGGGCGCCAGCGTGCTCGTGCTGGGCCTGCTGATCTACGCCGAGTCCTACGGCTGGCTGACCGAAACGCCGTATTTTGGCGTCGGTCTGCGGGTCTGGCTGACCTACGGCGCGACCCTGGCAGCGGTGGCGATCATGGTTTTCTACAGCCGCCAGCGTTTCACTGAAGTCGCCCAACTGCAACGCGACGAGATACAGCGCCGCCAAAAAACCGAGCTAGATCGCGACCGCCAACTGGAACGCTTTGCCCGCATCTTCCGCTCCAGCCCGACGCCCATGCTGGCGCAGTCGGCCCGTGACGGCACCATTTTGGACGTCAATCCGGCCTTCGAGCGCTGCCTGCACTATTCCCGCAATCAACTGCTCGGGCGCACCGACGTCTTTTTGTGGGCCCGACCCGAGCAGCGCCCGGCCTATGTGAAGCGGCTGCGCGCGCAACGCCGCATCGATCGGATGACGATCCAGGCGCTGCGTGCCAACGGCGTCGCTTTCGATGCCCTGGTATCGAGCGAAATGGCCGACGCGCGCGAAGACCGGCTGATCATCACCACGCTGCAAGACGTGAGCGAGCAAAACGCGCTGCTCGAACAGCTGCGGCGCACGGAAGATCGCTTCTACAAGGCGTTTCACCTCAGCCCACTGGACATGGCCATCACCCGCCTGTGCGACGGCTCCATCATCGAACTGCACCAGTCCGAGCAGCCGAATCCGCCAGCCCTGGGCCAGAAGACAAACCAGGCCTCGATTCAAGCCCAGCTCTGGGCCGACCCGGCCGAGCGCGAGCGTTTTGTCTCCCAGCTCAAGCGCGACGGGCGCGTGCGTGCCTACGACTGCAACCTGCGGCGACCCGACGGCAGCGCGGTCCAGACCCGGCTGTGGGCCGAGTTGATCGATCTCGACGGGGAGACTTGCATCCTGACTTGCGCGGCCGACATCAGTCAGGAAAAGCAGCAGCAAGCCCTGCTGCTGGAGGTGGCCAAAGGCGTGAACCCGCAAGCTGGGGAGGCTTTGTTCGTCGCCCTGACCAGGCAAATGGCGCACTCGCTGGGGGCCAGCAGGGTGTTGGTGGGCGAATTGCGTGCCGAACAACGGCTCAAGACCCTTGCGGTCTGGAGCGATGGCGCCCCGCAGCGCAATGCCATTTATGCGCTGCCGGGCTCACCCTGGGCGCAAACCCTGAACGAACAGGGCCTGCACCTGCGGGTCGGCGCGCTGGCGCAGGAATTCCCCACCCACCTGCCGTTTTCGAATAGGCCATACCAGGCCTATGCCGGCGTGGCGCTGCGCGATCAAGCCGGCTGCGCCATCGGCGTTCTCGACGCCGTCTGGGAACACCCGCAGGAGCCGACTCCGGCGCTGAACGCTTTGATGTCGATTTTTTCCAGTCGCGCCAGCGCCGAACTGGTGCGACTGCAACGCGAGCGCGAAATCCAGCAGCTCAACCGAACGCTGGAGCGGCGTGTGCGCGAGCGCTCCGCCGAGTTGAGCAAACTCAACGCCGAGCTCGACTCTTTCGCCTATTCGATCTCGCACGACCTGCGCGCGCCGCTGCGGGCCATCAATGGCTTCACCCGCTTGCTCGAAGAGCAAATCGGCGCGCGCCTGGACGCCACCGAGCGCCGCCTGCTCGAGCGCGTGCTCAGTTCAACCGGGCACATGCATGCCTTGATTGACGACCTGCTGGCGCTGGCCCGGGTCAACCAACGCGACTTGCAGTGGCAACGAACGAACCTGAGCGCGCTGGTCCATGAGATCCTCGACCAACAACTGAAAGCACAGCCCGGGCGCGATCTGCAAAGACGCATCGAACCCGACGTGCAGGTGCTGTGCGACCCCAGGCTGGTGCGGGCGGCGCTGGAACACCTGCTGAGCAATGCGCTCAAATACAGCCAACACCAGCCGCAGGCGCTGATCGAGTTCGGCCAGACGGCCAGCCAAGACGGCGCGCCGGCCCGGCTGTTCATACGCGACAATGGCATCGGTTTTGACATGGCTTACGCCAGCATGCTGTTCAAGCCCTTCCATCGCTTGCACCATTCCAGCGATTTCAAGGGCACTGGCATCGGGCTGGCGACGGTGCGCCGCATCATCGAGCGCCACGGTGGCCAGATCGAAGCCCAGAGTCAAGTCGATCAGGGCGCATGCTTTTACTTCGATTTTGGTTCGCCCCCGAAGTCGGAATCAGCCCCCTGACCCAGCCGCCGCACCGACGCAGCGCACCTATACTGCGGCCATGAACATCGCCGATCTGCGCAAGAGCTACGAAAAGGCCGAACTCAACGAATCGGCGTCCAACCCCGATCCGCTGCAGCAATTTTCCCTCTGGCTGAGCCAGGCCATCAGCGGCGCGCTGCCCGAGCCCAACGCCATGACGCTGGCCAGCGTCGGCAGCGATCTGCGGCCGAGCACGCGGGTGGTGTTGATCAAGGGTTTCGACGAGCGCGGCATCGTCTGGTACAGCAATTACGCCAGCCGCAAAGGCCAGGAGCTGGCCGGCAACCCGTTTGCGGCGCTGCAATTTCACTGGGTAGAGCTCGAGCGCGTGCTGCGCATCGAAGGCCGGGTCGACCGGGTCAGCGCCGCCGAGAGCGACGCCTATTTTCACAGCCGTCCGCTAGACCACCGCATCGGCGCCTGGGCCAGCCCGCAAAGCGAAGTGATAGACGGCCGCGCCGTGTTGTTGGGCAACGCAGCCAAATACGCGGCCCAATTTCTGCTGCAACCGCCGCGCCCGCCGCACTGGGGCGGCTACCGCTTGCAGCCTGAGCAATGGGAGTTCTGGCAGGGCCGCAAGAGCCGGCTGCACGACCGGCTGCGCTACCGCCGCAACACCCAGACCGGTGACTGGCTGCGCGAACGGCTGGCACCCTGAGCTGTGCCGCCTCAGCCCCAGTAGAGCAAGGCTTGCCGGCCCTGCACCAGTAAATCGACGCGGCGCCCGAACGGCAGCAAGACCTTGGTCGGCACGTGCCCAAACGGCAGGCCGCTCAGCACCGGGATGCGGATTTGGCTGCGCAGCCAGTCGACCACCTTGGCCAGGCTGAAGCCGCGGTCATGGGCACTGAGCTCAAATCGATTGAAGCTGCCCAGCAAGAGTGCGCTTTGCTGCCCGAGAATGCCCGCGTGCAAGAGCTGACTGAGCATGCGCTCGATGCGGTACGGGTGCTCGTTGACGTCTTCCAGAAACAAGACGCCGCCCTTGACCGCCGGCAAGTAAGGCGTTCCCACCAGCGCGCACAGCACGCTGAGGTTGCCGCCCCAGAGGGTCGCCTGGCTCAATTGAAAGGCGGGTTCGCCGGCTGGCAGCGCCCGCCCCTGCAAACACCCGGCCAGCGCAGACAGATCGGCGGCCGGCAAACGCCAACCGCTACCTTCACCTTGCGCTGCGAGCAAGTCGTCAAAGCAAGCCGCCATGATGTCGTCCGGCTCGGTCAGGGTGCCAAAATCATCCAATAAACACGGCCCGGCCCAGGTCTGGGCGCCGGTCTGGGCGTAAAGCGCGCACTGCAGCGCGGTGAAGTCACTCATGCCGACAAACTGCATACCGCGCTCGATCGCCCGCGCCAGCGGCGCGCAGGGCAGCGCAGCAAGCAAACGCGTCAGTCCGTAGCCGCCGCGCGAAATCAGCGCCAGGTCGGCGGCGCTGGCGGCGGCGCGGCTGATCGCCGCCAGCCGCACCGCGTCTGCTCCGGCAAAGCGCGTGTGGCTGCACAGCGCCGATTGATCGACCTCGACCTCGTGCCCGAGGGCTTTGAGGCGCGCCACGCCGCGGCGAAAAGCCGTTTTGTCGCGCACCGCGCTCGAAGGTGAGTAGACGTAGATGTGGCTCATGCGAGGTTGCAGCGCTCAAGGCGGCCGATTATCGGGGATCGGCCATGCTGTGGCCCGGTGGACAAAAACCGGGCCAAAGCTGCTGGGCGGCCCACTGTGCAAGTGCCGCGCCGGGTTCGGGAACCAGCTGCCCCGCTTGCGCCAGCAGCAGCGGCGCACCGTCTTGCCCCAGTTGGCGCCAGAGTTCACGCCGCACCGGCTCACCCAGCACCGGGTCTTGTCGGCCCATCACCATGCCACTGCGGCCGCGCCATTCGTGCAGCCAGAAATCCTGCGCGCGGTGGGCAATCGTCGCAGCGTCGGCCGTGAGGCGATCGGGCTGCAGGGTGGCAAAGGCGCGCAAGGCAGCACGGTGGCCGCAGTCGGGAAAGGGTGCGCGGTAGGCGGCGCGTTCGGCAGCACCCAAGGGTGGGTCAATCTGGTCCAGCCAGCGCTCCAACGCCGCCGGCCGGTGCTTGGCTTGCGCTGGGCGCATGGCCGGCCAAGCGGCGGGCGAACCGGGTTCACCCGCCGCCAAGGGGGTGTTGAGCAACAGCAAGCCCGCGTAGCGCTGTGCGTCAGCCAGCGGCAGCGTCAGGCCGAGCAGGTCGAGCAGGCCGCCCCCAACGGGCACCACCAGCACGATCTGGCGCAGGTCGAGCCGCTCGATCCATTCCAGCAACACCTGCCGGTGCCGGTCCAAGCTGTGCCAGCGCTCATGCTTGGGTTTGTCGCTTTTGCCAAAACCCACCAGATCGGGCGCCAGCACGCGCGCACCGGCGGCGCTCCAGACCGGGATCATTTTGCGGTAAAAGTAGCTCCAGGTCAGGCTGCCGTGCAGACACAGCCAGGTCGGCCCCTGCTGCCCGGCGCGCTCGCGCCCCCCCTCGTCCAGGTAGTGCATGCGCAAGCCCCGCAAGGACGGCAAATCGCTGCTGTAGTGGCCGCGCCAGGGGTAGTCGGGCACAGCGGCAAAGCAGCTTTCGGGGGTGCGCAGCGCGTCGTCGCGCAGCGGCTGCGCGAGGGCGCGCTGTTGCGCGCGGCGCTGGCGAAAGAAATCGCTCAACAAGCCGACGCATTCGGCCTGCAGCAGACCGCCTTGCAGCAGCGTGTGGTGGTTGAGCTGGCGCTGCGCAAACAGGTTGAGCACCGATCCGGCAGCGCCGGTTTTGGCGTCGGCGGCGCCGAAAACCACACGCCGCAGGCGCGCGTGCAGCATGGCACCGCTGCACATGGCGCAGGGCTCGAGGGTGACGAACAGTTCGCAGTCGTCGAGCCGGTAGTTTCCCAGCGTCTGCGCTGCCGCCCGCAGCGCCTGCATCTCGGCGTGCGCGGTCGGGTCGTGCCCGCCCCTCGGGGCGTTGTGGCCGGCGCCGATCACCCGGCCCTGGTGCACCACCACCGCACCCACCGGCACCTCACCCAGCGCCGCACCCAGCCGGGCCTGCGCCAGCGCCAGCCGCATGAAATCGGCGTCACTCTCGGTTGGCGGCTCAGGCACTCGCATCGGCCAAGCCTAGCAGACTGGCGCGCCGCAGCGCCTGCGCCTGAGTGGGCCCCCTGGAGATCATCAAGCAGCACATCCAGCAGCAGGACAGGCCAGACGATTGAAGCCAGCCTGCGGCTGGCGGCGCCTACCCCTCCAGCCCATTCGGACGGCTCTGCCTCCAAGCCACGTTGCGGCTAACGGGCATGACTTTGAAAGCCACCCCGGGAAATGAAAGTCATGCCCGTTCTCCCTCACCCCCAACCCCTCTCCCGCACGCGGGAGAGGGGAGCGAAGTGAGTCGCGGCCCGATTTTCACGTCAAGCGTATGGGATGGAGCCTCTCGCGCCATTTGGTGGGCACTCATTTCGCGCGCGCCTTGTGCGCCTCAACGTAAGAGCGCAAAACGGCGTTCATGCGGGACTGATACCGCGCCCCGGTATGCTTGAAGAACTCCAACACTTCGGCATCAATGCGCAGCGTGATTTGCTTCTTGATGTGGGGCAACTGCTCTGCTGCTTTCATCCAGACGGCATCAGGCAGGCCAGGTGCGTCACTGTAATCGATCTGCTCATCCGGCATCGAGGCCACGGCATCCAGTCGGGCCTTCTGCTCGGCACTCAAGACAGGCGGTTTTTTCAGGTCAAGCGTTCGCTTCACGGTATTGCTTTCTTTCGTTGGCACTTGCTTTCCTCGCAGAGATAAGGCGGATGGTTTTCCCGTGTCGAACTGTGTAAACCACATACAGGACAGCCGAAAAAGCAAGCCCAATCGTTGCCCATCGATCTTCCCCGTAGTCCTCGCGCCCGTCGTAGGCTTCAACCCGCCCGGTGTCGTAAAAAACAAGCTCGGCATCCTCGAAGGAAACGCCGTGCTTATTCAAGTTTCGTGCCGCTTTATCGGCGTCCCATTCAAGCTCCACTGTGCTCACACTGTGCTCACATTGTTGGTTCGTTTTGTAGTTACGTCAAGCGTATGGGATGGAGCCTCTCGCGCCATTTGGTGAGCTTGAGCGCCGGCAGGTCGGGGTTCACCCCGGCGCCAGCGCAAACTCAAGGCCGGGCAAGGGCTTGGAGATCATACTTTTGCGGCTGCAAGCCGTCTTGCTGGTAGCCGCGCCAGCGCTGGCGCGCCAACTGGCGGTCGTTCGGATCGGCTGTGACCAGCTCGATCAGGCGCGCGCAGCGCTGGTAGCCCTGCGGCACGAGCGGGCGCAGATTGACCAGCACCGCATCTGCAGGGGCAGAGGGCGGCAACTCGGCGTGCAACTGAATCGGCGAGTGGCGCACGACATGAGCCGGATCCGTGGCGCGACAGTGCGGCACGAATTCGTGCGGCGCAAACGTCCACAAAGCGGCGTCCAGCTCCGTCAGCACCGGTTCATCGGCCAGCACCAGCAGCGGCACGCCTTGCCGGTAGCCCTTGCGCAACAAGCGACACGCATAAGCCTGCTTGTCGGGCACGTTGAAGTGGAACACCACCTCGGTCATGGCGAGCTCATGGGGTTTTGGCAGCTCGCTTGCGCCCCGCTGCTGCTGGCGGCGGCTCGGTGGCGGCGGCCGCGCGGGCCGCCTCGTCTCGCAGGTAGTGCAGCAACAGCGGCACCGGCCGCCCGGTGGCGCCCTTGCTTGCACCGCTTTTCCAGGCGCAGCCGGCAATGTCCAGGTGCGCCCAGGGCAGGTCGGCGGTAAATTTCTGCAAAAACTTGGCCGCCGTGATGGCACCCGCCGGTCGCCCGCCCACGTTGCCCAGATCGGCAAAGTTGGACTTGAGCGCCTCGGCGTATTCGTCGTCCAGCGGCAGGCGCCAGCACGGGTCGAGCGCCGTCTCGCCCGCTTGCTGCAGCGCCTGCGCCAGTTCCTCATGGGCCGAAAACAGGCCCGAGCGCACGGCACCCAGCGCCACCACGCAAGCGCCGGTGAGCGTGGCGACGTCGATCAGGCTGCGCGGCTTGAAGCGCGCCGCATAGCTCAGCGCGTCGCACAGGATCAGGCGGCCCTCGGCGTCGGTGTTGAGGATTTCTATCGTCTGCCCGCTCATGCTGGTGACCACGTCGCCGGGTTTGATAGCCTGAGCATCGGGCATGTTTTCGCAGCTCGGAATCAGGCCAACGACGTTGAGCGCCGGGCGCCACTCGGCCAGGGCGGCGAATACGCCCAGCACGCTGGCAGCGCCGGCCATGTCGAACTTCATTTCGTCCATTTCGGCGGCGGGCTTGAGGCTGATGCCACCGGTGTCAAAGGTGATGCCCTTGCCCACCAGCACCACCGGCGCGCTGGAGCGGGCCGCGCCTTGGTAGCGCATGACGATGAAGCGCAGCGGTTGCGCCGAGCCTTGCGCCACCGCCAGCAAGGCCCCCATGCCGAGCGCGGTCACTTCTTTCAGACCCAGCACGTCGGTCTTGAAGCCCGCTTTGCGTCCGCACTGAATCGCCACCTGCGCCAGCGCGCTGGGCGTGGCGTGGTTGGCGGGTCGGTTGGCCCACTCCTTGGCCAGTTCGACCCCGGTCACCAGCGCCTTGCCAAAGGCAAAATCGGCCTGCACGCGCGCGGCGTCGGCCACCCCCAGCAAGACTTGCTGCACGGCGCGCGCCTTGGCCGATGGCTTGGTGTGGGTGTAGCTGTAGCTGGCCTCGGCGCAGGCCTGCATGGCCGCGCGCACGGCAGCACCGTCAGCGTCGATCAAACTCAGCAGCAGTGCGATTTTTTTGACGCCGGGCTGCTTGAGCTGCGCCACGCCCGCAGCCACCGCCTTGCGCACCGCCGCCGGCGTCGCATCGCCGGCGCGCACCAGCAGCACGCGGCTTGCCTGGATGCCTGCCACCCGGTAGCAAGCCAGGGTTTTGCCAACCCCGGGCTCCAGATCGCCATCGCGCATGACCGCGGCAAGCAGCTCGTGCAGGGAACCGGGCGCCAGCTCAGGCGCCAGCGCCTCGGGCACCAACACCAACAACGCATCGCAAGGCAGCGCGGCGGCCTCGGCGGGCAGCAAAGATTTGAGTTCGAAGTCCATAATGGCGTTTTCCTGTCTTGATTCGATGTTATTCCATTCTTCCCTTCGCAAAGAACTCGCGCGCAGTTTCGGCGCCACGCTGCTGGTGCTGTTTACCATCGTGCTGACCATGCTGCTGATTCGCACCCTGGGTCTGGCCGCCGGCGGCCGGGTCAACCCGCAGGAGATCATGCTGGTGCTGGGCTACACGGTCTTCGGCCACCTGCCCACCATACTGACGCTGGCCTTGTTCATCGCGATTGTTTTCACGCTCTCGCGCATGTACCGCGACAGCGAAATGGTGGTTTGGTTTTCCTCTGGTCGCTCACTCGGGAGTTTTGTCGCCCCGGTGCTGCACTTTGCCTGGCCGATCCTGCTGGTCATCACGCTGATGGTGTTTTTCGCCTGGCCCTGGGCCAACCAGCAGACCCAGCAACTGCGCGAGCGCTATGAACACCGCGGTGATCTGGAGCGTGTGACGCCGGGCCAGTTTCAGGAATTCTCCGGCGGACGGCAGGTGTTTTTCATCGAAAAAGACGAGGTCGACGGCACCGAGGGCCGCAACCTGTTCATTTCGACCCGGGCTGACGACGGCAGCGAAACCATCACATCGGCGCGTTCGGGTCGCCTCGAGTGGATCGCAGGCGAACAATTCCTGCTGCTCGACAACGGTCAGCGGGTCGAAATCATGGCCAACCAGGGCGGTCTGCGCGTCAGTAAATTCGAACAATACGGCACCCGCATCCGCGCTGCAGCAGATGCGGCTGCTGTACCGGCGGCTGCGCTCGGGCTCAGAGCCCGACCCAGTTGGGTCTTGCTGCAAAACCCCAAGCCGGAAAACCTGGGCGAGCTGGGCTGGCGCATCGGCATGGCGCTGACCGCCGTCAACTTCATCTTGCTCGCACTTGCCGCCACCGCCAGCAACCCACGCGCGGGCCGGGGCGGCAACCTGTTTTTCACCTTGTTCGCCTTCATTGTCTACTTCAACTTTCTCAACCTGGGGCAAAACTGGGTGGCTGGCGGCCACGTCAGTCTGGGCGGCTTCATGCTGGCACTGCACGGCTCGGTCTTTGCTCTGGCTTTGTTCTGGCTGCTCAAGCGCCACCACAACCTGAGCCTGCGCCAGGGCTTGGTTGGCTGGCGCTCTCGCGGCGCAGCCGCTGCCAGCGCGTCGCCATGAAAACCATTCGCCGCCTGATCTACCGCGAGGTGTCGGTCGCCGTGGCCTTCGTGCTGCTGGCTTTTTTGGCGCTGTTTTCCTTTTTCGACCTGGTCGACGAACTGCCGGCGCTGGGTCGACCCTCGGTCATCGACCCGACGCTGAGCTACGAATTCCAGCACGCGCTGCTGTACGTGCTGCTGGGCATGCCGAACCGGATATACGAAATCCTGCCGATTGCCGCACTGATCGGCACCATCTGGGTGCTGGCGCGGCTGGCCCAGGGCTCGGAATACACTATTTTGCGCACCAGCGGTTTAGGGCCCTGGCGCGCGCTGCGTACCCTGCTCGGGCTGGGGGCCATTTTTTCTGTGCTGACTTTTGTGGTGGGCGATTACGTCGCGCCACTGGCCGAGCGCAGCGCCCAGATGCACAAGGCCCGCTTCGATGGCCACCTCAGCCTGGGACAAACGGGCGCCTGGCTCAAGGATCGCCAGACCTACAGCCAGTTCTCGGTCAACGTCGGATCGCTGTCGGGCCGCGGTGAACTCGGCGGCGTGCGCATCTTTGAATTCGACAACCGGGGCTTTCTGGTCTCCATTGTGCAAGCGCAAAGCGGGCAGATCGAGGCCGACGCGTACTGGACGCTGCACCAGGTGCAGCGGCGCGAGTTCGACACCGCAGGCCAGGCCGCACAACGCATCAGCCACAGCACGGCGGCGAGTGCGCGCTGGCCCAGCGGCCTGAGCTTGGAGATGGTGTCGGCCGCCCTGCTGCGTGCGGATCGGATGCAAACCACCGACCTGTTCAGCTACATCCGCCACCTGCAGGCCAACAACCAGGCGTCGCAACGCTATGAAATCGAGTTCTGGCGCAAGGTGTTTTATCCCCTGAGCTGCCTGGTGATGGTGATGCTGGCGCTGCCGTTTGCCTACCTGCATTTTCGCTCCGGCCACATCACCGCTTACGTCTTTGGCGGGGTCATGATTGGCATCAGCTTTTTTCTGCTCAACAACGTATTCGGCTACATTGGCAACCTCAACCAGTGGCGACCCTGGTTGGCTGCAGCGTCCCCAGGGTTGATTTATTCACTGGTTTCGCTCGGCGCCTTTGGCTGGCTGGTTTTCAGGAGGTAGGCACGCATGCAGGCTGTGATTGTTTTGGCGCACGGCTCGCGCGACCCGCTCTGGAGCCTGCCCGTGGAAGAGCTGGCGCGCCAGATCGCCGCGCAAGACAGCTCCACCAGCGTGCTGTGCGCCTACCTGGAGCTGCGTCAACCCGACCTGGGCAGCGCCGCACAGCAACTGGTGGCCGCTGGTGCGCGCACAGTGCGCGTGTTGCCGCTGTTTTTCGGTATTGGCAAACACGCGCGCGAAGATCTGCCGCTGCGCATGGCCGAACTCGGGCGGGCGCACCCGGCGGTGTGCTTCGAACAACTGCCGATTGCGGGTGAAGACCCGCGCCTGCGCCTGCTGCTGACCCAGATGGCGCTGGAAAATGGCAGCTCATGAACCTGCACCAATTTCGCTTTGTGCAAGAGGCGGTGCGCCGCAACCTGAACCTGACCGAAGCGGCACAGGCCCTGCACACCTCGCAACCCGGCGTCTCCAAGGGCATCATAGAGCTCGAAGAAGAGCTGGGCATAGACATCTTTGTCCGCCACGGCAAGCGCATCAAGCGCGTCACCGAGCCCGGCCTGCAGGTGCTCAAGAGCATCGAAATCATTTTGCGCGAAGTCAACAACCTCAAGCGCATCGGTGAACAGTATGCGGCGCAGGACAGCGGCACCCTCTCGATTGCCACCACCCATACCCAGGCGCGCTACGTGCTGCCGGTGCCGGTGGCGCGTTTGCGCCAGATCTACCCCAAGGTCGGCATCAGCCTGCACCAGGGTTCTCCTGACCAGGTGGCGCGCATGGTGCTCGAAGATGTGGCCGAAATCGGCGTTGCCACCGAGTCGCTGGGCAACTACCCGGAGCTGATCACCCTGCCCTGCTACGAGTGGCAGCACGTGCTGGTGTTGCCAGTTGATCATCCGCTGCTGGCGCGCGAACGCATCGCGCTGGAAGACCTGGCGCAGGTGCCGCTGATCACCTACCACCCCAGCTTCACCGGCCGCAGCCGCATCGACCAGGCCTTCGCGCTGCGCCAGTTGCGCCCCCATGTGGTGCTGGAGGCGATCGACTCCGACGTCATCAAAACCTACGTCAAACTCGGCTTGGGCGTGGGCATCGTGGCCGAAATGGCGATGCAGGGCGAGAACCAGAGCCCCGAGCTGGTGGCGCGGCCCGCGGCCCAGTTGTTTGGCCACAACCTGGCGCGCGTGGCTTTCAAGCGCGGCGCTTACCTGCGCCAGTTCGTGCTGCGTTTTGCCGAGCTGCTCAGCGAGCGCCTGACGCGCGAGCAGATTCAACGTGCCATGAGCGGCACGCCAGACGCTTATGAACTCTGAGCGCGCCATCAAGCAGCCCCGCATCAGCTCGCGCCTGCCCGCCGTCGGCAGCAGCATTTTCAGCGTCATGTCGGCGCTGGCGCAGGAACACGGCGCGGTCAACCTGGGCCAAGGCTTCCCGGACTTCGACTGCGACCCGGCGCTGCCGCAAGCGGTCACGCGCGCCATGCTGGCTGGCCACAACCAGTACCCGCCCATGCCGGGTGTGCCCGCGCTGCGCGCGGCGATGGCGGCCAAAATGACCGCCCTCTACGGTCTGCGCTGCCAACCCGAGAGCGAAGTAACCGTCACCGCCGGCGCCACGCAGGCGATCTTCACTGCCATTGTGGCGCTGGTGCAGCCGGGCGACGAGGTGATGGTGCTCGAGCCTTGTTACGACAGCTACGTACCCGGCATCGAACTCGCGGGCGGTGTGGCGGTTCGCGTTCCCCTGAGCCCAGGCCGTTTCCGGCCCGATTTCGACGCCATCGCTGCGGCGCTCTCGTCGCGCACGCGCGCCCTGCTCATCAACAGCCCGCACAACCCCAGCGGCACCGTCTGGAGCGCGGCCGACATGCTGCGTCTGCAAGACCTGCTGGAGCCGACCGACGTGCTACTGATCAGCGACGAGGTATACGAACACATGGTGTTTGACGGCCAGGCGCACCAGAGCGTGGCGCGCTACCCGGGCCTGGCCGCACGCGCCTTCATCGTCGGCAGCTTTGGCAAGACCTTCCACGTCACCGGCTGGAAGATCGGCACCGTGGTGGCGCCGGCGGCACTGACGGTCGAATTCCGCAAGGTGCACCAGTTCAACGTGTTCACCGTCAACACGCCGATGCAGCACGCGCTGGCAAACTACCTGGCCAACCCGGCGCCGTACCTGGAATTGTCGGCCTTCTACCAGCGCAAGCGCGACCTGTTTCGCGCCGGTCTGGCGGCCACGCGCTTGCGCCTGCTGCCGTGCGAAGGCACGTATTTCCAGTGCGTCGACATCTCCGAGCTGGCGCTGCCCGAGCGTGACCTGCCTGAGGCCGACTTCTGCCGCTGGCTCACGCGCGAAATCGGCGTCGCCGCCATTCCGCTCTCGGCCTTCTACGGCAAGGGTTTTGAGCAGAAGGTGCTGCGGTTTTGTTTTGCCAAACAAGAACAAACGCTGCAACAAGCCTTGCAGCGGCTGGCGCGCCTGTGAGATCAGCGTCTTAGCCCTGACTGACGGCGGCGCGACGTTCGCGCGAGCGCGCCAGCGCGGCTTCGATCACGGCGCGCTTTTTGTCCAGCACGGCGGGGTCGGTATGCAGTGAATGAGCCGCCAGGTCGGCCAGCTTGGCGCGCGCTTTTTCTTCCAGCCGCTGCTGCTGCTCCAGGGTGTGGCGCTGCACGCGCTGCAAGTGCTGCGCGTAGCGCTGCCGCGCCTGACTGGCCTGCACATCGGACCAGGCCTGCCAGCCGGTGCGCGCAGCGCTGACGGGCTCGAGCACGATGCAGTCAACCGGGCAGACCGGCAGGCAAAGCGCGCAGCCGGTGCAATACGGCTCGAGCACGCTGTGCATGCGCTTGTTGCCACCGACGATGGCGTCAACCGGACAGGCTTTGATGCACAGCGTGCAACCGATGCACCAGTTCTCGTCGATCACCGCCAGGCACAACGGCCCTTCAGCGCCATGCTGTGGGTCGATCGGGCTTGCAGCCCAGCCGGTGATGGCGGCCAAGCGCTCCACACCCTGCGCACCGCCCGGCGGGCACTGGTTGATGCCCGCCTGTGCGTCGGCGACGGCTTGCGCGTAGTGCGCACAGTCGGGGTAGCCGCAGCGCGTGCACTGGGTTTGCGGCAGGGCCGCGTCGATGCGGCGGGCCAGTTCGTTCATCTCGACAAGCATACCCGGCGCAGCAGCAGCCAGCCCGATAGCAGCAGGGGCTTTCAGTTCGACTTGACAGATTCTGCAAGGACCCGGTCGCTGGCTTGAACAAATTCTTCGGCAAGCGCCGGTTCGGCAAGCGCCGGTTCGGCCACTCGTTTGAGCTTGGGCATTCGAGTTTTTTCCGCTGATGACGCGTCCTGCCTTGGCGCTGCCTTGGCCGGCGTTTTGGCTGTGGCCGCCACACTGGCCGCAGGCTCGCTGGCCGGGTCCGGCGCGAAGGTGGCTGCATCGACAGCTTGCACAACGGGCTTCGCCGCTCTCGGCTGGTGCGACAAGATAAAGGCCTTGACCACCGGATAAACCATCTCACGCCAGCGCCGCCCGCTAAAGATGCCGTAATGACCCGCACCCTTGGCCTCATAGTGCATGCGCTGCGTCGCCGAGATGCCGGTGCACAGATCGTGCGCGGCGGCGGTCTGGCCGCAGCCGGAAATGTCGTCCAGTTCGCCTTCGATGGTGAGCAAGGCGCTGTCGCGGATGTCCTGCGGCCGCACCCGCTCGACTACGCCCTGTTCGTTTTTCACGTCCCAGGTGCCGTTGATCAAATCAAAATCCTGAAACACCACTTTGATGGTCTCCAGGTAGTAGTGGGCGTCCATGTCGAGCACGGCGTTGTACTCGTCGTAGAACTTGCGGTGGCTCTCGGCGCCGGAGTCATCGCCCTTGATCAGGTCTTGGAAGTAATCGTAGTGGCTGCTGGCGTGGCTGCTCGGGTTCATGGCGACGAAACCGGCGTGCTGCAAAAAGCCCGGGTAGACCAACCGCCGCTTACCCGGAAAGCTCACCGGCACGCGATAGATCACGTTGTTCTCGAACCAACTGTGGCTGCGCTGCAGCGCCAGGTTGTTGACTGCCGTGGGCGATTTATTGGCGTCTATCGGTCCACCCATCATGGTCATCGACAGCGGCACTGTCTCTCCCCGGCTGGCCATGAGCGAAACGGCGGCCAGCGTGGGAACGGTGGGTTGGCACACACTCATGACGTGACAGTTGCCGTAGATCCGCTGCAAGTGGCGAATGAACTCCTGCACATAATTGACGTAGTCGTCGAGATGGAAGTCGCCTTCGGACAGCGGCACCATGCGGGCGTTTTTCCAGTCGGTGATGTAGACCTTGTGGTCTTTCAGCATGGTGCGCACGGTCTCGCGCAGCAGCGTGGCGTAATGTCCCGACAGCGGAGCGACCACCAGCACCACCGGCTGGCCCTTGAGTTTGAGCAAGGTTTCGCTGTCGTCCGAGAAGCGCTTGAAGCGGCGCAGCTCGCAAAACGGTTTGTCGATCTCGACCCGCTCGTGAATCGCCACGCCAACGCCGTCGACATCGACGGTGTGAATGCCGAACTCCGGTTTCTCGTAGTCTTTGCCGAGCCGGTGCATCAGCTCATAAGCCGCCGAGATGCGTTGCGCCATCGGCAACTTGGCAAAAGACCAAGTCGGGTTGTTGTAAATCTTGGCGGCCACACTGGCCAATTCGGCAAACGGCTCCATGAAGGAGCGCTGCGTTTCGTAAATCTGGTACAGCATGATTCAAGAGAAAAAAGTGATGTTGCAGTGCAATATAACAGCATGCACAAAACCCTGTGGCGATGATTACACCTAATTTTGTGTAGCAATCGTCAGCTTCATGAAAAAATTCACATGAAGTTTTTCCTGCAGCGGGCGGTTCGGCTGACCGCTTGCGCCCCTGCTGGGCGCAGCAAGAACAAAGGCCACCGCAGTGGCCTTTGTTCACTGGCAGGCCGACACAGCCCGCCGCGCCGGCGCATCAGTTGCGGCTTTGATCGACCAGTTTGTTCTTGGCAATCCAGGGCATCATGGCGCGCAACTGGGCACCGACCACCTCGATCTGGTGCTCGGCGGTCAGGCGCCGGCGTGCCGTCATGCTCGGGTACTGGGTCCGGCCTTCCAGGATAAACATTTTGGCGTACTCACCGCTCTGAATGCGCTTCAAGGCGTTGCGCATGGCTTGACGGCTCTGCTCATTGATCACTTCGGGGCCTGTCACGTACTCGCCGTATTCGGCGTTGTTCGAGATCGAGTAGTTCATGTTGGCGATGCCGCCTTCGTAGATCAGGTCGACGATCAGCTTGAGCTCGTGCAGGCACTCAAAATAAGCCATCTCTGGCGCGTAACCGGCCTCGACCAGGGTTTCAAAGCCCATTTTGATCAGCTCGACCGCGCCGCCGCACAGCACCGCCTGCTCGCCGAACAGGTCGGTTTCGGTTTCTTCCTTGAAGCTGGTCTGGATGATGCCTGCCTTGCCACCACCGTTGGCCATGGCGTAGCTCAGGGCCAGATCGCGCGCCTTACCGCTCTTGTCCTGATGCACCGCAACCAGGTGCGGCACGCCGCCGCCCTGGGTGTAGGTGTTGCGCACGGTGTGGCCTGGCGCCTTGGGGGCAACCATCCAGACGTCCAGATCGGCGCGCGGCACGACCTGGTTGTAGTGCACGTTGAAACCATGCGCAAACGCCAGCGAAGCGCCCTGCTTCATGTTCGGCGCCACGTTGTTGTGGTAGACGTCGGCGATTTGCTCGTCGGGCAACAAAATCATGACCACGTCGGCGGCCTTGACGGCGTCGTTGACTTCCAGCACGCTCAGACCGGCTTTGCCGACCTTGTCCCACGAGGCACCGCCCTTGCGCAGACCGACCACCACTTTGACGCCGCTGTCGTTGAGGTTTTGCGCGTGCGCGTGGCCCTGACTGCCGTAGCCGATGATGGCCACCGTCTTGCCTTTGATCAGGCTCAGGTCACAGTCTTTGTCGTAGAAAACTTTCATTTGTTGCTCCAATGGAATACCAGAAGGTTGACCCGTTTTTCCTGAGCCTACCAAACGACTTCAGGCGCTGCGCTCGCAGGGGTGCGGCCGCAGCCTCGACAAAGCCTGTACCACGCCTGTCTGAGGGCTCAGCCCGAACGGGCAGAGAAACGGCTGAGCCCTGTGAAAAACCGTCAAACCCGCAAGATGCGCTCACCGCGGCCAATGCCGCAGGCACCGGTGCGCACGGTCTCCAAAATGGCACTGCGCTCGATCGCTTCCAGAAAGGCGTCGTTCTTGCTCTGGTCACCGGTGAGCTCGATGGTGTAGCTCTTGTCGGTGACGTCGATCACCCGGCCGCGGAAAATGTCGGCCATGCGCTTGACTTCCTCGCGCTCCTTGCCCACCGCGCGCACCTTGACCAGCATCAGCTCGCGTTCGGTGTAAGCGCCTTCGGTCAGGTCGACCACCTTGACCACTTCGATCAGGCGGTTGAGGTGCTTGGTGATTTGCTCTATCACGTCGTCCGACCCGGTGGTCTGGATCGTCATGCGTGACAGGCTGGGGTCTTCGGTCGGTGCCACCGTGAGCGACTCGATGTTGTAGCCGCGCGCCGAGAACAAGCCGACCACGCGCGAGAGCGCGCCGGCTTCGTTTTCGAGCAAAACGGCAATGATGTGCTTCATGATAAAAATTCCTCTTTTCTGTACCCTCCCCGGCGCACGGTAATGCGTCGGCTTGGCAGCAAATAGATTCTTGCGAGGCCGCGCGTGCAGGACAGGCGGCCGGGGATGCGAAGCGCTCAGAGGTCTTCGGAACCCAGCAGCATTTCGGTCAGCCCCTTGCCAGCCTTGACCATCGGGAACACGTTTTCGGTCGGATCGGTGCGAAAGTCCATGAAAACCGTTCGGTCTTTGAGCTTGCGCGCTTCACGCAGCGCCGGCTCGACGTCTTGCGGGCGCTCGATCAGCAGGCCGACGTGGCCGTAGGCCTCGGCCAGCTTGACGAAATTGGGCAGCGCGTCCATGTAGCTGTGGCTGTAGCGCCCTTCGTAATCAATTTCCTGCCACTGCCGCACCATGCCGAGGTAGCGGTTGTTGAGCGAGATGATTTTGATCGGCGTGTTGTACTGCAAGCAGGTGGAGAGCTCCTGAATGCACATCTGTACCGATCCCTCACCGGTGATGCAGTAGACCTCGCTGTCGGGTTTGGCCAGCTTGATGCCCATGGCGTAGGGAATGCCCACGCCCATGGTGCCCAGGCCGCCCGAGTTGATCCAGCGCCGCGGCTCGTCAAACCGGTAGTACTGGGCGGCCCACATCTGGTGCTGACCCACATCGGAGGTGACGTAGGCGTCGGCCTCACGCGTCATGTTCCACAGCGTCTCGACCACGTACTGCGGCTTGATCACGTCTTTATTGCCGCGCTCGTAGCTCAGGCAATTTTTGGCGCGCCAACCCTCTATGGTGTCCCACCAGCCGGCCAGCGCCTTCGGGTCGGCCCGCGTCGGCGTCTCGCGCAGCATCTGAATCAATTCGGTCAGCACCTCTTTGACGTGGCCGACGATGGGAACGTCAACCTTGACGCGCTTGGAGATGCTGGACGGGTCGATGTCAATGTGGATGATCTTGCGTTCGTTCTGCGCAAAGTGCTTGGGGTTGCCGATCACGCGGTCGTCAAAGCGCGCGCCCACCGCCAGCAACACGTCGCAATTTTGCATCGCGTTGTTGGCCTCGAAGGTGCCGTGCATGCCCGGCATGCCCAGAAATTTCTTGTCCGACGCCGGGTAAGCGCCCAGGCCCATCAAGGTGTTGGTGATCGGGTAACCCAGCAGGTCGACCAGGGTGCGCAACTCCGGCACCGCATTGCCCAGCAGCACGCCGCCGCCGCTGTAGACATAGGGGCGCTTGGCACCCAGCAGCAGTTGCAAGGCCTTGCGGATCTGGCCGCTGTGGCCCTTGCGCACCGGGTTGTACGAGCGCATTTCGACCGACTCGGGGTAGCCGGCGTAAGCAGTCTTGTTGAACGACACGTCTTTCGGGATGTCGACCACCACCGGGCCGGGGCGGCCGCTGCGGGCGATGTGAAACGCCTTTTTCATCACCAGCGCCATGTCGCGCACGTCTTTGACCAGGAAATTGTGCTTGACGATCGGGCGCGTGATGCCGACCGTGTCGCACTCTTGGAAAGCGTCCAGACCAATCGCAGCCGTGGGTACTTGACCGCAGACGATCACCATCGGAATGCTGTCCATGTAGGCGGTGGCAATGCCGGTGATGGCATTGGTGACGCCGGGGCCGGAAGTGACCAGCGCCACGCCGACCTCGCCGGTGGCGCGCGCGTAGCCGTCGGCGGCGTGCACGGCGGCCTGCTCGTGGCGCACCAGCACATGCTGGATGGTGTCTTGCTTGTAGAACGCGTCGTAGATGTGCAGCACCGCACCACCGGGATAGCCCCAGATGTACTTCACACCTTCGGCCTGCAAGGCCTTGACGAGTATTTCTGCACCGCGCAGCTCTGGCAGGGGCGCAGCAGCGGCATTGACGACGAGCGCCTGGGCCTGTTCGGCCAAGTTGATTTTCATGTTGAACCTGTTGAGAATTTCTCTGACGAAAAACCTTGGGTGCCTCTTGACCCACTCTTGTGAAGCGGTGTCGAGACTTGAGACCAGTAGCCATAAGCAGGCGCATTGCCCACCGAACCCTGACCCGTTTGCCGTATTTTGAATCGCAAGGCGCATTATCACCGATAGCGACTGCGCTGGCCCAGCGCCCCGTGGCCATCGGGCCGGAGTGCGACAATCGGTTCGCGCTGCTGGCCGCCGGGTCAGCCCGGCCCCACAACCCTGCCCCAGACCATGTTCACCCCGACCCCTACGCCTGCCCCTGCCACGCTCCAGGCCCCACCCATCATGCGCCGCATGGCCTGCTGGCTGTACGAGGGCTTGCTGCTATTTGGCGTGCTGTTTGCAGCCGGCTGCGTCTTGTTGCTGGCCGGTTTTTTGCTCGCCCAATGGATTCCGAACGTCGAAGCGGCGCTCGAAAACCGTCCGCTGCTGATGGCCTACCTGTTCGCCGTGCTAGGCCTTTATTTCACCTGGTTCTGGGCCAAGGGGCAGACGCTGGCCATGAAAACCTGGGACATCCGGGTGGTCGATCGCAACGGCCGGCGCCTGAGGCCGGCGCATGCGCTGCTGCGCTACCTTTTGGCCTGGCTGTGGCTGCTGCCACCACTGGGCTTGGGCAGCGCGCTGCAACTGCACAGCCTGGACGTGGTGGCGCTGACGCTGGCGTGGATTGTGGTTTGGGCGTTGCTGGCGCGCTTGCATCCGCAGCGCCAATTCCTGCACGACGCCCTGGCCGGCACCCAGTTGGTGCACCACAGGGAACCCATCCCACCCAAGCACGACAAACGCAGCGCACCGGCATGAACACGCCCGTACCACGCGAACCGGCCAACGCGCAAAAGCAGCGCACCGGCCTGGCCCGTATCCAGCACGCCTGGGGCTACTCGATGGCTGGCTTGCGGGCCGGCTGGGGCGAGACCTCGTTCCGGGAAGAAGCCCTGGCGGCGCTGGTGTTGATCCCGGCGGCGTTCTGGGTCGGGCAGAGCTGGGTCGAAGTGGCCGTGCTGGTGGCCGTGGTGGTGCTGGTGCTGGTGGTCGAATTGCTCAACACCGGCATCGAGACCGCGATCGACCGCATCGGGCCGGAATGGCACGACCTGTCCAAGCGCGCCAAAGACATGGGCAGCGCCGCCGTGCTGCTGAGCCTGCTGCTGTGCGCTGGCGTGTGGGCGGCGGCTCTTTGGGCGCTGCTGGCGCCAGCTTGAACGCGCCGACCGCTCAGGACCACTCAGACCGCAGCCTCGTCTTCCTCGCCGGTTCGGATACGCACCACGCGCTCGACCGAGGTGACGAAAATCTTGCCATCGCCGATCTTGCCGGTGCGCGCGGCGCGGACAATGGCGTCCACGCAGCGCTCGACGTCGTCGGTTTTCACCACCACCTCGACCTTGACCTTAGGCAAAAAATCAACCACGTACTCGGCGCCACGGTACAACTCAGTGTGGCCTTTTTGGCGGCCAAAACCTTTCACCTCGGTCACGGTCAGGCCGGTCACGCCCTGCTCGGCCAGCGCCTCGCGCACCTCTTCGAGCTTGAACGGTTTGACAATGGCGGTGATTTGTTTCATGGGGGAAGCTCCAGTCGATACGGATGGTTCAAAAATGATGCTGACTGCCCACCAACCCGGCTCAAGACAGGTACTTGCTCGTAACAGGGTAGCGCCAGTCTTTGCCAAAGCTGCGGTGCGTCAGGCGAATGCCCAGCGGCGCTTGCTGGCGCTTGTATTCGCTGCCGTGCAATAGCCGCACCACCTGTTCGACGGCGGCGCGGTCCAAGCCTGCGGCCACGATGCTGGCCGGACTCTGGTCGTCTTGCATGTAGCGCTCGACGATGGCGTCGAGCACGGCGTAGTCGGGCAGGCTGTCTTGATCGGTCTGATTGTGGCGCAATTCGGCACTCGGCGCGCGGCTGATGATGCGCTCGGGAATGGGCGTGGCAACGCCGCCGCAGGGGTTGTGGGCGTTGCGCCAGCGCGCCAGGCGAAACACCTCGGTCTTGGCGAGGTCTTTGATGACCGCAAAGCCACCCGCCATATCGCCGTACAGCGTGCAGTAGCCGGTCGCCAGTTCGCTTTTGTTGCCGGTGGTCAGCACCAGGCCGCCTAACTTGTTGGACAAGGCCATCAGCAGCGTGCCACGTATGCGCGCTTGCAGATTTTCTTCCGTGCTGTCTTCGGCGCAAGCGGCAAACAAGGGTGCCAACGCCGCCTTGAACACCGCAAACAGCGGCGCAATGTCGATCTCGTCGTAGCGCACCCCCAAGCGGGCGGCCATCTCGCGCGCGTCGCTGCAGGATATGGCAGCCGTGTAGGGCGAAGGCATCATCACCGCACGCACCCGCTCGCGTCCCAGCGCGTCGACCGCAAGCGCGAGCACCAGCGCCGAATCGATGCCGCCCGACAGCCCCAGCAGGGTCGAGGAAAACCCGTTTTTCTGCACGTAGTCACGCAGCCCCAGCACCAGCGCGTGCCAGAGCTCGGTCTGCGGGTCGTGCTCGGGCGCGGTGTGAGCGTCGATCTGCCAGCCCGGGCCCTGTCGGCTCAAGCGGCAATCGAACAAAGCAGGCTCGAAGCTGGGTGCGCGCCCAGCCAGCGCGCCGTCGGCCGCCAGCACGAAGCTGCGGCCATCGAAAACCAGTTCGTCTTGCCCGCCCACCAGGTGCGCGTAGATCAGCGGCAAGCCGGTGGCGCGCACGCGCGCGCGCATGATGCGCTCGCGCTCGCCACCCTTGCCAGCGTGAAAAGGCGATGCGTTAATGACCAGCAGCAGCTCGGCCCCAGCGGCCAAGGCTGCGCGCACCGGCGCCTCATGCCAGGCGTCTTCACAAATCAGCAGGCCGAGCCGGACCCGCTCGCCAGGGGCCGCCTCGAGGTCGAACACAGCGCTGTTTTCGCCGGGCACAAAGTAACGCCGCTCATCAAAGACCTGGTCATTGGGCAGCTCGCGCTTGTGGCAGCGCTGCAGCAGCCGCCCCTCAAACAGCACGCTGGCAGCGTTGTGCAAGACCGGCTGCGTGCGGCGCCACCCCTCCTCTTGGGCGCAGGCCGGCAGTGCGCTGCGCACCGGGTGTCCCACCACCAGGTACAGGCCTTTGAGGCCGGCCGTCTCATGCGCCACGGTTTTCAGGGCATCATCGCAGGCGTCTATGAAGGCTGGACGCAACAGCAAATCTTGCGCCGGGTAGCCGCACAAGGCCAGCTCGGGCGTCAGCAGCAGACGCACACCGCGCGCGTGCGCTTGCTGTGCGGCGGTGATGATCTGGCGCGCGTTACCCGCCATATCACCCACCACAAAGTTGAGTTGAGCAACGCAAATGGAGATGGTCATGGGATTTGAATTGATCGACGCCGACGCTGCCCCACACGCCACAGCGCAGCGCGCTTTGTCGGCGGTGAATTATCGCACCCGGGTCTTTGCCGCACCGCAGGACATCAGCGCAGCAGACTGGAACGGTTTGCTGGCCCAGCAACAAGGCGCCACGCCCTTTATGCGCCACGAGTACCTGGCAGCCCTGCACGCCAGCGGCTGCGCCCAGGCCGAGGCGGGTTGGCAGGCGCAGTTCCTCAGTCTCTGGCGCGACGGTGAACTGCATGCCGCCTGCCCGCTGTATTTGAAAAACCACTCGCGCGGCGAATACGTGTTTGACGGGTCGTGGGCCCATGCCTACGCGCAACACCGCCTGGACTACTTCCCCAAGGCGCTGGTGGCGGTGCCCTTCACGCCAGTGCCGGGCGCGCGTTTGCTCGCGCGCGACGACGCCGCGCGTGCCGCACTGGTGCGCGCGCTGATCGACCACGCCCAAAGCGAAAACCTCTCCTCACTGCATCTGTTGTTCGCGTCCGCGCCAGACCTGGCCGCTTGCCGATCTGCCGGCCTGCTGCTGCGCCAGACGGTGCAGTTCCACTGGACAAACCACGCCCCAGCGCCGCACCCGCCCGGCTGGGCCGACACAGCGGACGCAGACCGTCAACCGTTCGACGATTTTGAGCACTTCCTGGCCAGTCTGCAGCAAGAAAAACGCAAAAAAATTCGCCAGGAACGGCGCAAAGTCGAACAAGCCGGCGTGCGCTTTCGCTGCCTGCTCGGGCCTGAGATCAAGACGGCCGACTGGGATTTTTTCTACCACTGCTACCGGCGCACCTACCTGGAACACAGCAACCAACCCTATTTGAACCGTGAATTTTTTCAGCTCCAAGCGCAACTGATGCCGCAGCACTGGCTGCTGTTCGTGGCCGAGCGCGCGGGTCAGGCCATCGCGTGCAGCCTGGTTGGCATAGACCCCGATGCCCGGGTCGCCTACGGCCGCTACTGGGGCGCGCTCGAGCGCGTCGACTGCCTGCATTTCGAGGCCTGCTACTACCAGCCGCTGATCTGGTGCATCGCGCACGGCTACTTGCGCTTTGAGGGCGGCGCCCAAGGCGAGCACAAAATGGCGCGTGCCCTGTTGCCGGTCAAAACCGGCAGCGCGCACTGGCTGGCGCAGCCTGCGTTTGCCCACGCAGTAGAGCGCTTTTTGCAGCGCGAGGACCAGGGCCTCGCGCTGTACCTGGAGCAACTGGATCAGCGCACGCCGCTGAAAACCTCGCCGCCCGCCGCCGCCGGGGCAAAGCAGCGCGCGCAACCCGCTGCGTAAACGGCGCACAGCGCGTCGGTCTGGGTGCTTGCTGCCTGAACTCAGCTCGCATCCGACGGCGGTCGATCTTTGTTCAGCAGCTTGCCCAGCAAGTCCATGGGCAGCGGAAACACGATCGTCGAGGCGCGGTCACCGGCGACCTGGGTCATGGTTTGCAGGTATCGCAACTGCATCGCCTCGGGCTGCTGCGCCAGCATTTGCGCCGCCTCCAGCAGCGCCACCGCCGCTTGCTTTTCGCCTTCGGCGTGAATCACCTTGGCGCGCCGTTCGCGCTCGGCCTCGGCCTGGCGCGCAATGGCGCGCACCATCGACTCGTTCAGGTCGATGTGCTTGATCTCGACGTTGGTCACCTTGATGCCCCAGGCGTCAGTCTGGGCATCCAGAATCTGCTGCACGTCCAGGTTGAGCCGTTCGCGCTCGGCCAGCATTTCGTCGAGCTCGTGCTTGCCCAGCACCACGCGCAAGGTAGTCTGCGCCAACTGGCTGGTCGCCATCAGGTAGTTTTCCACTTGGATGATGGCCTTTTGCGCGTCGACCACGCGAAAGAACACCACTGCGTTGACCTTGACCGAGACGTTGTCGCGCGAGATCACGTCCTGCGGCTCGACGTCCATCGTCACCACCCGCAGATCGACCCGCACCATCTGCTGCAGACCGGGCACCACGATCACCAGCCCCGGACCCTTGACCCGCCAGAAGCGCCCGAGCTGAAACACCACGCCGCGCTCGTACTCGCGCAAGGTGCGAAACGACGCCAGCAGCAGCGCCAGCAGCAAGGGAATCAGCAGCGCACTGAGTGCAAAATTCATATCGAACATCGGGTTTTTCTCCAGAAAAATGGAATCGATCAATCCGCTGCGGCATCGGCTTCTGGCTGCACCTGCAGTACCAGCCCGAGCACACGGTTCACCCGCACCCGCTGGCCAATCGCCAGCGGCGCATCGGCGCACACCTGCCAGCGCTCGCCATGTACCAGCGCCCAGGCCTGTCCGTGCTCGATCTGCACCACCTCGCCCAGGCTGCCCAGCAGTTCTTCGCTGCCGCTGACCACCGGCGCGCGGCGCGCGCGCAAAGCCATGCCACCGGCCAACAACACCGCCACCCCGGCGGCGATGGAGACGGCAAAAATCAGCGGCAGCGGCACGCCCAGACCAGGCACCTCGCGGTCAAACAGCAACAAAGCGCCGGCAATGAAAGCCACGATGCCGCCGACCCCCAGCACGCCAAAAGCCGGCATCAGCAATTCGCCCACCAGCAGCGCAAAACCGAGCAATATCAGCGCCAGCCCGGCGTAATTGACCGGCAGCAACTGCAGCGCGTACAGCGCCAGCAACAGGCAGATTGCGCCCACCGTGCCGGGCACACCAAAACCGGGCGAAGCAAACTCGAACAGCAGGCCGTAGACGCCGATCATGAGCAAAATCAGCGCCACGCCAGGGTTGGAGATCACGGCCAGCAACTGGTGCCGCCAGTCGGGCGGCTGCATCACAACGGCCAGGCCCAGGGTTTGCAGTTGGCGCCGCTCATCGGCCACCCGCACGCTGCGGCCGTCGATCTGCGCCAGCAAGTCCGGGATGTCGCGCGCCACCACGTCGATCACGTTCTCGCGCAGCGCCTCGGCCGCCGTCAGACTGACCGCCTCGCGCACTGCACGCTCGGCCCAGACGGCGTTGCGGCCGTGGCGCTCGGCGAGCCCGCGAATGAAAGCAGCGGCGTCGTGAATGCGCTTGGCGGCCGCGGGGTCCAGCGGTGCGGCGGGCTGGGGCTGCGCCGGCGCGGGTTGACCTGGCGGCGGCGGCGCCGGGCGCGGCGGCGCGCCCGGCATGCCAATGGCCACCGGCGTGGCCGCACCCAGCGTGGTGGCCGGCGCCATGGCGGCAATATGGCTGGCGTAGAGGATGAAGGTGCCGGCGCTGGCGGCGCGTGCGCCCGGCGGGCTGACGTAGGTGGCCACCGGCACCGGCGAAGCCAAAATGGCCATCACAATCTGCCGCATCGAGCTGTCGAGCCCGCCCGGCGTGTCCAGCTCCAGCACCACCAGCGGCGCACCCTGTTGCTGCGCGCGCGCCAAGCCACGGATGACGTAGTCGGCGCTGGCCGGCCCGATCGGTCCTTGCAGCGTCAGCACCGGCACCGGAACGCCGGCCTGCACGCCGCTGGCGGCCAGGCCCAGCAGCAGCGCGCACAGCCACAGGCACGCCAGCGCGAGCGGGCGCCGCCATGGGTGAAATGCAAGTCTCGCCGGCTGACGCTCTGGCATGGCAACTCCCGTGCGGGTAATGGTGCCAGTCTATGCCCTGATGTGGCTGGCGTGCAAGTTCCAAATTCCCCGGTCCGCCATTTTTATTCAACCGGGATTGTCCATTGGGCTTGGGTGGGCTGGTGGATGCAGTGGCGAGGCAGTTTTGTCCCGACTGAGAAGCCCATGGCCTGTGCCATGGGCACTGATGAGGGGCAAAAATGACCGCCCATGCGCCGCCAGCACCGCAGGTGCGTCTAATGGACAATCTCGGTTCAACCAACCCGGGCTGCGGCGCAAGCGGCCCGCCATCCGCACGCAGTCGCAGCAGGACGGCCACCGCCGCGGCAGGCCGGGCAGCAAAGGCCAGGCCGCCCCGAAAGCCACTTCGAACCAGATCGAACGCAGGCATGAAGACTCCCACCGCTAAGCCAAAGCTATAGCGGGGGTTTCCTGACTCAACGACCAGAGCGCCAGAGTGTTGCCACTCAAACGACTTGCCTTAGTCTCACCAAGCGTAGGGTACATTGCCACACCCGGTCTGGAGCCTTCCGCCCCTACCTTCTGTCTTGTGATCCGGCACGTCTTCTT
>NZ_SDDV01000012.1 GCF_014773545.1 Hydrogenophaga sp. | reverse complement strand
GCCGACTTGGTCTTACTGCCCCACCCACTGCGGCAGGCGGTAGTCTTGCAATTGCTGGCGCAGCTTCATTTTTTGCATTTTTCCGGTGGCGCCAATCGGAATGGCGTCGACGAACAGCGCGTCGTCGGGTATTTGCCATTTGGCGATCTTGCCTTGGTAGAAAGCCAGCAACTCGTCACGCCCGAGTTCGGCGCCCGGCTTTTTCACCACCACAATGATCGGTCGCTCGTCCCACTTGGGGTGCTTGATGCCAATGCAAGCCGCCAGCGCCACCGCCGGATGCGCCATGGCAATGTTTTCCACGTCGATCGAGCTGATCCACTCACCACCGGACTTGATCACGTCTTTGCTGCGGTCGGTGATTTGCATATAGCCTTCGGCGTCTATGGTGGCAACGTCACCAGTCGCAAACCAGCCCCGACCATCGGCGTCGCGGCGCAGCGGGTCGCCGCCTTCGTCCTTGAAGTAGCTGGCAATCACCCACGGCCCGCGCACCAGCAAGTCGCCGCAGCTCTGGCCGTCCCAGGGCAGATCCCGTCCGTCGGGGTCGACGATTTTCATGTCGACGCCGAAGACCGCCCGACCTTGCTTGAGCAAAACCTGGCTCTGTTGCTCGGGTGGCAACGCGAGCTGGGCATTTTTCAATGCACACACGGTGCCCAGGGGCGACATTTCGGTCATGCCCCAGGCGTGCAACACCGCCACCCCGTAGCGCTGGCTGAAGGCCTCGATCATGGCTGGCGGGCAGGCCGAGCCGCCAATCACGGTGCGCTTGAGGCTGCTGAATTTCAGCCCCCCGGCCTGCATGTGGTTGAGCAGCATCTGCCAGACCGTAGGCACACCGGCGGCCATGCTCACCTGCTCGCTTTGCAGCAGTTCGTAGATCGACTTGCCATCGAGCGCCGGGCCGGGAAACACCAGCTTGCAGCCCACCGCGGCGGCAGAATACGGAATGCCCCAGGCGTTGACGTGAAACATCGGCACCACCGGCAGCACGCTGTCGCGCGCGCTCAGGTTGAGCGAATCGGGCAGAGCAGCCGCATAAGCATGCAGCAAGGTCGAGCGGTGCGAATACAGCGCGGCCTTGGGGTTGCCGGTGGTGCCGCTGGTGTAGCACATGCCGGCGGCGGCGTTCTCGTCGAGATCGGGCCAGTGGTAGTCGCTGGCGTGCGCACCGATCCAGGCTTCATAGCTTTGCAAAGCGGCGATGCCGCTGTCGGCGGGCAGCCGCTCGGCGTCGCACAGCGCGATCCAGTGCCGCACCGTCGGACACTTGGCCGCCACCGCCTGCACCAGCGGCAGGAACGTCAGGTCAAAGCACAGCGCCTGGTCTTGGGCGTGGTTGATGATCCAGGCCAGTTGCTCGGGGTGCAGGCGCGGGTTGAGCGTGTGCAGCACGCGCCCGCTGCCGCTGACGCCAAAATACAGCTCCAGATGGCGGTAGCCGTTCCAGGCCAGCGTGGCCAACCGCTCGCCCCGGCTCAGGCCCAGGCGGTCGATGGCGTTGGCCACCTGGCGCGAGCGACGCGAAATCTGCGCCCAGGAGCTGCGATGAATGTCGCCTTCGACCCGGCGCGAAACGATCTCGCTGCTGGCGTGGTGGCGCTCGGCGTGCGTGATGAGCGAAGAAATCAACAAGGCCTGTGGCTGCATTTGTCCTAGCATGAATGTTTCCCGAAAAAAGTGTTGTGTCTGAATGATGCCAGCAACATGATGCCAGCACCGCTGTCCGGCCCCATCCGGGTTGCTCCGGTTGGCCGCGATGGCCCGTCGGCCAGCGGGTGCAATCGGTCTGCGCCAGAATGCAGCGCATGAGCCTGCCCCCTGCCCCCAGCGCCTGGACGCACCGTTTCGCCGCGCTGGGTCCGACGTTTTATACCAAATGGCAGCCCACGCCGCTGCCTGCACCCTACTGGGTCGGTGCCAGTCTAACGCTTGCGCGCGCGCTCGGACTGTGCCCGCACTGGCTGCACGGCGAGCACGCCTTGCAGGTCTTCAGCGGCAACGCCGTGCTGGACGGCATGCGCCCGCTGGCTAGCGTCTACAGCGGCCACCAGTTCGGCCACTGGGCCGGCCAGTTGGGCGACGGTCGCGCGCTGCTGCTGGGCGAGCTCGCCAGCGCAACCGGCCCCTTGGAGGTGCAACTCAAGGGCGCCGGGCGCACGCCGTATTCGCGCTCGGGCGACGGCCGTGCGGTGCTGCGCAGCTCGATCCGCGAATTTTTGTGCAGCGAAGCCATGCACGCGCTGGGCGTGCCGAGCAGCCGGGCGCTGTGCGTCACCGGCTCGCACGCGCCGGTGCAGCGCGAAGAGGTCGAGACCGCCGCCGTGCTGACGCGGGTGGCACCCAGCTTCATCCGCTTTGGCCACTTCGAACACTTTGCCCACCGTGGCCAGCACGACGCCCTCAAAGCCTTGGCCGATTTCGTGCTGGAGCACTTCTACCCCGAATGCCGCGACCAGACCGGCAACCCGTATGCCAATTTGCTGCTGGCGGTCAGCCTGCGCAGCGCCGCGCTGGTGGCGCAGTGGCAGGCGCTGGGCTTTTGTCATGGCGTGCTGAACACCGACAACATGAGCATCTTGGGCTTGACGGTCGATTACGGTCCGTTCCAGTTCATGGACGCCTTCAACCCCGGCCATATCTGCAACCACAGCGACGAGCGCGGGCGCTACGCCTGGCAACGCCAACCGGCCGTGGTGCACTGGAACCTGCTGTGCCTGGGGCAGGCGCTGTTGCCGCTGATCGGCAGGACCGAGCTGGCGCTGGCCGCCCTGGAGTCCTACCCGACGCAGTTTGCCGCTGCCTTCGAGCAGCGCTTTGCCGCCAAGCTCGGTCTGACTGCGGCGCTGCCGCAGGACGCCAAACGAATCGACACGCTGCTGCAACTGCTGGCGCAGGATGCGGTCGATTTCAGCATTTTCTGGCGCCGCCTGTCGCACGCCGCAGCAGGCTTTGCCGCGCCCTCGGCCAGCTTGGCCAGCGCCAGCGCGGCGATCGCGCCGGTGCGCGAGCTGTTTCGGCACACCGACGCCTTCGACGCCTGGGCGCAAGACTGGCGCGACCGGCTGCAGCGGCAAAGCGGCTTCGATGCCGGCGCCACCACGGCCCGCATGCTGGCCACCAACCCGCAACTGGTGCTGCGCAATCACCTGGGAGAAATGGCGATTGAGCGGGCGCGCGCAGGCGATTTTTCCGCCTTGCAGCGGCTGCAAACCGCGCTCGAGCACCCGTTTACGGCCCGCCCGGGTGAGCAAGACCTGGCCGACTTCGCGCCCACCTGGGCGGCGCAGATCCAAATCAGTTGCTCGTCCTGAGCCGCATCACCGGTCAAACCCATGAACTTTCCGATTCAAAAAACCGCCGAACAATGGCGCGCCGTTCTGGCCGCACAGGACGCCGAGCCGCTGGCATTTGAAGTAAGCCGCCAGGCGCACACCGAACACCCTTTCAGCGGCAAATACGAAGCCTTCTGGTCAGACGGCAGCTACCACTGCATCTGCTGCGGCCAACACCTGTTCAACGCCGACAGCAAGTTCGACGCCGGCTGTGGCTGGCCCAGCTTTGCGCAGGCGGTGCCGGGCGCGCTGCTGGAGCGGCCCGACCACAGCCACGGCTGGCGGCGGGTGGAGACGGTGTGCAGCCGCTGCGGCGCGCACCTGGGCCATGTGTTCGAGGACGGCCCCGCGCCCAGCGGTTTGCGCTATTGCATGAACTCGGCCGCGCTGCAACACCAGCCGCCCGGCTGATTGCAGACCGGCGCAGCTTAAGCACGCACCATCGCCAGCACCTTGCCGGCGTCCAGGGTGGCGGCGGTTTGTCGAATTTGCGGCAGGTACTGGGTTTGCATTTGCTTGGCCGGACCGAGCAGGCCCTGAAACGACTCTTTGAGCAGCGCCGTGCTCATCACCCGCCCGCCCGCGTAATAGCGCTTGGCCACCTGCCCCAGCGCGTAGGTGGTGGCAAATGAAAACGCCATGCCGGTGGCCGCACCACCGATTCGGCCCGCCATGCGTCCGCCTGCCTTGCCGAGCAAACCGCCCAGCAGTTTGCGGCCAAACTGCTCCAGGTACTGCGACGTCAGCCCCACGCCGACCGCGCCGATGAACTCGCGAATATGCCCCTGATCGAGATCGACGCCATGCGCCTTGCCGATGCCGTAGACCATTTTCACCTGCAGCGGAATGATCGCCATCGACGCCCAGGACTGCGGCAACAGCTCGAGTGCGCCGTTGAGCAGCGCGTATTTGAGGATGGACTGGTCGAGTTCGGTGTCGAGCGCGGTACGGGCCGCCGGTGCGAGCGCCGCAACAGGCGAAACAGCTCCCGCTGTCGGCGCCAACGCGTCCTCGGACGCCGCCACCAGCGCGGCTTCTTCGCCCTCGAAGGCCGCAACCTGTGCCGTGTCGAGTTGCAGCCGGATTTTCAGATCGGCCAGAAAATCGGACTCGGCCGGGCTCTGGCGGCCGTCGACGTCGCACACGCAGACCGCCATTTCGTAGGCCAGCTGGCGTTGGCTGGCGTCGCTCAATCCGGCCACCGCGTCGGCCAATGTGACGCGCTTGAGCAGCACGTCCTGGTAGAGCCGCGCCAGCCCGGCGGCGCCGGCCTCGTGCCCAAGCGAATCGGCCATGCGGCGAATCGCCTCGCGTTCGGCGTCGGCCTTGCTGCCGTCGGCAAACGCGGCCAGCAAGGCAATGGCGAGAATGGACTGTTGTTCCTGGGTCGACATGGCGGAGGCTCCTGTGAGTCAAACGGCTGGGCAAAAAAGCAGCGCCCAGTTTACCTGGGCAGCCCCGCGCAAGCGGCGCAATGGCGGCAAGTTCAGCCGCGCCAGCCAGGGCCGAAATTCACCGGCGCCAACACGGCAAGGCCACGGGTTGATAATTCGATAATTCGCGACACCGCAACCGATAACCCCTGCGCCGATCATGAAACCAAACCCCATACCGCCGACCGCCGCTGCGCTGGAAGCGGCGCTGCGCGCCGCGCTGGCACCCACCTGGCTGCAAGTGCACGACGAAAGCGCAGCCCACGCCGGCCACGCCGGCGCCAATGCCCAGGGCTGGGGCAGCCATTTTCGCGTCTGCATCGGCGGGCCGGCCTTTGTCGGCCTGAGCCGGGTGGCGCAACACCGACTTGTGTATGATGCGCTGCGCCATTTCACCGCCGCCGGACTGCACGCGCTGGCTATTGAAATCAAATCCTGAACCCCCATTTGCTCCTCCAACCCGGCTCGCACGGCAGCGCGCGAGCCTGCCGCAACAACGGCGGCGCCTCCTCTTTTTTTTGCTGGAACATCCATGAAATTCACCCTATCTGCCCTGGCAGCGGCGCTGCTGATCGGCGCTGCGCCTTGGGCGGCAGCACAAAACGTCGCCATCGTCAACGGCAAGCCGGTACCGATGACGCGCGTGCAGGTGCTGGCCGAACAAATGGCCGCCACCGGACGCCCGGTCACAGACGAGGTGCGCACGCAGTTGCGCGAAGAAGTCATCCTGCGTGAAATCTTCATGCAGGAAGCGCAGCGGCGCGGCATTGCCGCCACGCAAGAATACAAAACCCAGATGGAACTGGCGCGCCAGACCATCATGATTCGGGCCTTGTTTGCCGACCAGCAAAAACGCCACCCGATCACCGACGCCGCCATCCGGGCCGAATACGATACATTCGTCGCCGCCAACAGCGGACAGGAATTCCGCGCGCGCCACATTCTGGTGGAAACGAAAGAGCAAGCGCAGGCCCTCATCGCGGCGATCAAGGGTGGCGCCAACTTTGAAGAGCTGGCGCGCGCGCAGTCCAAAGACCCAGGATCGGCTGCCAACGGCGGCGACCTCGACTGGGCTGCCGCCGGCAGCTTTGTGGCCGAGTTTTCTCAGGCCATGGTCAAGCTGGGCAAGGGTCAGATGACCGACGCCCCGGTGCAGAGCCAGTTTGGCTGGCACGTGATTCGGGTCGACGACGTGCGCCAGGCGCAACTGCCTTCGTTTGAAGAAATAAAACCCCAGATTGCCCAGCAAATGCAGCAAGAGCAAATGATGGAATTCCAGCGCGGCCTGCGCGAACGCGCCAGGGTGCAGTAAAGCGCAGCGCGGCTCGCTCTGCCAGCGCGCTGCGCCTGCACGGGCACGGCGGCAGCTTCAAGCCCACTGCAAATAAAGCCAGATCAGGCCCAGCAGCACCGGCTGGTGCAGCAGGTAGTAACTCAGGCTCCAGCGCCCCAGTGTGGCCAGCCCGCGCCGCACGCCGCTGGCCGGCGCGTCAGCCGCGCCCAGCCAGTCGGGCCGATGACGCAAGGCCCACTGGCCGGCCGCCAGGCCCCACCACATCACGCCCAGCCAGGGCAGCAAGGGCACATAGTCCTCGGTGATCGGTTTGCGGCTGATGAAACCCAGCCAGTTCAACCAGGGCGTGTTGAACACGTCGAGCGTGGGCAGCGCGGCAATCGCCCAGGGCGCGACGAATGTGCCCGCCAGCGCCAGCGCACCCAGCAGCCACAGCCAGCCGCCCCAGCCAGCCGTCAGACGCAGCACGATCAGCATCAGCGCAATGCCGTGCAGCACGCCAAAGTAAATGAAGCTGGCCGGAAACACGATGGCCGAGCCGGCCGTCACCAACAGCGCCGCGCCCGCCACCTGCGACCAGCGCCGCCAGAAGCGCCGGTCGAACAAGCTGGCGCTGGCCCGCTGCTGCAGCGCCAGCGCTTGCGAGAGCCCGGCGGTGAACAAAAACAGGCTGACGATGGCCGTGCGCTGCCAGGTCCAGAACGGGTCTCGGTAGAGGTCTGCCTCGATCAGGCCAAAAAAATTCAGATTGAAGCAGAAGTGATAGGCCGTCATCCACAGCATGGCAAGCGCGCGCAGCAAGTCGATGCGATCGAGGCGATCGATGGGCGCGGGCGGCTGCCAGGCGACGCGGGCGACAGGGCCGGGTGTGGGCTGCTGGGTCAAGGGCATCGGCGGTCAATCAGAAAAACGGGTGAGAACCCACAGCAGCCGAGCTTACAGGCTGAGCGACTGGACAGCGGGACAGCGGCACCGCCCCAGCGCCCAAAATCCCGGCCCGAGTTTCACCACCCCCGCCCATCACCCCACCAGCCCGGTCAACAACGCCACGGGCAGCGCAGCGAAGACCAGTCGACCTGCGCAAGCGCATCGTGGACTTTCCAATCTCGCACGCGAAAGCCCGTAAGCGTGCGGCCAACCCATGTTGACCGTGTGCAATCGATCAGGTAGAGGCGGGTGTAACCCAGCGGTGCGGCAGCAACTCCGCCAGCCGCGAGTTGGGCCAGGTCGGCAACTTGGTCAGCACGTCCTTCAGGTAGGCCCAGGCATCATGGCCGTTGAGTTTGGCCGACTCGATCAAACTCATCAGCGTGGCGGCACGCTCACCGGCTTGCTGCGAGCCGATGAATAACCAATTCTTGCGCCCCAGGGCTATCGGTCTCATCGCGTTCTCCACCGCGTTGTTGTCCACCGGCACACGGGCATCGTTGACGTGCACGATCAATGCCCCCCAGCGCTTGAGCGTGTAATCAATCGCCTTGGCCGTGACATCGGCGTTGACCAATTGCATGCGCTGGCTCATCAACCAGGTTTTGAATTTCTCCAGCAAAGGAAGACTTCGCGCCTGCCTGATAGCCAGACGCTGCGGGTCGTCCAATTCCTTGGCATCCCGCTCAATGTCGTACAGCTTGCCGATCCAGTCCAGCGCCTGTTTGGCAATCTCGCTGTGGTTGAGCTTGTGGGCCTCGAAGAACTTGCGCCGGGCGTGGGCCCAGCAGCCAGCCTCAAGAACCCTGCCCGCTTTGAACAGCGCTTTGTAACCCGAATAATCGTCCGTCACCAACGTGCCGACGTAGTCTTGCAACATGCGCCGCGCGTGCTCACCGGCGCGGCTTTTGGCAAAGTCATAGACCACTGCGCGCTCGGTGGTGCACAAATCGCTGGTGCGCCAGGCCCACATATAGGCCTGATGGGTTTTACCCAAACCCGGCTGCAACAACTTCACCGGCGTCTCGTCCCCATGCAGCACGCCTTGCGTCAGCAGATGCTGGCACAGCGCCTTTGCCAGGGGTTCGAGCTGCACGCCACACTGACCAATCCAGCCTGCCATGCTGGAGCGGGGAATAAACGCGCCGCTTCTGCGGTAAATCTCCTCTTGCCGAAACAGGGGCAGATGATCATCGTGCTTGGCGATGATCACTTGCGCCAGCAGGCCCGCTGCCGCGATGCCCTTGTCGATGATCTGGGCGGGCATGGCGGCGGCCATCACGGTTTGGCAGCACACACAGGTGTATTTGCCGCGAATGTGGCGGTGCACAAAGAATTTGGCTGGCACACAGTCGAGTTGCTCGCTGATTTCTTCGCCAATGCGTTGCAAGGCATGGCCCAGCGCGCACACGGCAGGTTCAATCTCGTAGTGATGCTCGATGCGCTCCAACTGGCTTGGCAGCGCCTGGCGTTTGGCCTGACGCCTGGCTTTGGCGGGCTGGCGCGCCTGGTCGGCGGCGCGATCTTCGGCCTTGAATTCTTCGATCAGCGCGGCTTGCATCTTGACGTCAAAGAGCTGGGCCTGCGCACTGTCCATGCTTTCGCTCAAAGACCCAAAGCGCCACTGCTTCAAGCGGGCGATCTCAACGTTCAGGGCCTGGTTTTTGGTTTGCTCGAACTTGAGTTTTGCTTGTTCGGTCTTGAGCTGCGCGCTCAGGCGCTCAATGAGTTGACGCGCGTACTGCTTGGCTGATTCACCACTGAGGGCATCGAGTTGTTGCAGATTGCTTGGTTCGAGCATGAGGCCAATTGTGCCTCGCGCACGCGCGCGAGGAAATCGGGACTTTCTCCTATGGACAAGGGCTAAAAAACAGGGGTGAACTGTGAATGAATCAGGAGGTAAATCAAGGGCTAAATGGATCCTTGATTTACCGGCCCTTGAATCGGTGCGATTCAGACCACGGCGATGTTTTGCTGAGCACCCAGGTGTTGCCAGGGGGCGCCGGCCATCAGCCAGTCCCATTGGGTTTGGCTGATCGTCACCGCGCCAGCACCGGCCTCGCTCTGCGGCCAGACAAAGCGCCCCTGTTGCAGGCGCCGGGTGCACAGCCACAGGCCAGCACCGTCGTACACCAGCACTTTAAGTCGAGTCGCGCCCCGGTTGGCAAAGACGTAGGCGGTGTGGATGCGCGCGCCGCCTTCGAGCTCCCGCACCACGCGTGCCAGCAAGGTGTCCATGCCGGCACGCAGGTCACTGGCGCCCAGGGCCAGCCAGATGGCGTCGATGCGGATCATGCCAGGTACGCCTTGAGCCATTGCGCGCATTGCAGCGGCGCGCCGCTGGGCCAGTGCAGCACGACGCTACGCGCGCCTTGACTGCAGTCGATACGCACGTTGGGCAGGCCATCGGTTTGCGCCGCATGGCCCGCATTGGCCGCTGGCGTTTGTCCATCGCCTACATTGACTTGGACAAAACCAGTGCCTTTGCCGGCCCTGCGCCGTGCCGGTGCAACGTAAGCTGGGTCTGCCAGTTGCAAGCGCCAGCGCGGTCCATGCGAAAGCCAGGATCTGAGCTGGCCGTAGCTCAGCCCTTGGGCTTGCGCGAAATCCTCGGTGCTCAGCCCGCTTCGCGCCAACGCATCGAGCACGTCCAGGCAGCGCTGCATGTGCTCTCGGTTGAATTTCTTGCTCGTCATAACCATCGGTCTCCTTGGAAAACCCCAAGACTGCCGGGTTATCGACCAGGTTTCAAGATGGGTTGGCGGAACGCTTACGATAAACTGATCCCATGACCCGTCGAGCCACCCCAGCACCCGTGAGCGAGCTGCCCAGCGCACTGCCCGACACGGTGCCCGGGTGCCACGAGCTGATTCACCAGCTGATGCAGCGCCTGAGCTGGCTGGAAGAACGGGTCAGCCTCAACTCACGCAACTCCTCCAAACCACCATCCAGCGACGGCCCTGCCACACCACCCGCACGCCCGAGCAAATCCCCAAGCGGCAAAAAGCTCGGTGGACAACCCGGACACAAAGGCAGCTTTCGGGCGATGGTCCCCGAGCAAGACGTTCAGCACCGCACCCAGTGCCAGCCACCCGCGCAATGCGACGCCTGCGGCTCAGCGATCAAAGTCGATGGCGATAAACCGATCCGCCACCAGGTCTTCGAGCTGCCCAAAATCGAACCCATCGTGAGCGAGTACGTGCGTCTGCGCGGCATCTGTAGCGGCTGTGGACGCAAACACCACGGGGCGCTTCCTGCGGGGGTTCCAAGCGGCCAACTGGGGCCACGCGCCCTGGCCCTGGTGGGCACACTGGCTGGGCAATTCCACCTGACACAGCGCAAAGTGCAGGCGGTGCTCTCACACGTCATGGGCATACATTTCAGTCTGGGGGCCGTGTCCCAGGCGCACGGGCTGGTCAGCCAGGCGCTGGACAAGCCTGTGGCGCAGTTGCACGCTGAGCTGCTACAAGCTCCCGTGTGCCACGCCGATGAGACCCGCCACCAAAACCACCAGCACACCCTGTGGATGTGGGCGCTGCTCAGCGATTGGGGGGTGCGGTTTCGTATCGACCCTTCGCGTGGGCAAATGGCGGCCCAGCTGATTCTGGGCGAGCAGCCCGGCTTCGTCACGGTGAGCGACCGGTATGCGGGCTACAACCACCTGCCCTTGGCGCAGCGCCAGGTCTGCTGGGCGCACCTGCTGCGCGACTTTGAGCGCATCGCACAGCGCAGCGCACTGCCCGGGCGTATTGGCCAGCGTCTGCTGGGCTACGGATACCTGCTGTTTCGCTGGCGCAACGAGGAGAAGGACGCACGCCACTTTGCCTGGCTGCAACGGCGCATACGGGTTCAACTGGAACTGGGTCATGTGCAGACGCAGTGCAAGCGCACGGCCAACACCTGCGCGAACCTGCTGAAAATGTGGCCTGCGATGTGGACCTTCCTGGGCAACGCGCTGGTGCCACCGACCAACAACGCCGCTGAGCGGGCTTTGCGCGACTACGTGATCAAGCGAAAGTTGTCGTACTGCACCCGCTCCAAGCGGGGGATGGAGTTCACCGAGCGGATCTTCTCAACGGTGCAGACCTGCAAGATGCAGGCGCGGGTGGCCTACGACTTTGTGCATGAGGCTGTGCACAGCTGGATCGGCCACCTACACCCGCCCAGCCTGGTGCCTGAGCATATTCACCTTCAGCATCCTGCCTGATCTTGGGGCTGGACTTCGGTCTGGGCTGGGGATGTTCTGCTTGTGGGGGGCTGAACAGATACGGACCCAAGCGGGGAGCTTGGCTGGCAATCTATTGCACTAAGTGGTACACTTTTCCGATGAGAAGAGTGTTTCGGACCCGAACCTTCACCCGCTGGATGCGAAAAGCGGGTCTGACAGACGATGCCCTATGCGAAGCCGTCTCCGAGATGGCCCAAGGGCTCGTCGATGCAGACCTGGGCGGCAATGTGGTGAAAAAGCGGGTCGCGCTGCCCGGGCAGGGCAAGCGTGGCGGAGCAAGGACCATCGTTGCAACCAAGATGGCGGACCGCTGGTTCTTCCTCTACGGATTGGGCAAGAACGAACGCGCCACTATCGACAAGGACGAACTGAAAATGTTCCAGGAAGTTGCGAAGGACTTACTGGGGTTCGATGACAGACAACTGACGACCGCTCTGGCGGCCGCAGAGATTGTGGAGGTGTGTAATGACGACGATGAAGCGTAAGAGCCGAATTCTGGACGAGATGCATGAAACTGCCCGTGGGCTGCACGGAGCGGGCTTGATCAGCAAGCGGCGTATGGGCGAGTTCGATGCTCTGTGCCATCTTGATGTCCATGAGATGGCCCCGCAGAAGATCAAGTCACTGCGCGAACATGCTCATGTGAGCCAGGCGGTGTTTGCTGCCGTGCTGAATACCAGCTTGTCCACGGTGCAGAAATGGGAAGTCGGCGACAAGAAGCCGAGCGGCCCCTCTCTGAAGCTGCTGAATCTGATCGAACGCAAGGGACTGGAAGCGGTCATCTGATCCACTCTTACGCCTTGTTGTTGGCGCGGGAGGGGAGACTCTCTCGCGTCCGAAGCTCGGGGGCAAAACGGGGATGCAAGGCGCGGTCAAAGCGAGGTCTAGACAGGGACAAAACGGGGACACCGCGCCGCAAAGACCAAAGAAAAAGCCCGACTTCCAGGTCGGGCTTTCTTGGTGCCATTTATTGTAACTTGTTGATTTACAAGAGGTTTTTTATCTGGCGGAGCGAGAGGGATTCGAACCCTCGATGAGGCTCTACACCCCATACTCCCTTAGCAGGGGAGCACCTTCGGCCACTCGGTCATCGCTCCGAACCCTCGCATTATGCCTGAATCGGCCGTGCTACCTTGGTTTGGGTGCGCTGGCTTCAGCCCGAAATCGTGTCAACGGTTTGATCGAGGTCGAATTCACGGTGCAGCGAGCGCACCGCCAACTCCATGTACTTTTCGTCGATCACCACCGAGGTCTTGATCTCGGAGGTGGAGATCATTTGAATGTTGATGCCTTCTTCGCTCAGGCACTTGAACATGCGGCTGGCCACGCCGACGTGGCTGCGCATGCCGATACCAACGATGCTGACCTTGCAGATGCGCGCATCGCCCACCACGTCGGCGGCACCGAGTGCGGGCAGCACCTGGGTTTTGAGCAGATGCAGGGTTTTCTGAAAGTCGTTGCGGTGCACCGTGAAGCTGAAGTCGGTTTTGCCCTCTTTGCTGATGTTTTGGATGATGACGTCGACTTCGATATGGGCCTGTGCCACCGCGCCCAGAATCTGGTACGCAATGCCGGGCCGGTCGGGCACGCCGAGCACGGAAATTTTGGCTTCGTCGCGGTTGAAGGCAATGCCGGAGACGACGGCTTGTTCCATGGTTTCGTTTTCCTCAAAAGTGATCAGGGTGCCGGAGCTGGCTTCGGTGTTCAGGTCGATGTCCCAGGGCGTGAAGCTCGAGAGCACGCGCAGCGGCACGCGGTATTTGCCGGCAAATTCGACCGAGCGGATTTGCAGCACCTTGCTGCCCATGCTGGCCATCTCGAGCATTTCTTCAAAACTCACGCGCTCTAGGCGGCGCGCCTGCGCAACCACGCGCGGGTCGGTGGTGTAGACGCCATCTACGTCGGTGTAGATCAGGCATTCGCTGGCTTTCAAAGCGGCCGCCACCGCCACCGCCGAGGTGTCACTGCCACCGCGCCCGAGCGTGGTGATGTGGCCGTTGCCGTCTACGCCCTGGAAGCCGGTGACGATCACCACCTTGCCGGCAGCCAGGTCGGCGCGCAGGCGCTGGTCGTCGATCGATTCGATGCGCGCCTTGGTGTAAGCGCTGTTGGTCTTGATCGGCACTTGCCAGCCAGCGTAGCTGACGGCGCTCAGACCTTCGGCCTGCAGCGCCATCGCCAGCAGGGCCGACGAGACCTGTTCGCCGGTGGCGGCCAGCATGTCGAGTTCGCGCTCGCAGGCGTCGTCGGTCTGGGCCGGGGCCAGTTCTTTGGCCAGGCCGAGCAGGCGGTTGGTCTCGCCGCTCATGGCGCTGGGCACCACCACCAGTTGGTGACCGGCCCGGTGCCACTTGGCGACGCGCCGGGCGACGTTGCGGATGCGCTCGGTCGAGCCCATGGAGGTGCCGCCGTATTTGTGAACGATCAAAGCCATCGGGTGACGATTCAATGGGGTGTTGTGGGGGATGGGTTGCGTCGGCCGTGACCCGTTGGCAGCGGGGCTGTCGCAGCAGCAGTTGCACACACGGCAAAACCTTGGGATTATATCTGCGCCGTCTGGCCCGTGCGGGTAAACATCAGTTGCGGGCCGACCCGGTTGACCCAGCCGCTGGCCACTCTCAGGTGGATGCGGTGGCCGCGCGTGCGGCAGGCGGCGATCTGCCCGAGCAGCTCATGAAGCTGGGCGGTGCTGGGCGCGGCAGCGGCACTGCGGCGCAGCCAGTGGCGCAGCGCGTTGGCCTGGCGCTCGCTACTCAAGTCTTGCAGCGCCATAATGAGCGGCGGCACGCCGGTGTGCGCCAGGTCGATCTGGGCCAGCTCGTCGAGCAGGGTTTGCGCCTGCGCCGCATGCTGTGCGCTGCGTGCCAGCAGGGGTCTGAAGCCGGGAAAACAAGTCTCCCAGGCCGGCATCAGCACGGCGCGGATGCGGTTGCGCGTGTAGTGCTGCAAGCTGTTGCTCGGGTCGTCGACAAAGCCATGACCGCTGGTCAGCAGCCACTGGCGCAGCACCGCCGCCGGCAGCGCCAGCAGCGGGCGACCAAATGCCATGCCGTGGCGCTCGAAGCGCTCAGGCATGGCGGCCAGTCCGGGCAGGCCGGCGCCGCGGCTCAGCGCCAGCAGCAGGGTCTCGGCCTGGTCGTCGGCGTGTTGGCCCAGCAGCACGCAAGCTGCGCCGGCTTGTTGGGCCAGGTCGGCCAAGGCCGCGTAGCGCGCCTGGCGGGCGGCGTCGGCTGGGCTTTGGCCGCGCGCGGGGCGCGCCAGCACCCGGCGCACCTGCAGCTCAATCGCGTGCGCGGCGCAAAAGGCGCGCGCGTGCGCCTCGAAATCGGCCGCAGCGGCCTGCAAGCCGTGGTTGATGTGCAGCGCCAGCACCCGGCCCGGCCAGGCCTGCTGCGCCGCCAGCAGCAAGGCGGTGGAGTCGGGTCCGCCGCTGTAGGCCAGCGCCAGCCGCAGCACCGGCTGCGGCAAGCAGCGCGCGCCCCAGGCGGCTAGCGCCGCCGTGCAGGGGTTGGGCGCTGGCGTGGCGTTCACCGTCGGGCTGCGCTCAGCGCTTGTGCACCTTGCTCTCGGCCCGGGTGTCGACATAGCTGCCGTAGCTGTTCAGACGGGCGTGGCGGCGTTCGAGCAGTTGCTCCACCTTGAGGTCGGCCAACTGGCGCCAGGCATCGCTCAGGGCGCGCTTGAGGAGTGCGGCCATTTGGCGCGGGTCGCGGTGCGCACCGCCGACCGGTTCGTTGACGATCTTGTCCACCAGGCCCAGCGCCTTGAGGCGGTGCGCAGTGATGCCCAGCGCGTCGGCCGCGTCGCTGGCGCGTTCGCTGGTTTTCCACAAAATAGAGGCGCAGCCTTCCGGACTGATGACCGAATAGACCGAGAACTGCAGCATCAGCACCTGGTCGGCCACGGCAATTGCCAGCGCGCCGCCGGAGCCGCCTTCGCCAATGATGGTGCTGATGATGGGCACTTCGAGCTGCGCCATCTCGAAGATGTTGCGCCCGATGGCCTCGGACTGGCCGCGTTCTTCCGCGTCTATGCCTGGGTAGGCGCCGGGCGTGTCGACGAAGGTGAACACCGGCAGACCGAATTTTTCTGCCAGCTTCATCAGCCGCAATGCCTTGCGGTAGCCCTCGGGCTTGGTCATGCCGAAATTGCGCAGCGCTCGCTCTTTGGTGTCGCGGCCTTTTTGCTGCCCCAGCACCATGCAGGGCTGGCCGTTCAAGCGCGCCAGACCGCCGACGATGCTCAGGTCGTCGGCGCAGTGGCGGTCGCCGTGCAGTTCGACGAAGTGGGTGAAGAGCTCGCGCACATAGTCCAGCGTGTAGGGCCGGTCGGTGTGGCGGGCGATCTTGGTGATTTGCCAGGGCGTGAGCTTGCTGTAGATGTCTTTGGTCAGTTGCAGGCTCTTGCCCGCCAGTTGTTCGATCTCGGCCGAGATGTCCACCGCCGACTCGGTCTGCACGTAGCGCAGCTCTTCGATTTTGGTTTCGAGTTCGGCAATCGATTGCTCGAAATCGAGAAAATTTTTCCTGCCCAAGCTGGGTTCCTTTGGTCTGGTGACGACGCCCGCGGGCTGGTGCCGGTTTCAATATTGATCCGGCCCTGTGAAGTCTCAATTTCCGTTCGGGTTGAGCCTGTCGAAACCCTTGAATCCCGATCATCCTGAGCCTGGCCTGTCCTGAGCCTGTCGAAGGGTCGAAGGACAGGCTCAGGGCGAACGGTTCATATTTCATCGGGCCGGATCAATAACTCACCGGCAGCGGATCGAGCGAGCGCCAAATATACCAAGTGGCCACACTGCAAAACGGTATCCACGAGCCCGCCACCTCGCGGATTTCGCTGCGGCTGACCGGCTCGCCGGAAAAATAACAGCGGCTGATGCCTTTTTGCAGCCCGACGTCGTCCAGTGGCAGCACGTTGGGTCGAAGCAGATAAAAAATCAGAAACATCTCGGCGGTCCAGCGCCCCACGCCGCGAATCGCCACCAGTTCCTTGATGATGGTTTCGTCGTCGCAGTCGGCCCAGGCCGCCGGGTGTACCTGCTGGTTGACGAAGTGCAAGGCCAGATCGACCAGGTACTCGACCTTGCGCGCCGACAGGCCGGCCGCGCGCATGTCGTCGACCTTGAGTTTGAGCACCTGGGCCGGTTCCATTTTGTCCGGCAGCCGCGCAAACCGGTCCCAGACCGACTGGGCGGCTTTGACCGAAATCTGCTGCCCGACGATGCTGCGCGCCAGCGTGGCAAAGGCGTCGCCGCGCGAAACCAGGCTGGCGCCGCTGTGTTGCGGAATCAACTTTTGCATGACCCGGTCGCGCTGCATCAGGTGGCGGCAGCCATCGATCCAGTAAACCGGGGCATCGGGCCCGACCTCAGGTAAGAACGTCTGCGCCATCAGCCCCGCTCCCAATGGGTGCCGTCGGCACTGTCTTTGAGCCGTACACCCTGGTCTTGCAACTGCTGGCGCAGGCGGTCGGCCCGGGCGAAGTCTTTTGCCCGCTTGGCGGCCGCGCGCTCTGCAATCAGGGCCTCGATCTGCAACGCGCTCAACGCCGACTCGGTGCTGCCGCTGCCTTGCAGGTGAGCGAGTGGATCGTCCTGCAGCAGACCGAGCGTGCCGCCGAGCGCGCGCAGCAGGCCGGCCAACTGGGCATCGCGACTGCGGTTGACCTCGCTGGCCAGATCGAACAGCACCGCCAGCGCTTGCGGGGTGCCGAAGTCATCGTCCATGGCGGCACGAAAGCGCTGTGCATGGGGTTGCTGCCAGTCTAGCGTCTGCGCCGCCGGCGGCACCAGACTGAGCGCGGTGTACAAGCGTTTGAGCGCGGCGCGTGCGTCGTCCAGGTGCGCGTCACTGTACGTGAGCGCGCTGCGGTAGTGCGCGCGCAGCATGAAAAAGCGCAGCGATTGGGCGTCGACCTTTTGCAGCACTTCGCGGATGGTGAAGAAATTGCCCAGGCTTTTGGACATTTTTTCGTCGTCCACGCGCACAAAACCGTTGTGCATCCAGAACCTGGCCAGCGGCTGGCCGCTGGCGCCCTCGGACTGGGCGATTTCGTTTTCATGGTGCGGAAACTGCAGATCAGCGCCGCCGCCGTGGATATCAAAGCTCTGGCCCAGCAACTGGCACGCCATGGCAGAGCATTCGATGTGCCAGCCCGGTCGTCCCGCGCCGTACCGGCTGTCCCACTGGGCCTGGGCCGGTTCTCCCGCCTTGGCCGCTTTCCAGAGCGCGAAGTCTAGCGGGTCGTGCTTGCCCTCTTGCACGGCGACGCGCTCGCCCGCACGCAGCTCGTCGAGCGACTTGCCCGAGAGCTTGCCGTAGCCGGGGAATTTGCGCACCGCGTAGTTGACGTCGCCGTCACGGGTGCGGTAGGCCAGCCCTTTTTCTTCCAGCCGCTCGATCAGTTGCAGCATTTGTGGCACGTAGGCGGTCGCACGCGGCTCGTGCGTGGGACGCTCGATTCCCAGCGCGTCGGCATCCTGGTGCAGGGCTTCGATCATGCGCTCGGTCAAGGCGGTGATGGTTTCACCGTTTTGCAGCGCGCGGGCAATGATTTTGTCGTCGATGTCGGTCACGTTGCGCACGTAGCTGACCCGATAGCCGCTGGCTTTGAACCAGCGCTGCACCACGTCAAAGGCCAGCATGGAGCGCGCATGCCCGAGGTGGCACAGGTCGTAGACCGTCATGCCACAGACGTACAGGCGCACATGGCCCGGCTCCAGCGGCTGAAATACGTCCAGACGCCGCGACAGCGTGTTGTAAATTCTCAGAGTCATGAAAATCGGGTGGGTGGAGCGGGGTGAGGCCGAGTCGGATCGTCAGCAACACGCCGCCGAAGGGCAGGTTGAGACACCGCACACCGCCCAGGCAGACCCGGTGCCAGAGCGTCGCTGAACCAAAACCCCTCAGATACAATGCCCCAGTATAGCCAGCCAGTCGGTGCGCCGGCCAGTTGGACTTGTCAATCGTCGGCGCTGCGTCGATCTTGGCAAGAGTCGGCTTTCGTTCCCCTTTGCCTCTTGAGGTTTCATGCTCTATCCGATTCGTCTCTGTTTCGACCTGCAGCGCCGTGGCGGATTCGGCGCGCGGATCGGGCGCTTGTGCCTAGCGCTGGCGCTGCTGGCTTCTTTTGGACTGTCGGGGGCGCTGGCACAGGCCAACGAGCACGCCGAGATCAACCGCCTGATCCAGGCCGGACAGCTCAACCAAGCCCTGACCCGGGTCGATCAACTGCTCAGCACCCAGCCGCGGGACCCGCAACTGCGCTTTTTGCGCGGCGTCATTCAAACCGAAAGCGGTCGCAGCGCCGATGCCATTGCCACCTTCAGCCAACTGACACAAGAGTTTCCCGAACTGCCCGAGCCGTACAACAACCTGGCCGTGCTGTTTGCCAGTCAGGGTCAGTTCGACCAGGCACGCGCCGCGCTCGAGATGGCCATTCGCACCAACCCGAGCTACGCCACCGCGCACGAAAATCTGGGCGACATCTACGCCAAGCTGGCCAGTCAGGCCTACAGCCGGGCCTTGCAGCTCGACGCCGGCAACACGGCGCTGCCGCCCAAGCTGAATCTGATCCGAAACCTGTTTGCCGCTGAGGCCAGTGGCGTTCGACCCAGCGGCACGGCGGCGCGAGCTGCCACTGCGCCCGCCCCGGGTGCGCGCCCGGCAGCCGCCGCCCCTGCGCTGGCCGCAGCCACACCGGCACCGGCACCGGCACCGGCACCGGCACCGGCAGCCAGGCCAGCCGCTGCTGCTGCTGCCACGGCCACTGCGGCCACTGCGGCCACTGCGGCCACTGCGGCCACTGCTGCGCCGGCGCCGGCTGCTGCGGCCGAGCGCGAGGTCGAAGCGGCGGTGCGTGCCTGGGCGCGCGCCTGGTCGGCGCGCGACATGAAAGGCTATCTGGCTGCCTACGGCCCGGGCTTTCGGCCTGAAGGCGGACTCTCGCGCTCGGCCTGGGAGGCAGAGCGCACGGCGCGCATCGTGCCACGTGCGCGCATCAGCGTCGGCGTGCACGACCTGTCGATCCGGGTTGATGGCGAGCGCGCCACGGTGCGTTTTCGTCAGTCTTTTTCGTCTGACAACGTCAATTTGAACAGCCGCAAGACGCTCGCGATGGTGAAAAGTGGCGGCCGCTGGCTGATCGTGCGCGAAACCACGGGTTCGTAATGGCTGCTTGGTGGCTTTCCCGGCGGGCGGGCCGTTCGCCAGACACCCTTTTTCACCCCCAGGCCGGGCGCAGGCTCAGGGTGCTGCCGGGACTGGGCGCGCTGCTGCTGGCCGCTGGACTGTTGTGGTGGCTTTACCCGCAGGGGGTGAGTCGTTTATCGGGTGAGTTTCATCTGGTGGCGCAGTCACCGCTGACCAGTGCCCAGGCCTCGGCCGTGCCCGCGCTGCAGCACGCACCGCAGGACTTGGCGGCGCAGCCGCTGTGGCCCGCGTCGACCTCGGGTTTGCAGGCCCGGCCGCTGACCCAGGCCGCCTTGCAGCAGGTGGCGCCCTTGCTGGGCCAGGCCGAAGCGCGTTTGATCGAGATTTACCAACTGATAGGCCAGGGCCAGCACCGGCAGGCGCTCGCACAGGCGCAGGCGCTGACGCGCGATCACCCCAATTTTCAACTGGCGCAACTGGTGCTGGGCGACCTGCTGAGCATGCAGAGCCGGCCGGTGCGGCTGCTGGGTGACGTGCCCGACGCCAAGGCGCAAGCGGCCAGTGAACAACTGGCGGTGCTGCGCGACGAGTCGCGCCGGCGCATCCAGGCGCTGACCGAACGTCCGCCCGCCGGCAGCATTCCGGCCCAGTTTTTGCAGTTGTCGGCGCAAAACCGCCACGCCATTGCCATCGACGCCTCGCGCTCGCGGCTTTATCTGTTTGAAAACCTGCGCGCCAGCCAGCCAAACAGCGGCGCTGCGCGGGCGCCATCGCTGCGTCTGTTGGCCGACTTTTACATCTCGGTGGGGCTCTCGGGCATCAAAAAAACGGTCGAAGGCGATCAGCGCACGCCGCTGGGCATCTACCACATCACCAACAACCTCAACCCGAACGACCTGCCCGATCTGTTCGGCGTCGGCGCGCTGCCGATCAATTTCCCCAATCCGCTCGACTTGAAGCGCGGCAAGACCGGCAGTGGCATCTGGTTGCACGGCACGCCGAGCGATCAGTTCGCACGCGCACCGCAAGCCTCGGACGGCTGCGTGGTGCTGTCCAACCCCGATCTCGAGCGCGTGCTGGCGACGGTGCGCATCCACACCACGCCGGTGGTGATCGCGGCCGAACTGCACTGGGTGCCGGCCCAAACCCTGCTTGGCAAGCGCGCGCAGTTTGAAGCCACCCTGCAAGCTTGGCAACAAGCGCGCAGCACGCTTGATCTCGAGCAGCTCAAAGCCTTTTATTCCAGCCGCTTTTCGCACCACGGCCGCGATCTCGGGCGCACGATTTTGAGCACCCCCGAGAGCCGGCAGCGCAACCCGGCGCGTCCTTTGCAACAGTGGTGGCCCGCCCTGGTGGCCGAGCTGCAAGCCGAAGGCCCGCAGCAGTGGGACATCAAAGACCTCTCGCTGCTGCACTGGCGTGACCGCCAGGACAGCATGGTGGTGACCTTCGGCCAAGTGCCTGCTGGCCAGACCAGTGGCGTGACGCTGCGCCAGTATTGGCTGCGCGAAGGCGATGAATGGAAAATTTTCTACGAAGGAGTGATTTGATGCATACACGCACCACCTCGACGCGCCCGTTGCGGCGCCAATTCGGCGCCCTGCTGGGCGCTGCCGTCCTGAGCCTTACGCTGCTGCCCCTGGGCGCACAGGCGCAGAGCCGGGAGGCCACGCAAGCACCTCAGGTGCGCCTGAACACCTCGATGGGCGACATCGTGCTCGAACTCGACCCGGTGCGCGCGCCGCAAACGGTGGCCAATTTCCTGCAGTACGTGCGCGAGCGGCACTACGACGGCACGATTTTTCACCGCGTCATGAGCGACTTCATGATTCAGGGCGGCGGCTTCAACGCCCAAATGCAGCAAAAGCCGACCCGCGCACCGATTCCCTTGGAAGCCCTGAATGGCTTGCGCAACGACCGCGGCACGGTGGCCATGGCGCGCACGCAAAACCCCCATTCGGCCACGGCGCAGTTTTTCATCAACGTGGTCGACAATCCCAACCTGAACGCGCCTCGGCCCGATGGTCACGGCTACGCCGTGTTTGGCCGCGTCGTCGCCGGCATGGAGGTGGTCGATCGCATCCGCGGTGTCGCGGTGGGCAACCAAAGCGGCCACCAGAACGTCCCCCGAACCGCCGTCACCATCCTCAAAGCCACGCTGGAACCTTGAACATGAACCACCCCAAAGTCGAACTGCACATCGCCAACTACGGCGTCATCACGATCGAACTCGACGCTGAAAAAGCGCCGCTCTCGAGCGCCAACTTTCTTGCCTACGTCAACAAGGGGCATTACGACAACACCGTTTTTCACCGCGTCATTCCCGGTTTCATGGTGCAAGGCGGCGGCTTCGAGCCCGGCATGAAGTCAAAAGCGACCGACGCGCCGATCAAAAACGAAGCCCATAACGGACTGAAGAACGACTGCTACACGGTGGCCATGGCGCGCACCGGCGACCCGCACTCGGCCACCGCGCAATTCTTCATCAACGTCGCCAACAACGGTTTTCTGAACCACAGCGCGCCCAGTGCGCAGGGCTGGGGCTACGCGGTGTTCGGCAAGGTGGTGGACGGCGCCGAGATCGTCAAGAAAATCGAAGCAGTGGCTACCGGGCGCAAAGGCCAGCACGACGACGTGCCGAATGACGATGTGCTGATCGAGAAAGCGCTCGCCGTCTGATCGCACCGGGTCGCCGCGCCCGTCGCCATGCCAACGAGTCTGCCCGTGCACGCCCCGACCCTGTGCGCCCCGGCGCACTGGCGCCGCGTCGACTTCGTTTCCGATCTGCATCTGCAGGCCGGCGACCAAGCCACCGTTGCGCTGTGGCGGCGTTTTCTGCAGCGCGCGCCCGAGCAGCGCGCCGACGCGCTGTTCATTCTGGGTGACCTGTTCGAGGTCTGGATCGGCGACGACTTGCTCGACCCCACCGAGTGGGTCGATGCAAGCGAAGACCGTCGTTTCTGGCGCGCCTGCGTGACCGAATTGCAGCAGCTCAGTCGGCAGATGCCGATTTTCTTTCTGCCCGGCAACCGGGATTTTTTGTTCGGCCCGCTGGCGCTGGCAGCCGCTGGCATGCAAGCCCTGGCCGACCCGACCGTGCTCGACTTCCTGGGTCAGCGCTGGTTGCTTAGCCACGGCGACGCCCTGTGTCTGGCCGACGCCGACTACCAGCGCTTTCGCGCCCAGGTGCGCCAGCCGCGCTGGCAGCAAGACTTTCTCGCCCGCCCGCTGGCCGAGCGCGAACACCTGGCGCGTGAGCTGCGCCGCCAAAGCCAGCAGCACCAGCATGGGCGTGACCCGGCGCTGTGGGCCGACGTCGATGCCGCAACTGCTTGCGACTGGTTGCGTCAGAGTGCTGCCGCCGTACTGATCCACGGCCACACCCACCGCCCTGGGCGGCACGTGCTGGACCTCGGGCGCACGCGCGAGGTGCTGAGCGACTGGTGTGGCCACGCCACACCGGCGCGCGCCGAATACCTGCGGCTTGACGCTGCGGGTGTGCAACGGCTGACACCGAGTCCATGAGCCGCACTGCCTGGATCGGCGCCTTGCCCGCATTCGTGCAGCGCTGGCTGCCGCGGCGGTTGCGCCAGCCCGCCGCGCTACCGCCGCGCCTGTGGCGCTGGGTGCTGGCGCAGCAGCCGTTTTTGTCCGCGCTCACGCCGCCCGAACAACAGCGGCTGCAACTGCTGTGCCGACATTTTCTGGCGGAAAAAGAATTCTTTGGCGCCAACGGCTTGCACATCAGCGATGCGATGGCGCTGACCATTGCCGCCCAAGCCTGCTTGCCGCTGCTGCACATTGCCGCCGTCCAGGCCTCGCGGCGGCATCACGAGCTGGCGGCGCTGGACTGGTACGCCGACTTCGTTGGCATCGTCGTGCAGCCAGGCGCGGCGCTGGCGCAGCGCGAAGTGACCGACGACAACGGCGTGGTGCACCGCTACCGAGAACTGCTGGCAGGCGAAGCGATGGATCGGGGGCCGGTGATGCTGAGCTGGCAAGACGTCAGCGCTGCCAGCGCAGACGGCAGCAACGTGGTGATTCATGAGTTCATGCACAAAATCGACATGCACGGCATGAGCGCGGGTCAGGCGCCCGATGGTGCGCCAGCGCTGCCACCCGGTTTTCTCGGCACGCTCAGTGCTGCGCAGGCGCGCGAACACTGGCGCGCCGTCATGCAGGCCAGCTACGACCGATTTTGCGAGGCGCTGAAGCTGGCCGAACGCTTTGGCGCGCCAAGCCCCTGGCTCAACGACTACGCGGCCACCGACCCGGCCGAATTTTTTGCCGTCACCTGCGAAGCCTACTTCGTCGATCGTGCGCGCTTTGCGAGCGAATTCCCGGACCTGATGCCCTTGTACGACGGTTTTTTCCAGGCCAAGCGCCCACTCAGCGCTTGAGCAGCGCCTTCAGGGCGTTTTGCAGCCGGCGTGCGCTGGCAGCGTCGTAGCCGCTGGCCAGCAGCTTGCTCACGTCCTGCGCCCAGGTTTGTGCCGGGCTGGGCAGCTTGCGCTGTGTCAGCAACTGCAACTGCAACAGCCGGCGTTCACTCAGGTGCTCGGCGGGCGTGGGCAACTCGGCCGCCATTTCCAGCCGCAACAAGATGTGCGGCGAGCAGGGCGCGGGTGCTTGCGCCAGCGCGGCCGCCCAGTCTGCACGCAGGGCCGGCGTCAGGTGCGGAGCCAGGGCGGCCGCCGGGGGCAGCAGTTGCGCGTCGCGCCGCTCCCAGGCGCTCAGGAGCTGCGACAGTACCTCGCCATGCGCCTGTTCGGCCAGTTGGCGCAAGCTCATCTGCGCCTGCTCAAGTGCATGGCGCTGGGCGCGAAAGGCCGCTTCGCCCAGGCGCGGGCCGCGCGGTTCGCGTTCTTCACGCGCGTCGCGCAGCTCGCGGCGCGGTGCGGCAGCGTCACGCCTGCCCGGCGTCCTTTCGGCACGCTGGCCGTCGCGCCCGACCGGTTCGGTCTTCTTCATGCCGGGGCGGTCGTCGCCGCGCACCGCCTGCACTTTCTTCGCTGCTGTGCTCGGTGCGGGCGCTGCGGGCGCAGCGCCCGCTTGCTCCGTCTGCGGCGCGTGCGCCGCAGATTCTGGCAGCGTCTGCGGTGCCGGGCGGGCCTGGGGCGCTGCTGCGGTCGGTGCTGGCTGGTCCAATAAAGCGGCATCGAGCGCGGCCATGGCGGCGCGAACCTGCTGCGCGTCGCCGCTGGCGCTGGCCGCCTCGAGTGCGCGCGCTGCCGTCAGCACCCGCTGGTCGTGCGCGCCCAGTGCTGCGTCGGCCTGTTCACGCTGCTGGCTCTTGCGGGCAAAGGCGGCGTCGATTGGCTGGCGAAACGCCTGCCAGAGTTGTTGTTCATGTTTGCGCTCCAGTGGCACCGCCTGCGCCTCGGCCTGCCAGCGTTGTTGCAAGGCCCGCACGGCGTCGATGTGCAGCGGCTGCGCAGCACCCAGTGCCGTGGCTTCTTCGATCATGGCGCGCCGACGCGCCGTGCTCTGGCTCTGCGCCGCCTCCAGCGGGGCGTGCGCGTCTTGCATGACCGCCTTCCAGAGCGGCTGCAACTCGGCAAAGGCTTTTTCGCTCAGATGGCCGGCCGAGCGCCAGCGTTCCGAGAACGCGTGCAGCTCGTGCAACTGGACGCGCTTGTCGTTGCTGTCTTGCTGCAACGCAGTCCAGGCCTTGACTTCGTCTATGAGTGCGAGCCGCTGCGCCCGTTGGGCGTCGGCCTGCTGACGCCATTGGGTCAGCCAGTTCTCGACCACCTGATGCGCCTGCGTGCAGGCCTCGTCAAAACGCTTCCACAGCGCGTGATTGGGCACGCCGCCCTGGTCAGTGGCTTTCCATTGTTGGCGCAGCTCGCGCAAGGTTTCTTGCATTTTGCGCCCGCCCAGTCGCTGGCCTTCAGGCGCTTGCAGCAGCGCTTCGGCGCGAGCGAGCAATTCGTTGCGCAATTGATCGGCCCGCCAGCGCTGCCAGCCCTCGAGTTCGTCGGCCTGGGTCAGGGCGGCGTGCGCGCGCGCTTGCAGCGCATCGGCAAGCTGCACCCCGGCGCAGCGCTTGAGCAGCGCGCGCAGCTCGGCAGCAGCCTGCGGCGTTGCCTTGCCGTGGCCTTGGCCGATCTCGCGCTCCAGCGCGTCCAGCGCGCGCTCGAGTTCGGCGCCTAGGCGCTCGCGCAGGGCCTGGGTGGCTTGCGCGGCCTGGGCGGTTTTTTCCGACGGTACGGCGGCCGCCTGACCACGAGCGGCGCGCAGTTCGTCGGCCCACACCGGGACGGCGGGCAGCGCTGCCTGGGCCTGGGCATCGGCGGCAACGGCCTGCGCTAGCGCCGCATCGAACGCCTCCCACACCATTTGCAACTGGCTGCGCGAGGCCTCCAACATAGGCGGGAACTTGGGCTCGACGCTGGGCCACTGCGGGTCGGTCGGCAAGTCTGCGGCCTGCTGCTGCCAGTGGGCCACGTCGCTGCGCAGCGACTGGGCCATGTGCTGGGCTTCGCGCCAGGGTTTGGTTGACAGCACCTCGATGCGCTGCGCCAGCAGTACCGCCGCTTCGCGCTGCACTTGTACCCGGTGTTGCAGGTCTTCGATCGCCTTGACGCGCTCGGTCAGCGCCAGTTTCAAGGCCGCCAGCGGATCGCGCGACAGCGGCGCACCGGCGCGCGCCGCATCGCGCTGCCAGGCCAGTGCGTCGGCCAGGTTCAGGCGCGGTTGCGCGAGCAGGTGTTGCGCTTTTTGCATCCATTCAATCGCGATCTGCTGCTGCAATTTTTGGCGCTTGATCTCGTCCAGCTTTTCCTTGAGCAGCTTGGCGGCACCGCGGTCACGCTGTGAAAACTCTTTGAACACCTCGTTCATTTGCTCCAGCGTGGGCTCTGTGCCCAGCCACTCGCGCAAGCGCGCAGCCCGCTCGCCCGAAGTGGGGGCGGAAAAAGCGCCGCCGGTCAAGGCGTCCAGGGGGTGGGGGGCGCCCGATCCGGCGGGTTTTTGGGCCGCCGGTGGGGGTGCCGCAGATTCAGCCGGTTTGGGCTGGGGCGATGGCTTGCGCAGGGAAAACAACGACATAAATGGAATCGGCTGATGCGACAACCCCCGCCGGGGCAGCGCGGGCCAGGCCCGTATTGTCGCCGCATCGAAGAATAAAAAAAACCCCGGCGGCTATGAACTGCCGGGGCTGACGGCGGGTGAAAACCCGTGCCGTCGGCTTTGGCGGCGGGAGTTTGATGTCCCGCCAGCCTGGAAGCAAGAGATTGCTTCCATGGAGTACCGGCAAGCGGATTTACCACTTTGCCGGACCGCGCCTGCCATGCTGGCAGACGACTACAGCTTACGCCTGGGTGAGGCGGGTGGCAAGGGTTTTGCAATGAAAATTTTAAATTTTTATCGCCTGCCCGATGGCCGCTGCTGAAAATCAGGCGCCGCAGCGCCAAAGAGCATTGGCAAGCGAGCAGCGGCAGCGGTGGAAAACCGCCCCGGCGGCTGTGCCTGGCAGCGGGAGCAAGGACTTGAAATGACAAAAACGCCGCGTCTTCCTCATTTCAATATAGAAAAAAATAATATAAACATCGTTTTATATCATTGACTTGCTATTTGAGTGCACTTACCATTCGCCCGTTTTCCCGTTCAGGGTTAACCCACATCGCTGCCGCGTCCGGCTATGGCGAATCATCTCCTCGAGGCCACGCCCGCTGTGCGCCCGAGATTGCAAGGAGTGCATTCATGACCGAACAAAACCCGAACCCAGCTACAACCGCGCAGCAGAGCAGCGTTCTGACCCGAACCTGTCGGGGAGTGTGGCAGGGCCTGACGCTGTTGGGCCTGTTGCTGCTGGTCGCCGCTGTCACGCTCAGTCTGCGCCCCGAGCTGCGCAGCAGCGCTGAACTGCATCTGCTGGCTTGGCTGACCGAGCGCCAGGAGGCCGTGTTCGATGAGTTGGCGATCGAGCCCGACCCGCAGGCGATTGACCGCGTAACGGCGGCCTACCCCGGCGCACTGCCCAAGGCGCAGGCCAACGTGACTCGGTGGCTCAGCCGCAAATACCGCGTCGCCCCCGAGCCCTTGAGCGTGCTGGTGGCAGAGGCTTTTTATCTGGGTGAGAAGGTCAACATCGACCCATCACTCATTCTGGCCGTGATGGCGATTGAGTCGCGCTTTAACCCCTTTGCCCAAAGCCCCATGGGCGCGCAAGGGCTGATGCAGGTCATGACGCGCGTGCACAGCGAAAAATTCGAAGACTTTGGCGGCAAGCTGGCGGCGTTTGATCCGGTGTCCAACCTGCGCGTGGGCGTGATGGTGTTGCAAGACGGCATTCGGCGCACCGGCTCGGTGGAGGGTGCCTTGCGCGCCTACGTCGGCGCCGTCAGCACCGACGGCCGTTGGTACATCGACCGCGTGCTGGCCGAGCAAAAGCGCATCCAGCGCGCCGCACGTGGCCTACCGATGCCGCGTCAGATCGCTCAGTACCGCCCAGCCGCTGCAGCCGCAGTACCGGCGGCGGCGCCAGCGCAGACGCCGCAACCGGCGCCAGCAGCGCTGGATGGCGATGCCGAGCTGCTGCCAGCGGCGGCGCCGGCGCCGTTGGTGACCCCGGAGCCCGTCCTGAGCCAGTCCTGATCCCGCCTCTGAGGCTGCCACGGCGCGACGCGGATCGGGCACGTTAAACTAGAGCGGTGCGCAACTGGCGATAGGCGCTGTGACGATTCCGCTGTGGCGGGGCGTCGGTGCGCCGACGTGGCCCCTTTGCCCGCTGCATATGGCGCGACAGAGACCACCACGGGGAAGCGCGCCGCTCGCCGTCCCGTGGGACGTGGGCGATTTGCCGTTCGCCTGGGCAGTCCCTGCGCCGCGTTGCCGCCAGCGCCGCGCAGGGTTTGACGCCACCCGAGACTGCCACCATGTACGACCGCCACATTCTGATCGAACAAACCGACCCCGAGCTGTACCAAGCCATCGAGCTCGAAAACGAGCGCCAGGAACAGCACATCGAGCTGATTGCCAGCGAAAACTATGCTTCTCCAGCCGTCATGGCCGCGCAGGGCTCGCAGCTCACCAACAAATACGCAGAAGGCTACCCGGGCCGGCGCTACTACGGCGGCTGCGAATTCGTCGACCGCGCCGAGCAACTGGCGATCGACCGCGTCAAGCAGCTCTTTGGCGCCGACGCCGCCAACGTGCAGGCGCACTGCGGCGCCTCGGCGAACGAGGCGGTGTTTCTGGCCTTTCTCAAGCCCGGCGACACCATTTTGGGGCTCAGCCTGGCCGAAGGCGGCCACCTCACGCACGGCATGGCCTTGAACATGAGCGGCAAGTGGTTCAACGTGGTCAGCTACGGGCTGAACGCGCAAGAAGAAATCGACTACGACGCGATGGAGCGGCTGGCGCAGCAGCACCGCCCCAAGCTCATCATCGCCGGTGCCTCGGCCTACAGCCTGCGCATTGACTTCGAGCGCTTTGCCCAGGTGGCCAAAGCCGTCGGCGCCATCTTCATGGTCGACATGGCGCACTACGCCGGCCTGATCGCAGCCGGCCTATACCCCAACCCGGTGCCGTTTGCCGACGTGGTGACATCAACCACCCACAAAAGCCTGCGCGGGCCGCGCGGCGGCATCATCTTGATGCAGGCGCAGCACGAAAAAGCCATCAACAGCGCCATCTTCCCCGGCCTGCAAGGCGGGCCGCTGATGCACGTCATCGCCGCCAAGGCGGTGGCGTTCAAGGAAGCGCTGCAGCCCGGCTTCAAAGCCTACCAGCAGCAGGTGCTGAGCAATGCGCGCGTCATGGCGCAAACCTTGGTCGAGCGTGGCCTGCGCATCGTCAGCGGGCGCACCGAGTCGCACCTGATGCTGGTTGATCTGCGCGCCAAGGGCATCACCGGCAAAGAAGCCGAAGCGGTGCTGGGCAGCGCGCACATAACGATCAACAAGAACGCGATTCCGAACGACCCGGAAAAACCCATGGTCACCAGCGGCATTCGCCTCGGTACCCCGGCCATGAGCACGCGCGGCTTCAAAGACGAGCAAGCGCGCGCCACCGCCCACTTGATCGCCGACGTGCTGGACCGCCCGCATGACCCGGCAAACATCGATGCGGTGCGTGCTCAGGTGAACGCCTTGACGGCTCGCTTTCCGGTCTACCGCTGAGGCCAGCGGGCGGCGTCAGGTCATGAAATGTCCGTTCTGCGGCCACCTGGAGACCCAGGTGGTCGAGACCCGGGTCTCGGAAGACGCTGGCCTTATTCGCCGGCGCCGCCAGTGCAGCCACTGCGACAAGCGCTTTACCACCTACGAGCGCCCCGATGTCAGCTTTCCAGCGGTGGTCAAGAAAGACGGGCGCCGGGTCGATTACGTGGCCGCCAAGCTGCGCGCCTCGCTCGGGCTGGCGCTGCGCAAGCGCCCGGTCGACACGGCGCAGGTGGACGCCGCGGTCGAGCGCATCGAAGAAGAACTGCTCAGCCTCGGGCTGCGCGAAGTGCCTGCCGCGCGGCTGGGCGAAATGGTCATGCGCGAGCTGAAAAAACTCGACAAAGTGGCCTACATCCGCTTTGCCAGCGTCTACCGCAGTTTTGAAGACATCGATGAGTTTCGGGCGCTGGTCGATGAGGTGCGGCGTTGAGGGATGCGGAAACAACCAATATCCCCATTTGTGGCTGTACTGACGGGCGCATTGCGTTGTTGTTCCTCGCTTGTGTGGCTCGCCACACGGCACTCGGAACGCCTAGCACTGCATCCCGCCAGCACACCCAAAAACGGTACATCGGCTATTTCCGCATCCCTGAGCGGCGTCAAACACAGGCCGCCGGCAGACGGGGCGCCGGCTGCACGCGCGGGCGGCCCGAGCTGTTGATGACGATTTGGCGCGCCTGCAGCACCGATCCCGCTTGGCGGCAGATCGTCAGTGTGCCAGCCTGGAAAGCGCCGCTGCTCAACTGCGTGCCGCCCAGCGGGTGGTAAGCCACGTAGCGCGCCACCGGGCGGTTGCCGACGATGCGCCAGCCCGGTGGGGCGCCGGCGCGCTGGCGCAGCACCGGCTCGTTGGCTTCGCGCTCGGCGTTGTGATTGAAGTCTTTGAACATCAACCAGCCCTGATCCCAGCGCCCGGATCGGGCACAGACCGAATCGGTGCTGGCCTTGCACAAGACCACCGGGTGGCCGCGCCGCACGGCTTCGGAGCGCGCCAGCAGGAGCTCGGCCAGCATGTCGTTGGTCAGCGCGGTCAACCGCGCCGAATCGACAGCGGCGGACAAAGACGGCGCGGCCAAGCCGAGCAAGATGCCCGCGACAACCAGCACCAGCAACAGCTCGACCAGCGTCACGCCGCCCGTTCGCCTTGAAGAATGAGTGCCGACTGCCACCACGCGCCTCCATAGGCCTGCCACGGCCCAAGGCCATGCTGGCGGCAGCAGGCTTGCTGCGCATCCCAAAAGTGGGGTAGGCTGACAAGCGGCGCAGCCGACCCGCCGCGCACCGTGTCGACTACCAGCAGTTCAAGGCGGGCGTGGTCGCGCCGCGCTGGTTGATCGTGAGGATGCCGCAGGCGTCTGCGGCCTGGGCCGGCGTCGGGGTGGCGCTCAGAACGAACGATTGACCGCCGTCAGCGACGTTCAGGCCCAGGTTGTAGCGCGCGCCACCGGTGCGCGGCGTCTGGTTGAACGGCAGGTCGGCCGTGCGATCGCCGTCCGCCAGCGCATACCGGTTGACCCGGGCGCTGGCCGGGTCTATCGGTCGGCTGTAGCGCCGCTCTAGCCACTGCGCGAGTTCGAGCAGGTCGGCCTGCGCGTCAGCGCGGTGGGCGCGCTGCACGTATTGCTGGTACGAAGGAAAGGCGATGGCGGCCAGAATGCCGATCACGGCCACCACGATCATCAATTCAATCAGGGTAAAACCGCGTTCGGATCGTTTGCTCATGGCAGTCCTTCGCATATTGATCTGAAATCTGGAGCGTCAACGCAGTTGCCGCCAGTTCTGACGTCTGCCCGGTACGACCGAGCCATCGGGCTGGGTCGCGGGCAGCTCAAAGGTCGACTGCAAGACCACCACGCTGGTGGCCTGCCCGCCCACCCCGCGTGCCGTGACCAAGTGAAGCTCTGACGGCGAGTCCACACCCGGCAGCTTCCCGATATGAAAGACCGGTTCGCTAGCCACCCCGGCGTCGAAATTTTTCACGCGGCCGTGCGGTAAGGGATAAGCACCGTCCCAGTTGGCCGGGTCTGGCAAATCAGCCGCCGCCTGCCCCTGCACATAGGCTTCGCCCGCGCGCAGCGCCGCTTCGGCGGCCTGGAAGGCCAGATTGCGATCGCGCATATTGGACGCCATGCGTTCTTGTACCAAATTGGTGCGCATGGCCTGTACGCCCATCAGCGTCAGCACGACCAGGATGATCAGGCCGACCACCAGCACCGCGCCCTGCTGGCGCCGACGCGGGGGGCTGGCGCCGGTCTTGGATGTCGAGGACTTGGGTTTCATTGGAGCAAAAAACTTTCAGCCTCTCAGGGCACACGGTTGCGCAAAGCGACGGTGGTCGAAAACGGCAGCGTGACGTCGCGCTCGGTGACGCTGAGGTTGATCCGCACCGCCACCACCTCGGCCCAGTTTGCCGGGTTTGCCACATAGCTGTCGACCGAGCGGTCGCCGCTGCTGTCGATGCCGTAAAACAACTTCATGTTGGCGATGTTGCCGGCCACCGCCTGCCCCGGCGCGCCGTCGACGCTGCGGCGCAATTCGTTGCCGGCGACGCTGTAGGCCACGCGTTCGAGCCGCATAACGAAAGAGCCGGGGCCGTACTGGCGCGTCAGCGGGGCGACTGTGGTGACCCGGTTGCCCAGCCGCGCGCTGACCTGCACGACTTCGGTGAAGGCGCAGTCGGTCAGCAGCAATCGGTCCCCCGCCACCAGGTTGCCCAGCACGGCGGCGTCGACGAGTTCGATCTGGTTGGCGGCCGCAATAGCGCTCAGCCGGGCCGGGTGGGCGCTGCCGCGGGTCAAGCTGATGCTGTCTGGCACGGCGGCGGCGTTGGCCACCCCGCTGAGCACCATGGCGTTGGAGAACTCGGCCGGGGTGCGGTGATCGAGAAAGGCCAGGTTGCCGCAGCCCGGGTGGCCGGCCATGCGGATGTCGCGCGTGAGCAGCTCCAGCGCCATGCGGCCGGATTCCTGCACGTTCGACAGCGCCTCCTGGTGGCGGTAACTGGCGCGGCTGGCGGCAAACACGTAGGTCACGGCCAAGATGACGAGCAGGCCCAAGGTGATGCTGATCATCAGCTCGATCAGCGACAGGCCGCGCTGGCGCGCCAGGGCAGGCATGGGTTTCACGTCGGCCCCACTTCGGTTCGCAGCACCACGCACTCGAGCCGGTTCGGGTTGCGTGCCAGATCGTCCTCGTTCTGAATTCTGAGCCTGCTCCAGGTGATTTCGATCACGAACAAGCCGGCCGGGTGGTTGTGCGCGGCATGGGTCACGCCGCAGGCGTCGGTGTAGTTCAGGCCGGGGTTGAGTTCGCTCACGCGCCCCTGCCCGAGCGGCAGCGCCAGCTCCAGGCAGCTCTTCCACTGGTTGACATCGCGCGCCGCACTGGCTGCGCCCAGCACGGCGTTGCAAGCCGGGCCGTGTGCCGGATCGAAGACGTCGGCAAACCCGGTGACGTAGGCCGACGCCGGCAGACCCGCGGCCGGCAGGTTGGCGGCGGCCAGGTTGGCGCGCATGCGGTCAGCGATGTCGTGCGCCAGGTTGGTGGCCTGCGAGCTCAGGTAGGCGCTGTGGTTGAACCTGCTGCCGTGCAACTGCAGGCCCGCCAGACCGACGATGCCAAACGAGAGCAGCACAATCGAGACCAACACCTCGATCAGGCTGACGCCGGCCTGCGGGCGCGCCAGCGCGATTGGGTGCAAGCGGCTTGCCATGTGCTGTGCCTCGACCGTTCAGGGGCAGACCGCCGCTGCGCTGGCGACCCGGCCGGCGGCGCCGACCGCCACGCTGCGCACCAGCGCGCCCAGGCTGAGATTGAAACAGCGGGCGTCTGCCGCGCCGCCCAGCGGGTTGAACACCACCGGCCCGCCGACCGCAATCGCCACCCCCGCGCGGGGGGCGGGCCAGACCCGGATCGGGTTGGCGGCATTCCTGACCACCCAGCCGTCGACCCAGGCCCCGGAACAACTGCTCTGGTCGTTGCTGGAGCACAGCGTCACGTCTTCGCCCCGGCGCACCGCTTCGCTGCGCGCAAAATGCAGCGCAGCCACCAAGTCGTTGCTGACGGTGGCGATCCGGTTGGTTTCTATGGTGGCGCGAAAACTGGGCACGCCAAAGCCGAGCAGAACGGCAAATACCGCCAGGACGACCAGCAGCTCGACCAGCGTGACACCCGAATGATGCTTCATGATGAACGTCAGCCGACCTCGGGCAAGAAAGAGTTGCTTTCTTTGGTTTTCATGTTCGTGCCTATAGTATGGGAAGGTCGGCTTGCTGGGGGCGGCGGTTTGACCGATGGCTGCTGGCCCCGGACGGGCGGCGGGTTTTTCTTCGACTTCTGTTCACGCATGACTCCTGATGACACCGAAGCTGCCGACGCGGCACATTGGCTGAACCTGGTCGAGCGGGCGGCCGCGTCGCTGCGGCTGTCGCAGCCCAACCCCAGGGTGGCGTGCCGCATCCGCACCCGTTGCGGCCGCATTTTCGATGGCCACACCCAGGCCGCCGGCGGCGCGCACGCTGAAGTGGTGGCGCTGCGCGCGGCGCAGGCCGCCGGTGCCGATCTGCGCGGTGCTGCGGTCTGGGTCACGCTCGAACCCTGTTCGCACCACGGCCGCACGCCGCCGTGCTGCGACGCGCTGATCGCTGCCGGCGTGGGCCGGGTGCTGGTGGCGGTGCAAGACCCGAACCCGCAGGTGGCCGGGCGCGGCTTGCAGCGCTTGCGCGCGGCCGGCGTCGAGGTCGAGCTGTTGCACCCCAACAGCGAGGCCGCGCGGGCTGCGCGCGAACTCAATATCGGCTTTTTTAGCCGCATGATCCGCCAGACGCCCTGGGTGCGCATGAAGGTGGCGGCCTCGCTCGACGGCGTGACGGCGCTGCCCAACGGCGCCAGCCAGTGGATCACCGATGCGTCGGCGCGCGCCGACGGCCACGCCTGGCGCGCGCGCGCCTGCGCGCTGCTCACCGGCATAGGCACTGTGCTGCAAGACGACCCCATGCTCGACGTGCGGCTGGCGCCCACGCCGCGCCAGCCGCATCTGGTGCTGGTTGACAGCCGGCTGCAAACGCCGCTGGATGCGCGGCTGTGGCAAGCGCCGGCACAGGGTGGGCAGCGAAAAATCTTCATTTATTTCGCCCTCCCGCACGCAGCGCGGCAGGCTGCGCTGCAAGCCCGCGGGGCGACCCTGATTCACCTGCCCGGCCAAGCCGCAGACACGCCACACAAGGTCGATCTGGCGGCCCTGCTGCGCGACCTGGGGCGGCGCGAGGTCAACGAGTTGCACGTCGAGGCCGGGCACCAGCTCAACGGCTCCTTGTTGCGCGCCGGTCTGGTTGACGAGTTGCTGCTGTACCAGGCGCCGAAACTGCTGGGCCAGGGCGCCGGCTTGTCCAACATCGGTCCGCTGGCGGTGCTGCAAGACGGCGTGGCGCTGAGCTACCAATCGGTCGAGCGGGTGGGCCAAGACCTGCGCATCGTCGCCCGGGTGAGCGGGCGCGACGCTTTTTTGCACCCGTGAGCGGCGGCGCCTCTGGCGTGCCCGCGCTTACTGTGGGTGCAGGCGCAGCAACTGGCCGTTGCGCTCGTCGGTCAGCAGGTAAATGAAGCCGTCCGGGCCTTGGCGCACGTCGCGCACGCGCTGGCCCAGGTCGGTGAGCAGTTTTTCTTCCCGCCGCACGCGCGTGCCATCGAGCTCAAGCCGCACCAGGTAGCGGTTTCTGAGCGAGCCCAGCAGCAAGCTGCCCTGCCAGGCCGGGCCGTAGAGCGCGCTGCTGACGAAGGCCAGACCAGACGGCGCGATCGACGGCGTCCAGTGGTGCAGCGGCGACTCCAGCCCCGGCATTGCGCTGCGGCCTTCGCCGACGGGTGCGCCGCCGTAGTGGGTGCCGTGCGTGATGAGCGGCCAGCCGTAGTTTTTACCGGCTTGGGGCCGGTTGATTTCGTCGCCGCCTTGCGGGCCGTGCTCGCTGATCCACAGCCGCCCGTCCGGGCCCAGGCTTGCGCCCTGCGGGTTGCGGTGCCCCAGGCTCCAGATATGCGCCAGCGCACCGGCGCGGTTGACGAACGGGTTGTCTGCCGGCACGCTGCCGTCTGGGCGCAGCCGCACCACCTTGCCGTGGTGGTTGTCCAGCGTCTGCGCGTCGGCCATGCGCTCGAAGCGTTCGCCCAGGGCTAGAAACAGCGCTGCGTCGGTGTCTTGCACGATGCGGCAGCCAAAATGCAGTCGGCTGCGAACTTTGGGCTGCTGGCTAAACAGCACGCGCACGTTTTCCAGCCGACGGGCGTCGGCCGACAGGCGCGCGCTGGCCAGAGCGGTGGAGTTGCCCGCGCCGTCAGCAGCGGGTTCGGCGTAGCAGAAGTACAGCGTGCGGTTGCGGGCGAAGTCGCGGTCGGTGATGAGGTCGAGCAGGCCGCCCTGGCCACCGCTGTCGATGGCGGGCAGCCCGGCAATCGGTGCGCCGATCCGGCCGTCGGCACCCACCAGCCGCAGCCGGCCGGCGCGTTCGGTCACCAGCATCTGGCCGCCGCCGATGAAGGCCAGCGCCCAGGGGTGCTGCAGGCCGCTGGCCACCACTTCGGTGCGCAGGCGCTGCGGCTGCGCGCTGGCCGCCGCAGCGCCCAGCAAGGCGAGGGCGGCGCACAGGGCCAGCTTACAGGTAGGCCAGCGGGTCATGGCGAACGTCTGTCAAGGGGGTAGTCGTGCGAAAAACAGGCGGAACTTGACAACACCAGGTTAGCTTGCGTTTCGGCGCAGCATTTTCTCAAAACCAATCACGCCATAAATCGCCAGCCCGACCGCCACGATCGGCAACCATTCGGCCGCCGCGATCGGCGCGCTGTGGAACAAGCGGTTCATGAACGGCAGGTAGGTGAAGGCCAGTTGCGTGGCCATCATGGCGGCAATGCCAGCCCAGATCCAGGGGTTGCTGAACAGGCCGAGGCGAAACATCGAGTGCTTCAGCGAACGGCAGTTCAGCAGATAAAACGACTGCCCGACCGCGAACACGCCGACCGCGATCGTGCGCGCTTCCTCGATACTCAGGCCGCGCGCCAGCGCCCACTCGAACAGACTCCAACTGCCGGCCAGCAGCATCAGGCCGACCAGCCCGATGCGAAAAATCAGCTCGCCGGTGAGGATGGGGCTGCCGGGCACGCGCGGGGCGCGCTGCATGATGTCGGCCTCGCGCGGCTCAAAGCACAGCGCCAGACCAAGCAGCACGGCGGTGGTCATGTTGATCCACAGCGCCTGCACCGGCAGCACCGGCAAGGGCTGTGCGGCCATCACGGCGGCGATGATCACCAGGCCCTGGCCGGCGTTGGTCGGCAAGATCCAGGTGATGAACTTGACCAGGTTGTCGAACACGCCGCGGCCTTCTTCCACCGCCGCTTCGATGCTGGCGAAGTTGTCGTCGGTCAGCACCATGTCGGCGGCTTCCTTGGCCACTTCGGTGCCGGTGATGCCCATGGCCACGCCGATGTCGGCGCGGCGCAGCGCCGGCGCGTCGTTGACGCCGTCGCCGGTCATGGCCACCACCTCGCCGCGCGCCTGCAGGGCTTGGACCAGGCGCAGCTTTTGCTCGGGCGTGACGCGCGCAAACACCGTGCTGCGCTGGGCGGCCTCGCGCAGTGCGGCGTCGTCCAGCGCCTCCAGTTCGCGCCCGCTCAGCACCTCGGGCAGCGCACCCGCCGCTACCCGGCCGTCCAGGCCGATCTGCGCGGCGATGGCGGCTGCAGTCACGGCGTGGTCGCCGGTGATCATCTTGACCCGGATGCCGGCGCTGTGGCAGGCGGCGACGGCGCGCACCGCTTCTTCGCGCGGCGGATCGATCATGCCCTGCAGGCCGAGGAAGCTTAGGCGTTGCGCCACGTCCGGGTGGTCGAACTGGCTGCTCGCGGGCGGCGTATCGAGCCGGGCAAAGGCCAGCACGCGCAAGCCCGCGCGCGCCATGGTCTCGACCTGGGCGTGAACGGCGGCGGCGTCCAGCGGCGCCGTCTCGCCATCGGGTCCGAGCGCGCTGCTGCAGCGCGCCAGCACGCTCTCGACCGCGCCTTTCAGGTAGGCCAGCGGCCGCGCACCGCCGTGCAGGGTGGCCATGTACTGGTGCTGTGATTCGAAGGCGATGGCGTCGCGCCGTGGCTGAGCGGCGTGCTCGGTGGCCTCGTCCAGCCCGGCCTTGCGCGCCGCCACCAGCAGCGCGCCCTCGGTCGGGTCGCCGTCGATCTTCCAGCCCTCGTCGCCGTGCCGCAGCAGCGCGTCGTTGCACAGCAGGCCGGCGCGCAGCAGCTCAAGCAGGGCCGGGTGCTGCGCCGCATCAACCACCAGCCCAGCGTGGCGAAAAGCGCCCTGGGGCGCGTAGCCGACGCCGTCGAGCTCGAATACTTCGCCGCCGGCCGTCAGCGCCTGCACCGTCATTTCGTTGCGCGTCAGCGTGCCGGTTTTGTCGGAGCAGATGACGGTGGTGCTGCCCAGCGTCTCCACCGCCGGCAGGCGGCGGATGATGGCGTGGCGCTGGGCCATGCGCGCCACGCCAATGGCCAGCGTGATCGTCAGCACCACCGGCAGCCCTTCGGGGATCATCGCCACCGACAGCGCCACCGCCGCCAGGAACAGGTCGATCCACGCCTGACCGTGCCACAGGCCGACCAGAAAGGTGAGCGCCGCCAGGCCCAGGATGGCGATCAGCAGCAGCCGGCTGAAACCGGCGATCTGGCGCGTCAGCGGCGTGGCCAGCAGCTCGGTGCTGGCGATCAGCTCGGAGATGCGGCCGATCTCGGTGTGCTCGCCGGTGGCGGTGACCACGCCACTGCCGCCGCCATAGATCACCAGGGTGCTGGAATAAGCCATGTTGACGCGCTCGGCCAGCGCCGCATCAGCCGCTACTGGGCCGCCGCGTTTGTCCACCGGCAGCGACTCGCCGGTCAGCGCCGCTTCTTCGATGCGCAGATTGCGCGCGTGCAGCAGCCGCAGATCGGCCGGCACCTTGTCGCCCGAGGCCAGCAGCACGATGTCGCCCGGCACCAGCTCGCGCGCGTCGATGCGCTGCCTCTGGCCGCCGCGCAGCACGGTGGCCTCGGTGGTCAGCGCGCGCGTCAGCGCATCGAGCGCCACCAGCGCCTTGGTTTCCTGCACAAAACCAATCACGGAGTTGAGAAACACGACGCCGAAAATGACGGCAGCGTCGACCCAGGCGCCCACGAAGAGCTTGACCAGCACCGCCGCAAGCAGGATGTAGACCAGCGCCTGGTTGAATTGCAGCAAAAACCGCACAAACGGGCCTTGGCCCCGGCGCACCGGCAGGGCATTGGCGCCATAGAGCGCCCGGCGGCGCGCCCACTCGGTCTGATCCAGTCCTTGCGACGGATCGGCGGCCAGTTGTCGCAGCACATCGTCCTGCGTCAACGCATGCCACTGACTTGGCTGGTGGATTTTCATGGTGCGTAAGGTCTTCATGGCAGGCAAGCAATCTCGTGACCATCATAGACGCGGCCGATGGCAGTTCGGATGCGCCGTCTTTCAGTTGCCGCGCAGCCACCAAGCCAGCGTGCCCTGCACCAGCACCAGTGCGGTGTAGGTGGCCATTTTGCCGTCGCGGCCAAAGAAAATCAGGCCGGCCAGCAAGACCAGCACACCCGCGCCCGCCAGCGTCAAGGCTTCGGCGTGCGCGCTGCAGCGCGCCGGGCGCGCGTTGCGGCGCAGGCGTGGCGCCAGCCACAAACCGGCCGCCAGCACCAGTGCCGGGGCGATGAAGGCGAGCAGGTGCCAGAGCAGGGCGAGCAAGGTCATGGGCGCAGGAGGATAAAAAAAGGAAGATGCGTTGACTCAAGAGCGCTGCCAGCGCGGCGGGATTTTATAATCGGCTCATGTCTGTCTGGGCGCTCGGCATCAACCACCATACGGCTCCGCTCGATCTGCGGGGCCGTTTTGCCTTCGCGCTCGATCAAATTCAGCCCACGCTGCGCGGCTACCGCCAGAGTCTGGCGCGTCAGCCAGAAGCCACGCTGCTCTGCACCTGCAACCGCACCGAGTTCTACGGCGCGGGCGACCAGGCCGCGGTGGAGCCCACGCTGGAGTGGTTGGCCCAGGCCGGCGGCGTCAGCAGCCAGGTGCTGCGCGCGCACGCCTACGTGTTGCGTGAAGACCAGGCCGCGCGCCACGCTTTTCGCGTCGCCAGCGGCCTCGACAGCATGGTGCTGGGCGAGCCGCAGATTCTGGGTCAGATGAAAGACGCGGTGCGCGCCGCCGGTGCCGCCGGCGCCCTGGGCTGCACGCTGAACCAGTTGTTTCAGCGCTCGTTCGCGGTGGCCAAGCGGGTGCGCAGTTCAACCGAAATCGGCGCCCACTCGATCAGCATGACAGCGGCCGCGGTGCGGCTGGCGGGTCAGTTGTTCGAAGATTTGCATGAGGTTCGGGTGCTGTTTGTCGGCGCGGGCGAGATGATAGAACTCGCCGCCACGCACTTTGCCGCCAAGACGCCCAAGGCCATGGTGGTTGCCAACCGCACCCTGGAGCGCGGCGAAAAACTCGCCAGCCGCTTTGGCGCCGAGGTGATGCGGCTGGCCGACGTGCCCGATCACCTGCACGAATTCGACGTCGTCATCAGTTGCACCGCCAGCACCTTGCCCATCATCGGGCTGGGTGCCGTCGAGCGGGCGCTGAAAAAACGCCGCCAGCGCCCCTTGTTCATGGTTGATCTGGCGGTGCCGCGCGACATCGAGCTCGAAGTCAAGGGCTTGCGCGACGTTTATCTCTACACCGTCGACGACCTGGCCCATGTGGTGCAAAGCGGCAAAGACAACCGGCAGGCGGCGGTGGCGCAGGCCGAGGCGATTGTTGACGCCGGGGTACTCAGCTTCATGCACTGGCTAGACCAGCGTGACCCAGCGCACGGCGTGGTGCCGCTGATTCGACAGATCAACGCCCAGGCCGACCACTGGCGCGACACGGAGCTGGCGCGCGCGCGTCGCCTGCTGGCGCGCGGCGAGCCGGTGGAAGCCGTGCTGCAAACTCTCGCACGCGGCCTGACGCAGAAAATGCTGCACGGCGCCCTGGCCGAGCTGCACGCCGGCGACAGCAGCACCCGTGCCGCCACTGCGCAAACTGTCTCCAAGCTGTTTTTGCGCGACAAATCCTGGCCCGACTGACCTTGGCCCATGCGGGCCGCCATCGCTGGGCCGGCGCTGCCTGCATTCCTGTTTCGATCAACCACCCGGCGTTCCCCCCATGAAACCCTTTGTCCGCCACGCCTTGTTGCGCCAACGCGCGCGTCTGCACGAGCTCGACGCTTTGCTGGCTGCGCCCGACGTGGTCGAGCAGATGGAGCGCTTTCGCGCCCTGAGCCGCGAACACGCCGACGCTGCTGGCATGGTTGATGTGTTCAACCGCTACTTGCAGCGCGAGGCCGACCGCGCAGCCGCCGAAGCTCTGCTCAAAGACCCGGACATGGCTGAGTTGGCTGCGCAAGAAATCAGCAGCGCCGATGCCGAACTGGCACAGCTCGATGCCGAACTGCAACAACTGCTGCTGCCCAAAGACCCGGACGACGAGCGCAACGCCTTCGTGGAAATCCGTGCCGGCACCGGCGGCGACGAGTCGGCCCTGTTCGCCGGCGATCTGGCGCGCATGTACAGCCGCTACGCCGAGCGCCAGGGTTGGCAGGTCGAAATGGTGAGCGCATCGGTGGGCGAGGTGGGGGGTTACAAAGAGCTGGTGCTGCGCATCGGCGGTCGCGCTGGCGTTTACGGCAAGCTGCGCCTGGAGTCCGGCGGCCACCGGGTGCAGCGCGTGCCCGCCACCGAAACCCAGGGTCGCACCCACACCAGTGCGGCCACGGTGGCGGTGCTGCCCGAGCCGGACGAGGCGCTGGCGGTGCAGCTCAACCCGGCCGAGCTGCGCATAGACACCTTCCGCGCCAGCGGCGCGGGCGGCCAGCACATCAACAAGACCGATTCGGCGGTGCGCGTGACCCATTTGCCGACTGGCCTCACGGCTGAATGCCAGGACGGGCGCAGCCAGCACAGCAACAAAGCACGCGCGCTGCAGGTGCTGTGTGCGCGCCTGCAGGAAAAAGACCGCAGCGAGCGCGCCGCCAAGGAGGCCGCCACCCGCAAGGGCCTGATCGGCAGCGGCGCGCGCAGCGACCGCATTCGCACCTACAACTTTGCGCAGGGCCGCTTGAGCGACCACCGCATCAACCTCTCGCTCTACAAGCTGCTGACGGTGATGGAGGGCGATCTGGACGAAGTGATTCACGCCTTGCAGGTCGCGCGCGGCGCCGAGTTGCTGGCCGAGCTGGAGCAGCGCAACAGCCTATGAGCCCAAGTCCGAATTTGCGTCAGGCCTTGCAGCAGGCCCGGCAACTGGGGCTCGAGCGGCTCGACGCTCAGTGCCTGCTGTTGCTGGCGCTGGGGCGCAGGCCCGAGCAGCGCGCCTGGCTGTGCGCACACGACGAACAGGTTCTGACAGAAGACGCGGCGGCACGCTGGGCGCTCTTGCTGCAACGGCGCTTGCAGGGTGAGCCGCTGGCTTACCTCAGCGGCGAAAAAGAATTCTTCGGCCTGCCGCTGCGGGTGGACGCGCGCGTGCTGGTGCCGCGGCCCGAGACCGAAACCCTGGTGCAATGGGCGATCGAGCGGCTGGACGCGCAGGCCCAGTCAGCGCCACAGGTGCTGGACCTGGGCACCGGCAGCGGTGCGATTGCGCTGGCGATCAAGTCGCAACGGCCCGCTGCGCGCGTGCGCGCCAGCGACGCCAGCGCACAGGCGCTGGCGCTGGCGCGCGCCAACGCGCAACGCCTGGGTCTGGCGGTCGAATTTCATCAAGGCCATTGGCTGCTGCCCTTTGGCTCCGGTGCAGACTTTGACCTGATCGTCAGCAACCCGCCCTACATTGCCGAGGGCGACCCGCACCTGCCGGCGCTGCGCCACGAACCGCTTGGCGCCCTGTGCGCCGGCCCCGACGGGCTGGATGAGCTGCGCGCCATCATCACCGCCGCACCGCTGGCGCTGCGCCCGGGCGGCTGGCTGCTGCTCGAACACGGCCATGACCAGGCCGCAGCGGTGCGCGCTCTGCTGCGGACGGCCGGATTTGCGCTGCCCAGCAGCCGTTGCGATCTCGCGGGAATTGAACGCTGCAGCGGCGGGCAGTGGCCACAAGCGTGATAATCGGCCGCCACGCGACGCGATGGCGTCGTCTTGAGTCCCCCATTGGAGAAAGTCAACCCGCCATGAGCGACACCCAAACGCAAATCGACCAACTGGTCAAATCCAACGACATCGTGCTGTTCATGAAGGGCAGCGTCAGCTTCCCCATGTGCGGTTTTTCCGGTCGTGCACTGCAAGTGCTCAAAGCCTGCGGCGTCGACCCCAAGGCGGTCAAAGCGATCAACGTGCTGGAAGACGAAGGCATACGTCAAGGCATCAAGGAATACAGCAACTGGCCGACCGTTCCGCAGCTCTACGTGCGCGGCGAATTCATCGGCGGCTCCGACATCATGACGCAGATGTACGAGTCGGGCGAATTGCAACAGCTCATCAGCGGCTAGGCGCCTGTCGGGCTTTGGTCGTCGAGGGCGTCTGAGGCGCGACAACGCCTTCTTCAAGGCGGTTCTGACCCCTGCGGCGGCGGCGCCGTGCGTGCGTCCGCTGGCAGGCCCAGCAGCTCGCGCGCCAGCGCCTCGGCCACTTTGATGCCGTCGATCCCGGCCGACAAAATGCCACCCGCATAGCCCGCACCCTCGCCAGCCGGGTATAGGCCGCGCGTGTTGATGCTTTGCAAGTCGTCGCCGCGCGCAATGCGCAGCGGCGACGAGGTGCGCGTCTCGACGCCGGTGAGCACGGCGTCGGCCATGTCGTAGCCCTTGATCTTGCGGCCAAAGACCACAATTGCTTCACGCAGCGCCGCCGTGGCGTACGCGGGCAGGGCGCTGTTCAGATCGACCAGTGTGACGCCGGGTTGGTACGAGGGCTGTACCGCACCCAGCGCCACGCTGGGCCGCTGCGCCAGAAAGTCGCCCACCCGTTGTGCCGGGGCATTGAAATGGCCGCCGCCCAGGTCGAAGGCGCGCGCTTCCAGCGCGCGCTGCAGCACGATGCCGGCCAGCGCGTGGGTCTGGCCCTGGTCTGCCAGAGCCTGCGCCTGTGCGGCGTAGCGTGCGCCGTCGCTGGCGCCAAACGCCGCCGTCCACAGCGCCAGTTCGCTGTCTTGGCCGCCGGGAAAATCGCTCGGCTCTATACCGACCACCAGTGCGGCGTTGGCGTTGCGTTCGTTGCGCGAATACTGGCTCATGCCGTTGGTGACCACGCGCCCGGGCTCTGAAGTGGCGGCTACCACCGTGCCGCCGGGGCACATGCAAAAGCTGTAGACGCTGCGGCCGTTGCGGGCGTGGTGCACCAGTTTGTAGTCGGCTGCACCCAGCAGCGGGTGACCGGCGTGGCGGCCCCAGCGCGCACGGTCGATCAGGTGTTGGGGGTGTTCGATCCGAAAGCCAACCGAAAACGGCTTGGCCTGTAGCGCGACACCCGCGTCGTGCAGCACGGTGAAGGTGTCGCGCGCGCTGTGGCCCAGCGCCAGCACCACGCGCTGCGCAGGCAGCGTGAGGGTCTGGCCGTCGCCCTGCCGGCGCACCAACAGACCGCGCAGGCGCTGGCCGTTCGCAGCAGGCCTGAGCAGCAGACCGCAGACCTGGTGCTGAAAGCGAATTTCACCGCCCAGAGCCATGATTTTCTTGCGCATCGCCTCCACCACCCGAACCAGCTTGAAGGTGCCGATGTGCGGGTGCGCCATACTCAGAATTTCCGGCGGCGCACCCGCAGCGACAAATTCGCGCATCACCTGACGGCCCAGATAGCGCGGGTCTTTGATCTGGCTGTAGAGCTTGCCGTCGGAGAACAAGCCGGCGCCGCCTTCGCCGAATTGCACGTTGCTGTGTGGGTTGAGCTCGTGTTTGCGCCACAGCCCCCAGGTGTCCTGGGTGCGCTCGCGTACCGGCTTGCCGCGTTCGAGCACGATCGGGCGCAAGCCCATTTGCGCCAGCGTCAGCGCCGCCAACAAGCCGCAGGGCCCCAGTCCCACCACCAGCGGGCGCTCGTCCTCGCTGCGCGGCCAGTCGGCCAGCGCGTGACCGGGTGGCTGCCAGCGCATGTCGGGCGTGGCTTGAATCTGCGCCGCTGCGGCGTGCCGCGCCAGCAGCGCGGGTGCTGCCGCCGGGTCAGTTAGCGTCAGGTCAACCGTGTAGACCGCGTACAACTCGGCCTTGCGCGCATCAAAGCTGCGCTTGAATACGTGCAGGTCTGCAATCGCTGCCGGGTCAATGCCCAGGGCTTGCGCCGCCAGCCGCTGCAGGGCTGCCAGCGGGTGCGGTGGCGGCGCGCGGTCTGCTTTCGTTTCGGCACCGGCATCAGCGGCGCGGCGCTGTTCGCACGGGACTTCGGTCAGCGCCAGCTTGAGTTCAGCGATGCGGATCATGGGAGGGGGTTCACACGTCTATCAGCAGCCCGCGGGACAGCGGACTGCCGGGCCGCCAGAGCGTGGCTGCTGCCGCTGCCGCGCGTTCGGCCTTACGACGTGAGGATGCGTGGTGCGTCTTGCGCGTCTTGCGCGGCCTGTGCCATTTGTTGCTCGTACATGGCCTGGAAGTTGATCTCGGCCATGTGCACCGGAGGAAAGCCGCCGCGCTGGATCAGGTCAGCGACGTTGCTGCGCAAATAGGGGTAGACGATTTGCGCGCAGGCAATGCCCAGCACCTGGCCCATTTGCTCTTGTGGCAGGTGGCGAATCTCGAAAATGCCGGCCTGTCGGGATTCGACCAGAAATACCGTTTTGTCCTTGACCTTGGTCGTCACGGTGGCGGTGACGCAGACCTCGTAAATGCCCTCAGCCACCACGCCGGACTCGACGCCGAGCTGGATGTCCACCGTCGGCTGCTCTTGCGCGAGCAAGATGGCCGGTGAGTTGGGTTGTTCGAGCGAGGCTTCCTTCAGGTAGACGCGCTGAATCTGAAACACGGGGTTTGGAGTATCGGCCATGGTGCGAGGTGTGAAAAGGGGCTGCGAAGGGGATCAGTCAAGCCCGCCGGGCTGGCGTGCTGGCAGCGCTTGCCGGGGGCGATTATGTCAGCCCGCCGTGACGCAGCGCAGGCATCAGGCCCGCAGCAGCGGCCCGAGCCCGCCGCCGGCGTCCAGGGCGTGCAAGTCGTCGCAACCGCCGACGTGGGTCTGGCCGATGAAAATCTGCGGTACGCTGGTGCGTCCGGTCAATTGCGTCATCTGGGCGCGCAACTCAGGCCGGCCGTCGACGCAGCGCTCGTCGATGTCGCGCACGCCACGATTTTCCAGCAAGGTCTTGGCGCGGCTGCAATAGGGACAATAAGCGCTGGTGTAGAGGATAACTTTGCTCATGGCCACGTCCGGCGTGCTCAGGTTTTTTTCTCGACCGGCAAATTGGCGCTGCGCCAGGCGCGCATGCCACCGGCCAGCGAGCGCAGGTTCTCGTAGCCGAGTTTTTTCGCCTCGGCCAGTGCTCGGCCAGAGCGCACACCCGATGCGCACGTCAGCAACAAGGGGGCGCTTTTGTTTTTCACCGTTCCGGGCAATTTGGCCGACAAGCTCTCCAGCGGCAGGTTCTTGGCGCCCAGAATGTGGCCGGCGGCAAATTCTTCTGCGCTGCAGACGTCGATCACCAGCGCTTTTTCGCGGTTCATCCACTGCACCGCCTGCTCTGGACTGAGTGCGTTGCCGCGCGCACCGGGAACCAGCGCTGGCCACAGCAGCATGGCAGCGGCAAACACCGCGATCGAAATCAAAATCCAGTTTTCAAGAAAAAAATCCACGGTGGCGCCTTTCAGTTAAGTTGGGGATTTTAGAATGCCCGGGTTGCACCGGCGGGCCCGCTGTGCGTCTTTCCTGAACCGACAGAAAGCAATCATGTACAAACTGGTCCTGATTCGGCACGGCGAATCAACTTGGAATCTGGAGAACCGTTTCACCGGCTGGACCGACGTAGACCTCACGCCAGCCGGCGTTGAGCAGGCGAAAAACGCCGGGCGCCTGCTTCAGGCCGAGGGCTACGACTTTGATCTGGCCTGCACCAGCGTGCTCAAGCGCGCCACACGCACGCTCTGGCACGTACTCGACGAGATGGATCGTACCTGGCTGGCGGTGCAGCACAGTTGGCGCCTCAATGAACGCCATTACGGTGCCTTGCAGGGTTTGAGCAAGGCCGATCTGGCGCGCCAGTATGGGGATCAGCAGATTCTGATCTGGCGCCGCAGCTATGACACCCCGCCGCCCGCGCTCGAACCCGGCGACCCGCGCTGCGAACGCAGCGATCGCCGCTACCAGCAGCTCGATCCGGCGCAGGTGCCGCTGACCGAATGCCTCAAAGACACGGTCGCGCGCGTGCTGCCATTCTGGAGCGACAGCCTGGCACCGGCGATCGGTGCCGGCCAGCGGGTGCTGGTGGCCGCACACGGCAACAGCATCCGTGCCCTGGTCAAATACCTGGACGGCATGTCCGACGCCGACATCGTTGGCCTGAACATCCCGAACGGCATCCCGCTGGTCTACGAGCTCGATCAAGACCTGCGCGCGATCCGGCGCTACTACCTGGGTGACGCCGAGGCAGCCGAGCGCGCCGCTGCCGCCGTGGCGGCGCAGGGCAAGGCTTGATCGCTGCGCAAGCCGCGTCTGCTGACCCGGCCCCCGATGCAGCTTCCAACATTCAAAGGGCCGGATCAGTGGCTCAGTGTTCGCCGATGCGGCGCCCGCGAGGAACCGAAACCCGCCGCACTCCTCCAAGGTGTATATTGAGCCGGCGGGGGTCGGTTCGGCGCGGTCATTCACGGGGAAATTTCAATGGGTAAACAGGTGGCTTACAAGCTGAAGATCGCGGGCTGGCTGGCCGTTGGCGCACTTGCCGGGGCCATGGCCACAGTGCAGTTGCAGGCGGTGGCGCGCGCCAGCTTGGCGCCGTTGCCGCTGGAGGAGTTGCAGCAGCTCGCGGCGGTGTTCGGCATCATCAAAACCGACTATGTAGAGCCGGTCGACGAGAGAAAGCTGATCTCCGCGGCCATCTCCGGCATGGTCAGCAGCCTGGACCCGCACTCGCAGTACTTCGACAAAAAGTCGTTCAAGGAATTTCGCGAGGGCACGGCCGGGCGCTTCGTCGGCGTCGGGATCGAAATCACGATGGAAGACGGCCTGGTCAAAGTGGTCTCGCCGATCGAAGGTTCGCCTGCTTTTCGCGCCGGCCTCAAGACCGGCGACCTGATCACCCGTATCGACTCCACCCCGGTCAGAGGTCTGAGCATCAACGAGGCGGTGCGTCTGATGCGCGGTGAGCCGCGCACCCAAGTGTTGCTGACCATTTTTCGCCGGGACGAAAACCGCAGCTTCCCGGTGACGATCACGCGGGAGGAAATCAGAACCCAGAGCGTGCGCGCACGGGTGGTCGAGCCCGGCTTCGCCTGGGTGCGGGTGTCGCAGTTCCAGGAGCGCACGGTCGAAGACTTCGTGCTCCGCATGGAGGAGATTTACCGTGCCGAGCCCCAGCTCAAGGGCTTGGTGCTGGACATGCGCAACAACCCCGGCGGCCTGCTGGACGCTGCGGTGGCCTTGTCGGCCGCTTTCCTGCCCGAGAACGTGACCGTGGTGTCCACCAACGGCCAACTGGAAGAAAGCCGCTTTATCTACAAAACCATTCCGCAGCATTTTTTGCGCCGTGGCGGTACCGACCCGATTCAGCGTCTGACTGAAACCACGCGGGGCAAGCTGAGGTCGCTGCCGCTGGTGGTGCTGGTCAATGAAGGTTCGGCCTCGGCGAGCGAAATCGTCGCCGGTGCCCTGCAAGACCACCGCCGTGCCACCGTCATGGGCAGCCAGACTTTCGGCAAGGGTTCGGTGCAGACCGTGCGCCCGCTCGGGCCCGACACCGGCTTGAAGCTCACCACGGCGCGCTACTACACGCCGCTGGGCACGTCGATCCAGGCCACCGGCATCGTTCCCAGCGTGATGGTCGACGAAACCGCCGAAGGCAATCTGTTTGCCCTGTTGCGCACCCGCGAGGCCGATCTGGACAAACACCTGGGCAATGGCGCTGCAGTCGGGGCGCCGATGACCGACGAGCGCCGCGCCGAAGAAAAGCAGCGTGAACTCGCGCGTGAGCAAGCGCGCCTGCGGCTGGAGGAAGAGGCGCGCAAAAACCCTGGCCAGCGGCTGGTGCCCGAATTTGGCAGCGAGCGCGACTTCCAGTTGCAGCAAGCCCTCAACCACCTCAAGGGCCAGCCGGTGCAGGTCAGCACCACGCTGACGGTGCGCAGCCCCGAGAAGAAGGAAAACTGAGCGTGCACCGCCCGCAGGCCAAGGCCAGCATGACGCACGGCGCGGCGTTTGGCCCCGGGCCGGACCTGAGCGACCAGCAACTGCTGCGCTACTCGCGCCACATCCTGCTCGAAGAGATCGGCGTCGAAGGCCAGCAGCGCTTGCTGGGTGCGCACGCGCTCATCATCGGTGCGGGTGGGCTGGGTTCGCCGGCGGCGCTCTACCTGGGCGGCGCCGGCGTGGGCCGCATCACGGTGGTCGATGACGACCTGGTCGATGCCACCAACCTGCAGCGCCAGATTGCGCACAACCTCGCGCGGCTGGGTCGGCCCAAGGCCGAATCGGTGCACACGGCGATTGCCGCCCTCAACCCCGACCCGCAGGTGCGCGCCCTGGTGCAGCGTGCCGACGCGCCCTTGCTCGACGCCCTGGTGGCGCAGGCCGACGTGGTGCTCGACTGCACCGACAACTTTGCCACCCGGCACCTGATCAACCGCGCCTGTGTGCAGCAGCGCAAGCCGCTGGTCTCGGGTGCGGCGATCCGCATGGATGGTCAACTCGGCGTGTTTGATGCGCGCACGAGCGGCCAGGCCTGCTACGCCTGTGTGTTTCCAGAGCACAGCGAGGTGCAAGAGACGCGCTGCGCCACTCTGGGCGTGTTTGCGCCGCTGGTGGGCATCATGGGTTCTATGCAGGCGGCCGAGGCGCTCAAGCTGCTGTGTGGCCTGGGCTCGCGCCTGAGCGGGCGGCTGCTGCTGTTCGACGGGCGCGAGCTGTCGTGCACGGAAATCGCGCTGCCGCAAAATCCGCGTTGTAGCGTGTGCGGGTCGGCATCTGCCTAAGAGAGCTGGCGGCTCCGCCATGCGGCCGATTTGCAGGGGGTCGAGCCAGTGCAGTGGTGGCAGAGTTCGATTTCGATGCCTTCATGTGCCGCGCTGGGCATGGCGCGGTGGCAGACTGGGCAGCCCAGCCTGGCGCGCGGCCAGGTGGCTGCAGCGCGGCGCAATTCCGGCACAACCAGGGCGAGGGGGAAGCAACATACCCAGGCAGGTGGGGCGCTGCACCTTCACAGCCAGTATCGCGCCGTTGAGCGGGCCGGCCGGAGTCATGTGTTGTTCCTGTTTTCAGGCAGGCTGAAGTGTTTCGGACAGAGCCGTTTGGCGGCGAGCAGCAGCAGGAATGGCGTCAGCATGGAAAAGCTGAGATATTGCATGAGCAGGATCAGGCCCTCGCCACTGCTGATCGCGTCTGGCCCACCCAGATGCGCCTCGTGGCGGGAAATCGCTCGGGGCAGCATGACTATTGAAGCGAATAGCGCCGCGCCCTGTATCAGATTCCCGACCATGGGAGCGCGCTCAGAAAGCCGGGGCCGCAGCCGGCGCAGGATGGGGAAGGCGGCGAGCAGCGCCCCGGCGCCGCCCGCCAGCGCCAGCGCGGGCAGGTGCGGCGGGAGGACAGGCAGCGTAAGCGCGAAGACGGCACTCGCTAGCGCGAAGCCGGTCAGGGCGTGTTTTTCCAGGCTCTCGAAATGCCCCGTCTGCATCAGATCTTCCGCCCTTGTTTTCGCGTCGATGCTTATCTGCGCCGCCGGGGCGCGTTCACGCAGGGTGCGCATAAAACCCGCGAAATCGTCGATATACGCCGACACATAGACGGGGGGCTTGCCTGTCGTGCCGGTCAGTTTGATGGCTTCCATGAAGGCGCTGTAGCGCGCCTGCCGGATGTCGTCCCAGGCCAGGTAGCGCGGCAGCAGGGCCGCGCAGTAGCCCTGCACGCCTGCCGCGCTGACGCGGATGCGGGTGCGCCACAGCAGCCAGCCGGTCAGTGTGCCGCCGCCCGCGAACGCGCCAATAAACAGAACGGCTATCCAATCACCCGGCGCGGCGTCTTGCGCGGACAACAACAGGACAACCGCGGCCATGCCCACGCTGCCGAACATCAGACTCAGCCCGCTCCAGCGCCACCAGCCCAGACCGATCTCGCGCGCATCTGCCAGGCGGCCATTCGCCGGTTCGCGCAGGCGCCGGCGCAGCCAGAAAAAACCCCACAGCAGCCATACAAAAACCGCACTTGCGAACATCGCCAGCGCGGCGGCGGTTTGAGTTTGCATTTCCATCATGCCGACCTTTCCCCTTTTTCCAGAAAACTGATCGAACCCAACTGCGCCGCATCGGCTTGCGCGCGCAGCAGGCCAATGTAGCGGCGCAAGGCGTGCTGCTGCATGGCCTTGTATCCGGCATCGCGGGCGCGGATGTCGGCGTCGTCGAAATAGTGCGGCAACGCGGCGTATTGTGAGCGCTCGCCATATCCGCCGGCCTGCATTCGCTGCTTGATCGCGTCCAGCTTGAGCTTGCCCGCCAGATGCCGTTCGAGGTCGTCGGCCAGCAGTTGCGCCGGGGTGGCATGCGCCGGCACGGCTTCGAGCATCTTGATGGCGTTGGGGTCTATCAGCACCCGCCTGCCGTCCTCGGTTTGGAACGCGACCATGCCCATGAGCTGCGGCGGCGCATCCTCGATGTGCGCGTTCTTGCGCCGAAACCCCAGCAGGCGCAGCCGGGGCATCAGGGTGTGATCTCGCAAATGCACGTTGACCACTTCATCGCGGTCAAAAAACCCTGGGACGAAGAGCGGATCATTCTTGTCGGTCGCCAGCCGACGCTTGAGCGCGCGGTAGACATCGGATAGCACCATCATGAGCAGGACGGCGGCGGCAATGCCGAAGATGGCGACGAGAATGACTACCCAGTTGGGCGCGTCCATGTGTTGGTTCCTTGTGTGCGAGTGAAACCGGGGCGGATGACGACCAGCGTCTGCGGCGCAAAGCCTTGTTCCAGAAACGCTTGCGGCGTTAAAGTCACGGCTGCTGGTGAGCATTCTTGCGCCTCGCGGCCCAGCCATTGCGCGAGCACGTACACCGGGCCGGCGCATTCGGCCAGTTGCGCCAGCGCCGCGCGCAGGCGCAGATGATCTGAATGGTCCGGCGGCGGTTTTTTTTCCGAGTCATGAATACGCGCCTGCACGGCGCGCTCGGTTTTGGCGGCCGACCAACCAAGGCGCCGGTAGCGGTCGCGCAGCTTGTCCTGATCGGCGGTGATTTCCATCCGGCGCACGGGCAACGCGGGCATGAGGGCGCAGGAACAGCCGCCTTTCAATACATCCAGCACCGCCAGACCCGGCGGAAAAGCCTGCACATCTTCCGGGCGCTGGGTGCGCAGCACGTTCAAACCCGTTCTTCCCCGCTGCCAGGCTTGGGCCAGCGGGACGGCGTCTGGCATGACGGCAATCGTGATGATCCAGCACATGGTGTTCCCCCATTCAACCGAGATTGTCCACTGGCAGCCGGTCGCTTCAAGGTCGTGGGCAGGGCCCGTGGCGGCGGCGAAAATCACGCGGTATTTCTGCGTTGCGCTGCTGAAACAGGCCGCGGCGCTGCACCCGCGCCTGTGCTTCTTCGGCCGCATACGGCCCCAGGCTGCGCCCACTGTGGTCCGACCAGGCCTGGCCGGCGCGCACCATCGATGCCGCGAGATCCTCGTTGTTCTGGTGCAACTGCACCACAGCGCGGCCATAGCGGTCGCGGTACTTCGTGCGCACCTGAACCACCTGCCGGTGCGCGCGCAGGCTCAGGGCGGCGCGCGCGACCGGCCCGCCAGCCTGGCAGATTTCCGGTGCGTCGATGCCGTGTAGGCGCAATTTGACCGCGCGCCCGCCGCTCAGCGGTCTGGCCCACAAGGTGTCGCCGTCGACCACCCAGGTCACGCGCGCGGCGTACACCGGTGGCGTCTTGGCGCTGGCGCTGACGGGAGCAAGCAGCAGTGCCGCCAGCAAGCAGGCCAGCAAGCAGACCAGGAAAAGTGGCTTGGGCCCGCGCACCGGAGCAGGCTCTTAGGCCCGGCCAATGATGCTGGCGGTGGCCATCAGTTCTTCCAGTAGAGCCAGCGAGACTTGGCCGGACACCGCGTAGGGGTCGAACTCGGGGCGTTCGGAATACTTCAGCACGATGGAAGTGTTGACCTTGGCGAGGTTGACCTGACCCATGGTCCAGCCGCCAAAGCGCCGTTCGCTGATTTCTTCGTAGTACAGCAGCAGCACGTCGGCGTGCCGACGATCGACCACGATGTGGTTGTAGAGCTGGTTGACCGCGCCGCGCCCGCCCTCGATGGCTTGCAAGAAAGTGCCGCCGCCGTAGCACAGCACACCGGTGATGCCGTGCTGCAGATTGTGCGCGCGCGAGACTTCCAGGATCGATTCAATGGCTGCGCAGCAGTTCGGATCGACCGCACGGCTGACATAGAGCAGGCGTACCAGCATGACGTTCTCCGGTGGGCTTTAACGTGAAAGTCGGTCCTCGACTCACTTCGATCCCCTGTCCCGCGTGCGGGAGAGGGGTTGGGGGTGAGGGAGAACGGGCAGGACTTTCATTTTTTGGGGCGCCTTTTAAAGTCATGCCCGTTAACGCGGAATGAGCGATAAAAACTCGCGCCGCAGGTTCGGATCCTTCAGAAACACGCCACGCATGACTGAGTTGATCATTTTGCTGTCCATGTCTTTGACGCCCCGCCAGGCCATGCAGTAGTGGCTTGCCTCCATCACGATGGCCAGGCCGTCGGGTTGAGTCTTTTCTTGAATCAGGTCGGCCAGTTGCACCACCGCTTCCTCCTGAATCTGCGGTCGGCCCATGATCCACTCGGCCAGCCGGGCGTATTTGGACAGGCCGATCACGTTGGTGTGCTCGTTGGGCATGACGCCGATCCAGATTTTGCCTATCACCGGGCAGAAGTGGTGGCTGCAGGCGCTGCGCACGGTGATCGGGCCGACGATCATGAGCTCGTTCAGGTGCTCGGCGTTGGGGAATTCGGTCACGCTGGGGGCCTTGACGTAGCGCCCGTTGAAGACTTCGCTCAGGTACATTTTGGCCACCCGGCGCGCGGTGTTGCTGGTGTTGTGGTCGCTGTCGGTGTCGATCACCATGCTGTCGAGCACGCCTTGCATCTTTTCGCTGACCTCGTCGAGCAGTTGCTCGAGTTCACCTGGTTCGATGAAGGAGGAAATGTTGTCGTTCGAGTGAAAACGCTGGCGCGCCGCGCGCAGCCGCTCGCGAATTTTGACCGATACGGGCAGACCCAGGTCTTCGTGACTGTCGGTGGTGCGGGTCATGGACAGGTCGTTTTTCATGAGCATGGGGGATGCTAACACCCAGCCCGGCGCGGCCTAACAACCGGTGCTGTGACAGGGTTTTTGCCAGGCTGCTGCGGGCTCAGCCTCTCAGTAGCGGTGCCCGGTGACAAACAGCGAAGCACGCATCAGGCCAAAGGCGATGCGGTCTAGCATGCGCTGGTGCCAGGGACGCAAGCTGAGGGCGCTGGCGTCGAGCCGCTGCCCGGCGTGCAGCACCAGGCCATCGAGACGGTGGTGCAGCAGGGCGCAAAAACGTCGGTCGCTGGTCATGACGTCGGCCTCGCGCGCCAGCAGCAGCGACACTGGGTCGAGGTTGGTCGATCCCACCGTGGCCCAGCGCTGGTCAATCACCGCCACCTTGGCGTGCAGGGCGCTGGGCGCGTATTCATAAATCTCCACCCCGGCATCGACCAGCCATTGAAACACCGGGCGGGCAGCGCGGTATTGCAGAAAATGCTCGTATTTGCCGTGCAGCAACAAGCGCACGCGCACGCCGCGGCGCGCGGCCAGCATAAGGGCGCGACGCATTTTTCGGCCGGGAATGAAATAACCGTTGGCGATCACGATGTCGCGCCGAGCGGTGGCGATCGAGCGCAGATAGGCGCGCTCGATGTCGTGCCGGTTGCTCAGGTTGTCGCGCAGCAGCAAGACAGCGTGCGCATCGTCGACTCCCTGGGGCAGTTGCTGCGCTGTGTGCGCAGGGCCCAGGCCAACGCGGGCCTCGAATTTTTGCAGTATGCGGGAGAAGTCACCCACCGGGTGGGTCTTGCGCAGCGCCTTCCAGGTCGCCTTGAGTTCGCCCTGGCTGGCTTTGCGCACCACCTGCAAACGGCGCCAAAGCGTCTCCATGGCCGCCACCATGTTGCGCACCAATGGGCCGCTGACGCGCAGCGAGAAGTCCAGCCGGGGTTCGCTCAGGCGACCGAGCGCCACATCGTCTAGGTCGTCGATGATGTTGATGCCGCCACAAAAACCAATCGTGCCGTCGACCACGCACAGTTTGCGGTGCAGCCGGCGCCAGCGGCTCGGGATCAACAGACTCAGTGTGCCCAGCGGCGCGAAAGTGCGCCAGTGCACACCGGCGCGGGAAAAGCGTTGCTGCCATTCGAGCGGCACCTTGGGCGTGCCGATGCCGTCGACCACCAGTCGCACCTGCACGCCGCGCTGTGCGGCGCGCTCCAACGCCTGCGCCACGCTCAGGGCCGAGCCAGCAAATTGGAAAATGTAAGTCTCCAGGTGCACCAGTGAGCGCGCGGCGTCCATGGCCTCGACCAGCGCCGGAAACAGCTCGTCGCCGCCTTGCAGCAGCAGCAACTGGTGACCCCCGTTGCGCGTGCCGCTGGTCGAACGGGCGCCGCTTTGCTTGCCAAGGGCAAAGGCTCTCACCATTCCAGTTCCGCAATCAGCGGCAGATGATCGGACATGCGCGACCAGACCTGCCCATGCGGCACATGGGCTGAGACCAAGCGCAAGCCGCGCACATAGATGCGATCGAGATGCAGCAGCGGCAGCCGCGAGGGGAAAGTCGCCAGGCGAATGCCCTCGAAGGTGCGCAGATCGAGCGCGGCCATGGGGCGCAGCAGCTTGGCGCCCCAGTCGTTGAAGTCACCGGCCACGATCAAGGCGGCGCTGGCCGGCACGTGGTGTTCAAGGTATTTTCCCAAGCGCTGCACCTGGCGCTCGCGGCTGGCGTGGATCAGGCTCAGGTGTACCACCACCACGTGCAAGACCGCTTGTTCCACCAGCAACTGCACATGCAGCAGGCCGCGCTGCTCGAAACGGTAGTCTGATACATCAGAGTGTTGGCTGCCCAGCACCGGCCAGCGCGACAGCAGCGCGTTGCCGTGTTCACCGTGGCGCGTTACGGCGTTGGTGCGGTAGATCGATTCGTAGCCTTCTGGGGAGAGGTAACCCGCCTGATCCAGGCTGGGCCAGCGGGTGAAGTGCCGCTCGAGCTTGCGGTGATGTCGGCGCACTTCTTGCAGGCAGACCAGGTCGGCGTCGAACTGCTCGACCGCGTGCGCCAGGTTGTGAATTTCCAGCCGCCGCGACGGCCCCAGGCCCCGCACGCCTTTGTGGATGTTGTAGGTGGCGACTCGCAAAATGCTCATGCGCCGATCATGCCATCAAGGCCTGTGCACTGAAAATCCTGCCCGTTCTCCCTCACCCCCAACCCATCTCCCGCGCACGGGAGAGGGGAGCGAAGTGAGTCGCGGCCCAACTTTCACGTTAATGAGCAGCGGCCCGCTCAGGTGTGTGGGTGCGCGCGCTTGCCAGCGTCGCGCAGGCATGGGGCTTAAAACCAAGCGCGCGCCGACCCGCCTGCGTGGCGCAGCCTTTGCCACAGCCGCCAGAGCGACCAAGCGCGCAGACTCAGGCTGAAGGCCTGGCGCGGTCGCCACAGCAACAGCGCGGCCAGGCCCGTTGCCGCCACGCCGGGGTGGCGGCGCAGCCAGTGCCAGCCGTCTTGCAGCCGGTCGGCAGCGTGGAACGCCGGTTGCATCTGCTGCGCTTGTTGCTGCAATTGCAGGCGCAACTGCGTGCTGCGTTGCACCAGGCGCTGGCGGCGCAGCGCCAGATCGGTGCTGGCGCCGCTCATGAACGCAGGCTCTCGCGGTCTTGCCGCAATTCCTCGATGCTGGCGCCAAACAGGCGTGCAACACCGCGCAGGTAGTGGTGCGCCGCAAAGACGCAGGCTGCAGCGAGCGCCAGAAACAGCGTGGCAAACACAGCCAGCGCCAGCAGGCGGTGGCTGTCCCACAGAGCTACGGTGAGCAAAACGGCCAGAAAACCCAGGCCGAGCGAGAGAAACACCAGCGCCAGCGCGGCGCAGACCAGCAGGCCGCCGACACGCTGCAGCGCTTCTTGCGCCTCGATGCTGAGCAGTTCCAGTCGCAGTTGCAGCAGCTCGAGCAGACTGGCTGTCAAGCCGCGCAACGAAGCCGCGAGGCGCACAGGCGAAGCAGCCATGCGCTGGTCGTCGCCCGTCTTCAGCGGCGACCGCCCAGCAGCAGGCCGAGCACCAGGCCCAGGCTGGCGGCGGTGCCAATGGCCAGCCAGGGGTGTTCGTGCACGTAGTCGTCGGTTGCGCGGCACGCCTGCTGGGCCTTGTCCTTGATGGCTGCTTCGGCGTCGACCAGCTTGTAGCGGGCCTGGCGCAGGTTCTCCGCGATGCGCGCGCGCAACTCGACCACTTTGTCGCCGGTCTGGTGCGCAGTCACTTGCAGCAGCTCCTCGGCGTCAGTGATCACCCGCTGCAAATCGGCCACCAGTTTTTGACGAGAGGCCAGCGTTTCACTTGCAAAATCGTTCATGGTCGGTGTCTTTCAAAAGGGTTTCATGCTGAAAAAACGAAGCGCCGCCGGGACGAATACCCGAATGCAGTGCCGTCTAGCATAGCATGGTGGCCGCGGCGGCAGTCGGGTTTAGGCGGTTTTATTCGTGTCGGCATTGCGCAGCCGGATGTGCAGCTCGCGCAACTGCTTTTCTTCCACCAGCGACGGCGCTTGCGTCAGCAGGCACTGGGCGCGCTGGGTCTTGGGGAAGGCAATCACGTCGCGGATGGAATCGGCGCCGGTCATCAGGGTGACGATGCGGTCCAGGCCGAAGGCCAGGCCGCCGTGCGGCGGCGCGCCGTACTGCAAGGCGTCGAGCAGGAAGCCAAATTTTTGCTGCGCCTGCGCGGGCGTGATGTGGAGTGCGTCGAACACCTTTTGCTGCACGTCGGCGCGGTGGATGCGCACCGAGCCGCCGCCAATTTCCCAGCCGTTGAGCACCATGTCGTAGCCCTTGGAGATGCATTTCTCGGGTGCGCTGAGCATCCAGTCCTCGTGCCCGTCCTTGGGCGCGGTGAAGGGGTGGTGCACGGCGGCCCAGCGGTCGGCTTCTTCGTCGTGCTCGAACATCGGGAAGTCCACCACCCACAGGGGCGCCCAGCGGTCTTGGAGCAGGCCTTTTTTCTGGCCGAATTCGCTGTGACCGATTTTGACCCGCAGCGCGCCCATGGCGTCGTTGACGATCTTGACCTTGTCGGCGCCAAAAAAGAGGATGTCACCGTCTTGCGCGCCGCTGCGCGCCAGGATGTCGGTTACGGCGCTGTCGTGCAGGTTTTTCACGATCGGGCTTTGCAAGCCGTCGCGGCCCTTGGTCACGTCGTTGACCTTGATCCAGGCCAGACCCTTGGCGCCGTAGATTTTTACGAAGTCGGTGTAGGCGTCGATTTCGCTGCGGCTGATTTCGGCGCCGCCGGGCACGCGCAGCGCCACCACGCGGCCATTTTTCATCTGTGCCGGGGCGCTGAAGACTTTGAAGTCGACGTCGCGCATGAGCTCGGTGAGCTCGGTGAATTCGAGTGGGACGCGCAAGTCGGGTTTGTCCGAGCCAAAGCGCTGCATCGCCTGGGCGTAGCTCATGACCGGGAATTGGCCCAAGTCTATGCCCAGGGTATTTTGGAACACCGTTTTGATCAAGTCCTGGAACAAGTCACGAATGTCTTGCTCGTCCAGGAACGAGGTCTCGATGTCGATCTGGGTGAATTCGGGTTGCCGGTCGGCGCGCAGGTCTTCGTCGCGAAAGCACTTGGTGATCTGGTAATAGCGGTCAAAGCCGGCCACCATCAGCAACTGCTTGAACAACTGGGGTGACTGCGGCAGCGCGAAAAAGTGGCCGTCTTGTACCCGGCTGGGCACCAGATAGTCGCGCGCGCCTTCGGGCGTGCTCTTGGTCAGCATCGGGGTTTCGATGTCGATGAAGCCATTCGCATCCAGAAACTTGCGCACCTCCATCGTCACGCGGTAGCGCAGCAGCAGGTTGTTTTGCATGTAGGGGCGGCGCAGGTCGAGCACACGGTGCGTCAGCCGCGTGGTCTCGCTCAGGTGCACGTCGTCGAGTTGGAACGGCGGCGTCACCGAGGGGTTGAGCACCTTGAGCTCGTGGCACAGCAACTCGATCTTGCCGCTCTTGAGTTGTTCGTTGCTCGTGCCTTCGGGGCGGGCGCGCACCAGTCCGGTGATTTGCACGCAGAATTCGTTGCGCACGTCTTCGGCGGTCTTGAACATCTCGGCGCGGTCCGGGTCGCACACCACCTGCACGCTGCCTTCGCGGTCGCGCAGGTCAATGAAGATGACGCCGCCGTGGTCGCGGCGGCGATTGACCCAGCCACACAGGACGACGGTTTGACCCAGCAGGGCTTCGGTCACCAGACCGCAATAGTGGGAGCGCATGGCCATGTCGGTTCTACTTTCAACGGGGTGACAAGCGGGTTGCCGGAATATCTTTAGGCCGACGGCGCCGGGCCGCTCGCAGCCGGCGCCGGGCTGCTTTTTGCGGTGCTGCTGGCAGCGGCATCAGCGGCGGCCGGTGCGCAAGCGGCCTGAGCAGCGGCCGGTGTGGCAGCGGCGTCTGCGGCGCCCGGACTGGAGGCGGCGGGTTTGTTGCCGTCACGAAAATCGGTCACGTACCAGCCTGAGCCCTTGAGCTGAAAGCCGGCGGCGGTGAGTTGTTTTTTGAAGCTGGGCTGGCCGCAGGCTGGGCACACGCTCAAAGCGGCGTCAGAGAGTTTTTGCAGCACGTCCTTGGCATGACCACAGGACTCGCACGCGTAGGCATAAATGGGCATGATTTGAGGTGGGTGAGAAAAAGAGCACTGGCTGCACGGCGCGCAGCGCACAAAAGCAACACGCGGCGCGCGTGCGCGCTGCAAAGCTTGCCATTGTAAATTGACCGGGCCGCGTGGCTGAATGTGCGTTGTCCAAGGGCAGCGCAGACCAGCTCATTGCCAGCGCACGGGCTCGACGCTGATGCTGCCCAGGGCGCTTGAGAGCGTCAGCGTGCCCTCTTGCAGCGTGGCCTGCAACTGCATGCTGCGCTCGGCCAGGCCGGCCAGGGCGCCAGCCGCAGCGCTGGGCAGGTACCAGACTTGCAGCCGGTTCAGCCGGCCCAGCTTGCCCCCCACGCCGCGCCACCACACCTGAGCTGCGCTGCCGTAAGCGTAGACTGCCACCGCGTCGGCCTGGGCGCAGGCCTTGATCAGCGGCTTTTCGTCCGGCTGCCCGACCTCGATCCACAGCCGTTTGCGGCCGCTGAAGTCGGTCAACGAGATGTCTGGGTCGTTCGGATTCGACAAGCCGGCGCCAAAAGTCAGCGTAGCGTCACCATGGCAGCGGTCTTGCAGGTCGTGCGCGTGCAGCGCCAGCGCCAGCAGGCGCACCATCATGCGCTCGTCGGTTTCGCTCGGATGGCGGGCCAGGGTGAGCGCGTGGTCGGCGTAATAGCCGTGGTCTATGTCTGCAATTTGCAGCTGCGCTTTGAAAATGGTTGACTTGAGGGCCATGGACATTGATCTGGCGGTAGAGCGCGCACCGACCTTGCCCCCGTTTCGTGTGGTTCTTAGTCCACGGTTTACGCGGCCTTTTTTCGCTGTGCTTCGTACCAGCGTTGCTCGAACGGCATCGGGCTGAGAAAGCCCAGCGAGGCATGCAGCCTGCGCTGATTGTAGCAAGCCATCCAGTCCGGCACCGCCTGCTTGGCCTGCTCTTTGGTGGCGAATTTGTGGCCATGCACGCCGGCGGTTTTCAGTCGATCCCAGCAGCTCTCGGTCGGCGCGTCGTCCCAGCAGTTGCCCTTGCTGCTCATCGATGAACGCATCTTCCCGTCTTTCGATGCCCCTTGGAACTCAGCGCTGCAATGCGGGCCGCCCCGGTCGCCGCGGAATATCGGCCTGGCTCTGGGCGACGGCGCCAGCACGCCATGGCCAGCGCGTCCTTGGCCAGGCTGGTCTGCATGTGCGGCCGCAGGCCCGAGCCCACCAGCTGGCGACTGAACGGGTCGATGACCGCAGCCAGGTGCAGCCAGCCCGCGTCGGTGGCGATGTAGCTGCTGTCGCCACACCACGGCTGGTTGGGAACCTTGGGGTTGCAGCGCCGCTGCACCAGGTCCGGCGCCACCGGCAGGCTGTGTGTCTTGCGCGCAGTACGCCGCGGCTTTTTTTTGCGCTGTCACGCTCCATCTTCAGGCGCGCGACTTCCGCTTCGCAACTCGATGCGGTGCTCAAAGCCATCATGGTCGAGCGCAA
>NZ_SDDV01000011.1 GCF_014773545.1 Hydrogenophaga sp. | reverse complement strand
TACAATCGGGCTGATGCGTGACAAGCCAGCTCTGCAGCCCTTTGCTGCTGGCCGAGCGGATGCCGTTGAGGTTGAGCGTGGTCAGTTTGAACAAGGAATTCCTTATGGGTGGGCAAGCGGATGCGGCAACGGTCACGGCGCCAGCAGGTGCGGGTGCTGCACTGGCGCAAGATTTTGTGCAGTTCTGCGTTGACGCGGATGTGTTGCGCTGGGGTGAGTTCAAGACCAAGGCCGGGCGCCTGAGTCCGTATTTTTTCAATGCCGGGCGCTTCGATGATGGCGCCAAGCTCGGGCGGTTGGCGCAATTTTATGCAAAAGCCTTGTTGGCCAGCGGCATCGAATTCGACCTCATATTCGGCCCGGCCTACAAGGGCATTCCGCTGGCTGCCACACTCGCCGTCGAGCTGGCGCGCCAAGGCCGCAGGCTGCCGCTTGCCTACAACCGCAAGGAAGCCAAAGACCACGGTGAAGGCGGCACCTTGGTGGGCGCGCCGCTGGTGGGCCGGGTCTTGATTGTCGACGACGTCATCAGCGCTGGCACCGCCGTGCGTGAATCGATTGCGCTGATCGAGGCCGCCGGGGCCAAGGCGCAGGCGGTGCTGATCGCGCTCGATAGGCAGGAGCGGGCCACTGAAATCGGCCCCGACGGCTGCGTGCGTGAGGTCGCGCACAGCGCGGTGCAGCACGTGCAGCAACAACTCGGATTGCAGGTCTGCTCGATTGCGCGCCTGACCGATCTGCTGCACTATCTGCACGCCCATCCCGGTGCCGGGCTGGACGTTCACTATGAGCGTGTGCTGGCTTACCGCCAGCGCTATGGCGTGGACTGACGCGTATGTGGCAGCCAGCGCCGCGCAGCCGCTCGTCTGGACTGGAGTCCTTGTGGCGGCTCGGTGGGCTGGCGCTGCTGTGCTGGCCCTGGATCGCGCTGGGTCAGACGCCAGCCGACATCTACACCTGCATCGACGCGCAGGGCCGACGCCTGACCAGCGACCGCCCAATACCCGCTTGCATCGATCGCGAACAGCGTGTGCTGGGCAGCACCGGCGTGCTGCGGCGTGTGCTTCCGCCCAGTCTGAGCCCCGAGGAGCGCGCCCGGCTCGATGCCCAGCGCCGACTCGATGCGCAGCAGCGCGAGCGCCAGGCCGAGGAACAGCGCCGCGAGCGCGTTTTGCTGATGCGTTTTCCCACTCGGGCGGTTCATGAGCGCGAGCGCAGCGAGGCGCTGGCTCAAATCGATGCAGAGATGGCCGTGCTGCAGCGGCAGGCGCAGGCGCTGGCGCACCAGCGTCAAGAGATTGACACTGAGCTCGAGTTTTACCGCGGCGATCTGAACCTGGCACCACCTTGGCTCAGGCGCAAATACGACAGCCACGCGCAGCAGGTGCAGTTGCAACAGCGGTTTTTGCAAGAGCAGCGGCAGGAAAGGCAGCGGGTTCAGGAGCGCTTTGACGAAGAGCTGACCCAGTTGAGCGGGCTCTGGGTCGTCGGCGCGGACACGCCGCGCTGAGGTGCTGGGTGCGCGCTCAGCGCAGTTTCTGCTGTAGCAGCTCGTTGACCTGTTGCGGGTTGGCCTTGCCCCGGCTGGCCTTCATTACCAGGCCGACCAGGGCGTTGAAGGCTTTGTCCTTGCCGGCGCGCAATTGTTCGACCAGGGGCGCGTTGGCGGCCATCACTTCGTCGATGATTTTTTCCAGCGCGCCGCTGTCGCTCATTTGTTTGAGTCCCTTGGCTTCGATCAAGGCATCGACATCGCTTTGCGCCGCCGTCCACAGCGCTTCCAACACCTGCTTGGCGGCGTTGTTCGACAGCGTGCCGTCGGCGATGCGAGCGAGCAGCTGGGCAAGCTGTTCGGCGCTGACCGGCACCGCGTCGAACGCTTTTTCCTCTGCGTTCAGCCGCCGCGAGACCTCGCCCATGATCCAGTTGCTGGCCATCTTGGCCTGGCCGGACGCCTTGGCTGCGGTCTCGAAGTAGGCCGCCATGGTCGGGCTTTGCGTCAGCGTGCTGGCGTCGTATTCGGGCAGTCCGTGCTCGCGCACCAGGCGCTCGGCCATGGCGCGCGGCAGCTCGGGCATAGACGCGCGCACCTGCTCGACCCACTCGCGATCGATCACCAGCGGCGGCAAATCCGGGTCGGGGAAGTAGCGGTAATCGGCCGCGTCTTCCTTGCTGCGCATGGCACGCGTCTCGCCGCTTTCGGGGTCGAACAGCACGGTGGCTTGCTCGATGGCGCAGCCGTCCTCGATCTGCTCGATCTGCCAGCGCGCTTCAAAATCGATCGCTTGCTGCATGAACTTGAACGAATTCAGGTTCTTGATTTCGCGCCGCGTGCCCAGCGGCGCGCCGGGCTTGCGCACCGAGACGTTGGCGTCGCAGCGGAAGCTGCCTTCTTGCATATTGCCGTCACAGATGCCGATCCAGGTGACGATTTTGTGCAGCTCCTTGGCATAGGCCACCGCCTCGGCGCTGCTGCGCAAATCGGGCTCGGTCACGATCTCCAGCAGCGGCGTGCCGGCGCGGTTGAAGTCGATGCCGCTCATGCCGTCAAAGGCCTCGTGCAGCGATTTGCCGGCGTCCTCTTCCAAGTGCGCGCGCACCAGGCGCACCGTTCGTTTTTCCGATTGCCCTGAGCCTGTCGAAGGGGCACCCAGGAAGAAACTGACCGCGCCGCCTTGCACCACCGGGAGCTCGAATTGGCTGATCTGGTAGCCCTTGGGCAGGTCGGGGTAGAAGTAGTTTTTGCGCGCGAACACGCTGTGCTCGGCCACCCGGGCGCCGACGGCCAGTCCGAAGCGAATGGCGTGCTCGACCGCAGCGCGGTTCATCACCGGCAGCGTTCCCGGCAGCGCCAGATCGACCGCGCACGCCTGGGTGTTGGGCGCGGCGCCAAAAGCAGTGGGCGCGCGGCTGAAAATCTTGGACTGCGTGGCGAGTTGGGCGTGGGTCTCAAAGCCAATCACGACTTCGTAACCTTGGATGAGCAATTGTTTTGTCATGCTTGAAATTCAACGGTCTTCATCTGCGTGGCGACACACCACCACGCTTGCGGATGCGATACCCAAGACGATAGATATCGGGCATATCCAACCTGGAGTCCTCATCGCGAAGTATCAAAATACCGAGCCCGACCAAGGTGTCCTGCAGCTTTTGACTGTTGGAAGTGAATCTGTCGCCTTCATCCCAAGGCACGAACACACTTTTGGCAGAACATTGCTCGCTGATCAATCGAGGGGTCGGTGTTCCATCTACCCCAACGCTCCAAACACCATAAATTTCCTTCACCGTAATTGGCGTCAACCTCTCGTTGAACGCGGCAAGCGCAGTGCCAACCCAGAAGTAGTCTTCCTTTAACTCTTCAACACGCGCATCACTTGCGGCTCGCACGCCATGCTGTATATCCGCAGGCATAAGCACAGACGTTGAGTTGGGTTTTTGCGATGCCTGGAGAGCTTCTTTGAGGGATGCTGCGAAAGTACGTGGGCTTACTCGGTCTTTGCCATCGGCCAAGTGCTTGTACCACCAGGTGTAAACGTGACCTTTGGTTGGACTGCTTCCCATGTACGGGGGGGCAAGGAGCTTTAGGAGCTCGGTCAGTTTCCCTGCATCTGGCGGCGACTGAACAAGCACTTCATGCCAAAAACCATCGCTCAGTTGTGGTTGCGGTGGACCAAACGTATCACTCAAGAGCTTTTGAAATCCTTTGCTCCCCTGTGCCAGCTTATGCCAATGCAAAGCATAGATGTCTTCTCTGGTCCATTTGAGATGAACTGCTTCGTTGACCAACTTAGAGGCATCGGGAAAGGACAGCACGCTGGGCATATTGGTCATGTCTTCCCGCAAAAAGACCTTCAATCGTAAACCCTTGAGCTGCCGAGCATCCAACAGGAGTTGTAACAACCCACGCAAGTAATCAACGCTGTGCGCCAGTCGCCCTTGCATCCGATCTAGCGCATCAAAAACCACGAGCGCTACTTCGCCGGATTGCGACAGGGCTAAGTTGATCTGCTCCAGTGAACGTATGAGCGCGTCTGGGTTGCGATCGGCCCACCGCAGCGCCTCTGTCCAACCACCATCGCTAGTTGGATCGGGCATACCAATAACAACACCTCTCGCCTCACACAGAGACCGCAACTCATTCAACACCAGGGCTAGCCAAAGTACACGAGGCTCCAGTGAGTCTTGCAGCTTTTCCAGGAGAGTTCTGTCTGGCAAGCGTGTCGAAAGCGCATCAACATCCCACCGTACAGATCCAACAAACCGCAACTTGTCGAACCCCTTGACCACTTTGGACAAGGCGGGTCGCAGGCTTTCGGTAGTCAGCGCCTCGCTCCAGAACGACTTGCCAGCACCACGCATCCCGATCACCAGGGGTCGATCCAATGCCAATGCGCGGACATGTGCTGGTGGAAAGAAGATGTCTGTCGGCTGCGTCGGCTTGTCTTCAGACCGCCAGTTTTGAGCCACATTTAACAACTCAGATCTCAGTTGAGTGGCTTCCTGGCTATTCATGATCAAGGTCCTCAGCTCCAAGCAGTTGATCCAAGAGTTGCTTCAGTTCACCAAATGCTTTTTCAAATACGGCAGCATCCAACTGTGCGGGGTTTTGGATGGGGTCGAAGTGCCGCAGCACATCGTCCCATCGCACACGCCAAGGACGGTGGGGTGCATCGGGATCGTCGGCACCGTAGTTGAAACCATCACTCTCCATCTGGTCTGCCTTAAGCTCTTCGTAAAGATGATCCAAAAACAGTCGGTAGCTGGCATCAAGAAAAGCACGGTCGTATCCAGCATCGACCGGCGTCAAAGCACTGACCACATGCAGCTTTGATCGGAAGTCATCACCACCGGCCCGAAGATGAGCGAAATGCTGCCAGTGTTTGAACAAGTGCCCATAGGCAGCCCAAGTCGCCCGCCCATGGGTTGCAAACAACAGCCCATGAGCATCGAGCTGCGTCAGCGCCACGGCGGCTGTATCGTCAACTCCAGCTCGCGAGTCCAGCAAGACGACATCGGGCTGCAACTCAGCTTCTAGACCATCCAAAAGGCGCTTGAATCGCCGCACATACCCTTGCTCTGCGACGTCCTGATACAGACGCCCCAGCTTGCCGACGTAGTCCTGCGTCTCTCGTCCAAAGGAAGGCGCAACCCACACGGCCCCTTCGCCGACCACCGTGGCTTCCAGACCACTGCGCTCAACCAAGCGTCTGGTAGAGATCAGTTCACTGGCGAGTTCTGGACGAATAGCATCAAGCGCAAACCAGTCGAGCAAACCGTAGTCGGGTCGCAAATCGTCAGCAAGCAACGTGGCAGACACTCCTGGAGATTCGAAGTCAGCATCAAGCACCAACACCTTCTTGCCTTGGGCGAGCAAGTAGTACGCCGACGCCAGCAATGCGCTGCTTCGGCCCACCCCTCCTTTGATGCCGAAGAACACAACACGCAAAGGATGAGGTCCGTCAACTGCTGATGGCGACTGAGTCCATATCTTTTCTTTCGCCTGTCTCTCAATCCAATACACCGAAAGCGGGTCCAGTTCGTCCCAAAGCACCTTGTCAGTGCCGGCCCACAAAGCGTCAGCATCAAACAAATCTTCCGAATAAACAAACCCATCTGGCTCGAACAAAAGAACACCCGTCGCAGCCGCCAGTGCATCTCTTGCTGCTCGCAGCGCCGCGCGAGAAGCTTCCGGCAGCTTGTCGAATTTTTTGCTCCCCGGCACCCCAATATGAACCCGCCCTTGCCAATCTCGAACGATCAAGAGCGAGTTGAAGGGCGGATCGAAACACTGGAGGTACTGTTGCCACTCGTTTTTGTGAGCCTCAAGCGCCCCTCTTATGGCATCAATACAGTCGTGCGTTTTGAGGTGCAGATCAATCGTCATGCCAATCCCCTCTGAACCAACTGCAACAGTCCCAACAAACCTCGCGCGCTTTTTTGGTGTGTCGCAACCGCAGCAGCGGCGAACTCCGGACGCGCCCGATTCAAGTAGCGCTGCCCCACGTCCCATCCAGAAAATCCACCTTGATGTTTGGTGGCTGCAGCGACACGGCTGGGATGCGTTTGTAGTACTTGATGGTTCGCGAACTCGGCCCACAAGCTAGCGCCGATGTGATTTCGCGATACTCGATTTACTTGCGGTTGGAGATTGCTCATCAACGCCTTTAGCACGCACTCCGCAGCGATTCCGTAACAATGACTTGCAGTCGCCGGATGCTCTGAGTGCACTGCATCCGCACTCAAGAAATGACGTTCGGCTGCGTCCGCGTAGTCATGCATATCAATAGCCCTGCGGCGTCAACAGGTGCCAGTCGGTCGCGCGCTGGAACGCATCGGCCGTTTGCAGCAGTTCGGCTTCGCGCAAGTGCTTGCCGATCAGTTGCAGGCCGACCGGCAGATGGCCCGCGCCAAAGCCGGCCGGCACGCTCATGCCGGGCAGGCCGGCCAGCGAGGCGGGCAGGGTGTAGATGTCGGCCAGGTAGTTGGCCACCGGGTCGTCGCTCTTCTCGCCTATCTTCCAGGCCACCGTGGGTGCGGCCGGGCCGGCGATCAGGTCGCACTGGGTGAAGGCCTGCTGGAAATCCTGCGCGATCAGGCGGCGGATCTGCTGCGCCTTCAGGTAGTAGGCGTCGTAATAGCCGTGGCTCAGCACATAGGTGCCTATCATGATGCGGCGCTGCACCTCGGGGCCAAAGCCCTCGCTGCGCGACTTCTTGTACATCTCGGTCAGGTTGTCGTACTGCGCCGCGCGGTGGCCGAACTTCACGCCGTCGAAACGGCTCAGGTTCGACGAGGCTTCGGCCGGGGCGATGACGTAGTAGACGGGAATCGACAGCTCGGTGCGCGGCAGCGAGATGTCGACCAGCGTGGCGCCCAGCTTTTCATATTCGGACAACGCGGCGCGCACGGCGGCCAGCACGTCCGGCGCACAGCCTGCACCAAAGAACTCTTTCGGCAAACCGATGCGCAAGCCCTTGAGCGGCTGGGCAGCGCTTGCACCCTCACGCGGTTTCCCGAGCAGGCGCGTGTAGTCCTCTTCGGGCGAGTCCAGGCTGGTGGAATCGCGGTCAATGTCGGGGCCGGCCATCACGCTCAGCAGCGTGGCGCAGTCGGCGGCGCTGCGCGCCATCGGGCCGGCCTGGTCCAGGCTGGAGGCGAAGGCCACCATGCCGTAACGCGAGCAGCGGCCGTAGGTGGGTTTGATGCCGGTGATGCCGGTGAAGCTGGCGGGCTGGCGAATGGAGCCGCCGGTGTCGGTGCCGGTGGCCGCGGGTGCCAGGCGCGCGGCCACCGCCACCGCCGAACCGCCCGAAGAACCGCCCGGTACGCGCTGCGTGTCCCAGGGGTTGCGGGCCACGCCGAAGGCTGAGTTCTCGTTGCTGCTGCCCATGGCGAACTCGTCGCAATTGAGCTTGCCCAGGGTCACGGCGCCGGCCGCCGCCAATTTCGACACCACGGTGGCATCGAACGGGCTCTGGTATCCCTGCAGCATCTTCGAGCCGGCGGTGGTGGGAAGGCCCTGGGTGACGAAGATGTCTTTGTGCGCCAGCGGCACGCCCAGCAGCGGGCCGCATTCGCCCGCGGCCACGCGCGCGTCGGCGGCCTTCGCCTGGGCCAGGCTCAGGTCTTCGTTGAAGGCGAGGTAGGCGCCCAGGCTGGCGTGCTGGCGGGCGCGCGCCAGCAGGTGCTGCGCGGCTTCGACGCTGGAGGTTTTTTTGTGGCGAATAGCAGCGGCCAGTTCGGCCACGCCCAGTTGGTGCAGGTCGTTCATTCGATCACCTTGGGCACCAAAAACAGGCCGCTCTCGACGGCAGGGGCACTTTTCTGGTTGGCTTCGCGCTGGTCGGGCTCGCTGACCACGTCGGGGCGCAGACGCAGGCTCACGCAGTCGATCACGGCGGTGGGGTGCGCCAGCGGTGCCACGCCGCTGGTGTCGACCGCGTTCATCTGCTCGACCAGATCAAAAAAACCGTTGAGCTCGCACAGCAAGCGTTGACTCTGGGTGGGCGAGAGATCCAGGCGCGCCAGTTTGGCGATGCGCCCGAGATCGGACTGGGTGAGGGACATGTCTGGTAGAGCTTGATGCGGCGGCGCGGGTGGTTCTGCCCGGCGGGCCGCAAGGACGCTGAAACGGCTTGTAAAGCAAGGCTTTGGCTGGATGATCGATGCAGTTGGGCGCAGGGCTTGCGGTATTATCGGCTGTTTAGCGGCAATACCCGCGCTCAACGGTCTTCCCTGCTTCGGCGGTGACTTTGCAGTTGGCCACGCACGCCCAGATACCCGGCGGCAGCCATCCGAAGCGGCGACCGCTCCCCACAGGATTCGTACACCATGTTTGAAGCATTCCGGCGCCAGTTTTCGACCGATCTGGCGATCGACCTCGGCACCGCCAACACCTTGATCTACGTGCGCGGCAAGGGCATTGTGCTCGACGAACCGTCGGTGGTCGCGATCCGTCACGAGGGCGGCCCGCAAGGCAAGAAATCGATTCAGGCGGTCGGCAAGGAAGCCAAGGCCATGCTGGGCAAGGTGCCGGGCAACATAGAGGCGATCCGGCCGATGAAGGACGGCGTAATCGCCGACTTCACCGTCACCGAGCAAATGCTCAAACAGTTCATCAAGATGGTGCATCCGCGCTCGATGTTCAGGCCGAGCCCGCGCATTATCATTTGCGTGCCCTGCGGCTCGACTCAGGTCGAGCGCCGCGCCATCCGCGAATCCGCCCTGGGCGCCGGCGCCTCCGACGTCTACCTGATCGAAGAACCCATGGCGGCGGCAATAGGTGCTGGCCTGCCGGTGTCGGAGGCCAGCGGCTCGATGGTGGTCGACATCGGTGGCGGCACCACCGAAGTGGGTGTGATCTCGCTCGGCGGCATGGTCTACAAAGGCAGCGTGCGTGTCGGTGGCGACCGTTTCGACGAGGCCATCATTGCCTACATCCGGCGCAACTACGGCATGTTGATCGGCGAGCCCACGGCGGAGGCGATCAAGAAGAAGATCGGTTCGGCCTTTCCTGGCTCCGAAGTGAAAGAAATGGAAGTCAAGGGTCGAAATCTCTCTGAGGGCGTGCCACGCAGCTTCACCATCTCCAGCAACGAGATTCTGGAGGCCTTGACCGACCCGCTCAACAACATCGTCTCGGCGGTGAAAATGGCGCTCGAGCACACCCCGCCCGAGTTGGGTGCCGACATCGCCGAGCGCGGCATGATGCTGACCGGCGGCGGCGCGCTGCTGCGCGACCTGGACCGCCTGCTGGCCGAGGAAACCGGCCTGCCGGTGCTGGTGGCCGAGGAGCCGCTGACCTGCGTGGTGCGCGGCTGCGGCATGGCGCTCGAGCGCATGGAGCGCATGGGCACCATTTTCACCAGCGAATAAGCCCGGTGCCGGTTCGCGGCCACCTCGAGCCCGACTCTCATGCCTTTGGGCACCTTGGACCGCAGCCCACCGCCCTTTTTCAAGCAAGGGCCGTCGGCCCTGTCAAAACTGTTGCTGCTGGGCGCCTTGGCCGTGTTTTTGATGATGGCTGACTTGCGCTGGCAGTTTGCCCAGCCCGTGCGCGCCACGCTGGCGAGTGCCCTGTATCCGCTGCAGTGGCTGGTGCTGCAACCGGTGCGGGCGCTCGCACAGGCAGGCGTTTATTTCAGTTCGTTGCAGCAGACGCAGCAGAACGAAAACCAGGCGCTGATGCGGTTGGCAGCACAGGCCGCAAACGCCTTGCAGCTCGAGCAGCTCCAGTGGGAGAACCAGCACCTGCGCCAATTGCTGGCCATGCGCGAGCGCATCAGCACCCCGGCACAGGGCGCTCAGGTCTTGTACGACAGCGCCGATCCGTTCTCGCGCAAGGTGGTGATCGACCGCGGTCAGTTGCACGGCGTTGTGCTTGGCTCGCCGGTGATCGATGAGAACGGCGTGCTGGGCCAGGTCACGCGTGTGTATCCGATGGTCTCCGAGGTCAGCTTGTTGATCGACCGCGAGCAGGCGATTCCGGTGCTCAATCTGCGCAGCGGTTTGCGCAGCGTCGCTTACGGTCGGGCCGGGACGCAGGGCGACGGGTTGGAGTTGCGCTACACCCTTGCCAGTGCCGACGTGGCCGTGGGCGATTTGCTGACCACCAGCGGCGTCGATGGTATTTACCCGCCCGGCCTGCCGGTGGCGCGGGTGACGCAGGTGGACTACCAGGCCACGGCAGCGTTTGCCCGCATCACGGCCGACCCGCTGGCGCGCATGCAGGGTGCGCTGCACGTGCTGGTGCTGCAACCGGTCGGATCGTCGCTGCCGTCGCTCTCGCCTGAGCCCCAGATCGCTCCCGCAGCGCACGCGCCGTCCGCCGTGGGGGGCCGCACGCCATGATCATGCGCCCGGGGCAACCTCTGCTTCTGCCCGCCAACGCGGTCTTCATCTGGCTTAGCCTGCTGGGCGCGCTGCTGCTTGGCATGCTGCTCAACATCGGTGGCGCCGGCCGTGCGGCCTGGCTGCCCGATCTGCTGGCCGTCGTGCTGGTGTTCTGGAGCATGCACCAGCCGCGCCGCATTGGTGTCGGCGTGGCCTTTGTCTTTGGTCTGCTGATGGACGTGCAGCAAGGCGCCTTGCTCGGCCAGCACGCGCTGGCCTACACCGTGTTGGGCTACTTCGCGGTTTTTCTGCACCGACGCCTGCTCTGGTTTCCGATTTTTACCCAGGCCTTGCAGTTATTTCCGCTGTTCGTCGCGGTGCACCTGCTAGAGCTGCTGGTGCGGCTGATAGGGGGTGCGACCTTGCCCGATTGGTCCTACCTGCTGGCACCGGTGCTGCAGGCGGCGCTGTGGCCACTGCTTAGCGTGTTGCTGCTGGCGCCGCAGCGCCGCGCCCACGATCCAGACGAGAACCGGCCACTGTGACCCGCTGCGCTGGTGACGCCCTCGCATGACCGAAATCAGAAACGTCGATACCGAGCTGGCGCGCTTTCGCACCCGGGTGCTGCTGGCGCTGCTGGCGCTGCTGTTCGCGTTCGGTCTGCTGGCCGCGCGCATGGTCTATTTGCAGGTGCTCAAGCACGACGAATTGCGCTTGCAAGCAGAGAGCAATCGCACCGCGGTGCTGCCGCTGCCGCCGCAGCGCGGACAGATTCTGGACCGCCACGGGCGCTTGCTTGCTAGCAATTATGCGGCTTACACGCTAGAGATCACGCCGGCGCGGGTGCCCGACCTGGATGCCACCCTGGCCGCGCTGGGCGAGTTGCTGCCGATCTCGCCCTTGGATCAGCGGCGCTTTCGTCGGCTGTTGCAAGAGTCGCACCGTTTTGATTCGCTGCCGATTCGCAGCCGTTTGACGGAAGTTGAAGTGGCACGCTTTGCGGCGCAGCGTTTTCGCTTTCCCGGCGTCGAGGTGCGCGCGCGCCTGATTCGCCACTACCCGCTGGGCGCGACGGCCAGCCACGTGCTGGGCTACATCGCCCGCATCAACCAGCGCGACAAAGAGCGCATGGCCGAGTGGCCGCAGCAGGTGCGGGCCAACTACCGCGGCACCGATCACATCGGCAGAACGGGTATCGAGCAAAGCTTTGAATCGGTGCTGCACGGAGTGACCGGGTACGAGCGGGTCGAGACCACGGCCGGTGGACGCGCCGTGCGCATGCTCGCCAACACAGCGCCGCAGCCGGGCAACAACGTCATTTTGACGATAGACATCCGCTTGCAAGCTTTGATCGAAGAGATGTTTGGCACCCGCCGCGGTGCCCTGGTGGCGATCGATCCGCGCAACGGCGAGGTGCTGGCCTTTGTCAGCATGCCCACCTTCGACCCCAACTTGTTCGTCGACGGCATCGACGTGGAGAGCTGGCGCGCGCTCAACGAGTCGATCGACCGGCCGCTGTTCAACCGCGCCCTGCGCGGCACCTACCCGCCGGGCTCGACCTACAAGCCCTTCATGGGCTTGGCGGCGCTGGAGTTGGGTCTGCGCAGCGCTGAAACCGAGATCAATGACCCCGGCTTTTGGATGCTGGGCACGCACCGTTTTCGCAGCCATGGCGACAAAAATCTGGGCCGCGTCAATCTGCGGCGCAGCATCGTCAACTCCAGCAACGTCTACTACTACACCCTGGCGCACGAAATGGGCGTCGATGCGATCCACGACTTTATGTTGCCGCTGGGGTTTGGCCAGCTCAGCGGCATCGACCTGGTGGGCGAAGCGCGCGGCGTGCTGCCCAGCCGCGCCTGGAAGCGTGGTGCTTTTCGACGCCCGCAGCAGCAGCGCTGGTTTGTCGGCGAAACCATCTCGCTGGGCATCGGGCAGGGTTACAACAGCTTTACCATGCTGCAACTGGCGCGCGCCATGGCCACGCTGGCCAACGCCGGCGTCGCACACCGGCCCAGGCTGGGCCTGGCGATCGAGACCGGGACGAGCGGGGAGCGCCGCGCACCCCTTGTCGCGCCGCCGGTCGATCTGGGCTATCGGTCCGAGCACCTGGCCGAGATCCTGAGCGCCATGCACGCCAGCACCACCGAGGGTACGGCCGCGCGCGTGTTCGCCGGCGCGGCTTACGCCAGCGGCGGCAAAACCGGCACCGCGCAGGCGGTCACCATTGCCCAGACCGAGCGCTACGACGCGCGCCGCCTGCAAGAGCACCAGCGCAACCATTCGCTCTACGTCGCGTTCGCCCCATTGGAAAACCCCCGGGTGGCGCTGGCAGTGGTGGTGGAAAACGCCGGCTTTGGTGCTGCGCACGCGGCACCGATTGCACGCCGCGTGTTCGACTACTTGCTGTTGGACCAGCACCCGAACGCGCAAGACATGCAAGCGCTGCGACAAGGGCTGGCGAGCGCTCCCATCGGCACGCCCTTGATCGCCAGTCAAATGCCCTGGCCGCCACCAGACCTGGCGGGCGCACCGGTTCAGGCTGCGCCAGCGTCAGCCAGCGGCACTTCGAGCGTGAATTCGGCCCCGCCCTGAGGGTGGTTGCGCGCGCTCAGGCTGCCGCCGTGTTGCAAGGCGATGCCGTGGCTGATCGAGAGTCCCAGGCCGGTGCCCTTGCCGACCGGCTTGGTGGTGAAAAAGGGGTCGAACAGGCGCAACAGATGCTCGGGCGCCATGCCGGGCCCGTTGTCGCGCACCACGAGCTGCGCGCGCGCCGCTTCGCAGCCCAGCGACACCCAGACGCAGGCGCCGGCGCACGAATCGGTGGCGTCAAAGGCGTTTTTCAGCAGATTCATCACCACCTGCTGCAATTGGCCTGCGCTGCCGGCGACGATGCAAGGCGCGCCGCCCTGCCAGCGCAGGTCGGCCGGCTGCTTGCAGCCTTTTTGCAGCCAGTGAATCGCGCGCTCGACCACTTCGACCAGATTGACCGGCGTGTGTTCTTGCGGGTCGATGGCCGAGAAGCATTTGAGCCCGTGCACGATGTCGGCGGTGCGCTGCGCGCCCTCGAGCGTGCCTTCGATTAGCGAGGGCAAGTCGGCCAGCAGGTGCTCGACACGCAGTTGCTGGCGCAGCGTTTGCAGTTCGTCTTCGCTGGCGTGCGCGTGCAGCGCCGCCATATAGGTTTGCAGGCGGTCACAGTATTTGCGCAGCGCGTGCACGTTGCCTAGCACAAAGCTGATCGGGTTGTTCAGCTCGTGTGCCACGCCGGCCACCAATTGCCCGAGCGAAGCCATTTTTTCTGCGTGCAGCAATTGTTGTTGGGTGCGTTTCAAGGCCTCGTGCGCGCTGCGCAGCTCGTGGTAGGCGCGCTTGAGCTCGGCGGTCGGGCGGCCGACCCAGACCGTGCCGACGCGCCGGCCGTTGCTGCTCAGGCGCGGCGTGCAGTTGGCGTCGACCGAAACCGGCTGGCCGTGCGGGTCGCGCAGGTGCAGCTCTATGCCCTCGCCGGCGCGCGGTGCATCGGTTTTGGCCATGGCCGCGCGCGCGCGCTGCACGCTGGCCTGGTCGCTCAGCCAGTCGTAGAGCTGGCTGCCGCGCAGCTCAGACTCGCTGCGGCCCAGCAGTTCGCACAAGGCCGCATTGGCTTGCTCGATTCTGCCTTGCGCGTCGCACACCAGCAACACGTCCGAGATCGAGCTGAGCACGCTGAAGATGAACTGCTGCGACTGTTCGAGTTCGGCGTTTTTTTGCTCCAACTCGACTTCGTCTTCGATTAGGCGGGTGTAGACCTCGTCCATTTTGCGGATCACGTCCAGCCAGGTCGATTCGTCCACTCCCTCCAGCGAAACACTAGGCAGCGGACTGGGTGCGCGGTCTTTGCTCATGGGGGTTTAGTGCACCGTGCACACCATGCAAGGGTCGAAAGAGCGCACGATGTGCTGCACCGCCAGCGGCGTTTGTTCGCCCGCGTGCACCGCTGCGCCCACCAGTGCTTGCTCCAGCGCGCCGGGCGTGCCGCTGGCGTCGCGCGGGGAGAAATTCCAGCTCGTGGGGGCGACGATCTGGTAGTTGGCGATGCACGCGCGCTGCAGCACCACCCAATGCCCCAGGCTGCCGCGCGCGGCTTCGCACAGCCCGATGCCGCTGCCCTCGTCGGGCAACGGCGTGCTGAGGCAAAAAGGCTCGGTCGGTCGCAGCGCATGCAGCCAGTCCTCCATCAGCGGCAGCACGCGCGCGAGTTCGACCAGCCGCGCCAGCACGCGGGTGAACACCGTGCCGCCGTGGCGCGCCACCGCAGCGCGCAGCAGCGGCTGCGCGCTGGCGAGCTGGCGCGCAATGGCGCCGCATTCGACCACGGCGCCGCCCAGGCGCGGTGCTTTGTTCCAACTGTAGGCGCCGGCCTTGTCCGGGGCCGGCTGGGTTTGCCCTTGCAGCGGGTGCCGTGGGCCGCCAGCATCGGCCAACCAGGCGCGGCTGGCGTCTTCGCTGATGCCAGCCGGATCGAGGTCGTCCAGCCGCCCCGCCTGTGCCTGCCAGACGCCGGCCGGCAGCGCAAAGCCGCCGGCGGGCTGGGCATAGGCGCCATAGCTCAGGTAGCGGCCCGGGCCGGGGCCGAGCGCGCCCAGGCCGAGCGCGCGCACCAGGCTGAGGAAAAAACGCAGATCCCCGCCCAGCGGGTCTTGTTCGTGCCAGGCCCACAGCGCCTCTTCGGTCTGCAATGCGGCCAGCTCTTCCAGTGGGGCGGCAAACAATTCCTGTTCCAGAAAACCGCGCAGCTCGCGCACGCGCGCCAACAGGCGTATGCGCTCGGCGGCGTCGATGGCGCGGCTGCTGCCGCCGGGCTCGATCGATTGCGTGTGCGGCCACTTGCCGCCCAGCGTGCCCAGCAGCATCAGCCAGCGCTGGCGCGCCAGCGTGGCCGCGCGCACCTGAACGCCGCGCGTGGGCGCGAAGCGGCGCACGGCCTCGGCGTGCCAAGGCTGGCCGGCATACTCCGGGCGACTGAAGTCGGGCATGAAAAACAGGTAGAAATGCGTCAGATGGTCGGCCAGGTTTTCGGTTGCCAACATCAGGTTGATGGCGTGTTGGCCGTTCGGCGGCATGGTGATGCCGCCCAGGTCGGCCAGCGCGCGCGCCGCTGCCACCGATTGCGAGACCGAGCAGATGCCGCAGATGCGCGGCACGTAGACCAGCGCGTCGTGCGCCGCCTTGCCCTGCAAAATCTGCTCGAAACCCCGGTACATGGTGGCGTTGACCTGGGCCGATGCGACGCGCCCTTGCTGCACGTCGAGCTGGACTTCGAGGTCGCCTTCGACGCGGTTGAACGGGCCTACCAAAAGTGTGCTCATGGGCGCATCACTTCAGCCGAGTCTTGCGCACCGCGGGGGTGTGCAGCAAGTGGTCGGCGGTGGCGTTTTGCCTGACGCGCTTGGGCGTGGCGCTCTTGGACAGCGAGGCCAGCGCGATGAACCAGGCTTTGGGCATGTCGGTCGGCAGCCCGATGGGGATGCCGGCGATTTTTGGCGTCTGGTGAAACGGGTGGCCGGGCTCCTGAAAACCGGGTTCGGTGCAGGCGATGCAGGCGTAGCCGCCGCGCGTGCAACTGCCCTCGCCGTTCCACAGCCGGGTGTTGCAGTCGGCGTGCACCTGTGTGCCCTTGCAACCCAGGTGCTCCATCAGGCAGCCCAGATCGGATGGCTTTTCGGCGCTGGCCTTGAATTCGTAGTATTCGTTGCGGGTGCAACCGTGGTGCACCAGTTGGTCGGCGTAAAAACGCGGCCGCGCCAGCGGGTCCAGGTCGGCGGCGCTGAAGCTGTGGTTGGCCAGCGCCATCAGGGTATCGATCACCCAGTTCGGGTGCGTCGGGCAGCCGGCGATGTTGATCACCGGCAGGCCGCTGCCGGAGCGAAAATCGGCGCCCAGCAGGCCGCCTGGGCGGTCGTCGTCGTACTGCAGGCCGCAGGCGTCGGTCGGGTTGCTGCCGCCGGCGGTGATGCCGCCCCAGGCGGCGCAACTGCCCACGGCCAGTACGTGCTGCGCCCGAGCGGCCAGCTCGCGTACCCAGTGAATCATGGGCAGACCGGTGCCAGCCAGCAGGTGAAAGCGCCCGCTGCCGTTCGGCCCGCGCAGCAGCGAGCCCTCGATGCACAGCGCATCGAGCCGGCTGCGGCCGTCCAGCAGCGCTTGCAACAAGGCAATCACCTCGTCGCCGCTGGCCAGTGAGAGGGAAGGGTGCCAGAGCAAATCAATACCGGCGGTGCGCAAATGGCCCTGAAAATCAGTCGTGTCGGCGCACAGCAGCGACATGCTGCAGCCGCCACAGCCCCCGCTTTGCAGCCACAGGACGTTCATCATTGCGCTCATCCCTCGCCCTCTTGCAGCCCCAGGCGCTGCATTTTGCTGCGCAGGCCAACGCGTGACAGGCCGAGCTCTTGTGCGGTGTGGGTCTTGTTGCCGCGGTGGCGCTGCAAGGCGTCGCGCAGCAGCATGGCTTCTATCGTGTCGAGCCGTTCGGCCAAGGTGCCGCAGGGCGCAATGACCACGCGCAAGGCCGGGCCGGCATCGACCCTGCCTTCGGTGCGGCTGGCGCAGCGCTGACGCACGCGCTCGGAAAACGCCGCCGGGCTGAGCTGGCGGCTGTCGTGCAGTGCCATTGCGCGCGCGATTTCGTTGCGCAGTTCGCGAATATTGCCCGGCCAGGCGTAGCTGCCCAGGCAGGCCAGGGTGTCGTCTGTCACCTCCACGCCAGGGTGGCCGAGTTCGGCTGCCACCTCGCGCGCAATGTGGCGCGCCAGCGGTTCGATGTCGGCCGGGCGCTCGCGCAGCGGTGGCACTGTGATGCTGACGCTGGCAATGCGGTAGTACAAGTCTTCGCGAAACAGCCCGTCCTTGACGCGCTGCTCCAGGTGGCGGTGGGTGGCGGCGATTACGCGCACGTTGACCGGCACCGGGCGCACGCCACCGACCGGCCGCACCTCGCCTTCTTGCAGCACGCGCAGCAGCTTGACCTGAAAGGCGGGCGATGTCTCGCCGATTTCGTCCAGGAATACAGTGCCGCCGTCGGCGCGCTGGAACAGGCCCGGGTGGTCATCGAACGCACCGGTGAAAGCACCGCGCTTGTGGCCGAACAGCTCGGACTCGAGCAGCGTGTCGGGCATGGCGGCGCAGTTTTCCATCACGAACGGACCGGCCAGGCGCGGCGAGGCGTAGTGGATGGCGCGCGCCAGCAGCTCCTTGCCGGTGCCCGATTCGCCCAGCACCAGCACCGAGAGGTCGTAGCGCGCCACACGCTCGGCCATGGCGCAGACCTCGTCGAGCGGGCTGCCGGGTGCGCGCACGATACGGTCAAACCCGAACGCGCAGCGCGCTTGCGCCAGCCGGTTGCTCGAGCGCTGGCGCAACACGCCGGTGCTGGTGCGCAACTCCAGCGCCAGGCGGCTGGTCTGGCGCTGCAGCGCCAGCGCGTCGACCGCGTTGCGCACCGACTCCAGCAGGTGCTCGGGCGACCAGGGCTTGAGGATGTATTGATAGATGCCGGCCTGGTTGATGCCGGCAATGATGTCTTCGCTGTCGCTGTAGCCTGAGATCACGATCCGCACCGTCTCCGGCCAGCGCTCGCGCACCTCTTGTAAAAAAGCGACGCCGGTGCTGCCCGGCATGCGCTGGTCGCACAGGATCACGCTGACCGGTTGGCGCGTCAGCAGCTCGCGCGCCTCGATGGCGCTGTGCGCCGTCAGGATGCAAAAATCCTCGTCCAGCGTGCGCCGCAGCGCTTGCAGCGAGCGCGGCTCGTCGTCCACCAATAGCACGGTGGGCAGGGCTTGCGGTGGCAGGGCTGAGGTCACGGTCGAGCGGCTTGATTCACGCCCCGCTCCCGCAGCGGGCTTTAGCGGTGCACGGCCAGATGCCGCGGGGTCCAAGCGTGGGCTTGTTTGTACACGAAATGGTGGCGTGCCACGTGGTAGCTGGGGTCAAACCCGTAAAAATTGCGCTGCATGCGCGCCAGTTCCTGCGCGCGGTAGTCGGCCAGCGGTCGCTGCGCCTCGTCTTGCTGGCGCTGGGCTTGCTTGGCCGCCAGCCGCGCCGGCCAATCGGCGCTGCAAGCCAGCGCCAGTGCATGTTGCAGGCAGCGCGCGGCAAAGCCCTCAGGGGCGGCGTCGCAGCGGTCGATCAGGCCGCATTGCAGCGCACAGCGCGCCAGCAGCGGCAGGCGCTGCGCCATCAGGGCGTGCGCGCCCGCCTCCCCCAGGCGGCGCGGCAGCAAGTAGGTCCAGTACTCGGAGCCGTACAGGTTGCCCATGTTTTTGTAGTGCGGGTTGAGTACCACGCCGTCGTGCGCCCACGCCTGATCGGCCGCCAGCGCCAGGAAAGCGCCACCCGCGCCGGCGTTGCCGCGCAGCACGGCTACGCTGAGCCGGTCGCTGATGTGCAAAATCGCCAGCGCCAGGTCGTTCATGGCATTGATATTGCGCCACGAGGCGTCGGCTGCGCTGTCCCCGTCGCGCTGGGCGGCGGCCTCGATGCTGTTGAGGTCTATGCCGTTGCTGAAGAAGTCTTCGCCGCCCAGCAGCAGCAGCACCTTTGTGGGACGCTGCAAGACTTGCAGCAGCGCAGCGTGCAAGCGCTCGCAGCGCGCCGTGCTCATGGCGCCGTTGTAAAAGTCAAAACTCAGGCAGCCCACGCGCGCGTGGGCGGGCCCGTGTTCGGTGTAGCGCAGCTCGCCCCATTCGTCGGCGGCCCGCTGCAGCGGCACCGGCCGAAGCGGCAGCGCTGTCGCTTCGGCAAACAGGCTGGCCGCTGCCTGCTTGAAGGTTTTTTGCCCGTCTGCGCCGACCAGCCGTGCCTGCCCGATCCAGACCCCGGCGTCGCGTGTGCGGCGCAGCAGTGCGCCGTCGCGCACCGCCAGCAGCGCGCCGGGTGCGGCGTCAGTGAACGCAGCCAGGCCAGCCGGGCTGGCCAGGTGCGCATCGCTCAGGTAGCAGGGCTGACCCCAGAGTGTGTCGAGCACGCCGGGCTGGCCGTCGGCGCTGCGAATTTTCGCCAGCACGGTGGCGCTGCTGTCTTCGGCCCAGTCGATTGCGCGCTCGCTCTGGCGCAGCAGCGGCTGCCAGTGCGGCGGCGGCGCCGGGCCGCTCCAGGCCGGCGCTGCGCGCGCGCCGGATGCGAAACGAGCCACCGCTTCGTTCACGGCCTGTAACGCTGCCTGCGTCACCTCACGCCGGTACACGCTGCCCTTGCTGGCCGCGCGCAGGGGAAAGCGCGCCTGCGCCCAGACCGGCCCGGCGTCCAAGTCGTCATTGGCCTGCAACACGGTCACACCCCAGTCGGTCTGGGCGTGCAGCAGCGCCCAGTCCAGCGCCGACGGCCCCCGGTCACCCGGCGGGCCGGGGTGCAGCACCAGGCAGGGCAGGCGCTGCCAGACCGATGCCGGTAGGCGGCGCCTGAGAAACGGCGCCAGCAGCAGATCGGGCGCAAACAGCGCCAGCGCTTCTTCGGTCACGCGCTCGGCAATGTCGAGTTCGACGCTGACGCTGTGGCCGGCTGCGCGCAGCTCGGCGAACAGCCGCTGCGTCAGGCTGTTGAAGCTGTGGCACAGCAGCAGGATGCGCAGCGGGTTCAACAGATTCGGGGCAGTTGTTCGCCGCTGAGCCAGTCGACCACGCGGCGCCCGCCAAAGCGGGTCGCCATTTGCACGAAGTGCTGCGGGTCGGCGCTGACTTCGCCAATGCGCGCCGCAGCGGCGCCCAATGGGTGCGCGCGCAGCGTGGCCAGCAAGGTGTCGGCGGCTTCGGGCGCGCAAATGGCGATCAGCTTGCCTTCGTTGGCGACGTATAGCGGGTCGAGGCCGAGCAGCTCGCAGGCGGCTTCGACCTGCGGTTGGACCGGAATCGCCGCCTCTTGCAGCAACATGCCGACACCCGACTGGCGCGCGATTTCGTTCAGCGCGGTGGCCAGGCCGCCGCGCGTGGGGTCGCGCAGCACGCGCAGCGCACCGGGTGCGGCCGCCAGCAAGTCGGCCACCAGGGTGTGCAGGGCGGCGCTGTCGCTTTGCACCGTGGTTTGAAAGCTGAGCGAAGCGCGCTGAGACATCACCGCCACGCCGTGGTCGCCCATACTGCCCGAGAGCAAGATCACGTCGCCGACGCGCGCGTTGCGCCCGCTGATCTGCACCCCAGGCGCGCGCACGCCGACGCCGGTGGTGCTGATGAAGACGCCGTCGCCCTTGCCCTGCTCGACCACCTTGGTGTCGCCGGTCACCACCGGCACACCGGCTGCGCGTGCGGCCGCCGCCATCGAGGCGACGATGCGTTGCAGCTCGGCCAGCGCAAAACCTTCTTCGATGATGAAGCTCGCGCTCAGGTAGAGTGGGCGCGCGCCCAGCATCGCCACGTCGTTCAAGGTGCCGTGCACCGACAGACTGCCGACGTCGCCGCCGGGAAAGAACAGCGGCGAGACCACGTGGGCGTCGCAGGACATGACCAGGCGGCCCTGCGCCGGGTCAAAGGTGGGCAGCTCCAGTACCGCGCCATCGTCGCCCTGGCGCAGGTAGGGGTTGTCGAAGGCGGCCAAAAACAGCTCCTCGATCAGTTGCGCCGCCGCCTTGCCGCCGGCGCCGTGGCTCATGTCGATGCGGCCGTGCTTGATGTCAAGGGGGCGGATATAGTTTTTCTTCACCGGTTTGGCCGGCGCTGCGCCGCCGTTGTGCGGGTATGGGTCGATTTTCATGCCAGGCTGGGTTCGGGTGGAGCGGTGCGGATGGCTATGTCGCGAAAACGTCCGTAGCTGTAGTGCGCGGCGCAAGCGCCTTCGTTTGACACCATGCACGAGCCGACCGGGTTTTCCGGTGTGCAGACGGTGCCGAAAATTTTGCAGTCGCTGGGTTTTTTGACCCCGCGCAAAATGGCGCCGCACTCGCAGGCCTTGTTGTCGGGCACCGGCTGGTAGTTCAGCTGGAAGCGGCGCTCGGCGTCGAAAGCGGCAAAGGCCGGCCGGATTTTCAGCGCGCTGTAGGGCACATGGCCCAGGCCACGCCATTCGAAGCTGGTACGCAGCTCGAACACCTCGGACACCAGGGCCTGGGCTTTGAGGTTGCCGTGCGGCGTGACGGCGCGGGTGAATTCGTTTTCCACCTCGGCGCGGCCCTGGTTGACTTGGCGCACCAGCATCAAAATGGCCTGCATCACGTCCAGCGGCTCAAAGCCCGCAATCACCACCGGCTTGCGGTATTCAGCGGCAAAGTGGTCGTAGGGCGCCGAGCCGATGACGATGCTCACATGCGCCGGTCCGATGAAGCCGTCGATCGGCACGGTGCCGAACTGGCGTACCTCGGGTGACTCCAGGATGTGGGTGATGGCCGAGGGCGTGAGCACGTGGCAGCACAGCACGCTGAAGTTGCTCAGGCCTTCGCGCGCGGCGTCGCGAATGGCCAGCGCGGTCGGCGGCGTGGTGGTCTCAAAACCGATGGCGAAGAACACCACCTCGCGTTGCGGGTGAGCGCGCGCCAGCGCCATCGCATCGGCGACCGAATACACCATGCGAATGTCGCCACCGCGCGCCTTGGCCTTGATCAGCGACAGGCTGTCGGAGGCCGGTACGCGCAAGGTGTCGCCGTAGGTGCAAACGATCACGCCTTGTTCGAGCGCCAGCCGGATCGCCTGGTCGATGCGGCCGATCGGCAGCACGCAAACCGGACAGCCGGGGCCGTGAATCATGCGCACATGGGGCGGCAGCAGTTCCAACACGCCGTAGCGTGAAATGGCGTGCGTGTGGCCGCCGCAAAATTCCATGAAGCTGTAGGAGCGCGCCGGGTCGGCTTCGTGCAGGATGCGGGCGCCGATCTGGCGCGCGAGATCACCGTCGCGGAATTCGTCTATGTATTTCATGCCGGCTCCTTGGCTGCGGCCAACGCGTCGTCGTGGCTGGCGATCTGGGCGAATAGGGTCAGCGTCTGCTGCGCTTCTTCGGCGTCCAGCGTGCCGATGGCGTGGCCGACGTGCACGATCACGTAATCGCCGACCTGCACGTCAGAGACCAAGGCAATCGAGATTTCTTTCTGAATGCCGCCCAGATCGACCAACGCCTGTTCGTTGGGCAGCAGTTCGATCAGGCGGGCAGGGATGGCGAGGCACATGGTTCGGGTTCCTTGACAGTGGGGTGCTCAGACGTGGATGCGGCGAGTTGCCGTGCGGCCACCCAGGCCTGGCCTATGGCCAGCCCGGCGTCGCCGCAGCCGCGCGCGTGCGGCAGCAGCACCGTGCAGCCGTCCGCTTGCAAGCGCGTGCGCACGCGCTGGAGCAATACGCGGTTGTAGAAGCAGCCGCCGCCCAGACCGATTTGGCGGCTGCCGTGTTGGCGCGCCGCTTGCGCGGCCCAGTCGGCCAGCGCGTCGGCCAGCGCGAGATGAAAACCGGCTGCCGCTGCGTCGACGTGTTCGGCTGGCTGATCGAGCAGGGCGGCGAACAGCTCGCGCAGGTCCAGCCGCTGCTGCGCGTCTATCTTCGCCCCGGGCAGGGCGGCGCAGTCAGGGTGATCGGCCAGCCAGCGCGCGCTAGCGGCTTCGAGCGCGATCGCGGCTTGGGCTTCGTCGCTCTGGCGCAGACACAAGCCCAGCGCAGCGGCAGCGGCGTCGAACCAGCGCCCGGTGCTGCTGCTGGGCGGGCAGTTCAGTCCGCGCGCCAGCATTTGCGCAAGGCCGCCGGCCAGCTCGTGGCCGACGCGGGCGCCAAAGCGCGGCACGATCTCGTCGCCGCGGCCAAGCGCGTGCAGCGCGCTGGCGGCCATGCGCCAGGGCTCGCGTGCAGCGCGGTCGCCGCCGGGCAGGGCCAGCGGCAGCAGATGGCCCAGGCGCTGCCAGCGCGCGCCGTTCACCCACAGCAGCTCGCCGCCCCAGGCGCTGGCGTCGCTGCCCAGGCCAAAGCCGTCGAGCGCCAGGCCAATGAGCGGGCCGTCGATGCCGTGCTCTGCCTGCACCGCCGCAATGTGCGCGTGGTGGTGTTGCACGCCGATGGCGGGCAGGCCCAGCGCGGCAGCCAGATCGAGCGCCAACTGGGTGCTGAAGAAATCCGGGTGCAGGTCGTGCGCCAGTGCCTGCACCGGCGCGCCGCTGTGCTGCGCGTGTTGCAGCAGTTGCTGCACCGAGCTTTGCAGCGCGGCGCAGGCCGCCGGGTCACTCAGGTCGCCGTGCAGCGCCGACCAGACCGGCTCGCCGCGCAGCAGCAGGCAGGCGGTGTTTTTCAGCCAGGCGCCGCAGGCCAATACGGTCGGCAGATCGGTTCGGGGCGTAGCGTGACCTGACATGGGTGGGTGTTCTGGGTGCCATGGCGTTCAGGGGCGGGTCTGGGCCGCACGCGCCTGCGCCAGCTCGGCTTCGAGCTGCTGCACGCGCTGGCGCAGCGCGGCCTCGGTGGCCGCAGCAGGGGCATCGTCGTGCTGGTGCGGGCGCCCAGTCTGGTGCTCCAGCCAGTGCAGCCAGGCGTCCATGCCCTCGCCGCTGGTGGCCGAGAGTTGCAACACCTCGATGCCGGGGTTGACGCGGCGCGCCAGCTCGATGCAGCGCGCCACGTCAAAGCGCACATGCGGCAACAGGTCGATCTTGTTCAAAACCATCAGCGCAGCGGCGGCAAACATGCCTTGGTACTTGAGCGGTTTGTCCTCGCCCTCGGTCACCGACAAAATGACCACCTTGGCGGCTTCGCCCAAATCCCAGACCGCCGGACAGACCAGATTGCCTACGTTTTCGATGAACAGCAGGCTGCCTTCGTCCTGGTGGTGGTGATGGCCGTGACCGTGCTCATGGTCATGAGCGTGGCCGTGGCTGTGGCCGGCGTGCGTGTGCAACTGGGCAAACGCTTGCGCCACCATGGGCGCATCGAGGTGGCAGCCTTTGCCGGTGTTGACCTGAATCGCGGGCGCACCGGTGGCGCGGATGCGCTCGGCGTCGAAGCTGGTTTGCTGGTCGCCCTCGATCACGGCCACCTGCAGTTGCGGCGCGCGCACCTGCAGCGCTTCGATGGTGGCGCACAGCAGCGTGGTCTTGCCCGAGCCGGGGCTAGACACCAGGTTGAGCGCGGTCACGCCGTGCGCCTTGAAGTGGGCGCGGTTTTGCTGCGCCACCTGGTTGTTGGCACCCAGAATGTCAGCCTCGAGTTTGATGGCGCGCGCCTGACTCATGCCGGGCACCGAAACGCGGGCCGCGCCGGCGCCAAAATGCAAGTCTCCGCTGGCCGGATCGACCCGCACCGCCGACTCAGCGCTGCCCAGCGCTTGTTGCGCGGGAACAGATTGATTTGCTGCACCGCTGTTGCTGCAACCGCATACGACACACATGCTTGATTTCCTTGGTCGGTTCAGACGCCAGGCGTCGGAACGAATTTCAATCGACTTCCATCTCCAGCACGCGCAGCTCCATGCCGCCGGTGGCTTGCAGCAAGTAGCTGGCGCAGGCTGGGCAGGCGTCGCCGCGCTGCTGTAATTCCACCGTCTGGTGGCAGTTCAGGCACCAGGCCTGTCCGGGCGGCTGCTCGATCTCTATCGCTGCGCCTTCGAGCAGCGTGCCCGGCGCCAGGCTTTGCAAGGCAAAACGCAGCGCGGGCAGTTCGACACCGGCAAGCTGGCCCGCTGCCAGCCGCAACGATAGCAAACGGCTAAAACCTTCGCGCGCTGCAGTGTCTTCCACCAGCTTCAACACGCCCGCAGCCAGGCTGACTTCATGCATGGTGTGAGATCGCTTTTGTGCTCAGGTTTTGCTCAAGGCCGCGCGCCGCGCCTGCCGCCTGTGCCACAGCGAGGCAGCCGACAGCACCAACGCCAGAGCAGCGGCGCTGGCCAGAAACGGCGTCGTCAAGCCCGCGAGCTTGAACATCCAGCTCAGTCCCATGGCGCCAAACAGGCTGAAGCTAGCCCACAGCAGCCGCTGGGCGGGTACGGCCAGTGCCGCCCAGAGACCGACCGCCAGCAGCACCAGCAGGTGTTCGACCTCCAGCAGGTGTAGCAGGCCGTCGTGCAAGAAGCTGGTGCTGCCGTGGCCGGGGTGGGCCAGGGCGCTGCCGCACAGCACGGTCAGCACGGTGGCGCCGAGCAGATGGCGGATTGATTTGTTTTGCATGGGTGATCTCCTCAAGGGGGGGAATGACGCCCAGGGCGGTTCTTGCCTGCCCTGGGCCTTGCCGATCAGCCGCGCCCCTTGGCGCCGGTTGAGATGTATTGCTCCAGCGCCATTTGCTGCGCCGAAACCGCTGCCACCACGCTGTGCACGCGCTTGATGACGGCACGCATGAAGTTGTACACCAGCTCCGGGTGCTCGGTGATCAGGGGCCGCATACCATCGGCACTGAAGCACAGCACGGTGGCGTTGCCCAGCGCCATCACGCCCAGGTTGTGTGGCATCTGGTCGATGAAGCTAAGCTCGCCGACCAGGTCGCCTTTTTCGAGCACGTGCAACACTTGGTCGCCGCCGCTGGTTTCCTTTATCAGCGCCAGCCGACCTTCGCTGACGATGTAGAAGCTGTTGGTGGTCTCGTCCTTGCGGTAGAGATATTCCTTGTCCTGGAGCCGGCGCACGCAGCCGGCCCGCTCGGCCAGGATGGCAGCGCCGTCGCGGCCGATGTATTCACCCAGGGGGGCGGCGTAAATCAAGGCCGCGATTTTGTCGATTTCGTGTTGATTCATGAGATTCTCCGGTGGGGTTTAACAAAAGATCAAACGGTGCATGACTCAATTCGGCGCATGGAAATCCATTCAATCGCCGCTTCCAGATTGAACTGCGCCCGTGCGCTCAGTCCCTGCTCGAGCTCCCACGCGTAGCCGCGGATCGCCAGCACATAGACTTCGGGCGCGTGCTCAAAACACTGCTGGCAGGTGGCCAAAATGGCGGGAATCGAGATCGCGTGCGAGCTGAAGCTGAAATCCATCTTCGGCTGCACCCGCGTCAGACTGAACGATTCCAGCGCCGCGTCCTTGCTGGCGTCGATGAACAGTACGCGCCCAAAGGTGCTGATCAGGTCGGCGTCCTCCAGGTGCAATTGGTAGTGGCGCTGCAACTCGGCTTGCGGGCTGTCAGATTGCTGCTCCAGCCAATCGACGAAAGCCCAGCCCAGTCCGTCGTCCTGGCGCCCGACGTTGCCAATGCCATAAATCAGGTTGCCGGGCTGATTGAAATCAGCCAGCGACAGGATCGGGTGTTCAGCGCGCGCGTTCATGGACCAGATTCCCTGCCGCGTCCAGCACCGAGACGGTCAGCGGCATTTGCCCGAGCGCGTGCGTGGCACAGCTCAGGCAGGGGTCGTAGGCGCGGATGCCGACCTCGATGGCGTTCATCATGCCCTCGGTGATCTCGCCTTGTCCGTTCAGGTATTCCTCGGCCACGCTGCGCACGGTGCGGTTGATGACCTGGTTGTTCTGGGTGGTGGCCACGATCAGGTTGGCGAAGGTGATATTGCCCTCCTGGTTGGCGCGGTAGTGGTGCAGCAGCGTGCCGCGCGGGGCTTCGACCACGCCCACGCCCTCGCCGGTCCAGGCATTGGGCGGCGCCGTCAGCAGCAATTGGTCTTTTTGCAAATCCGGGTCGTTGAGCAAATCGCGGCAAATCTCGGCTGCGTGCACGATCTCGATCGCGCGCGCCCAGTTGGTGTGCAGCGTCATGTTGTTGGCGCGGCCCTTGGTGTAGGCGTGAAAGCGCTCCAATGCCTCTTGCGCCAGCGGCGTCGAGAGGGTCTTGGTCACATTCATGCGCGCCAGCGGCCCGACCCGCACCGAACCGGCCTCGCGTCCCAAAGTCTTGAGGTAGGGGAACTTCATGTAGCTCCACTCTTCGGTGGCTTCGGAGAAATGCTCCAGATAGTCGTGGTAATCGAATTCAGTCACCAGTTTCTTGTTGTCGTCGACCACGCGCATAGTGCCGTGGTAGTAATCGACATTGCCGTCAGCGTTGGCCAGGCACATATTGAGCGCCGGCACGTCGCCGAAACGATCGACCTGGGCGCGGTTTTTCTCGTGAAAATCGTAGAACAGGTTCAGGCCGTCCATGGCGTAATCCAGCACCTGGTCGATCGAGATCAGGCCTTCTTCGCCGTTCAGAAAGCGCTCGCGCGCGGCCACGCTCAGGTTTTTATTGACCCCGCCCGGGATCGAGCTGATGCCGTGCATTTTCTTGCCGAACACCTCTTTGAGCATCTCCTGGCCCCATTTGCGCAGCATCACCACGCGCTTGACCAGCGCCGGGTTGGCCTCGATCAGACCGATCACGTTGCGCTGCTCGGGTGCGGCGTCCATGCCGAACAGCATTTCCGGCACGATCAGATAAAAATACGCCGTCACGTGCGACTGCAGCATCTGCGCGTAGTGGCCGAGGCGGCGCATTTTCTCGGCCGTTGGGGTGACGTTGATGCCGTCTTTCAGACCGACGCCTATCATGTCGTCGAGCACCTTGGCGCCGCACAAATGGTGGCTGACAAAGCAAATGCCGCAGATGCGCTGCAGGAACATGGGCGCTTCCCAATACGGGTGGCCCTGGATGAATTTCTCGAAGCCGCGAAACTCCACCACATGCAGCTTGGCATCGGTGACTTGGTTGTTGTCGTCGAGTTGCACCACCACCTTGCCGTGACCCTCGATGCGAGTCACCGGATCAATAACCAGTTTTCTGCTCATGATTCATTCTCCAATCTTCACTCGTAGCGGTTGATGGTGCTGGGCAAATTGAATGGGCGGCCATTCAAAAGGTCGTCAAACACTTTGAAAATCGCATCGCCCGAAGGCGGGCAGCCGGGGATGAAGTAGTCCATCTTCACCACTTCATGGCAGGGGTAGACTTTGTTGGTCAGGCGCGGAATGTCGGGGTGAAACGGTATCACCCGCCTGGCGCCGACCGGCGAAGTCACCGAGCTCGAGTAAGCCACTTCCAGGCAGTCTTTCAATTCGACGACATTGCGCATGGCGGGCACGCCGCCCCAAACTGCGCAGGCCCCGACCGAAATCAGCACGTCGCAGTTGTCCCGGAAATGCTCCAGGGTTTCGATGTTTTCCTCGTTCGCCACCCCACCTTCGATGAAGCCGACGGCGCAGCGCTCGGGGATGCGCTTGATGTCGGTGTACGAGGAGCGCAGCAGGGTGATTTTTTCAAACAAGGGCAGCAGCCGCTCGTCGAGGTCCAGGAACGACAGGGTGCAGCCCCAGCAGCCGCAAAATCCGATGGTGGCGACCTTGATTTTCCCGGCCCGACCGGCAGCCAGGACCGGATCGAGTGGCGTGGCACGCAACTGGTGCGAGGCGGTTTCGTTTTTGACAGCATGGCTCATGGGGTTTCTCCGCTCAGGACGCGTTCACGCAGGGTTTTGACTTCGAATTTGCGCTGCAGCACCGGGTGGTTGTAGCCGACGCCTTTTTCAATGATGGTGCCAACCGGGCACATATCCACCGCTTGCTTGACTTGCTCGTTGGACATGGCGTTGGCGAGATCGACGTCGATCTCGATGCGGGCATTCGTGCCGCGGCCGCTGATGCTGAAAATCTTCTTGCCGGTCGCCTGGTCGCGCACGAACTCGACGCAGCGCTGGCAAAAAATGCAGCGATCACGCTCGAGCCAGATCTTTTCGCTGGCGTGGTCTTGTACCCGCACCGGAAAGCGGTAGGGGAAACGCGAGACGACCATTTCGAGTTCGTAGCCGGTGGCCTGCAATTCGCAGCGGCCGCTTTTCTCGCAGCTCGGGCAGTTGTGATTGCCCTCGGAGAACAGCGCCTCTACCAGGCCCTTGCGCATGTCGTTCAGTTCGGGCTCGTTGACCTGCACCTCCATGCCCTGGGCCACTTTGACCGTACACGAGGCGTTGACCACACCATTGACCTTGACCGAACAGACCCGGCAGGTGCCCAGGCAGGGTTTGCCCCTCTGGTAGCACAGGGTGGGGATGTAGACCCCGTTGTCGGCGGCGACGTCGACCAGGGGCTGTCCTTCTTCGGCGTTCATGCTGACGCCATCGATGCTGATCTGGATGCTCATTTTTGCTCCTCGGTTTGCAGCTCCTGCACCGCCTTGGCGTGCTCGCTCAAGGACTGTTCGAAGTCAAACGAGGGCAGCAGCGCCCCTTTTTGCTTGACCAGTTTGGCTTCGTAGATTTCGGGGAATTTGTCCAGCGTGGTCAGAATGGGCTTGGGCGATGTGGTGCCCAGGCCGCAGCGGCTGGTCTTGCGCACCAGCGCCCCCCACTTGACCACCTGCTCCAGGTCCTGGCGGCTGGCTTTGCCGGCGATGACCAGTTCGACTTTGCGGTACAGATCGACGTTGCCGGAGCGGCACGGCACGCAAATGCCGCACGACTCATCGACGAAGAAGTGCATGAAGTCTTTGACAATGTCGAGCAGGTCGCGCCGGCTGTTGAAGATGGTGAAAGCGCCGTTGCAGGACAGGTCTTCGTAGGCCAGTTGCCGATCGCCGTCTTTGGCGACCGAAATGCATTCGCCCGAAGGGCCGCTGATTTGCACCGCGCGTGCGTCGTAGGCGCCTACTTTTTCCAGCACCCGTTTGATGGTGGTGCCCCATTCGACTTCGTAGATGCCGGGCTTGCTGCAATCGCCCGCCACGCTAAGCAGTCGGGTGCCACGCGATTGGGGCGTGCCCAGATCTTTGAACCAGTCCGAGCCTTGTTCCATGATGTGGGTCACGGCGGCAAAGGTCTCGACGTTGTTGACGCTGGTGGGCTGGCCCAGATAGCCCTGTTGCACCGGGAACGGCGGCTTGACGCGCGGTGTGCCGCGCTTGCCTTCGCAGGATTCGATCAGCGCCGACTCGTCGCCACAGATGTAGGCGCCCGCGCCCATTTGAATCCGGATGTCGAAGTGGAAATCATTCGATCCGCCAATCGAGTGCCCGAGCAGGTTTTGCGCGCGCATCTGCTGCAACTGCGCCTCCAGATAGGCCTTCAGATAATGGTATTCGGCGCGCAAGTAGACAATGCCGTGCCGGCTGCCGATGGCGTAAGCGGCCAGCACCATGCCCATGAACACCTGTTTGGGTGAGCGCGTCAGCAGCACGCGGTCTTTGAAGGTGCCGGGCTCGCCCTCGTCGGCGTTGCAGATCACGTATTTCTCGCTGCCGGGCGCGTTGCGGCACAAACGCCACTTCAGGCCGGTGGAAAAGCCGGCGCCGCCGCGCCCGCGCAGACCGGAGTCGATCACCTGGCTGATGACTTGTTCCGGAGGTCGATCCAGCGTTTCCTTGATCAGCTCCGGCAAGTTGATTTTGCCGCGGAAAAACACCGGCCCCCGGGTGCGCACGTTGGATTCGACCTGGTTTTCAACGTAATCCAGCTCGGTGTTCACAAGGCCGGCCGGGTTGGCGATTTGTTCGGCGGTCTTGCCCTGCTTGAGCTGTTCGATCAGGTAGTGCACCTTGGACGGTGTCAGGTGTGTGAAGGCGATCTTGTCGACCAGCATGGCCGGTTCCTGATCGCTCAGGCCGATGCAACTGGTCTCGAACAGACTGAATTCCGAGCCGGCCTCGGTGACGCCAAAACTGCTACCGGTGGCACTCTCAAGCGCTTCGTAGACGCCTTGGTAGCCATTCATCTTGGCCAAAACGGTGTTGCTCAGGTAAATCTGATGCGTGCCGGTCGGCTTGGTGTGAAAAAAGTGGTAGAAGCTCGCGGTCTCCAGGATGTCGTTGCGCGAGATGTTCAGGCCGGCCTCGAGCTGCGGCAGGAGGGCTGGCGGCAGATGACCGAAGGCGTCATGGATGTCCCAGAGAATGTCCATCAGGCGGGTTCGATCCGAATCGTAGCGCTGCAGTATTGTCTGTGTCTCTTTATTCATGGTGACCAATTCCAATGGTTGTCAGTGAAAAAGCGGGGTGATGCCGTGCGAAGCTTCGGTGCTGGCGCTCCTTTGCATATCGGGTCTCGGGGTGGTGGGGCTGGGGCAACGGCTGCGGCCCGATTTGAACAGACCCGCTGGGCTTGGGCGCACAACAGGGGGATTGCAAGCCTCGGGCCAGAATATGTCTGCTCAGGGAAAATACCAAGCAGAGCGTGCAACTCATTGTTTTGCATCGGTTTTTTTTTCACCTGCTCAGTTGAGCGGGCGCAGCCAGGTATTGTCTGCAAGATTTCTTTCCAGTTTTCCGAAACAGGTGAAAGATGATCTTTCGGTTGCAGGCCGTCGCCGGCATGCCGGACAAAAGACACGGACATCGGCATAGGGGGCAGCCATTATCGGCTGCGCCCCTGCCACACCACCGGGCATGCGGGTCCGCACCCGGCGGTTCGAGAGTTTGAGGTCATGAGAGTCGGGGCAGTCCCATCCGATCGAAGTAAGCGATTGTCAGCACGCTGTGGTCAGCTTGCGGGAGGACTTGCACCTGCGGGAGTGCGCCCATGCTGGGCGCACAAAAAAAAGCCGACCCGCGAGGGTCGGCTTTTGACTTTGCTGCGTCTCTGGGGGCGCTTGGCAAAGAGCTGTGCTTGGACTGGGTATGTCTCCTCGGTCCCTCGCGGTCGGCCTGCAAACGGGTGCGGGCTGCGAGTGGCGCAACTCTAAACGCTGGCGGCATCCTTAGGTATTGGGATTTTCCCTTGGTGTTCGGTCGGCGTCTTCAGAGTCGGTCTGGAGCGGGTTCATGGACGCTGTGGGCTCGTCGTCTGGCAGGCTGTAGTCGCCGCGCTGGTAGGCTGCCATGACCGCCCGGGCCTGTGCCAGGCAGCGCTCGGGCACCAGCACCCGCACGGGGACGGCACTGGCGAGCAGGCTATAGGTTTGCACCAGATGCGCATCGGCCAGCGCTGCCGGCACGCCGGCAGCTTGCAGGCAGCCGCGCAGCAAGCAGGCTTCGGTCGGGCTGAAAAAGCGGGCCAGCGTCTGCCAGTCGCCCAGCGCCGGGTCGTAGGGGCTGTTGCCTTCGTCCATGTGGGCTGGGCTCGCTCAATCGGTGGTCGGTAGGCTGAAGTCGGCACCCGGGACTATAACGACCGGAGGTGAGATAAACGAAAGGGGAGAGGCGCGATATTTGACGATTTCGGGGCTCGATGGCACTCGCCGGGATGGAGTGAAGGGAAAAATCATTTCGCGTCAGGAAATAGGCTGGTTCGGCCTGAAACTCATGATCAAGGTGGCGATGGACTCGGCGCTTGCGGCGCTTTTCACCAGCCTGACCTCACCGGTTGACCGCTCAACAATTGTGACGATGGTTCCCTGTTCGGGGCTCGCAAGGTTGACGTCCTTTTCTTTGAGGGCGAACACGTACCAGTGAAGGCTGGATCTGGACACCTTGATTCCTTGATTGTCGAGTTCCGTGCGATTATGTGCCCTGCCGCAGCTGGCCGTTGTTTCGGGCTTGGGGTGGGAGGCAAGGGTTCAGGTGCGCGCGCTATGGCTGAGGAAAAAGCGCAGCATCTCGGCTGAGGCGTTCGGGCCACCCGGGTCGGTGAAAGAGCCGGCCGGGTCGCCGCCCGACCAGGCGTGAGCGCCTTCGTGCAGCGTCCACGACTCGATTTGCACCTGACCCTGGGCGTCGAGGTAGCAGGTTCGGGTGTAGCTTTTCCCGTCGGCTGACTGACCCTGTTCGGTGCGCTCGCGCAGCGCAGGATGTCCCAAGCGGGCATTTTGCTGCGCGTGCGCGTGCTGCGCTTGAAAAACGATGCCAGCGCCATTGCTGGGGCGCACCGTGCGATCACGCCCGCCGTGAAACACAATGGTGGGCAGCGCCTGTGTGGCGGGGCGGCGCGGGTCGTCTGCCGTGCCTGGAAAATGCGGCCGGCCCAGCAGAGTGCGGCCTTTCATGGCCACCAATGCCGACGGGATGTCGTGCGCCGCCGCGTAGGGCAGGCCCGAATGGGCGCCGACGGCAGCAAACCAGTCGGGGTAGGTCTGGCCCAGAATCACCGCCATCGCCGCTCCTGCCGACAGGCCGGCCACAAAGATGCACTGGCGCTGCACCGGGTACTGGGTCGCCACTGCTTGCGTCAGCTCGGCCAGCAGCGCCGGCTCACCGCTCTGGCGCTGCTGATCCGAGGGGCGAAACCAGTTCCAGCAGCGCGAGGGGTTGGCGTGCGTCGACTGTTCGGGGTAGAGCACCAGCCAAGCGTGCTGCTCGGCCAGGCGGTTCATTTGCGTGCCAGTGGCAAATTCCTTGGCGGTCTGCTTGCAGCCGTGCAGCAGCACCAGCAGCGGCATCGCCTGGGCCGTCGCGCTGCGGGCCGCTGCGGGCAGATACAAGTGGTAGGCCAGCGAGCCGGCCGGGCTGCGGTGTTCAAGGCGGAGGAAGGATCCGCCGCCGGGTGCAGGTGCAGGTGCAGGTGCAGGTGCAGGTGCAGGTGCAGGTGCAGGTGCAGGTGCAGGTGCAGGTGCAGGTGCAGGTGCAGGTGCGCTCGGGCTGTCTTGGCGTGCCTGACCCAGCCCGAAGGCGCCCCATGCCTCGCGCAGGGCTTGGCGTGCAGCGTGCAGCCGCTCGGCTCTTAGCGCGGCCAGTGCACGTTCGATGCTTTTTTGGATGTTCATTGCTAGGCGAAGCGGGTCTGTGCTCATTCGTTGCGCGTGCGCAGCTCGTCGAGCTGGTCTTCGATCTCGGCACAGTCGTCGCTGCTCAAGGGCGACGCCGGCGCAGTCAAGTCAAGCGTATTCATGGAATGACTCGGTTGGGTTTTATGATGCGACCCAGTGTAGCCTTGCTGCACTTCAGAAAGACACCATGCTTGATCGGCTCGACGCCATTTACCCGGTGCGCTACACCGCTCTTGTCCTGTGCGTGCTGGCGGCTTTGCTGAGCCTGTTTGCCTGGATCGGCTTTGGCGTCGGAGGTTTTTTCTTTCTGCTGTTTGCCAGCCTGAGTGCGCTTGGCTTGTGGGATTTGCGCCAGAGCAAAAGTGCGTTGCGGCGCAATTACCCGGTGCTCGGCCACTTGCGCTACATGCTGGAGAAAATCCGGCCTGAAATTCGCCAGTATTTTCTGGAGGGCGACACCGACGAGGCGCCGTTTTCTCGCAGCCAGCGCAGCCTGGTTTACGCGCGCGCCAAGGGCGAGACCGACAAACGGCCGTTTGGCACCCAGCTCGACGTGACCGCCAACGGCTTCGAGTGGATCAACCACTCATTGCTGCCCAGCACCCTGGCCTCAAGCGACTTTCGCCTCACCATCGGCGGGCCGCTCTGTCGCCAACCCTATGACGCCAGCGTCTTCAACATTTCAGCCATGAGTTTTGGCGCGCTCTCGGCCCATGCCATCCAGGCGCTCAACGCTGGTGCTAGGCGCGGCGGTTTTGCGCACGACACCGGCGAGGGTTCGATCTCGGCTTGGCACCGGCTGCACGGTGGTGATTTGATCTGGGAAATCGGTTCTGGCTACTTCGGCTGCCGCGACGCTGCGGGCCGCTTCAACGAGGACAAGTTCAAGGCCAATGCGCTCGAACCCCAGGTCAAGATGATCGAGATCAAGCTCAGCCAGGGCGCCAAGCCGGGGCATGGCGGCGTGTTGCCGGCGGCCAAGGTCACGCCCGAGATCGCCGCTGCGCGCGGTGTGCGTATGGGGGTCGATTGTGTTTCGCCCGCTGCCCACAGCGCTTTTGCCACGCCGATGGAGTTGCTGCATTTCGTCGCCCGTCTGCGCGAACTCTCGGGCGGCAAACCGACCGGGTTCAAATTCTGCGTCGGCCACCCCTGGGAATGGTTTGCCATCGTCAAAGCGATGCTGGAGACCGGCATCACACCCGACTTCATCGTCGTTGACGGCAGCGAGGGCGGCACCGGAGCGGCGCCGCTGGAATTTACCGACCATGTCGGCGTCCCGCTGCAAGAAGGGCTGCGCCTGGTACACAACACCTTGGTGGGGGTGAATCTGCGCGACTGCATCAAGCTCGGTGCGGCCGGCAAGGTGGTCAGCGCGTTCGACCTGGCACGCGCCTTCGCCGTCGGCGCCGACTGGTGCAACAGCGCGCGTGGCTTCATGTTCGCACTGGGCTGCATTCAGGCCCAGACCTGCCACACCGGCGCCTGCCCGACCGGGGTGGCCACGCAAGACCCGCTGCGCCAGCAGGCGCTGGTGGTGTCCGACAAGTCCGAGCGCGTATTCAATTACCACCAGCAAACACTCAAAGCCTTGCAGGAGCTGGTGCAGGCCAGTGGCTTGCAGCACCCGTGTGAGATCAGTGCGCGGCACATCGTGCGCCGTGTGAACGAAAACGAGGTGCGTCTGCTGGCGCAATTGCTGCCCAGCGTCGCGCCGGGCGCCTTGCTCAGCGGCGCACAGGTGCAGCACCCGGTGTTCGATACCTACTGGGCGCTGGCGCGCGCGGATCGCTTTGGGCTGGCGTGAGAGCCGTGCGGCTGGATTCGTTGCAGCGCATTGAACCTGGTGCTGCGCGCTGCAGCTCGCAAAAGCGTTGTACCGGGGTCTGATGCTCGCATGGGCAACCCAGACCGTGGTCTGGTGGAAAATCTGCGGCGCTTCAACCGCGTTTGACATCCTCCCCCGCCTGATGGCAGGGGATCCTACGGCGCTACGCATGAGTTACCTCTTGCACAGGGTAACCGTTCGCTCAGCTCAAACGTTCGGCCCCATCGGAACGGGCGGAACTTGACATCTAGTCCATGTCGATCACCATCCTTGTGATGATCAACTCGCCCCGATTCGACCCTACATCCCCGTCCTCAGGCTCATTCCTCGTTGGAAACGCGCCCCGTTCAGGCTCACACCACGTTGGACAAGGCCCCCGGGGGGCGGCGGCGCGAGTCGATTATGATCACCTGCCGATTGGGCGTTGGGCGTGAATTTTGTGTCGCCCTAAGCCATTTGGCGCGTGACCGATTCAATTTCCGGCCTCGCACACGACCCATTTTCATTTTCATGGCACACGCATCCGATTCACACCCCCCCTCAGGCGGCTTGTCGTGGCTGGGCTGTGCCGCCTTTACCGCTGTGCCGGCGCTGGCTTTTGGTCTGGTGGTTTGGCTGCTGCTGACGCAGCCGCTGCCGCTGATCTGGCACCAGGAGTGGGTGCCCGCGCTCGGCGTTGACTGGTCGTTTCGCGTTGACGGTCTGTCGATGCTGATGCTGCTCATGATCACCGGCATCGGCACCGCGGTTTTTGTCTACGCCGGCGGCTATCTGGCGGGCCATCCGCAGCAAGTGCGGCTCTACGTGCTGCTGGTGCTCTTCATGCTGGCCATGATAGGCACCGTCACCGCCGACAACCTGATCGTGCTGTTCCTGTTCTGGGAGATGACCAGCCTGACCTCGTTCATGCTGGTCGGCTTCAACCACGAGCAGCCCAACAGCCGCAAGTCGGCGCAGCAAGCGCTGCTGGTCACCGGCGGCGGCGGCTTGTTCATGCTGGCCGGCTTCATCGTGCTCGGCCAGGCGATGGATAGCTGGTCGATGAGCGAAATCGTCGCCCGCTTGCCACATACCGCTGCCACGCCAGCCTTGACCGTCGCATTGCTGTTGATTCTGGTGGGCGCATTCACCAAGAGCGCCCAATTTCCGTTCCATTTCTGGCTGCCCAACGCCATGACGGCACCGACGCCGGTGTCGGCCTACCTGCACTCGGCCACCATGGTCAAGCTCGGCGTGTACCTGCTGGCGCGGCTGGACCCCGGTTTTGGCGAGTGGCCGCTGTGGCAGTGGCTGCTGCAAGGCGTGGGTTCGCTCACCGCCGCCTGGGGCATGGTGCTGGCGCTGCGCGAACGCGACTTGAAGCGCATTCTGGCCTGGTCCACCGTCGCCACGCTGGGCACGCTGGTGATGCTGGTCGGGCTGCGCGGCCAGGGTGCGGGGCTGGCGGTGGCCACCTTGCTGCTGGCGCACGCCTTGTACAAAGCGCCGCTGTTCTTCGTCGCCGGCAACATCGACCACGGCACCGGCACACGCGTGATCGACCGCCTGGGCAATCTGCGCCACGCCATGCCCTGGACCGCCGCCGCCGCCTTGCTGGCCGGTTTGTCCATGGCCGGGCTGCCGCTGTCTATGGGCTACATTGCCAAAGACATGATTCTGGCCGCCGAAGCGGCCGGCTACGCGCTGGTGTTCGTCAAAGCCGCCAACATCGTCTTCGGCGCCATCACGGTGGCGGTGGCCGGGGTGGCAGCGGTGCGCGTGTTCTGGCGCCACCCGGGCACCAACATCACGCCGCTGGACGCGCATGAGGGCGGTTTGTCCTTGTTTGGCCCGCCGCTGCTGCTGGCCTTGCTGGGCATCTTGCTCGGCATGTTCCCCTTCGTCGTCAATGACCTGGTGGCCCAGGTCTCGCACGTCATGTCACCGACCGCTCAAACGGCCGCCCTCGGTCTGGCGCTGAACCTGGGGCCGGCGCTGGCCTCGCTGGCGCTGGCGCTGGGCATCGGAGCGCTGATTTATTTTGCCTGGGACCCCTTGCACCGTCTGCTTGCGCGGCTCGACGTTCCGTTTGAGCGCTTTGGCATGGCCGCGCAGTACGAGCGCGCGCTCAAAGGCCTGGTGCGTTCGGCCGCCGCCAGCACGCGGCTGTTTCAGAACGGCAGCCTGCCCGACTATGGGCTGTGGGTCTGCGCCAGCGTCGGCCTGGCGCTGCTGGCGCTCTTGTTGAGCGGCCAGGGCCAATGGGTCTGGCCCGCGTGGGACACCCCGTCGCCCGGTTTTGTCGGCGCCTGCCTGGTGATCATGGCCGGCGCGCTGCTGGCTTGCTGGGTGCGCGACCGCCTGGTCTTGCTGCTGGTCACCGGACTGGTCGGCTTTGGCTGCGGCATGTTGTTCATCTTCGTTGGCGCCCCCGACGTCGCCTACACCCAGTTCGTGGTCGAGACCGTGCTGGTGATCGTGGTCGCTTCGGTGCTGCTCAAGCTCAAACGCCAGGGCCACGGAAAAAGCCTGCCCGAGCCGGGCGGGCGGCCGCAGGCGCTGGCGGCTGCGCTGTTGCTGGCCGGCGGCATCACCGCGCTGCTGCTGCTGGCCACCGGCGGCGTTTTCAATCCGGTGCTGACCGACTACTTTGCCGTCACCAGCGTCCCAGAGGCCCATGGGCGCAACGTCGTCAACGTGATTTTGGTCGATTTTCGCGCCCTCGACACCCTGGGCGAGATTGCGGTCGTGATGTTGTCTTTCCTGGCTGCCTGGCCGCTGTTACAGACATTGCGTGCGGCGCGCAACAACGCAGCCGCCGCCAAGGAGGGTGCATGATGCGCGCGCGACTGGTGATGCTGGAGGTGGTCGCCGGCCCCCTGTACGCGGTCATCCTGGCGGCCTCGGTTTGGGTGCTCCTGACCGGCCACAACGAACCCGGCGGCGGCTTCATTGGCGGCTTGCTGGCCGTCAGTGCTTCGGTGCTGTGGGCGGTCGCGCATGGCGGCGCCGCCGCCAGCCGGCGCTTGCTGCTGGGCGACCCGTTGCGCCTGACCGCCGCTGGCCTGGCGCTGGCCACCTTGTCGGGCCTGCCGGCGCTGTGGCATTCGTCCGCTTTCCTGACCCACTTCTGGGGCAGCCTGCCGCTGGGCTTTACCGACCTCAAGGTATCGACCGTGATGCTGTTCGATTTGGGTGTTTACCTGTGCGTCTGGGGCGCGCTGGCCGGCTATGCCATCGCCTTGCTCGGTCTCGACGACCTGGATGCCAGTCCGGCGCAGGAGGAAAAGCCATGATCTGGGTGCTGGCCTTGACGGTTTTTGTGAGTGTCGGCGCCGGGGTTTACCTGGTGCTCTCGCGCGACCTGTTCCGTTGCGTGCTCGGTCTGTCGGTGCTGGGCGCGGCCGCCAACCTGGTGCTGCTGGCTTCAGGCCGGCTGCAATCGGCCCACCCGGCGGTGGTGCCCATCGGACAGCAGGCTCTGGGTGAAGCCGCCAACGCCTTGCCGCAGGCGCTGGTCTTGACCGCCATCGTGATCGGGTTTGCTCTGCTTTGCTTTGCCCTGGTGCTGGCCTTGCGTCTGATTCAACTGTCCGGCTCGGACGACGCCGAGCAACTGCGCTACGCCGAACCGCTGCCCACCGACCCGCTCAAGCCGCCCGTAACCGAAGCGGCGCTCGATCCGCTGCACCCCGGTTTTGACACCGAAAGCCGTCGATGATCGCTGCGCCGCCCCCCCACCCGCTGTGCAACGCCCTGCGCGGCCCGGAGATTGCTGAATGAGCGCACTGGTAGCCGCCCCTGTGCTGATTCCGCTGGCGACGGTGCTGCTGACCACCTTCAGTCGCAACCAGCCTGGCTTGCAAAAAACCTTCAGCTTCGTCGGCGTGCTGGCGTTTCTCGCCTGCGCGCTGGTGCTGGTGCAGCAAGCGGGAGCCGGTGCCGACCTGCGCAGCGCTTTTGGCGACTGGCCGGCGCCCTTTGGCATCGAATTCCGCATCGACCGGCTGGGTGCCTCGCTGGTGCTCATCACCGCGCTGATGTGGCTGGCATCGCTGCTGTTTCTGCTCAGCGACGCCGACACCGGCAACCAGCACCCGCTGCTGCTGCCGCTGCTGCACGGACTGCTCGCTGGCGTGGCGGGTTCATTTGTCACCGCCGACCTGTTCAATCTCTACGTCTGGTTCGAGATCATGCTGATCTGCTCCTTGGGTTTGTTCGCCATGGGCGGACGGCTCGATCAGCTTGACGGCACCTTCAAGTACCTGGTGCTCAATATGCTGGGCACGCTGCTGCTGCTGATGGCGGTGGGCATGGTCTACGCGGCCACCGGCCACCTCAACTTTGACGCCCTGGCGCAGGCAGCGCCGGGCCTGACGCCAGCGCTTTTGACCCTGGTGCTTGGCACGCTGCTGATCGCCTTTTTGCTCAAGGCGGGCGCCTTTCCGCTCTTTGTCTGGTTGCCCGCGTCTTACCACACTTTGCCAGCTCCGGTGCTGGCTTTGTTTGCCGGTTTGCTGACCAAGGTCGGCGTCTACGCGGTGCTGCGCACCGCCGGCGATGTGTTTGCGCCGGCTCCTGAGCTGTTGATGGAGGCGCTGGGCTGGATTGCCGCTGCGACCATGCTGATTGGCGTGCTCGGCGCGGCCTACCACTGGGACATGCGGCGCATTCTGGCGTTTCACATCGTCAGCCAGATCGGCTATCTCTTGCTCGGCATTGCGCTGGCCAGCCAGGCCGGCAACGCCGCCACGCTGTTCTACACCATCCACATCATCCTGGCGAAGGCCAATCTGCTCTTGATCGCCGCGCTGATCTGGCGCTACAGCGGCAGCTACGATCTGCGCAAAATTGGCGGCTTGTACCTGGCGCATCCGGCGCTGGCGCTGCTGTTTGCGATCTCGGCGCTGTCGCTGGTCGGTATTCCGCCATTTTCTGGCTTTTGGGCCAAGCTGATGATCTTGCAGGAAGCGCTTGCACAGGGTCGCGTGGTCTGGGCCGTGGTCGCCCTGCTGGTCAGCGCCTTGACCCTGTATTCGATGATGAAGATCTGGCTCGAAGCGTTCTGGAAACCGCACCCCGACGCCAACTGGCGCCTGCCCAGCAAGACACGCCTGGCCCCAGCCTGGGTCGCTACGGTCGGTCTGGTTCTGGTTATCCTGTGGATCAGCCTGAACCCGCAGCCCTTGGCGGCCTATGCGCAAGCCGCGGCGCAAACCCTGGGAGCGCAATGAGATGATGAAAAAAGCAATCGCTTTCGTCGAGTTGCTGCTGCGTTTTTTGCTCGCCGTCGTGCTCTCGGGCATTCAGACCGTCAAAGTGATTTTGCGCAACAGCTTTGGCACCGGTCCATCTGCCGCCGGCGTGTTCGTGCGGCTGCGCTTTGCCCCCATGAACGAGCAGGGCGCGGCCATTCTGGGCTGCATGATCACGCTCACACCCGGCACCACGACGCTAGACATCGACATGGAGCACCACGAGTTGCTGCTGCACGTGCTCGACGGCAGCGACCTGCCCGGCATGATCGAAGGCATCGAACGCGACTTCGAGTCCAGTCTGGTGGTTTTGTTTGGAGTTCGCTCATGATTCAGGCCGCATCGGTGCTGATGGTGCTGGGCGCGCTGCTGGCGCTGGCGCTGGCCACTGTGCGCATCGTGCGCGGCCCGACCGACGCCGACCGCATCGTCGCACTGGATATTTTTCTGGCTGCCGGTGTGGCGCTCGCCGTGGCCGCCTCGCTGCTGACGGCGCGCACGGTGTTTCTGGACGTGGCGATCGGGCTGGCGCTGGTCGGCTTCGTCGGCACCGTTGGCTGGGCGCGCCTGGTCGAGCGTTCGGCAGCGGTCAAGCACACGGAGAAAAAACCATGAATGTGTTGGCTGCTGTCTTGATCGTGCTGGCTGCGCTGCTGCTGGTGATTGCCGCCTGGGGCGTGCACAAGCTGCCCGACGCGCTGGCGCGTCAGCACGCTGCCACCAAGGCCGGCACGCTGGCGTTGGCGGTGTTGTGCCTGGGTGCCATGCTGGCCATGGCCGACCCGCAATGGACGCGGCGCCTGCTGCTGATCATTGGCTTTTTGCTCTTCACGCTGCCGGTGGCATCGCACCTGCTGGCGCGCGCGGCGGTGCGCGAGTCGGCGGCGCACCAGCGCGCCATCGAGAGCGCGCCGCTGCTGAGCACACAGGCGGCGCAAGAGGCGGCGGAAAAAGCAGGCCGGCGCTGATTCGGTGCCGCCGCGCGTTCTCGGCGGTCGTCCGTTCAGTCCGCTGGCAGGTCGTAAAAGCGCACGATGTGTTGCCAGGCTGCTGCCGGGGTATCGACGTATTCGAACAGCTCCAGGTCTTCGGGCGATATCGCGCCTTCTTCCACCAGCACCTCGAGTTTGAGCAAACGCTTCCAGTAGTCCGAGCCAAACAGCACGATAGGCACCGGCTTGGCCTTTTGGCATTGCACCAGCGTGATGACCTCGAACAACTCGTCCAGCGTGCCAAAGCCGCCCGGAAACGCCACCAGCGCCTTGGCGCGCATCATGAAGTGCATTTTGCGCAACGCGAAGTAGTGGAACTTGAAGCTCAGCTCGGGCGAGATATAGGCGTTGCCGGCCTGCTCGTGCGGCAGCGCAATGTTCAGCCCGACGTTGAGCGCGCCCTCGTCGTGTGCGCCGCGGTTGGCCGCTTCCATGATGCCGGGGCCGCCGCCGGTGCAGATGAAGAGCTGGTCTTCCTTCGGGCAATGCGCGCTGTAGCGCGCCACGGTGCGGGCGAATTCGCGTGCCTGCTCGTAGTAGCGCGCGTTGTTGAGCAGCGCGCGCGCCTGCGCCAGCGCGCGCGCGTCGCCGCTGGCTTGGGCCTGCTCCAGCCGCTCCTGCGCGACGGCGCGCTCGCGAAAGCGCGCGCTGCCAAACACCACCACGGTGTTTTCAACCCCCAGCTCCTGTTGCGCCAGGTCGGGCTTGAGCATTTCGAGTTGCAAACGGATGCCGCGCGTCTCGCGCCGCAGCAAGAATTCCGGGTCGGCAAAGGCCAGTCGGTGCGCGTCGGCCTGCAAGGTCTTGCCGTTGTCGGCCTGGGCTTGCAGCTCGGCCCAGGCATCGGCCAGGCGCCGTTCACTCAAGTGATGGGCAGGATTCATTGGGACCTCACGCCAGGCGGGCTGGCAGCAGTTGCTTCAAGCGGGCATTCATGCATCTGTCGATCCGGTCCGGTGCCGTCTTGAGTTCCGCTCAGGACAGGCCCTTCGACCCCTTCGACAGGCTCAGGATGAACGGAGCTCAGGACAGACCCTTCGACAGGCTCAGGATGAACGGAGCTCAGGACAGACCCTTCGACAGGCTCAGGATGAACGGAGCTCAGGGCGAACGGTTGATTTGATGCTGTGGCGCGCCAGCGTCAATCAGACCCGGCGGCGGTACTCACCGGTGCGGGTGTCGATTTCGATCTTGTCGTCCTGCGCCACAAACAGCGGCACGGCGACTTCAAAGCCGGTGGCGATCTTGGCGGGCTTGAGCACCTTGCCCGAGGTATCGCCCTTGACGGCGGGTTCGGTCCAACTGACCAAGCGCTCGACGCTGGTAGGCAGTTCAACCGAGATGGCTTTGCCGTCGTAAAACACCACCTCGACCGCCATGCCGTCTTCCAAGTAGTTGAGTGCGTCGCCCATGTTCTCGGCCTCGACTTCGTACTGGTTGTAGTCGGCGTCCATGCAGACGTACATCGGGTCGGCAAAGTACGAGTAGGTGCACTCCTTTTTGTCCAGAATGATTTGCTCCATTTTGTCGTCGGCCTTGCAGACCACTTCGGTTGCCATGTTGTTGAGCAGGGCTTTGAGCTTGAGGCGCACCGTGGCAGCGCCGCGGCCGCCGCGGCTGTACTCGGTTTTCAAGACGATCATGGGATCTTTGCCGTGCATGATGACGTTGCCGGCGCGCAGTTCTTGAGCGATTTTCATAAAAATTCCAAGGGGGTTGGCCGCTTGTTGCTGGGGCGTTTGGAAGCGCGCCCGCAATCTGGGGGTGGTTGCGATCTGCGCGGCGATGCAGATGGCGGGCAGGCCGCGCTGCTGTATCCGCAGCAGCTTACTGCAAAACCTTGCATTCTACCGCTTCTCGGCGACGAATTGAAGCAACTGGCTGACCAGGTCGGGCTGCGCCAGCAGGCGCGCACGCGCCGCCTGCACGCAGGCGCGCCAGCTCTCCAGCACCGTCCAGCCGGGCCAGATCGGGTCAGCCAGCAGCTCCATGCCGTTCCAGGCCCGGTGAAACGCCCGCAGCGAGGCCGGCGCCCGCAGCCAGTCCAGGAAGGCTTCGAGCTTGGCGTGGTGCGCGTCGTCGTGCTGCGGGTAGATCTGCCAGACCAGGGGCTGGCCGGCCCAGAGCGCGCGCACCAGCGAGTCTTCGCCGCGCACGAAATTCAGCTCGCAGGCCCAGAGCAGGTGGTCGTAGTCGCGCTGCGTCAGGCGCGGCAAGCGGTGCAGGCGGGCATGGCCTGTGTCCAGCCCCTGCGCCTGGGCGGCGCCGACGGCGTCGCCCGCGCGACCGGCGGTGACCAGCCAGTCGCTGGCAGTGTCTGCGCCAGCCTGTTGCAGCACAGCGGGCAGGGCGACGGGCTCGTAGCAGAACAGGCTGGCGCGTGGCCGCTTGGCGTTCGGCAGGCCCTTCGACGCCAGCCAGGCAGCGGCGTCGAAGGCAGCCTGCCGCACCGGCAGATCAGGCTCGCGCAGCAGCCCGCCGGTAGAGGCGCTGAAACCAGGGTAGAAAAACCACTTGCCCACGCCGCGCAGCGGCCCGCTGGACACCAGCGAGGGCAGGCCATGCGAGCGCTCCACATACGGCTGCGCGCTCATGTATTCGAGGTTGATCCAGACCGGATGCCGCTCGCCAGCAGCGAGCGCGGCGGCCCAGTGTTCCCGTGCCTGTGGCGGCGGGTGGCAGCCGAAGGTCTCGATCCAGACATCGGCCAGCGGAAGTTGCGCCAACAGGCCCGGCGCCAGCGGCGTGGTCCAGGGCAGCACGCGCACGCCGTGAACGCGGCCCTCGAGCGCGCCGGGCGCCATCCAGCGCAAGGCGCCGGGTTCGTCGATCCACAGCCGCACACGCTGCCCACGCGCCGCCAGGTCGGCGCACAAGCGCCAGCAGACACCGATGTCGCCCAGGTTGTCGACGACGTGGCAGAACACGTCCCAGGTCAGAGGCGGGGTGCGGTGCGGTGCGGTGGCGGCGGGCATGGCCTTGCAGTGGTGGGAAGATGGCGGTAATATAACAAGCGTTACAACGCCTCAGGTGCCACCATGACCACACTCAAACTCACCCAGATCGGCAATTCCGTCGGCCTGATCCTGCCCAAGGAGCTGCTGGCGCGGCTCAAGCTGGAAAAGGGCGACACGGTATTTGTGACTGAAGCAGCGCACGGCGTCAACCTGTCGCCGTACAACGCCGATTTTGAAACGCAAATGGACGCGGCGCGCAAGATCATGAAGGAGCGCCGACAGGTGCTGCGCGAGCTGGCCAAATGACGCTCATCTGGACATGGCTGGATCGGCAAGTGATGCTGGCCGTGCATGAGGAGCAACTGGCCGAACACGGCGGCGCCAGCGGTTTGCGCGACGAAGGTCTGTTCGACTCCGCGCTCAGCCGACCTCGCAACCTCGCTGCCTATGGCGAGCCCGATGCGGCGGCTTTGGCTGCTTCCTATGGCTACGGTCTGGCCCGCAATCATCCCTTTGTTGACGGCAACAAGCGGACTGCCTTCGTAGCGGTGGAGCTGTTTCTCTGGCTCAATGGACAGCAGTTGCAAGCCGACGATGCCGACTGTGTGTTGACCATGCTCGCCCTGGCCGCCGGCGACTTGCCCGAAGACAGCTTTGCCCAATGGCTGCGCGAGCGCGTGCGGCCGCGCCCGAGCTGAACCCCACATGAACAAAGAGCCATCGCCCGCCGCGCCCGACGCGGCGCCGGGCAGCGCCCCATTCCCGCACAGCGCCGTCTTGCTGGCCGAGGTGGCGGCCCTGCCGGGTCTGCCCGGCGTCTACCGCTATTTCGATGCGCAGGGCCAGTTGCTCTACGTGGGCAAGGCACGCCACCTGAAGAAGCGCGTCAGCAGCTATTTCCAGAGGAGGCACGACGGCACCCGCATCGGCCACATGGTGGGCAAGATCGTGCGCATGCAGACCACGGTGGTGCGCTCCGAGGCCGAGGCGCTGCTGCTGGAAAACAACCTGATCAAGACGCTGGCGCCGAAGTTCAACATCCTGTTTCGCGACGACAAGAGCTACCCCTATCTGAAGATCACCGGCACGCGCGAGACCTGCCGCAGCGCAGGTGCCAAGCCAATCCCGATGATCGCGTTCCCGCGCATGGCCTATTACCGGGGCGCGGTGGACAAGCGCCACAACTGCTACGGCCCCTACCCCAGCGCCTGGGCGGTGAAGGAAACCATCACGCTGCTGCAGAAGGTGTTTCGCCTGCGCACCTGCGAAGACACGGTGTTCGCCAACCGCACCCGGCCCTGCCTGCTGTTCCAGATCAAGCGCTGCAGCGGCCCCTGCGTGGACCTGATCGATAGCGAGGCCTATGGCCGCGATGTGGCGGCTGCCGAGCGCTTCCTGCGTGGCGAAACCCAGGCCGTGCTCGACGAGCTGGAGGCGCGCATGCGGGCGCACGCCGACAAGCTCGAGTTTGAGCAGGCGGCCGAGATCCGCAACCAGATGAGCGCGCTCTCGCGCGTGTTGCACCAGCAGGCGATGGACAACCTCTGCGACAAAGACGTGGACGTGCTGGCTGTCAGGGTGCAGGGTGGTCGTGCCTGCGTCAACCTGGCTATGGTCCGGGGCGGACGGCATCTCGGCGACCGGCCGTATTTCCCCGCCCACGTGGAAGACGCGACGCAGATTCAGGTCCTGCTGGAGGGTGACGAGGCGGTGAACGCAGACCCGGCTGAGCGCGTGGCGGTGCAGGTGCTCGAAGCCTTCATCGCCCAGCACTACCTGGGCAGCGCCATGCCGCACACCCTGGTGACCAGCCATGCTGTGGGCAGGCCGCTGCTGGACGCGCTGACCGAGCAAACCGGCGCCAGAATCAACGCGGTGCACCAGCCGCGCGAGCACCGCCGCATCTGGCTGGAGATGGCGCAGAAAAACGCCGACATCGCGCTCGCGCGCCTGTTGGCCGAAGAGGGCTCGCAGCAGGCGCGCACCCGCGCGCTGGCCGAGGCGCTGGGCCTGCCCGACGACGATCTGGACGGGCTGCGCATCGAGTGCTTCGACATTTCGCACACGGCGGGCGAATCGACCCAGGCGTCCTGCGTGGTGTTCGAAGGCCACAAGATGCAGAACGCGCAGTACCGCCGCTACCACATCGACGGCATCACCGGCGGCGACGACTGCGCCGCCATGCGCTTGGTGCTGCTGCGCCGCTACGGTCGGATCGCCGAGCTGCTGCGCGCCGAGTCAGCTCAAGCGCTGCGCACGGAGCCAGACGAAGCGCTGGCCAGCGCCGCTGCTGCAGAGGGAACAGCGTCTTCGACCGAAGGCAGCACCGACACCAGCTCCGGTCTGCCCACTGGACCGCGCATGCCCGAGCTGGTGCTGGTCGACGGCGGCAAGGCGCAGGTGAGCGTGGCGCGCGAGGTGTTCCAGCAACTCGGGCTGGACCTGTCGCTCATCGTGGGTGTGGAGAAGGGCGAAGGCCGCAAGGTGGGCCTGGAAGAGCTGGTGTTCGCCGACGCTCGCGAGAAGGTCTATCTGGGCCACGACTCGGCGGCGCTGATGCTGGTGGCGCAGATCCGCGACGAGGCGCACCGCTTCGCCATCACCGGCATGCGCGCGGCGCGCGCCAGGGTGCGCACCGGGGGCAGCAAGCTCGAAGACATTGCGGGCGTCGGACCGAAAAAGCGCGCGCGCCTATTGCAGCGCTTTGGTGGGGTGCGCGGCGTGGCAGCCGCCAGCGTGGCCGACTTGTGCAGCGTGCCGGGCATCTCGGCTGAATTGGCTGAAGCGATTTACCGCGCGCTGCGCTGAATGTCAGCCTCTGAGCCGCCGACGGCCTGATGCAACCCCGCGCTTACAGCGTGTCGATGAAGCTGCGCAGCTTGTCCGAGCGGCTCGGGTGCTTGAGCTTGCGCACCGCCTTGCTCTCGATCTGGCGGATGCGCTCGCGCGTGACGTCGAACTGCTTGCCGACTTCCTCCAGCGTGTGGTCGGTGCTCATCTCTATGCCAAAGCGCATGCGCAGCACCTTGGCCTCACGCGGCGTCAGGCTGTCCAAAATCTCTTTGACCACTTCGCGCAAGCCGGCCTGCATCGCGGCCTCGATGGGCGCGGTGTTGGCATGGTCTTCGATGAAGTCGCCCAGATGCGAGTCGTCGTCGTCGCCAATGGGCGTCTCCATCGAGATCGGTTCCTTGGCGATTTTCATGATCTTGCGAATCTTGTCCTCGGGAATTTCCATCTTCTCGGCCAGGATCGAAGCGTCGGGCTCAAAGCCGTGTTCCTGCAGGTGCTGGCGACTCAGGCGGTTCATCTTGTTGATGGTCTCGATCATGTGCACCGGAATGCGGATGGTGCGCGCCTGATCGGCAATCGAGCGTGTGATGGCCTGGCGAATCCACCAGGTGGCGTAGGTGGAGAATTTGTAGCCGCGCCGGTATTCAAACTTGTCCACCGCCTTCATCAGCCCGATATTGCCTTCCTGTATCAGGTCGAGGAATTGCAGACCGCGGTTGGTGTATTTCTTGGCAATCGAGATCACCAGCCGCAGGTTGGCTTCGATCATCTCCTTCTTGGCCCCGCGCGAAGTCGCCTCGCCCTGGTTCATGCGCTTGTGAATGTCCTTCAGGTGCGCCAGCGGCACCACCACGCTGGCCTGCAGCGCCAGCAGAGCCTGTTGCAGCTCTTGAATCGGCGGGATGTTGCGCGTCATCACCGCGCTCCAGGGCTTGCCAGCACTGGCCTGCTTTTCCACCCATTTCAGGTTCAGCAGGTGGGTGGGGAAGTCGGCAATGAATTTTTCCTGCGGCATGCCGCACTTGTCGACGATGATGCGGCGCAGTTCGCGTTCTTTTTTGCGCAGTTCATCGACCTGAGCGCGCAGCGAGCTGCACAGCTTTTCAATCGCCTTGGCGGTGAAGCGGATCGACATCAGCGTCTCGGTGATGGCCTTTTGCGCTTTTTGGTAGGCCGCGCCTCCGTAGCCTTCTTTGTCGTAGGTCTGGCGCAGTTGCTCGAACTGCGCGCGCATGGTGTCAAAGCGGGTCAGCGCCTCGCGCTTGAGTTCTTCGAGCTTGCGCGTCAGCGCCTTGGAGCCGCCCTTGCCGTCGTCGTCGTCGCCCTCATCGTAGTCGTCGAAGTCTTCTTCGGCCACGTAGTCGTCGGCCGCACTGGCATCGGCAAAACCGTCCACCACGGTCGAGATCACCACCTTGCCGCTGCGAATCTCGTCGGCCATCTGCAGAATTTCGGCAATGGTCGCGGGCGATTCGCTGATCGCTGCCATCATGTCGTTGAGGCCGCCCTCGATGCGCTTGGCAATCTCGATTTCGCCTTCGCGCGTGAGCAGTTCGACCGTGCCCATTTCGCGCATGTACATGCGCACCGGGTCGGTGGTGCGGCCAAATTCGCTGTCTACCGTCGACAGCGCGGCTTCGGCCTCTTCTTCGGCTTCTTCATCGCTGGCGGCGGTCGGACTCGTGTTGTTGAGCAACAGGGTTTCGGCGTCAGGCGTTTGTTCGTACACTGCCACGCCCATGTCGTTGAGCAGCGAGACCACCACTTCCAGCGTTTCGGCCTCGGCCAGTTTGTCGGGCAGGTGGTCGTTGATTTCACCGTTCGTCAAGTAGCCGCGTGTCTTGCCTAGTTTGATCAGGGTTTTCAGGCGCTCGCGCCGGGTTTTGGCTTCTTCTTCGGTCAGAACAGTCTCATCCAGGCCAAATTCCTTCATCAGCGCGCGTTCTTTGGCCTTGCTGACCTTCATGCGCAGCGGTTTGAGCTTTTCCTGCACCTGCACGGTGGCGTCAGAACCGTCGGCTTCAGTTTCGGGCTCGACCTCGCCGCTCAGCTCTTCCTCGAGATCGATCAGGTCGGCTTCGCTTTGCTCTGGCGCCGCCTGGGCCGCGCTTTGTGCTTTGCGCACGCGCGCAGCGGCTGGTTTTTTCGCCGCAGCGGTGGGAGCGGCGCTCTTTTTTCGGCTGACCGGGGGGGCTGCGGCCGCGCCCGGATCGGTCGGCAGCGCAGCCGGCTTGGCCTTGCCAGCCGCTTTGGGCTTGGCCGCAGTGGCGCTTTCTTTTTCGGCGGCAGCCAAGGCGGCTGCGGGCGCTGGTGCCGGGCTGCTGGACGTGCGGGGCAAGCTGGATTTCATCGTGGGCATGAAGACCTCAAAAGGGTTTCGTATCGCTGGGTGTCGGAACAACACACAAAAGGAGCCGGATGCAAGGCGGCTGATGCCGGTGCGCAGGGCGGGCCAAAGAAGCGCCGTTCGCGGTGAAAGGCGGGTCTGCAAGCGGGTGGGGCGAACATGTGGCGTGCAGTCCTTGCGGGGTTCCAGCAGAGCCGTGAATCTGAGGGGGCCAGGGCCCCGCAGTCAGGGGTCGGGCCAATGCCGCAGGTGCTGCGGTCGCAGTTTGCAACTGAACAACATGGGATTATACTTTTTCTCAGCCTGATTGAGTGTGCTTTTTTTGAGTTCGAATCCGGGCATGGAGTTCCTGCAGCCGCAAGCGCGCCTGCGGGTCGCTGTGTGCTTGCTCGGCCAGTGCCTGGCTTTGCAGTTCCCACTGGTCCAGTCGCAGCCGCGCCAGCACGTCGCGCAATTCACCGGCGTCGGCGTCATCGTTGCTGCCCAATAACTGCTCGACTTGCAGGTTGGCGAATGCTTCGTGGGTATGGCCGCGCAAGGCCTGACGCAAAGCCGCCCAGGATTGGGCGCCGTGCTCGTGCCGCTGCCCCTCGATCCAGGCAAACAGCGGTCCATGCGGGCTGGGCAATTGCCCCAGCAGCGCGTGCTCGTCGGCCGATAAGCTGTCCCAGGCGCCTGCGTGGGCCAGCAGCAGCCCGAGCGCACGGTCGGCCCGGCTGACCACGCCCCGGCGTGGGCCGCCGCGGGCCAAGGCGCCCGTTTTGTAGGGGCGCGCTGCTGATCGACTCTCGAGCGCCTGGCCGCTGGGTCGGCCGCTGGCCGCGGCGCTGCCTGGCTGCCAGAGTTGCAGCAGGTCGCGGCTGTCGAGTGCCACCCGTTCGGCCAGTTCGCCGATCAACAGGCGCTTCAAGGCGCCCTCAGGCAGCGCGCTCCACAGCGGACGGGCGGCAGCGGCCATGCGTGCGCGGCCTTCGGCGCTGGCGAGGTCGCAGCCGGCGCTGGCGGTCTCGATCAAAAAGCGCGACAAGGGCATGGCCTCTTGCACGCACTGGGCAAAAGCGGCTTGGCCGTGGGCGCGAATGAAACTATCGGGGTCGTGCTCGGGCGGCAGAAAAAGAAACTTCAGGCTGCGCGTGTCGCTGGCCAGCGGCAGAGCGGCTTGCAGCGCCTTGCATGCGGCGCGACGGCCGGCGGCGTCGCCGTCAAAGCCAAACACCAGCGCGTCGGTGAAGCGAAACAGCTTTTGCACGTGTTCAGCGCTGCAGGCGGTACCCAGCGCGGCCACGACGTTGGCAAAGCCGAGTTGGGCCAGTGCCAGCACGTCCATATAGCCTTCGGTCACCAGACAGTAGCCCGCACTGCGGATCGCGCTGCGCGCCTCGAACAGGCCGTAGAGTTCGCGTCCCTTGCTGAACACCGGCGTCTCGGGCGAATTGAGGTATTTGGGTTCGCCCTGGTCAATCACGCGCGCGCCAAAGCCAATGGTTTCTCCTTTAACGTTGCGGATCGGAAACATGATGCGGTCGCGAAAGCGATCGTAGCGCTTGCTCTGGCCCGGCGCAGTTGCCTCGCTCTCGTGGCTGACCACCAGTCCGGCTTCGACCAGCCGCGCATCGGCGTAGTCGGGGAACACGCTGGCCAGGTTGCGCCAGCCATCCGACGCGTAGCCGAGTAAGAACGTTTTGGCGATTTGGCCCGACAAGCCGCGCCCTTTCAGGTAGGCCACCGCGCGCGGCGCGCTCCTGAGTTGCTTGGCGTAGGCCAGAGCGGCTTTCTCCAGCAGCTCGGTCAAGCTGGCCTGCTGCTGGCGCTGTTGCGCGGCGCGTTCGCGTTCCAGCGGCGTGGCCGGGTCTTGCGGTACTTGCAGCCCGGCTTGTTGCGCCAGCTCCTGCACCGCTTCGACAAAGCTCGTGCCGGTGTGGGCCATCAGGAATTCAATCGCGTCGCCGCTGACGCCGCAGCCAAAGCAGTGGTAGAACTGCTTGCTCGGGCTGACGCTGAAGGAGGGCGATTTCTCGCTGTGGAACGGGCACAGGCCCATGAGATTGGCGCCGCCCTTTTTCAGCGCCACATAGCGGCCCACCACGTCGACCACATCGACGCGATTGAGCAGTTCCTGAATGAAGGTCTGAGGGATTAGCATGGCCGTTCGCTGGCAGCGAGCTTAACGCCCGCGACCCGTCGGCGTGGCGTCGGGTGCAACGGGCGAATCAGCGCGGTGCCAGCCGAATCGCGCCGTCCAGGCGGATCACTTCACCGTTGAGCATGTCGTTTTCGATGATGTGCTTGACCAGTTTGGCGTAGTCGGCCGGGGTTCCCAGACGGCTGGGAAACGGCACGCTGGCGGCCAGTGCGTCTTGCACGTCTTGCGGCATGCCAAACAGCATAGGGGTGCCGAAGATGCCGGGCGCGATCGTCATGTTGCGAATGCCGTTGCGGGCGAGGTCGCGCGCGATCGGCAGCGTCATCCCGACCACGCCGCCCTTGGACGCGGCGTAAGCCGCTTGTCCGATCTGGCCGTCATAGGCGGCCACGCTGGCGGTGGAGATCAGCACGCCGCGTTCACCACTGGCTTCGGGCTGGTTTTTGCACATCGCCTCGGCCGCCAGACGGATCATGTTGAAGCTGCCGACCAGGTTGACCATGAGGGTCCGGGTGAAGACGCCCAGCGCATGCGCACCGTTCTTGCCCACTGTTTTTTCTGCGGGTGCGATACCGGCGCAGTTGACCAGGCCCATCAGCTTTCCCATTGACCTTGCCTGGGCCACCACGGCCTGAGCGTCGGCTTCGCTACAGACGTCGCAGCGCACGAAGGCAGCGCCCAGCTCTTGTGCCAGCGCCTGGCCTTTTTCGACCTGCAAGTCGGCCAGCACGACGCGGGCGCCGTGTGCCGCAAGCAGGCGCGCCGCGCCTTCGCCCAACCCCGATGCGCCGCCGGTGACGATGAAAACCTTGCCTGGAATGTCCATGATTGCGATCTCTTGAAGCAAGGGCCGAAGGTTGTGTTTGCGTTTGCGTTTGCGATCGATTATGGATCGACAGCAGCGAGCGCTGATCGCCTTGGCCCATGCGCAGCGCATGGCCTTGGTCAAATTGACGTAAATTTTTCACGGTTTTGTCATCATTTCCACATATTCTGTTTTTTTTACCGCACAGGGGTTTTCATGATCGACAGTCACGACGAATTGCTGCGCCGCATCCAGGCCGACTTGCTCGACGGTTACGACGAAGAACTGGAAATGGAGCTGGAAGACCGCCCGTTTGGTGCCGCTTCAACCGAGATCGATAGCGCCGCACTGGCGCAGCAAAAACAAGAGCGCCAGAGTTATTTCCAACACCTGTTTCGCCTGCAGGCCGAGCTGGTCAAGTTGCAGGACTGGGTCGCCGCCAGCGGACACAAGGTGGTGATCATTTTTGAAGGCCGCGACTCGGCCGGCAAGGGCGGGGTGATCAAGCGCATCACGCAGCGGCTCAATCCGCGCGTCTGCCGTGTGGTGGCGCTGCCGGCGCCGAGTGACCGCGAGCGCTCGCAGTGGTACTTTCAGCGCTACGCGGCGCATTTGCCCGCCGCCGGTGAAATGGTGCTGTTCGACCGCAGTTGGTACAACCGCGCCGGCGTCGAGCGGGTGATGGGTTTTTGCAGCGACGAGCAGTACGAGGAGTTTTTCCGCAGCGTGCCCGAGTTCGAGAAAATGCTGGTGCGCTCGGGCATTCAGCTCATCAAGTACTGGTTTTCCATCTCGGACGAAGAGCAGCACCTGCGCTTTCTGGGCCGCATTCACGACCCACTCAAGCAATGGAAGCTCAGCCCGATGGACCTGGAGTCGCGCCGCCGCTGGGAGCTCTACACCAAGGCCAAAGAGCTGATGCTCGAGCGCACGCACATTCCCGAGTCTCCCTGGTGGGTGGTGCCAGCCGACGACAAGAAAAAGGCCAGGCTCAACTGCATCGCCCACTTGCTCGGGCAGATACCGTACCACGAGATCGAACGCCCTGGCATCACCTTGCCCGAGCGGGTGCGGCACGAGGGCTATCGCCGCCATCAGGTGCCGGGCGAAATCTACGTGCCGCAGGTGTACTGATGCGCCCGTGGCCGGCCCAGCCAGCAGATCGACAAAGCATAAAAAAAGGCCCGGGCCTGTTGTTCAGACCTGGGCCTTGCGGGGGGGCGTCAAGCCCCTGCGCCGCTTACTTGAAGCCGACCCGGTCCAGCATCTGCTGCACCTTGACCAGGTTGCGCGCCACCACGTCGAGCGGAATGTTCTCGACCTTGAAGTTGTCGCCACCGATGGCACTCAGCGCTGGGTTGTTGACCCTCACATTGCGGGCGGCGGCAAACTCGTTGTTGCCGTCGGCAAAGTGTTTTTGTGCAAACGGCGTGGCCATGAACTCCATGAAGGCAATGGCGTTGTCGCGGTTTCTGGCGTGGCGGGCGATGGCGCCGCCGGCAATGTTGACGTGCGTGCCGGTGGTGGCCTGGTTCGGGAACACCACACGCACCCGCTCGGCGACCGCGCGGTCGGCCGGATTGTCCGAGCGCATCAGGCGCGCCACGTAGTAGGTGTTGGTGATGGCCAGCGCACACTCGCCGGCTGCCACGGCGCGGATCTGGTCGGTGTCGCCGCCCCGGGGTGGGCGCGCCTTGTTGGCGACAATGCCTCTGAGCCAGGCTTCGCCGCGCTGGTCGCCAATGCGGTCGATCACGGTGGCGAAAAGAGAAATGTTGTACGGGTGCGAGCCCGAACGGGTGCAAATCATGCCGCGCAGCTTGGGATCTGAGAGCTGCTCGTAGGTGGCCACGTCTTCGGCGCGCAAGCGTTGCGGATCAATGGCGAAGACACGGGCGCGGGTGGAAAAGCCGGTCCAGGTCACGCCTTCTGGCGTAGGAGCGGCGCGCAGATTGGGTGGGATGGCGGCGTCGAGCCGGGCCGACCTGAACGGCTGGAACAGACCCTGGCTGTCGGCCAGCGCCAGCCGGGCGGCGTCGACCAGCAACACCACATCAGCCGGAGAAGCCGCACCTTCGGCGCGCAGCCGCGCCAAAATACCGGCATCATCGGACTCGATGCGGTTGATCCGTATGCCGGTGGTGCGGGTGAATTCATCGTACATCACGCTGTCGGCCTGGTAATGCCGGGCCGAATAGATGTTCAACACCTTCTCCTGCGCGTGCAATTGGCTCTGAAAGCCCAGCGCAGCGGCCACGGTGGCCACGATCATCGAGAATTTTGCAAATTTTCGCATGTCAATCTTTCGAGGTTGGTACAAACGGGTGCAAGCTGGCGCCGCATGCCGCCATGGGCGGTTCTACAATCAAACCGGTCATAATGATAACACAAACACGAATAGTTCTCACTAAGTATCTTGTTGTCTTCGCTGCCACGCTGCTGCTGAGTGCGTGTGCGGCGCTGCCTGGCGTGGATGCACCAGCCGTGCTTGCGCCGCCGCCGCCGGCTGCTGTCGATCCGGTGCTGCGGCCGCCGCGGCTCGGGCTGGCGCTGGGCGGGGGCGCGGCACGCGGTTTCGCGCACATCGGCGTGCTTGGGGTGCTCGAGCAAAACGGCATTCGCCCCGATTTGGTGGTCGGCACCTCGGCCGGCAGCCTGGTTGCGGCACTGGCCGCCAGTGGCAAGAGCGCAGCCGAACTCGAGCGCGTGGCGCTGGCCATGGATGAGGCGGCGCTGACCGACTGGTCCTTGCCCCTCATGGGGCGTGGCTTGTTGCGCGGTGAGGCGCTGGCGCGCTACGTGCGGCAGGCGGTCGATGGGCGTTTGATCGAAAACATGGCCATTCCGCTGGGCATTTTGGCCACCGACCTGGCCAGCGGAGATGGCGTGCTGTTTCGTCGGGGCGATACGGCGCAGGCGGTGCGCGCCTCCAGCGCGGTGCCGGGCGTGTTCACGCCGGTGCGCATTGGGGGACGCGATTTTGTCGACGGCGGCCTGGTCGCGCCGGTGCCGGTCAGTCAGGCGCGCGCCATGGGGGCCGAGCTGGTGCTGGCGGTCGACATTTCCAGTGCGCCTGCGGGCAACCAGGCCGAGGGCGGTTTGCAGGTGCTGCTGCAAACCTTTGCCATCATGGGGCAGAGTATCAACCGGCTCGAACTCGCTGGCGCCGATGTGGTGCTGCGCCCGGCGCTGGCCGGCGTGGGCAGTGCCGACTTCGCCGCGCGCCAGCGCTCGATTGCCGCCGGTCGTGCGGCCATGCAGGCCGCTCTGCCGCAACTGCGTGCCGAGCTGGCAAAGTGGCGGCCGCTGCGCGAGGCGCGGCCATAAAAAAAGCCCTCACGTTGCCGTGAGGGCCGAGCGCATCTGCGCAGACGCGCAAGAATCAGCGCTTCTTGGCCACCGTTTTCGAAGCGTCAACGGCAGAAGTGGTCACGGCGTTGAAGTTGGCTTCGGCCATTTCGGTTGCCTGCTTGACCGCTTTTTGCACCGACTCCATGGCGTTGCTGGCGGCAGAGACGGCGCTCTTCATCACGGCGACGGCGGTCTCGGAGCCGGCCGGCGCGTTTTTCGATGCGTTGTCCACCACGGACATGAAACGCTTTTGCATGTCGGCGTTCTGGGCTTCGGCGGCCTTGCTGAATTCGGCGCTGGTGCCAGAGGCGATGTTGTACAGATGGCGGCTGTAGGCGGCGGTTTTCTCAGCCAGTGGCTGCATCAGGCTGGCTTGCAGCGTCAGCAGTTCTTGCGCGTCCTTGACGCTGAGCATGGCCTGGGCGTTGTTGGCCGACTCGGACAGAGCGGCCTTGGTGGCTTGAACATTGAGTTCAACCAGCTTTTCCACGCCTTCGAAGGCTTTTTGGGTCAGACCGAAAAGGGTCTCGATGTTGGCTTTTTGGGCGGCGACGATTTGTTCGGCGGTCAGCATATTCATAACTCCAGAAAATTAGTCAAACAAGGGCCTGAAAAACAGGCTGTTGAGAGCCGCTATTGAACGCCGCGCTGTCTGGACGCTGTTGTCTTGGTTCGCTTTGCTGCACTGCAACAGGCACCGGATTATAGAGGTAAGCTTCAATGGCGCAAAGGTGTTTTGCAGAATTTTAGTCATCTAGATGTAACATTCTAAATGGGTGAACTGTCATCGTATCTGCATATTTCTGGTCCATACGCGGCGTCTCTTTTGATTTTTCCTGAGCCGATCGAAACAGGTGCCGATAAAAAACGTCTGACGTGGCGCTGGCGTAGCGCTATCGCCGAGGCGACCGGGTTGACCTCTCGGTGACCAGCAAGCCCGGGTCAGACAGGCACAATGCCAGGAGTTCGCCAAGCCCGCAGCCCCTGCCCGATTCGTTCAAGCACAGACCGGAGAAACTCTTGTGACACAAAACCCTGCATGCCAGCGCACGCCGATCGACGCCGCCAGCGTCGATGCGGCCATCACCAGCCGCATGTCGGCGCGCGCCTTTTTGCCCACGCCGGTGCCGCGTGCCACGCTGGAACATCTTTTGGCCGTGGCCAGCCGGGCACCCTCGGGCACCAACACCCAGCCCTGGAAGGTCTACGTGCTGCAAGGAGCCAGCCGCAGCGCGCTGGTCGACCAAGTCTGCGCCGCGCACGACGCCTTGCGCGCCGACCCGACGCTGGCAGCCCAGTACCACGAGGCATACGACTACTACCCAGAAAAATGGGTCAGCCCGTACATCGACCGCCGGCGCGAGAACGGCTGGGGCCTGTACGGCCTGCTGGGCATAGGCAAGGGCGACAAGGACAAAATGCACCTGCAGCAGCAGCGCAATTTTCGCTTTTTTGACGCCCCGGTGGGTTTGATGTTCACGCTCGACCGCGTGCTGGGACGCGGCTCGCTGTTGGATTACGGCATGTTTTTGCAAAACATCATGCTGGGCGCGCGGGCGCAGGGTCTGCACACCTGCCCGCAGGCGGCCTGGAACGTCTTTGCCAGCATTGTCTTGCCGCATGTCGGCGCGAGCGACCATGAAATGCTGGTCTGCGGCATGGCGCTGGGCTACGCCGATCCGGCGCATCCGGTGAACGGTTTTCACACGCCGCGCGAGCCGGTGGCGTCTTTCACCACCTGGATCGAATGATTCAAGCACGTTCAAGCACGTTCAAGCACAAGGATAAGGACAACACATGATCAGCACCGCAAGCGGCCTGCAATATGAAGACACCGTGATCGGTCGGGGTGAAGTCGCCCGCGCCGGTCGCCCGGTGCAGGTGCACTACACCGGCTGGATTTTCAGCAACAGCAGCCAGGGCGCTCAGTTCGACTCCAGCAAAGACCGCGGTCAGCCGTTTGAATTTACGCTCGGCGCCGGCCACGTCATCAAGGGCTGGGACGAGGGTGTGCAGGGCATGGCCGTGGGCGGCACGCGCCGCCTGCTCATTCCCGCTGCGCTGGGCTACGGCGCGCGCGGCGCCGGCGGCGTGATTCCCGCGCACGCCACGCTGCTGTTCGAAGTCGAATTGCTGGCGGTCTGAGCCCCATGCAAGCAGCGTCCAGGCCCGCCGTGCTGGTGGCGCGCGCCGTATTCCCGCAACTGTTGGCCTTGAGCAACGTGGTGCTCACACCGCACATCGTCAGCGCTACGCTGCGCACCCGGCTGGCGATGGCGCGGTTGGCGGCCGACAACCTGATCGCATTTCCGACCCAGGGCCGGGCGTTGACGGCGCTGAATACGCAGCCACTGCACATACCGGATCAGCCTTGATGGGCAGGACGCGCCGTGTTCAGCCGCCGCCTTGCCGCCGCCTTTGCCCTCCTGGCGCTATTGTCTTTTTTGCAAGGTTCATTGGCCTGGTGGGTTACCCATGCGGCCGAGCAGCGCGGTCAGCGCGGGCGGGTGGCGGGAGATGTGCTAAACGGCTTTCTGGAACTCGCGGCCAGCAAGCAGGTGTTGCGTGCCTGGTCTTTGCAAGTCCTGCTCGGTGTGCCGTACATACCTGGGCAGCAGGCGTTGCTTGGGCGCTCCATGCTGGACGGCGTAGAACGCTTGCAGGTTTTAAGTGTGCAAGCGCAGGCGCTCGATCGGCTGGCCGACATGGAGCGGCCCGAACATCGACTGCGCCAGCAGGACTTGCAGACCTTGCACCAGCATATTTTGGACGTCAATCTGGCCTTGTCCGGGTTGCCGGGCGGCGGCATCGAACAGCCCAGGCAAGCCTGGGCGGTACTGGATCGGGTGTTCGAATTGTCTGAAGGCAAGGAATTGCGCAGTCTGCTGACGCTGGCGATTGCCCGTGAAACGCAGGCCGTGCAGCGCGAGCGGCAGGCGACTTACCAGTCTTTGCAACGCATTCGGCAACTCTGGCTGGGCACCACCTTGCTTTTGTTGCTGCTGGCGCTTGCTTTGGCGGCCTACTTTGCCCGCTCACTGCGGCAACCCTTGGGTGCTTTGCAGGCCGGCGCCGACGCGCTCGCGGCCGGCGATCTGACGCATCGGGTGCCGCAAGACGGCGAGCACGAATTTGCCCGCTTTGCCCGCAGCGTCAACCGCATGGCCGACGAGCTGATCTTGCACCGCAGCCGCGAGGCGCAGACCCGGGGCGCCCTGGAAGCACAGGTGCGCGAACGCACCCAGGCCTTGCAGCAGGCGCTCGAGCGTTTGCAGGACTGGCAAGGACGCCGTCACCGTCTGTTGGCCGACATCAGTCACGAGTTGCGCACGCCCGCCACGGTGATACGCGGCGAAGCCGAAATTGCTTTGCGTGGGCGCCCCAAGACCTGGGACGAACAGCAGGCCACGCTGGGGCGCATCGCCGCAGCGGCGGCGCAGCTCTCGGGCGTGATCGAGGACTTGCTGAACATGGCGCGCAGCGATGTCGATAGCTGGTCAATCAAGCTGGCGCCGACCGATCCCTGGCCGCTGCTGCAAGCCGCGCTCGATCACGTGCGCGCACTGGCGGCGCAGGCCGGGGTTGGCATCGATGAGCCAGCGCCGTGTGAGACGACGGCCAGTTTGCTGGGCGACGCGCAGCGCCTACAGCAACTCATGCTCTTGCTGCTCGACAACGCCGTGCGCTACTCGCGGCCCCAGGGCCGGGTGCGGGTTGAGGTGACGCAGCAGACGCACGCCCATGGCACGCCGCACTGGTGTCTGCGCGTCATCGACCACGGTATCGGGATTGCACCCGAGGACCTGTCGCGCGTGTTCGAGCGGGGTTTTCGCAGTCTGGCCGCGCGACGGCATTGCGACGCCGGCAGCGGGCTGGGCCTGTCAATTGCCTGGGCGCTGGCGCGCCAGCACGGCGGCAGCCTGAACCTGCACAGCCAGCCGGGCGAGGGCACGACAGCCACCTTGTGTCTGCCCATGCTCAGCCAACGGGCATGACTTTGAAAGGCGCCCCAAAAAATGAAAGTCCTGCCCGTTCTCCCTCACCCCCAACCCCTCTCCCGCACACGGGAGAGGGGAGCGAAGTGAGTCGCGGCCCGACTCTCACGTTACCCATCAACTGCAACGAAACAGTCCGCATGAACATTTTGCTGGTCGAAGACGATGCCCGGGTGGGCGATTTTTTGCAGCGCGGCCTAACGGCCGAAGGCCACGTGCTGCGCTGGGCGCGCAGCGGCGGCGAGGGCGAGGCGATGGCGCGCGCTTGGTATCCGCAGACGCGCGAACTCCAGCAGCCCAGCGTGATGCTGCTCGACCTCATGCTGCCGGACATGGACGGACTGGCGCTGTGCCAGACCTTGCGCGCTGGCGGCGTGCAGTGGCCGATTCTGGTGCTCAGCGCGCTGGGCGAATTGCAAGACCGGCTGGCCGGCCTTCGCATGGGGGCAGACGATTATTTGGTCAAGCCGTTTGCCTTTGAGGAGTTGCTGGCGCGAATCGAAGCGCTGGCGCGGCGTTCGCGCGATCAGCGCGTGGGTGCCGCGCGCCACTTGCAAGTCGCTGACTTGTGCTTTGACCGCGAGCAGATGCGTGTGCGCCGCGGTGCCACAGAAATAAAACTAACCGCCAAAGAGCTGGCCCTGCTGGAACTCTTCATGACGCACCCAGGGCGGGTGTTCAGCCGCGAACGCATTCTGGCGCAGGTCTGGGGTGCGCACCAAGACCCGCTGACCAATGTGGTCGACGTCTACATCCGCCGCCTGCGCGCCAAGGTCGACGAAGGCTTCGAGCCGGCCCTCATTCAGACCTTGCGCGGGCTGGGCTACCGCATGCAGCAAGACGCAGCGCTCAGTTCGTGACCGGCAGCGAGGAGTGGTGCAGCACAATGCGCAGGCGGCCCTGGTCGTCGCGCAGATAGCCCCAGGTCTTATCGACCGTGGTGACCTTGCCGTTGCGGTCCGTAATCATGACGTTGCCCATGGTCTTGGCGATGTTGCCTTGCAGGTGCATGGCGACGTTGCGAATTTCCACTGAACGCCAGCCATTGAGGGCAAAGCCGGTGTCGTTCGGAAAATTCGGGTTGTGACCGACGAAGTAGGCCAGCGCGCCTTCGCGTGTGGTGCGAAAAGTGTGCGGCGCCGTGGTCAGCGTTGGCTTGAACAAGACCGGGCCCAGTTGGTAGGCGTAGGCGGCGTCCAGTACCGCGTTGGCGGTGGCGGTGGCTTTGGCTATGCCGCCGGTCTCAAAGTCTGTGGCAATTTGCACCAACGCATTGCCCCAGGCGCGCTGTGCGGCCAGCACTTCGGCGGCGGTGATGTTCGTGCTCAGCGTCGGCATGGCTGCGGCCGGGCTGAGCGCGGGTGCTTTGGCGACGGCGGCACTGCAACTCAAAACGAGCAGGGCGGCCAGACTGAGTGGGCGGATGGCAAAGGGCGGGTGCATGCGAAAGACTCCATTTGTTGCTGGGTTGAAGGCATCGGCCGATAGAAAGATGTGTTGCAGCCGATACCGGGGTATTGGACCCCCTTGATCTGAAGCCGACCTGAAGCGCGCATGACCAGGCGCTGAACACAAGATGAACCGCGCATGACAGCTCATGCTAAATCCGGCGCGTAGCGCTCTCACCCAGCAGGTGAGTGCCTTCGTGGTCAAAAAAATGTGTGTAAGTGCCTGACCGGGTGCTCGTTTGGCTCCTGTGCGTCGGCTGTCTGCTGAGGCGGGCCCGATGCTCGCTGTGCTTGGCTTGGTGCTTGGCCTGTCGGCCTGCGGCCAGCCGACACCGCAGGCAGCGCTCAAAGTGGGTCTGAGCAACTGGGTCGGCCACGACCCGCTGGTGCTGGCGCGCGAGCAGGGTTTTACAGATGCGGGAAATTAGAATCTGACCCCGATTTCTCCCCCCGAGTTGTGGTAACGTACCTACATTTTTAATCCAGGAGCTACTCATGAGTATCACCACTCTATCCAGCCGGGAGTTCAACCAGGACGCCGGCAAGGCCAAGAGAGCGGCGCAATCCGGGCCAGTGATCATCACCGACCGGGGTCGCCCGGCGCATGTGTTGCTGACGTTTGAAGACTACAAACACCTCACCCGCCAGCACTCCCGGATCGCCGATTTACTGGCCATGCCCGAGGCGCAAGACGCCGATTTTGAGACACCGGCCATGCGTGAGCTGGCTCAAGCGGCCGATCTGAACTGATGTACCTGCTTGACACCAATGTCGTTTCCGAGCTGCGCAAAGTCCGCGTCGGCAGAGCAGACGCCCGTGTCTGCGCGTGGGCCGACAGCGTCGAGGCCAGCGATCTGTATCTCTCGGTCATCACCCTGCAGGAGATTGCAATTGCTGTCTTGTTGGCCGAGCGGCGCGACCCTGTGCAGGGCGAGGCCCTGAGAATTTGGTTCGAACACCAGGTACAGCCAGCGTTTGACGGCCGTGTACTGCATGTGGACAGCGCCATTGCCCTGCGCAGTGCGCAACTGCATGTACCGGACCCCCACCCGGTACGTGACGGCCTGATTGCTGCCACTGCCTTGGTGCATGGCATGACCGTCGTCACCCGCAACGCAGCCGACTTCGCGCCCACAGGCGTGGCCGTGCTCAATCCCTGGGAATTTGGAATCTGACCCCGATTGTTGCCGCAGGGCCGGATCAATAAGGAAATTGGAATCTGACCCCGATTGCCACAAGAAACATCCGTTCGGGCTGAGCCTGTCGAAGCCTTCTTGCGATATGTATCAACCACTTATGGCGCAAACCCTTTGAGATAATCGGAATCTGACCCCAATTGCCCCTCCGTTCGGGCTGAGCCTGTCGAAGCCTTCTTTCACGCAAGAAACATCCGTTCGGGCTGAGCCTGTCGAAGCCTTCTTGAAGATAATCGGAATCTGACCCCGATTTCACCCCCGGTTTTATTGATCCGGCCTGGTGAAGTATCAACCGTTCGCCCTGAGCCAGTCCTCAAAAAGGGAGCGCCATTGGCGCCCCCTTGGCTTGTGCGAGTTGGGAAAAAATTACCTGCATTCAGCCGGAGCGAAACGCGCTTGCAGCGAACCCGCAACCGCGCCAGTAAAGGGCCCAGCATCAGCACCGTGGGCCAAGCAGCGCCATACAACTGGCTCCCCCAGGGGGGTGAAAACTGTAGCCCCACTAGGCAGATTCGTCCCGATCGGGGATTGCGGGGTAAAGATGAGCGTCCCGCCGCCAGCGGCATCGGTAGTGGTAACCGTGATCGCGCCGGTGTCGGACGCAATCACAACGCTTGCCACGTTGCGTGTCGGGGATGGTGCTGTGAAGCCTGTTGCATAGCCTTCGGGGTTGGCTCCCGGGTTGCCTGACGCCAGTATGTCTGCCACGTGGATTTTGGCCGCCGAAGCCGCCATTAGACCTTCCGCCACACGGGCACGCACCGTGAAATCTTGGTAAGCCGGCAGCGCCACAGCAGCCAGAATACCGATGATGGCCACCACGATCATCAGTTC
>NZ_SDDV01000010.1 GCF_014773545.1 Hydrogenophaga sp. | reverse complement strand
CTTTCTCCTCAAACTCAGAGCTCTCCCGTGGCGCGCTTCAGACGCAAGCCCGCCAGCGCGGCATCAAACAGCGCATGGGCGTGGTTGCTCTCGCTGCCCGTGCGCAAGGTCTCGGCATGCAGAACCTCGGTCTGGGTGGACAGGCCGTTGGCATAGCGGTCGCGCGCCACCAGCAGGTTTTCCTTGGCCTGGGCGATGGCCGACTGGGTGACGATGAGGCGCTTGTGCGTTTCTTGCACATCGAGCCAGGTCTGGCGTACCTGCAGGGCAATGAGGGAGGCCAGCTCGTCGCGGTGCTGCGTCAATGCCGCGGCCTGGCGCTCGACCGCGTTGGCGCGGTGGCCGGCCACGCCGGCGTCGAACAGGTTCCATTTGACTCCCAGCGTGACCATCCATTGCCCCGGGTGTACCTGGTGGCGGTTCTCCTGGTAGACGTAGCCGCCGGACAACGCGAGCTGCGGGGCGGTTGTGCCGCGCACGGCGGCGGCCTGATGGCTCAGTGCCTCGATCTGACGCGCCAGTGCCGCCAGCTCACTGCGCTGCGCCAGTGCCCGCTCGCTCAGGGCGGGGAGCGGCTCCTGCGTCGCCTCGGGCGACAGGTCGTCGAGCGCGACGGGCTGCTCCAGCGGCCGCCCCAGCAGGCGGTTGTAGGCCGCGCGCGCCAGATCCAGCCCATTGGCCACCTGCAAGTGGCGCTGGCGCGCATCGGCCAGCGCCACTTGCACCGAGAGCAAGTCGCTTTTGGCGACCATGCCCTGCTCGTGCAGGTTGCCCACATCCCGCGCATGGGCCTGCAGGCTGGTGACGTGGCTCTGTGCGACCTGCAGCAGCCGGTCGGCGCGCAGCACGCTGACATAAGCATCCGCCACGCGCAGTTTGAGGTTCTGTGCGTCGGCGGCTTCGCCCAGCCGCGCCGCGTCCATGCCTGCCGTGGCGGCATCGATGCCGCGCGCGATGCGCCCGCCGGTGTAGAGCGGCAGCGTTGCCATGACCCGGTAGGCGGCGCTGTTCCTTTGCGCCAGCGGCATGTGCAGCGACTGGCCGAAAAAATCAAGCCTGGCCGCCGGTGTCTCACCGAGGGCGGTATAGCCCGCCTCCAGCGCCACATGGGGCAGGCGGGCGGATTTCGCCGCCTCCAGCAGGCTGGCGGCAGCGGCGGTGTTTTCGCGTGAGGCTTTGAGCCCACGGTCAACGGTCAGTGCAATGTCCCATGCCTGTTGCAGGGACTCGGCGCCGGCGTGGCCGGCCAGCAGGGCAGCGGCCAGACCGGCCAGCGGCACCAGGCGGCGAACTTGTATCGAGCGGTTCATGAGGTTCCTTGTTCCACGATAGCTTCTTTCCGGTCCTTGTAGCGCAGCAGCAGATACAGCAACAGCGGCACCACGACCAGGGTGAGCGCGGTGGAGGCCAGTGTGCCGAAGATCAGCGAGATCGCCAGCCCGCTGAACACCGGGTCGATGAGCATCACAGCGCTGCCCAGCATGATGGCCAGGGTCGTCAGCAGAATCGGCCGCAGGCGCACCGCGCCAGCTTCGAGGATGGCCTCGCGCAATTCCATGCCCTGGCGCCGGTAGTCCAGCACAAAGTCGATGATGAGCAGCGAGTTGCGCATCACCACCCCGGCCAGGGCGATGATGCCGATCAAGGAGGTGGCGCTGAACGGCTGCCCCATGAGCCAGTGTCCCGGAAAGATGCCTGCCAGCCCCAGCGGGATCGCCGCCATGGCGACCAGCGGCAGGCTGAACGACTGGTAATAGGCCACCAGCACCAGAAAGATGAAGGTCAGCGCCAGGCCCAGCGCACCCAGCATGTCGCGGTAGGTGTCCAGCATCATGCGCAGTTCGCCGTCCCATAGCAGGTGCGGACCCTCCAGGGTATCGGGTGCGACCGGGTTCAGGCGCAGGTTGCCGGTGCTCAGGCGGCTGCCATCGGCGAGCAGCAAGCCGTCCAGTCGCCGGTCAAGGTCGAGCACGGCATAGACGGGGGCGGTGGATCCGAGCTCGCCGCCGACGAAAGTGACGCGCTCGCCATTCTTGCGCAAGATCGCCCGGTCGACTGTGCCGGGGACGACTTGCACCAGCTCGGACAAGGGCACCTGCTGGCCCTGCCGGTTGGTCACGGACACGCGTGCCAGCAACGCGGGGTCGATCTGGTGGCGCCGGGGAATCTGCAAGCGGATCGGCACCGGGTTTTCCTCCCCGGCGATGCGGGCCCGACCCATTTCCTCGCCGGCGATCAGGCGACGCAGCGCGAGCGCTACTTCGGCCACGCTCAACCCGGACAGCGCGGCCTTTTCCCGGTCCACCGTCAGGCGATACTGAAAGACGTCCTGGACCTCGGAGTCGGTCACCTCCACCATGTCGTACGTTTGCAAGAAGGCCGCCTTGACCTGCGCGGACAGCGCGCGCAGTTGCTGCAAGTCCTGGCCGTAGATTTCGGCCAGCACGGTGGCGCGCACCGGCGGCCCCGGCGGGTTTTCCACCAGTTGCACCGCGCTGCCGGGGAAACGCGCGGCCATCGCTTGCAGTGCGGGCCGCAGCTCGCGCGCGATGTCGATCGAGGTCTTGCTCCGATCGGCCTTGTTCTGCAGGTTGACGCGGATCTCGGCAATGTGTTCCCCCCGCCGGTTGCCGGAACCACGCAGCAAGCCGTTGAAGTCGATCACACCGGTCTCGCCGATCCAGCTCTGGTAATTGAGAACGTAGGCGTTCTCGCGCAACAGGGCACCGACTTCGCGCGCGAACTGGTCGGTCGCCTCCACCGGTGCGGTCGCGGGCATGTCCAGGGTGATGTTGAAGGTGTTCTGGTCGTCTCTGGGCATCATGGCCAGCTCGACGCCGAACCAGGACTGCGGCCCGCTCAAGCCGGCCGGGCGCACGAACTGCCAGGCCGGTTGCAAAAGCGACACGGCAATGGCCAATCCCGCCAACAGGAAAACGAGCCGACGGCTGCGCGAGCGATCTATCAGCGGCGACATGATGGCGCGGTAGAAGCGATGCTGGCGGTCCTGGGTATCGTGGTCTTCCAGGTCGCGCCCTTCACCGGGCTTGAGCCAGCGGTTGGCGGCCCAGGGCACCACCGCGTAGGCCACCAGCAGCGAGGCCGCCATGGCGACCGGCACGTTGAAAGCGACCGGGTAGAAATACTGCCCCGGCATGCCACTGACCACCAGCAGCGAGCCGAACACCAGTATCACCGCCAGGGTGGCCAGGTTGGTGGGGCTGCCGATTTCATTGGTGGCCCGCACCGTGACCATGCGTTTGTCCTGCTTGCCAAGACGGCTGTAGCGGCGGTGAATGTTTTCGATCACGACAATCGCGCTATCGACCAGCAGCCCCAGCGACAGGATCAAGGCAAACAGCGAGACCCGGTTGATGGTCAGGCCAGCCAGATAGGCCGCACCCAGCGTCAGCGCCAGAATCAGCGGCACGGTCACGCTCACGATCAGTGCCTCCTTGAGTCCCAGGAACACGACGGTCACCAGGAACACGGCAAGAATCGCGATGACCAGCTTCTGGATCAGCCTGAAAACCGCAGCATTTGCCTTCTCGCCGTCGTTGCGGGTGACGACCAGTTCGACCCCGGGCGGCACGAACTGCGTCTTCATGCGTTCGATGCGCTCCAGCACATCGTTGGCAACGAAGACGGCGTTGCTGCCGGCTTTCTTGGCCACGGCCAGCGTGACGGCCGCCATCTCCGCCTGCTGCGTCGTGCCAAAACGCTCGTCGGCCGGGCCGAAAGCGAAACGACTGAGGTGTGTGCGCTCTTGCGGCGGGCCGTCGACGACCTGTGCCACGGCGCCCAGATAGATCGGGCGCCCGGCGTGGCTGCCGACGATCAGGCGTTCGAGGTCTTGCGCCGAGCTCAGAAAGCCGTCCAGGAACACCTGGCGGTTTTGGCCCTGTTGCACCACCGTGCCCAGGGGCGCGGCGAGATTGCTTGCGCGCAGGGTGGCCTGCACCTGGTCCAGCGTGACGCCGAAGGCCTGCAGGCGCTGCGGGTCCAACTCGATGCGCAGCTCCCGGTCGCGCCCGCCCCTGACGGAAATGGCGGAGACCTGGTCCAGGCTGCGCAGTCCTTCCATCAGGCGGTCGGCCAGGCGTTTCAGGGCGTGGTCGTCGTAGATCTCGGAGGCCAGCGTGACGGTGACGATGGGCACGTCGTCCACATGCACGCTGCGAATGAGCGGCTCGCCCGCGTCCGCAGGCAGGCGCTCGCGCTGCCCCAGCACCCCGTCGTAGAGTTTGACCAGGGATTCTTCCTTGTCCTCGCCGACCTTGAACTGCACCATCAGCACGCCCATCGAATTCACGGCGGTGGCGTACGTGTGATCAACGCCGGTAATCTGCTTGACGATGTCCTCCAGCGGGCGGATCACCAGCTCCTCCACCTCCTCGGCCGAGGCGCCGGGCAAGCTCACCCAGACCTCGGCGCCAGGCACCACGATCTGCGGGTTTTCCTCGCGCGGGGTCAGCGTCATGGCCAGCAAACCCAGCAGGGTGCAGGCCAGTATGAAAAGAACCGTCAGCCTGGACGTGACAAAGAGATTCGCCAGCCACCCGGCGCTGTTGATCCTAAGCGCACTCATCGGGCCTCCTTCGCGGCAGTGATGAGGTCGCCGTCACGAAGCGCGGGCACAGGCGCCGCCACAAAACGTTCGTTGGCTGCCAGGCCGGCACTCACCTCGACTTGGTCGGGCCACTCGCGGGCTATGCGCAGCCAGCGAAAGCGTGCCCGGCTTTCGCCGTCCAGCACGAAGACACCGGTGAGTCCGCCGCGCTCGACCAAGGCTTGTCTGGGCACCAATGGCGCAGAACTCACGCCGAGCCCGAACGCCGCGCGCCCGAACATGCCGGGCATCAGCCCCGCCGTTTCGGGCAGGGCGATCTTGACCTGGTGGCTGCGGCTGACGGGGTCGCCCGAACGCACCACCCGGCTCACCGTGCCCTTCAAGGGAGCGGACAGACCGTCGATGTTGACTCGCACCGGCTGGCCGACCGCGATGGCGGCGACCCGGCCCGCGGTCACGAAGGTCTCGAGCAGCAGCCCGCGGCCCGACTCCAGGGTCAGCAGTGGTGCGCCGGGCACGGCGAGCTCGCCCGCTCGTTTGTGGCGCGCCACCACCATGCCGTCCACCGGGCTGACGATCTCGGCGTGGGCGCGCTGGGCCAGCGCGATGTCGAGACCGGCGCGCGCTTGGTTGCGGGCCTCGCGCGCGGCCTCGAATTTCAGGCGCACCTTGCGCAATTCATTGTCCGAGACGCTGCCGCGCTCGAACAAACGCTGGAAGCGCTCCACGTCGATCTGTGCATCGCGCAACGCCGCCTCTGCCGCGCCGGTCCCGGCCTGAGCTTGGCGGATGCCGCCTTCCACGTCGGCGGCGTCCAGGCGGACCAGCACCTGCCCGCGCCGCACCTGGTCACCCTCCTGCACCAGGATGTCGCGGATATGGCCGCTCAGCCGCGAGGCAAGCTCGACGCGCTGGTCCGACACCACCGAGCCAACCGCCGTGTATTCGAGCGGCGCCCCGGTGGACGCGGTCATGAGCGGCAGGGAATGGCTTGTCGCATTCGATGCGGCAGGCGCTTGCGGCGCTTTGCCGCAAGCGCCCAGGAGTGCGGCCAGCGCCAGCGGCGCCAGGTAGAGGATGAGGTTTTTTTTCACGCGAGAAACTTTCATGACGAGCTTGAGGGGCTGATTTCTTGCTTGTATTTCGATGCTCTGGCGTTACTGGCCAGTAAGCCAGTTGCCCGGCCGCGCTGGCGGCACCTTGCCCGCCGCCGGGGCGCTGTGGGCCTGTGTCGCGTTCATTCCTTGCCCCTGCTGCGCCAGATCGACAGCAAAAGCCAGAGGCTGCCGATGACGGCGCCGACGAAGCCGAGCAGGCCGAAGAAGGGCAGCCCCAGCCAAGTGGGGCCGCCGGATACGGTCATGGCGATGGAGGAGCCGATGATGAGCGCGGCGATGACGATGCCGACCGTGAGTCGGCTGGCGGCGTTGTCGAGTTGGTTGCCGACACGTTTCAAGTGTGTGACATCGATGTGGATTTCCAGCCGCCCGCGCCGCGCGGCGCGCAGCAGCCGGGAGATATCCTGGGGCAAAGCGGCCACCAGGGAAAGCGACTCACTGACCCCGCGCCAGCCGCGTTGGAAGAGGGCCGTGGGGGTGTAGCGTGCGCGCAGCGCCTGTTCCAGCAGGGGTTTCGCTTCGCCGGCCATGTCGAAGTCAGGGTCGAGTTCGCGGCCCATGCCTTCGAGCGAGATGAAGGCCTTGACCAGCAGGCTCATGTCGGGCGGCAAGGCCAGTTGGTGCTGCCGCAAAATGGCCACCAGCTCGGAGAGCATGGCGCCGAGCCGGAGCTGCTTGAGCGCCACGCCATGGTACTGTTGCACAAAGGTCTGGATTTCCAGCAGCAGGCCGTCCTCGTCCAGGGTGCCGTCGCCGGTCCAGTCGAGCATCACGTCGGCCACGCGGCGCGGCTCTTGCTCGACCAGCCCCAGCAGCAGCCCGGTCAACTGGTCGCGCCGCTCCTCGGTGAGTCGCCCGACCATGCCGAAGTCGATGAGGGCGATGCGGTTGCCAGGCAGGTAGAACACGTTGCCGGGGTGCGGGTCGGCGTGAAAAAAGCCGTCCTCCACGATCATTTTCAGCACCGCGCGCGCGCCCCGGCGGGCGAGCACCTTGCGATCCAGGCCGGCCTGGTCAACGGCGGCAAGCTTGCGCGCGGAAATGCCGGTGATGAATTCCTGCACGCAGACCCGCTCGCCGGTCCATTGCCAATAGACGCGGGGGATGACGACGATCGGGAGTGCCGCAGGGGGTTCGGCTGCAGCTTGCACGGCGCCGGTGCCGGTGGGCTCGTCTTTGTCGGTGTAGTTGGCAAAATTCTCCGCGATGCGCTCGGCGTTGCGGCATTCGCCGGTGAAATCGAGTTCGCGCCGCAGCGACTGGGTAAACTGGCGCACCAGATCCTGCGGGCGAAAGGCGCGCAGTTCCGAACTTTCGCCCTCAGCGAGTTGCGCCAGTCTGGCGAGCCAGCGCAGGTCGGCTTCGATGATCGGCCGGATGCCGGGCCGACGCACCTTGACCACCACCTCGCTGCCGTCTTCGAGGCGGGCGCGGTGCACCTGCGCGACGGAGGCCGCCGCCAGCGGCTCGGGATCGAAGGCGGCGAATACCTCCTCGGGCGGTGCGCCCAGGTCCGCGCAGAGTTGCTGGCGGATGTCGACCCAGGGCGCGGGGGGCGTGCTGTCCTGCAGCTTACCGAATTCGGCGATCCATTCCGGCTCGAACAGGTCGATGCGGGTGGCCAGCAGCTGGCCGAGCTTGACGAAGGTCGGTCCCAACTCCTCCAGCGCCCGGCGCACCCGGGCGGGCGGATCGAGATGCGCCAGTTCCTCGGCCTCGCGCCAGTGCAGCGCCCGCCCGGCCCGCTCCAGGGCATCGGCCAGCCCCATCCGGCGCACCATGTCGCCAAAGCCGTAGCGGATCAGGATCGAGGCGATGCCGTGCAGGCGGCCGAGGTCGCGCACCGTCGTCAGTGCCTGCCACAGCATCAGCGGCTCTTGCCTTGGAGGCGCACCATTTTGCTCATCGCCTCCAATCCTGCATCGCTTTCAATGCCTTGTCGGCGGCCGTCTTGGTGGCGGCAACGGCTTGCTGGGCGGCCGCCGCAGCATGCTGGGCCGCTTCTTTGCCGGATTCGCTTGCCTTTTTGACCGATTCCTCGGCCTTGTGCGCCGCTTCGCCGGCGGCTTCAGCCGCCTGGGTGGCCGCGTCCGAGATTTTTTGCAGTGCGTCCTGGACGTCTTGCCTGGTTTTGTCGACGTTTGTGGCCGCGAACTCGGCCAGTCGGTCCTGGGTCGTCTTCAGGTTGTCCTGAAGACGGGTGCGCAGGCCCGCGATTTTCTCGCCGGCTTGATCGCTGGTGGCTTGCAGCAGCGCCTCGGCATCGGCAAGCAGATGCTTCAGGTCGGCGATCAGTTTGTCTTTGGTCGCGGAGTTTGGTTTGTTGGATTCAGTCATGGAAAACCTCTCGATCAGTGATGAAAAGTAAAAGCGCAACGGCGCGGGAATCTGCCGGGCAGCCCGTCTGCCTGCCCGGCAAGGCTGATTTTGTCACGGCACCTCGCTGCTTGCGCCAAGACCGTTGCGCAACAAGCCGACGACATGCCGCGCAATGGCTTCGGGGTCTTCGTGCTGGTGCTGGTGGCCCGGCAGGAAGCACCGCACCGACTGGGTTTCAAAAGGGTAGATCACCAGACCGAGCATCGAAACGACAAGCAGGTTGGCGTCATAGACCGGGGCGAGCTCACCGGCGAGATCACCGGCGAGCTGGTGCAGTGCGCTGAACAGGTCCCGAAAGACGCAGTCCGCCAGGCTTTGCAGGCGCTGTTCATTGCTGTCCAGCAGCACCCATTGCATCAGGCGTCTGAAGTCTTTTTCCCTGGCGAGCATGCGCGTGAAGAGTGCGACGAACGCTTCGAGCCGATCCCAGGGTTGTTCTCCACCTTCCAGAAGGGACTTCAAGGGCCTCACTTTTTCTTCGAAGGCATGGCCGACCGCAGCCAGACAGAGCTGCTCTTTGTCCGAAAAGTGGTGGTAGAGGGCGGCAGGCGTCACACCCACGACAGCCGCGATATCACGCATCGAAACCCCGTCAAATCCGACCTTTGCGAAGAGCGGCACCGACAGCCCGAGGATTTCCTCGCGCGTATGCTTGAAAGCTGATGTTGCCATTGGGTGTCACCTGGATTTTGCATGCCACTTAACGAACGTTCATTAAACACCGATTTTCATTATTTTGCAACGCGTGGTCTTGTCCAACGAGGTGCGAGCCTGAAGGCGATGGCGAGCTTCCAGCGGGGAATGAGGCTGGAACAGGTCTGAGGCCAGGGGATGAGCAGCCCATTGGGGGCAGGCATGCGCGGGTTGTCGATCATCAAAGCGATGGCGATCGACATGGACGAAGCACGGGCACGCACGCTGGATATAGGCAGTAGACAGAGCTGCGGCTGATCTGCAGCAGGCGGACCTGGCGCACCACGCTCAAGAGGTGTTCACGGTCATCGCTTTGCGCTGCGCAATCCCGCCTTGGTGAGCGCGTTTTCTAAAAAATCACCCTCCAGCGCCAGTTGCCCGATCTTGGCGTGCAGCGGGGCCAAACCGACCGGCTCGGGCGCCGAGCCAGCGCCGAAGACGTTGGCCGCGCGATCGAGCAGCCGACGCTCGTTGATCTGCGTGGGGTGCAGCTCGAACTCCTTGCAGGGCTCGGCCATGGTCTTGTCTTCGCGCAACGCGGCCAGCGCCACCTTGGCCTTGAGCGCCGCACTGTGGGAGCGGCGCGTGCGCCGTCCGGATGCGTGACCCCGGCGTGCGGGCGCCATCACTGATGGCATTCAACAGGGTCCGGTAGACCGCGTCGACGCAGTCAGTTCTGGTGTTGATTCTGGTGTCAACTCTGCGCCAGCAAGCGCTCGATCAACTGGTGCAGGGCGACGAAGTCTGTCGTGCCGACGAATTGACTGACGATGCGGCCTTGCTTGTCGACCACGTAAGTGGTCGGGGTCAGCCTCACGTCGCCCCAGGCCTGGGCGATCTGACCTGTGTTGTCCAAAGCCACCTTGAACGGCAGTTGCCGCGTTTGTGCGAAATTGAGCACCCAGGCCGGCGGGTCGTAGCTCATGGCGACCGCCACGGTCTCGAAACCCCGATCCTTGAACTTGTTGTAGGTGCTCACCAGATAAGGCATTTTCTGCACACAGGAGACGCAGGTGGTGGCCCAGAAATTCACCAGCGTGACCCGGCCCTTGAAATCAGCGGTGCTGATCTGGCTGCCGTCGAGCAACACAAAGTTTGAATTCGGTGCCATGTCGCGCCTGCCACAGCCGCCAAGCAACAAGGGAGCGGACAGTCCCAGCAGCGACAGGGCCAACACCAGGCTGCGCCGAGACAGTGGCTGAGGTGGGTGGTGGTGCGTCATGGTCATTTACAAGAAAGCAGGTGGGGCGAATGGGGGCCGGATGCGGGGCCCACGGGTGGGGCTCGACTCTGCCTACACAGTGCAAGTTCATCGGCCCCTGTGCAGCGCGCTCAGTTTAACGGACATGACTTTGAAAGGCGCCCCAAAAAATGAAAGTCATGCCCGTTCTCCTTCACCAATCGGGTGCGTAGCGCTCTCACCCAGCAGGTGACTGCCTTCGTGGTCAAATGAGTGTGTGTTCCTGGGCGTTTCCAGCGCAAACTGCGCGGTCAACTGCCGGATTTAGGTTCAATGTGCTGGTCAAGGGCTGCGTTCGATGGGCGGGTGCCGGGCGACAAACACGAGATTCTCAGTCGTAGTGCTCGGCGTCCGGGTCGCTGGCTTCTAGTTCGTAGCTGGCCGCCAGCATGGCCAGGCGGCCTATCACGCCGTACATGTAAAACCGATTCGGCACGCTGGCGCCGGGTTTGATGCCCGGCTGCGGCAGTTGTGCACTGTGTTCGAAGGCCAGTGGTACGAAGCCAGCGCCCGGCGCCCTAGCACTGTGGTCGGCGTCGTGCTCGGCGTGCACACGGTATAAGCCGCCCACCACATAACGATCCATCAGGTAGACCACAGGCTCGGCGTGGGCGGCGTTGATGCGTTCACACGTAGGCACGCCTTCTTGCAGCAGGATTTCAGGCACTGCCAGCGCGCCTGGCTCGGTGCCCAGGCGCGCCAGCAGGGCCGGGGCGAGCCGGTCGATTTCCTTCGCGTCGCGCAGCAGCACGCCGCCTGAGCCGCGGTCAGACTTGATGCGAACGAATGGTTTTTCGTTGATGCCGTATTCCTTGTACTTGCGCCGGATTTTGGCCAGCAGCACATCGGCGTGGTTGCGCAAAGCGTCCAGCCCTGGTGGGCTGCTGCCATCGATTGCGCCGCAGGCGGCAAACAGCGGCGCAATCAGCCAGTGGTCCATGCCCAGCAATTTGCCAAAGCGCTTGGCCACCTCTTCATAAGCCTTGCTGTGGCGGCTTTTGCGCCGTGTGCTCCAGCTGGCGTGCAGCGGCGGCAGCAGGTATTGCTCGTGCAACTCTTCCAGGATGCCGGGCACGCCCGCGCTCAAGTCGTTGTTGAGAACGATAGTGCAGGGGTCGAAATTTTTCAGACCCAAGCGGCGTTTGTTGCGAATCAGCGGCTCGAGCGTGACCGATGCCCCGTCGGGCAGCTCGATGGTGGTGGGTGCCTTGATCTGATTCGACAGCGATCCGATCCGCACGTTGAGGCCGGCCTGGTAAAAGATGCGCCGCAACTGGGCCAGGTTGCTGAGGTAGCAGCGGTCTTCGGTGCTGCGCGGCACCAGCAGCAAGTTCTTCGCTTCCGGGCAGATTTTCTCGATCGCCGCCATGGCGGCTTGCACCGCCAGCGGCAACATCTCGGGCGCGAGGTGGTCCCAGCCGTCGGGATGCAGACGGGTCTCGACCGGCGCGAGCTTGAAGCCGGCGTTGCGGATGTCGACCGAGGTGTAGAACGGCGGCGTATGTTCCATCCACTCGAGGCGGAACCAGCGCTCGATGACCGGCATGGACTCCAGAATGCGTTGCTCGAGCTCGTTGATGGGGCCGGTCAAAGCGGTGACGAGGTGGGGAACCATGGTTTGTAAATCGGTGGCGGCTGGATCGGTGCGGCCAGTGTAGCGGGCGGCCAAGGGGTCTGGCAGCGCTGCCTGGCATTTTCTTGCGTCAACCCGAGTGCCACTGGCCTATGCATCTCACACTGAAATTGCAGACAATCGTCGGCCCGATCGGAAAAATCCGCACATGCAGCAAGAACTCAATTACAAGCACCTGTACTACTTCTGGGTGGCCGCCAAGGAAGGTGGCATGTCGCACGCGGCCAGCCGACTGGGCATGGCGGTGCAAACGGTCAGCGCGCAGGTGCGGCTGCTGGAGCGCTCGCTCGGGTATTCCTTGTTCAAGCCGGCCGGGCGCGGGCTGGAGCTGACTGACGCGGGGCAGGCGGCGCTGCAGGTGGCCGAGCAGATTTTTCAGCTCGGCCAACGCCTGCACAGCGTCGTGCGCGAGGCCAGCAGTCCGGCCCACCTGCGTCTGGTGGTGGGCATCTCGGACGGTTTGTCCAAACTCGCGGTGCGCGACTTGCTGGCGCCGGTGCTGAGCGATCCGCGCTTGCGCCTGCTCTGCCATGAAGACGCTTTCGATGACCTGGTGGCCGACTTGGCGCTGCACCGGCTCGACGTCGTGCTGTCGGATCGGCCCGCACCGGCCAATCCCAATCTGCGGCTCTACAGCCACGCGCTGGGCGGCTCCGACATGGGCTGGTACGCGCCAGCGGTATGGCTGGCGCAGGCGCGCGAACACTTTCCGCACAACCTGGCGACGCTGCCGGTGTTGCTGCCCACGTCCAATTCGTCGGTGCGATTTCGCATCGACCAGTGGTTGGAGCGCCGCGGCGTGCAGCCCCATGTGGTGGGTGAGTTTGAAGACAGTGCCCTGCTGGCTACATTTGGCGCGGGCGGCATGGGCGTTTTCCCGGCTTCCGAACGCATGCGGGAAAAGCTCTCGCAGGGCTATGGCCTGAGTTGGTTTGCTCCCTGCGAAGGAGTGAGGGAACACTTTTTTGCCATTGGTACCGAGCGAAAAGTCCAGCACCCGCTGCTGCGCCACCTGCTGCAGGCCGCCCAAGGGCCAGATTGACGGCAAGGCTTTTGCGCGCGTCTCAAACAGGGCTGGGTCGCTGGCCAAAAATTGCCCGCCCGACCCGCACCAGGGTCGATCCGGCGCTGACGGCGGCGTCTAGGTCTTCGCTCATGCCCATCGACAAAGTATCGAGCGCCAGACCACTGGCGCGCAGTTGCTCGAACAGCGCCTGGGCGCGCGCGAACACGGCGCGCTGGGCGTCGAAGGTTTGCACCGGCTCTGGAATGCACATCAGACCGCGCAGTCGCAGACGCGGCAGAGCTGCCACCGCCTGCGCCAGCGCCGGCAGATCTTGTGGGCTCAGGCCGGATTTGTTGGCGCCGCCGTCCAGTTTGACCTGCAAACAGACTTGCAAATCGGGCCGTTCGGCCGGACGCTGCGCGCTCAGGCGTTCGGCGATCTTGAGCCGGTCGAGCGACTGCACCCAATCGAAATGGGTCGCCACCAGCCGCGTCTTGTTGCTCTGCAGCGGTCCGATGCAGTGCCACTCGATGGTGGCGCCGGGGTCAGATTGGCGCAGCGCGAGGATTTTCTCCACGCCCTCCTGCACGTAATTTTCACCAAATGCGCGCTGACCCGCAGCCAGCGCCAAGCGCACCGCCTCGGGGCCAAAGGTCTTGGAGACCGCCAGCAGCCCAACCTGCGCCGCGTCACGACCGGCGCGAGCGCAGGCGAGTTCGATGCGTTGGCGCACCTGCCGGAGATTGTCTTCAATCGTCGTCATAATGAGAGCGTTACAACACCGCACCGAATCCAGGCATGGACATCACCCAACTGCTGGCTTTCAGCGTCAAACACAAAGCCTCCGATTTGCACCTGTCGGCCGGCCTGCCGCCCATGATACGGGTGCATGGCGATGTGCGTCGCATCAACGTCGAACCGCTGGACCACAAGCAGGTGCACGGCATGATGTATGACATCATGAACGACAGCCAGCGCAAGCATTTCGAAGAATTCCTGGAGTGTGATTTTTCGTTCGAGATCGAAGGTTTGGCGCGTTTTCGCGTCAACGCCTTCAACCACAACCGCGGCGCCGGGGCGGTGTTTCGCACTATTCCGAGCAAGATTCTCACCCTTGAGCAGCTCAACACGCCGAAAATTTTTGCCGAGCTCGCGCTGCGCCCGCGCGGCCTGGTACTGGTGACTGGCCCGACCGGTTCGGGCAAGTCGACCACGCTGGCGGCCATGGTCAATCACCTCAACGAAACCGAGTACGGCCACATTCTGACGGTGGAAGACCCGGTCGAATTCGTGCATGTATCGAAGAAATGTCTGGTGAATCAGCGCGAGGTCGGGCCGCACACGCTGAGCTTTGCCAACGCGCTGCGTTCGGCGCTGCGCGAAGACCCGGACGCGATTTTGGTCGGCGAGCTGCGCGACCTCGAAACCATCCGGCTGGCCATGACCGCCGCCGAAACCGGCCACTTGGTGCTGGGCACGCTGCACACTTCCAGCGCGGCCAAGACCATTGACCGCGTCATAGACGTCTTCCCGGCAGAAGAAAAAGACATGGTGCGCGCCATGTTGTCCGAATCTTTGGTGGCGGTGATCTCGCAGACGCTGTGCAAGATGAAAGACGGCAGCGGCCGCGTGGCGGCGCACGAAATCATGCTCGGCACCAGCGCCATTCGCAACCTGATTCGTGAGGCCAAGGTGGCGCAAATGTACTCGGTGATCCAGACCGGCAGCGGTGTCGGCATGCAGACGCTGGACCAGAATCTGAGCGACCTGGTCAAGCGCAACATCATCAGCCCGGCCGAGGCGCGCAGCAAGGCAAAAATTCCGGAGAATTTCCCAGGCTGAAGCGGCTTGCGGCGCTCACCCACACCGGCCCGAGTCCCACATCACCCAGAGCTCCCGACCACCATGGAACGCGACCAGGCATCCAAATTCATCAATGACCTGTTGCGCCTGATGCTCAGCCGCAACGGCAGCGACTTGTTCCTGACCGCCGACTTCCCGCCGGCGATCAAGGTCGACGGCAAGGTGATCAAGGTCTCGCCGCAGCCGCTCAACGCCAGCCACACGCTGGCGCTGGCGCGCGCCATCATGAACGACAAGCAGGCGGCCGAGTTCGAGCGCAGCAAGGAATGCAATTTCGCCATTGCGCCACCGGCGATCGGTCGCTTTCGGGTCAGCGCCTTCATTCAGCAGGGCAAGATCGGCATGGTCTTGCGCACCATTGCGACCGTGTTGCCGACCATAGACCGGCTCGGTCTGCCGCAGGTGCTCAAAGAGGTGGCGCTGTCCAAACGCGGTCTGGGCATCATCGCCGGAGCCACCGGCTCAGGCAAGTCGACCACGCTGGCAGCCATGGTGGACTGGCGCAACGAAAACACCCACGGCCACATCATCACCATCGAAGACCCGGTGGAATTCGTGCACCCGCACAAGAACTGCGTCATCACGCAGCGCGAGGTCGGGCTGGATACCGACAACTGGGAGGTGGCGCTGAAGAACACCTTGCGCCAGGCGCCGGACGTGATTTTGATGGGCGAGATTCGCGACCGTGAAACCATGGAGCACGCGATCCAGTTTTCCGAGACCGGGCACCTGTGTCTGGCCACGCTGCACGCCAACAACGCCAACCAGGCGCTCGATCGCATCATCAACTTCTTTCCCGAAGAGCGCCGCTCGCAACTGCTGATGGACCTCTCGCTCAATCTGCGCGGCCTGATCTCGCAGCGCCTGGTGCCGCGCCAAGACGGCAAAGGCCGTTTTGCCGCGGTCGAGGTGATGCTCAATTCGCCGCTGATTGCCGATCTGATCTTCAAAGGCGAGGTGGCCGAGATCAAGGAGATCATGAAAAGGAGCGGCAACCTGGGCATGCAGACCTTCGACCAGGCCTTGTTCGACGCCTTTGAAGTCGAATTAGTCAGCTACGAAGACGCGCTGCGCAACGCCGACTCGGTCAACGACTTGCGGCTGCAAATCAAGCTCAACAGCCGGCGTGCCAAGTCGCACAACCTGGCCGCTGGCACCGAACACATGACGATCGGCTGATGCGCCAGGCAAGCGGCTTGGCGGCCCAGACTCCAGCGTAAAGACAAGCCACGACACTTGACATGACCCGTCGCAGTTATGAATCGACGCCAGCACGGCGGGTCGCCTTTTTGGGCCTGGGTGTGATGGGCCACCCGATGGCCGCGCACCTGGCGCGCGCCGGTCACGTCGTCACGGTCTACAACCGCAGCCCGGCCAAGGCACAGGCCTGGGTGGCGCAATTCGGCGGCCGGGCGCAACCCACGCCGCGCACTGCGGTGCAAGGCGCCGAGTTTGTGTTTTCCTGTGTCGGCAACGACGACGACGTGCTCGGCATCACGCTGGGCGACGACGGTGCCTTCGCTGGCATGGCGGCGGGCGCGGTGTTGGTCGACCACACCACCAGTTCGGCCACGCTGGCGCGCACCCTGTATGCGAACGCCAGCCAGCGCGGCCTGGGCTTCATCGACGCGCCGGTCTCGGGCGGTCAGGTGGGCGCGCAAAACGGTGCGCTCAGCGTCATGTGCGGCGGCGAACAAGCGGCTTTTGATGCGGTGCGGCCGCTGCTGCTGAACTACGCCAAAGTCTGCGTGCGCATGGGTGACAGCGGGGCCGGTCAGCTCACCAAGATGGTGAACCAGATCTGCATCGCCGGTTTGCTGCAAGGCTTGGCGGAAGCGCTCGCCTTTGGCCAGCAGGCCGGGCTTGACATGGAGCGCGCGGTCGACCTCATCAGCCAGGGTGCGGCGCAGAGCTGGCAGCTCGAGCAGCGGGCCAAGACCATGCTGGCCGACCAATTCGACTTTGGCTTTGCGGTCGACTGGATGCGAAAAGACCTCGGACTGGTGTTGGCCGAGGCCCGGCGCAACGGCGCACGGCTGCCGGTGACGGCGCTGGTCGACCAGTTCTACGCCGACTTGCAAGCCGCGGGAGACAACCGGCTCGACACCTCCAGCCTGATCAAACGCTTGCGCTGAACCGGGGCAGCGCAGGCGCGAACCTGAGCGCACGGGAAAGCGCAGCAAGCGCGCACGCGGCCCGCTTGGCGTGCCGCACCGGCGCAGCGCTGTCAGGGATTGCGGCCGGTGTCGGGGCTGGGCACGCCGGCCGGTTTGGGTTGCAGGCGCGCCAGTTCTTCTTCGCTGATGATCTCCATCATGCGCACCACGCGCTGCACGCCCTGGGTGTTGCGCAACACCTCGGTGGCCCGGTTGGCTTCGCGTTGCGTCACCCGGCCCATCAGGTAGACCGTGCCGCGGCTGGTGGTCACATGAAAGGCGTTGGCAAACAGGTCGCGCGCCTCAACCAGCGCTGCTTTGGCCCGCCCGGTGAGCAGCAGGTCTGAGGAGCGCTGCGCCAGCGACGCCACGTCCAGCAGCGCGAGTTCGTTGAAGACGCCGCTGACGTTTTCCACCGCAGCGACGGTGCGCTCGGCCAGCAACCGATCCTGCTCATTGGCGACTTCTCCGGTCAGCAGCACGCGGCGGTTGTAGCTGGTGACTGACACCCGGCCGCGTTCGCCGATCTGATCGCGCAGGCGGTTGGCCGCGCGCAGCTCTATGCCTTTGTCTTCCAGCATCGCGCCCGAGGTGCGCCGGTCGGTCGCCACCAGGACGGTGGTCACGCCAGCGCCGACCACCAGCGGTGCACAGGCCGAAACGCCGGTGCCGAGCAGCACGACAGCGAGGGTGCTGACGGCCAGCCGGCTCCAGCGGGTGGATGGACGGGTCTTCATGAGGAGCGCTCCTGTTCAGGGGTGATGGCGTCAGGCAGACCCAGCAACTGGGCGTCCACGCCATCGCAAATGCAGTGCAGAATCAAGTGTTGCACTTCCAGAATACGGGCCGGCAGATCGTGCGGCACGCACACGTGCACGTCGGTGTCGCGCAGCAACCGCGCCAGTTGGCCGCCGCGCGCGCCGCTCAGGGCCAGCACGGTCATGTCGCGCTCGTGCGCGGCCTGCACCGCCGCCAGCACGTTGGCCGAGTTGCCGCTGGTGCTCAGCACCAGCAGCACGTCGGCGGCCTGCCCGAGCGCGCGCACTTGGCGCGCGTAAACCGAGCGGCCGTCGAAATCGGTCGCGATGCCGGTCAGCACGGCGGCGTCGGCCGCCAGCGAGAGGGCGGCCAGTTCCGGGCGCTCGCGCTCATAGCGGCCCATGAAGCTGGCCGCGAAGTGCTGCGCCGCCGCCGCCGATGCTCCATTGCCACAGGCCAGCACCTTGCCGCCGCCGGTGACGCAGGCCAGCACCGCGGCGATGGCGTCTTGCACCACCGGCGCGAGCGACTGCGCGCACTGGTACTTGAGATCGGCGCTGTCGATGAACTGTTGTTGTATGCGTTGCAAAAGCATGGGGCGATGATAGCGTTGCGGTTGATCTCAAAAGGTTTGTGGGACGTCGAAAGCCGCGCGCAGCCACTCGATGCGCGTCAAGTCGGCGCTGTTGGCGCGACCTTCGAGCAGCACGGCGTCAAAGCGGCATGGAGGTGTCGTTCCCAGCCGCAGCAAAAAGTGCCGCGCCGCCAGCACCAGGCGGCGTTGCTTGCGCGCGTCTATGCTGGCAGCGGCGCCGCCCTGGCTGATGCCAGAGCGCTGTCGCACCTCGACAAACACCAGGGTGCCGTCGGGCTCGCGCATAATGAGATCGACTTCGCCGCCGCCTCGGCCCGGGGTTTTATAGTTGCGTTGCACCAGTTGCAGGCCGTGCTGTTGCAAATGCTTCAGCGCAGCGTCTTCGGCGGCGGCGCCCGGCGTCTTGCTGGCCGGCTGCGCCGCTGCGCCGGAGGTGGGGCCGCGCCTGAAAATCCAATTCCTGAGCATCGAGCACCTTGTCATCTTGCCCCGCCACTTTGTTGGCCGCCGCGCACGAAGCGGCCGCACATCAGCATTATCCGCAAGGCGCGCTCTACCTGGTGGCAACACCCATCGGCAACCTGGCTGATATCGGTTTGCGCGCGCTGCACCTGCTGTCGCTGGTCGACTGCGTGGCCTGCGAGGACACGCGCCACAGCGCTGGCCTGCTGCAGGGCTATGGCTTGCACAAGCCGCTGCTGGCGCTGCACCAGCACAACGAGGTCGAGGCGGCGCAGACGGTGCTGCAACGGCTGCAAGCTGGTCAGCGCGTGGCCTACGTCAGCGACGCCGGCACGCCCGGCGTGAGCGACCCCGGCGCGCGGCTGGTGGCGCTGGTGACGGCGGCCGGTCTGCGCTGCGTGCCGATTCCCGGCCCCAGCAGCATCACCGCCTTGCTCAGCGTGGCCGGCGCGCTGGACCGCGACGGTGGTTTCGTCGTTGCCGGATTCCTCTCCAGCAAGGCCGGCGAGCGCCAGCGCCAGGTGCAGGCCATAGGCGCAGACGCGCGCGCCTGTGTGCTGCTGGAGGCGCCGCACCGCATAGAGGCGCTGGCACACGATCTGGCCGTGCTGGGCGAGCGTGGTCTGAGCGTGGGCCGCGAGCTGACCAAACAGTTTGAACAAGTGGTGCTGCTGCGTGCGCAAGACTTTGCCGCCTGGCTGCAAGCCGATGCACAGCGCAGGCGCGGCGAATTCGTCTTGTTGCTGCACCCGCTGCAAAGCGCTCCCCCCGCTGCCGCTGACGCAAAGGCGCTGCGCACACTCGATGTGCTGCTGGCCGAGTTGCCACTGAAAACCGCCGTCAAGCTGTGCGCCGAGATCACCGCTTGGCCGCGCAACGCGCTCTACCAGGCCGCGCTGGCGCGGCGCAAGGATGAATCGAACGAGCCGGACTGAGCGCGTGTTCAGCGCGGTGCCCGGTCCGGCTGCGCCGGCTCGGGCACCTCAAGTGCCTGAATGTCGAGCACCTCGGCGCTGCCTGAGGCGCGTCGCCCCGGTCGGGCGCGCATCCAGGCCGCAGCGCGCAAGCGGCGGCTGAGTTCGCGCAGTTGCTGCAGCAGCAGCAGCGGCACGGGCTTGCGCCCATTCAACAGCGACCAGAGCGAGGAGAGCAATAGCAGCAGCAAGGCAGCCAGCAGAAAACTCAGCGCGAACACGGCCAGCGCCAGCCCCAGCACGAGCTTGAACACCGCGCCCAGGATGCGACGACAAAAAGCAGCAATCTGACTCATGCTGGAGCAGACTCAATCCGGACGAAGGAGTTCATTGGCTTGTCGTACACCGGCGCCCCTTGTTTGCCGAGCGCTGGTGTGGCCGGAGTCACCGAGCAGAGTGCTGTTGTTGCGCTGAGTCATGCAGACGCCCTGGAGACGCTTCGGGTCACGGTCAGACCATCTCGATCAGCATACGACGCACGCCATGTTGCCATTCGGGCAGGTTCAGGTCGAAGGTCTGACGCAGGCGGCTGGTGTCCAGGCGCGAGTTGAGGGGGCGGCGCGCGGGTGTGGGAAAGGCGCTGCTGGGTACCGGGGCCAGCTCTTGCACGGCCAGCGGCTGTTCGGGATGGAGCGCGCGGGCGCTGTCTATGACCCAGCGGGCGTAGCCATGCCAGGAGGTTTCACCCGCAGCCGCCAGGTGGTAGATGCCACCCGCCTGCGGCTGGCGCAGCGTCTGGCGGATGGCGTGGGCGCTGACGTCGGCGATCAGGTCGGCACCGGTGGGGGCGCCGACCTGGTCATCGATCACGGTCAGACGTTCGCGTTCCCGCGCCAGTTGCCACATGGTTTTGGCAAAATTGCCGCCGCGCGCGGCGTACACCCAACTGGTGCGAAAGATCAGGTGGCGCGCTCCTGAGGCCGCGATCAAGCGTTCGCCTTCCAGCTTGCTGCGCCCGTAGACGTTGAGCGGGCCGGTGGCAGCGTGCTCGTGCCAAGGCGCGGTGCCGCTGCCGTCGAACACGTAGTCGGTGCTGTAGTGCACCAGCAGCGCAGCGCAGGCCTGCGCGGCCTGGGCCAGCGCGCCCGGGGCCAGCGCGTTCAGGGTATGGGCCAGATCGGGTTCGCTTTCGGCCCGGTCGACGGCGGTGTGGGCGGCGGCATTGACGATCAGGTCTGGCTTGAGCTGCAACACCGTGGCGGCCAGTGCCTGCGGCTGCGCAAGGTCGCCGCACAGGCCGCGCTGCGGCTCGCCCGTGCGGTCGAGCGCCACCAGTTCGCCCAGCGGGGCCAGGCTGCGCTGCAGTTCCCAGCCGAGCTGGCCGTTCTTTCCCAGCAGCAGAATTTTCATGCCGCTGCCTCGGCGTAGTGCTGGTGTATCCATTGCCGGTAGGCCCCGCTTTGCACGTGTGCCACCCAGTCGGGGTGATCCAAAACCCACTGCACGGTTTGGCGGATGCCGCTCTCAAAGGTTTCGGCCGGCGTCCAGCCCAGTTCGCGCTCGATCTTGCGCGCGTCGATGGCGTAGCGCCGGTCGTGGCCGGGGCGGTCTCGCACATGGCTGATCTGCTCGCGGTAGCACTTGCCGTCGGCCCGCGGGCGCAGCTCGTCGAGCAGCGCGCAGACGGTGTGGACGATCTCGATGTTGGGCTTTTCGTTCCAGCCACCGACGTTGTAGACCTCACCTGGCCGACCGGCTTGCAATACGCGGCGAATGGCGCTGGTGTGGTCCCTCACATAAAGCCAGTCGCGCACCTGCAGGCCGTCGCCATAGACCGGCAGCGCCAAGCCTGCCAGCGCGTTGACAATCATTAGCGGGATCAGCTTTTCCGGAAAGTGATAAGGGCCGTAGTTGTTGCTGCAGTTGGTGGTGAGTACCGGCAGGCCGTAGGTGTGGTGCCAGGCGCGCACCAGGTGGTCGCTGGCGGCTTTGCTGGCGCTGTAAGGGCTGTTGGGCTCGACGCGGTGCGTCTCGGTAAAGGCCGGGTCGGTCGGTCCCAGGCTGCCGTAGACTTCATCGGTGCTGACATGCAGGAAGCGGAAGGCGCTTTTTTCCGCTTCGGGCAGGCCGCCCCAGTGCGCGCGCACCGCCTCGAGCAGGGCAAAAGTGCCGACCACGTTGGTCTGGATGAAGTCTTGCGGGCCGTGGATGCTGCGGTCGACGTGGCTTTCGGCAGCGAAGTTGAGCACCGCGCGCGGACGGTGCTGCGCCAGCAGCGCGTCCAGCAGCGCCGAGTCGCCAATGTCGCCGCGCACAAAAAGGTGCCGTGCGTCGCCTTGCAGGCTGGCCAGGTTTTCCAGGTTGCCGGCGTAGGTGAGTTTGTCGAGGTTGACAATGGGCTCGTCTGACTGCGCCAGCCAGTCGAGCACGAAGTTGGAGCCGATAAATCCGGCGCCGCCGGTCACGAGAATGCTCATGTGGATGGTTCCTGCTTGTAAGATGGGCTCAGTGCCGCTGTGCCAGCGCCTGGCCCGCCTTCAGCCGGTACAGCGTGCCGCAGTAGGGGCAGCGCGCCTCGCCGGTCTTGGTCAGATCCAGATAGACCTTGGGGTGGCTGCTCCAGAGCTGCATGCCGGCTTGCGGGCTGGGGCAATAAATGCCGCCCTGGGCGTTGAGATCCTGGGGGCCGAGTTCGATGCTGGAAGGGTTCATGGGGCGTCTCAAATCAGGGTCAGCCAGTGGGCGTATTGCGGGTTGCGGCCGTTGACGATGTCAAAGAACGCGCGCTGGATTTTTTCTGTGATCGGGCCGCGTGAACCCTGATAGTCATCCTTGCCCAGCGCGATGCGGTCGAGTTCGCGGATGGGGGTGACTTCGGCTGCGGTGCCGGTGAAGAAGGCTTCGTCGGCGATGTAGACCTCGTCGCGCGTGATGCGCTTTTGCACCACTTCCAGCCCGAGGTCGCGCGCGATGTGCAACACCGTGTTGCGGGTGATGCCGTTGAGCGCGCCGGCCGAGAGATCGGGGGTGTAGATCACCCCGTTTTTGATGATGAAAATGTTCTCTCCTGCACCTTCGCTGACAAAGCCTGAACTGTCGAGCAGCAGCGCTTCATCGTAACCTTCGTCGGTCACTTCCATGTTGGCCAGGATCGAGTTGGTGTAGTTGGACACCGCCTTGGCCTGCGTCATGGTGATGTTGACGTGGTGGCGCGTGTAGCTGCTGGTCTTGACGCGGATGCCGCGCTGCAAGCCGTCTTCGCCCAGATAGGCGCCCCAGGGCCAAGCGGCCACCATCAGGTGAATCGTGTTGCCCTTGGGCGAGACGCCCAGTTTTTTGTCGCCGATCCAGGTCAGCGGGCGCAGGTAGCCGCTGGCCAGCCGATTTTCTCGCAGCACAGCCTGTTGAGCCTCGTTGACCTCTTGCGGGCTGAACGGGATTTTCATGCGCAGAATCTTGGCGCTGTTGAACAAGCGCTCGGTGTGCTCTTGCAACCGGAAAATCGCCGTGCCCTGTGCGGTTTGGTAGGCTCGCACGCCCTCGAAGGCGCCGCAGCCGTAGTGCAGGGTGTGGGTCAGCACATGGATCTTGGCGTCGCGCCAATCGACCATCTGGCCGTCCATCCAGATTTTGCCGTCGCGATCGGACATCGAGGGAAGTGGGGGGCTCATGCAATCGTCCTTTGTTTTGAGTGGATGGCTGGCGCTGGGGTGCTCACGCCAAGCGCTTGATTTTACGGTTGCACGGGCGGCTGCACGGGCGGCTGCGATGGGTCTGGCGGCGGTGCGGCGGGCGTGCCGTCGTTCGGACGCAGCAGCGTCCAGCGCAGCAGCCGGCCAGAGCGAAACTCAGCCGTCAGCGCCGAGCCGCTGTTGTCGCTCCAGCGATAGCGCTCGGGCTGCTCCCCGGCGGCTGATTCGAGCACGCCGAGCGAGCGCGTCTGCGCCAGCACGTGCAGCAGCGAAGCGCCCACCCGCAGCCGGGCATTGAGCATGACGGCGCTATCGATATGGCCCAGCGGGCGTTGAGCGGCGCGTTGCAGCACCGTCAGCAAGCGCGTGACGTGCAGCAGCAGCCACATCAACAGGCCGCCCGAGACGGCGGCCACGCCCGGCCAGCCGTAGGCCCGGTGCGCCAGCACCAGCAGCAGCGCAGCGGCCAGTGCGACAAATAATTTGCGCAGGGTCATGGTCATGGCCTGGCGGACGCCTCATCAATCCAGGCTGCGCACCAGCGCCATGGCGTCTTCGATCCGCTCGACCGCATGAATCTGCAGTCCGGCCAGGGCCGGGTCGGGCTTCTTCGGTGCATTGGCTTTGGGCACCAGTGCGACTGAAAAGCCCAGTTTGGCGGCCTCGCGCAGCCGTTCCTGGCCGCGCGGTGCCGGCCGCACCTCGCCCGCCAGGCCGACCTCGCCAAAGGTGACGAAACCCTTGGGCAAGGCGCGCCCGCGCAGGCTGGAGCCGATCGCCAGCAGCACTGCCAGGTCGGCGGCCGGCTCGCTGACGCGCACACCGCCGACGGCGTTGACAAACACGTCCTGATCCATGCAGGCCACGCCCGCATGCCGGTGCAGCACCGCCAGCAGCATCGCCAGGCGGTCGCGTTCCAGCCCGACCGACAAGCGCCGCGGCGACGGGCCGCCGTTGTCGACCAGCGCCTGAATCTCCACCAGCAGCGGCCGCGTGCCTTCTTGCGTGACCAGCACGCAACTGCCCGGCACTGGCGCGGCGTGTTGAGACAGAAAAATCGCGCTCGGGTTGGAGACGCCTTTGAGGCCGCGCTCGGTCATGGCGAAAACGCCGATCTCGTTGACGGCGCCAAAGCGGTTCTTGATGGCACGCACCAGGCGAAAGCTGCTGTGCGTATCGCCTTCGAAGTAGAGCACCGTATCGACCATGTGCTCGAGCACGCGCGGCCCGGCCAGCGCACCCTCTTTGGTCACATGGCCGACCAGTACCACGCTGGTCGCGCCGGACTTGGCCGCGCGCGTCAGGTGGGCGGCGCATTCGCGCACCTGTGCCACCGAACCGGGGGCGCTGCTGAGCTGCTCGGAGTACACGGTCTGAATCGAATCGATCACCGCGATGTCGGGCTGCATGGCGCTCAGGGTGGCGAGTATTTTTTCCAACTGGATTTCGGCCAACACATTGACCTGCGAGCCGTCCAGCCCCAGGCGGCGCGCGCGCAGCGCGACTTGTGCGCCGCTTTCCTCGCCGCTGACGTACAAGGTCTTGAGACCGGCGCGTTGCAGCGCGTCCAGCGCCTGCAGCAGCAAGGTGGACTTGCCGATGCCGGGGTCGCCGCCGATCAGCACCACGCCACCGGCCACGATGCCGCCGCCCAGCACACGGTCGAGCTCGTCGACGCCGGTCGGGCTGCGCTGCAACTGACTGGCTTCGATGTCGGCCAGCGCCACCACGCCGGTGCTGCCAGCCAGCGCGTCAAAACGGTTCTTGCCGCTGGCAATCGGTTCGGCCCGCGTCTCGACCAAGGTGTTCCAGGCGCCGCAATGCGGGCACTTGCCGAGCCACTTGGGGCTGGTGCCGCCGCAGGCATGGCAGCAGTAGAGGGTCTTGTCTTTGGCCATGTGGCCGACAATATAGCCGCGCCGCCGTCGGCTCCGGTTTTTTCAGACCTCACAGGCGCTGTGGCTGGACCAGCGGCGGGCAGCCTCAGGCGTGTTGGGCAGACGCAAAAGCCGCCAGACAAGCGGCACAAACACAGGCCCGGCCCTGCGCCGCTGCCGGTACCTGGGCCAACAGCGCGGGCGCAAAAGTCTGCGCCACACACCAGCACGGCAGCGGCGTTGCAGCGCTGGTGCCACTGGCGCTGCTGGCCTGCTGCGCGCAGCGGTTGTCCTGGCCACACAGAGGGCAAAGGCTGGCATGCAAAGCCAGATCGGGGGCGCACTCGGATGGTTTCACGGCGGCGGGACCGGCTTACAGGGCACGCTGGCGCAGCGCCAGTGCCGCGCCTATCCACAGCGCCAGGGCGGAAAACACCAGCCCACGCGCCAAGCCGCCGGGCCCGTCGGCGATCAGGCCGACCACGGTTGGCCCGACGATCTGACCGGCCGCGAATACGATGGTGAAAGCGCTGATGCCTGCCGCCCACTGGCTGGGCGGCAGGTTGTGCCGCACCAGCGCGGTGGTGGATGCCACCACCGACAAAAACACGCCGCCAAACAACAGGCCGGAGGCGATCACCAGCGGCCAAAAGCTGGTGATCGCCGGCAACAAGATGGCCAGCCCCAGCAGCGCGTTGAGCCGCGCCAGCGCCTGGCCGTCGCGGTGGCGGTCGAGCAGGCCGGCCCACAGACGCGCAGAAGCGACCACCGCCAGCCCCAGCAGCGCGTAAAACCAGGTGATGGCGGCGCTGCTGCTGCCCTGCTCGTGCAACAGCGCAATCACAAACGTCATGTAACCGATGTAGCCCACGCCGAAGGCGGCATAGCCGGCCAGCGCAAAGGCAAAGTCGCGCGGCCGAAAGACCCGCTCGTGCCGGCGGGCGCTGGCGTGCGCCGGGTCGGCAGACGGTGCGCCGGCGGCGGGGGCGGTGCCCAGACGGCGTGCCGGCCAACACAGCAAGGCGGTGGCCAACGCGCACAGCAAGGCCAGGCCCCACCAGGCCCAGGCCCAACCGTGTTCCTGCCCGGCGGCATGTTCGAGCACCCAGGGCACGCCCAGCGCCGAAGCGACGATGCCCAAGCCGACGCCACCGTAATACAAGCCCAGCAAAAAGCCGGCGCGCCGCGCTTGTCGCGCCCCCAGTTGAGCCGCGAGCAAACCGCCGACAATAAAGACCAGCGCGCTCGCCACCCCGGCCAGCAAGCGCTGCAGCAACAGCGGGCCGGCGGCGGTAAAAAAACCGCTCAGCGCCATGAAGACCGTGGCCAGTGCCGCGCCGCCCAGCAGCAGCGTGGTGGTCGAATAGCGCCGCAGCAGCCACGGCGTGGCCAGCGCGCCGAGCAAGTAGCCCACCGCATTGGCGGTGTTCATGGCGCCGGCCAAGGCATACGTCCAGCCCAAATCTTCGCGCATCGGTGGCAGCAACAGGCCGTAGGAAAAGCGGGTGATGCCGAGTGAAATCGCCGCCCCCAGCGAGAGCGCCAGCGCCAGCCGCACGTAGGGCGTGCGGTCGGATGGATCAGACAGGGCGTAGCGGGACATGGCCGCTCGATTGTCGCCCAGAGTCGCCTGGCGGCAAAGGCAGGCAGCCGGCTGGAACCTCCCGATACGCCGTTCAGCACGGCGAGCTTTGGCGCGCCGTGCAAGCGATCGCGCCCGCGCTGCTGCACTCTGACACCCGCTGCGTCGCCTGGAGCGAGCACGTTGGCCCGGGCGCGGCGGCCCGAGCAGCGCGCCGGCGCCGCATCTGATCGAAGCCCTGGCCAGGCAGACCGGGTGTCACGGACTTTTCATGCAAACAAGCAAGACTGAGCGGCAGTTCATTGGATTCCCGTTCGCCCAGCGCCCGCCGAAGGGCGCCGGGCGGTATTTTTTGAATTGCTGCAAGCGCCCATGAATTCGCCGCCACCGCATGCAATGCCGACCGAATCTCCCGCCCTTCGTCTCACCCTATCTGAAAGGATATGAAATGCTGAACCGACGCGATATCTTGTTAACGGCTGCAGCAACAGGTTCTGTCGCGGCACTGGCGTTGCCCGCCAGGGCGCAGACCGCCACGGCCATCTGCTACAACTGCCCGCCCGAATGGGCCGATTGGGGCGGCATGCTGCGTTTGATAGGCCAACGCTTGGACATTCGTGTGCCGCCGGACAACAAAAATTCCGGTCAAGCCTTGGCCGCGCTGGTGGCGGAGAGGGCGCGGCCGGTGGCAGATGTGGTTTATCTCGGCGGACAGGTTGGTCCGCAGGCCCGGGCCGCAGGAGTGATCGAGCCTTACCGGCCTGTGCGCTGGGAAGAGATAGCAGCGCCACTGAAAGATGCCCAGGGCTACTGGTTCACGATCCATATCGGAACCCTGGGTTTGTTTGTTAACACCCAGGCCTTGCGCGGCAGACCGGTGCCGCGCAGTTGGCAAGACCTGCAAAACCCGGTCTACCGCGGTATGGTCGGCTATCTGAATCCCGGCAGCGCCGCAGTAGGGCAGCTTGGCGTAATGGCTGTCAACCTGGCGCTGGGCGGCAGCTTTGAGAATCTTGATCCTGGCATCAATTTTTTCCGCCAGCTAATGGCCAACAATCCGATCGTTCCGACCATGACTGCATACGCGCGGGTGCTGTCGGGTGAAATACCGATCCTGATTGATTTCGACTTCAACGCCTATCGCGCCAAATACACGGATCAGGCGCCAGCGGTATTTGTTATTCCGCAGGAGGGCACGCTGCAATTGCCTTATGTGATGGCCTTGGTCAGAAATGGACCGAATCCGGCGCAGGGGCGGCGCATGCTGGATTTTGTTTTGTCCGAAGAGGGGCAAAGGCACTGGGCCAATGCCTTTATGCGTCCGGTATTTCCGGGGGCGATGCCCGCTGAAGTGCAAAGACGGTTCCTGCCGGCTGCAGAATATCAGCGGGCCCGCCCGGTTGACGTGCTCAGGCTTGCTGCCGTGGCGCGGCAGATTGCCGAGCGCTACCAGCGCGAGGTCGGCTGATGCAAGGCGAGCGCGGCTGGTTGCTGCTGTTGCTGCTGCCGGCCGCGCTGATCTTCCTGGTTTTCTTCACGCTGCCGATGGGTCGGCTGTTTTTGATGAGCGGCGCGGGCGAATTGGGCTGGAGCGTGTACCTGACGGCCCTCACCGAGCAGCGCTACTGGCGCAGCATGCTTTCCACCATCACGCTTTCGGTCGTGGTGACCTTGAGCACGCTGGTCATTGCGGGTATTGCCGGCGTGTTCTTGGCGCGCAATCAATTTACCGGAATTCAGATTCTGACCGCGCTGCTCACCTTGCCGCTGGCATTTCCCGGTGTGGTGATTGGCTTCATGGTCATCATGCTGGGTGGCCGCCAAGGCCTGGTGTCCCAGCTCTCCGAGCCGCTGCTCGGAGAGCCTGTGGTTTTTGCCTATTCCATGGTCGGGCTGTTTGTCGGGTACATTTATTTCTCGATTCCACGCACCATTCTCACCGTCATGGCCGCGGCAGAAAAACTTGATCAGCGCCTGATTGAGGCGGCGCGCTCGCTCGGGGCATCAAACTGGCGGGTATTGTGTGATGTTTATATTCCCGGTCTGCGGCCGGCACTGCTGGCGGCCGGGGCAATATGTTTTGCAACTTCGATGGGCGCCTTCGGGACCGCATTCACCCTGGCCACCAAGATCGATGTGATGCCCATGGTGATTTATACAGAATTCACCCTGCACGCCAATATAGCCATGGCGGCAGTGTTGTCATTCCTGCTCGGCCTCGTCACTTGGGCGGCACTGGCGTTTGCGCGCACGCTCAGTGGTAGTGTGGTTTCGACGGCGGCATGAGCCAGCATAAGTCGTTTCCGCGCTCTGCGGTATTCTGGGCCGCACTGGCGTTCACGGTATGCGTGGCCATTTTTTTGCTGTTGCCGGTACTGCTCTCGATCCTGACCGGCTTGACCCGCAACCAACTCGTCGGACTGGAAAGCGGTTTGACCCTGCGCTGGGTCTTTGAAGTCTGGGCAGACTACCGGAGCAGCATTTGGCTGTCGTTCGGCATCGCGCTTGCCTGCTTGGCCAGTACGCTGTTGCTGGGGGTGCCGGCAGCCTATGTGTTGTTGCGCTGCCAGGGCCGGTGGGCGCGCACGATCGAGGAAATGCTGATGTTGCCGGTGGCGTTGCCAGGCATAGCCACGGCGCTGGCGTTGATAGTCACCTACGGTGCCGTCGGTGATTTTCGCACCCATTGGTCGTTCATCTTGGTCGGTCATGTGTTGTTCACCTTGCCTTTCATGGTGCGGGCGGTACTGGCGGTGATGCTATCGGTAGACATGCCGGCATTGGAGGAGGCTGCGCGCAGTCTGGGGGCGTCATTCTGGCAGCGCTTTACTCGGGTTGTGCTGCCCAACTGCCGGTCGGGGATCGTGGCCGGCGCACTCATGGTGTTGACGCTTTCCATAGGTGAATTCAATATGACGTTGTTGTTGCATACGCCGCTGACGCAGACCTTGCCGGTTGGCTTGGCTGATGCATACGCCTCATTGCGGATCGAAGTCGGCAGCGCCTATACCATCGTGTTTTTCGTCATGATCGTGCCGCTACTGATTGCGCTGCAACTGGCTGGCGGACGCAGGATTCAGGTATGACGAGCGCAGCAGATGGCGTCTCGGTGGCCTTGCATGGCTGTTCCAAGAGTTACGGGCGCCAGCGTGTGCTGGATCCGATCGATTTGCAGGTCGAGGCGGGCGAGACCCTGGTCTTGCTGGGCCCTTCTGGTTGCGGCAAAACGACGACATTGCGTCTGATTGCCGGCCTGGAGCTGCCAGATACAGGACAGGTCTGGTTCAATCAGAAAAATGTCACGCAGCTACCGATTGAAAAGCGCAACGTCGGCATGGTGTTTCAAAACTATGCATTGTTTCCCAATATGACGGTGGCGGAAAACATTGCCTACGGACTGGTGGTTAGAAGCATTCCGGTCGCTCAGCGCAATGCACGGGTGGCGCAAATGCTGGCCATGATGCACATTGAGTCGTTGGCGGCGCGAGCGGTCAACCAGTTGTCTGGCGGCCAGCGGCAGCGCGTCGCCTTGGCGCGTGCCATTGCGCCGCAGCCCGGACTGTTGTTGCTCGACGAGCCGTTGGCTGCACTCGACGCCCGCCTGCGAGAGGTGTTGCGCTCGGATATCAACGAGCTGTTTCGAAGCCTGGGGATCACCTCGATCTATGTCACGCACGATCAAGCCGAAGCCATGGCTCTAGGTGATAGAATTGCCGTCATGGAGAGCGGAAAAATTGCACAAATCGGCACGCCGCAGGACATTTATTTTAAACCTGCCAATTCGTTCGTTGCCGATTTCATTGGCACCATGAATCTGGTCGGCGCGCACCGCTTCCGGCCGGAAGACGTATGCCTGGTGCCGTTGGAGCAGGCGAGCTTGCGGGGCGTGGTCGTGAACAGATTCTTTCTTGGTGATCACCAGCGGGTGCAGCTCAGAATGTCTGGCGGTGAGGATGTGATATTGAAATTGCCGCCGCAGCTCAAACTTGCGAATGGTGAGGCTCTCGGGCTTAGGGTCAACTCCTGCCGGGATGAGTAGTATGCTGATTGCACAGATCTCTGATTTGCACATCAAGGCCGCCGGCAGGCTTGCTTACGGTGTGGTCGATACGGCAAACTTGCTGCAGCGGTGCGTGACAGCCATCACGCGCTTGCAGCCGGCGCCCGACCTGGTGTTGGCAACAGGTGACCTGGTTGATTACGGGCTTGCCGCCGAGTACGAGCTGCTTAAATCTTTGTTGGCGCCGCTGAGCATGCCGGTATACCTGGTGGCGGGCAATCATGACGAGCGTCGGCACCTGCGGGCCGCCTTTGGCGGGCCTGGCTTCGAATATCTTGCTGCGACCGATCAATTTATTCAATATCAGGTTCAATTGGGTGCTTTGTGCTTGCTGGTGCTGGACACCGTGGCCCCGATGGAGGCGCGCGGTCAGTTGTGCTCCGTTCGCCTGAGGTGGTTGGAGCAGCGTTTGTCCGAAACGGCCATGCCAACCATTATCGCAATGCATCATCCGCCTTTTGTCACAGGCATCGCGCACATGGATGCGCCGGGATTCGAGGGGGCGGCCGAGTTTGAGGAAATCGTCGCGCGCCATGCCCAGGTCGAGCGAATAATGTGCGGTCATTTGCATCGTTCGATTCAGTGCCGAATCGGCTCGAGCGTGGTTTCGGTCTGTCCCAGCACGGCGCACCAGGTCGCTCTTGACTTGCGCATCGGTGGCCCCGACTGTTTTGTCATGGAGCCGCCTGGGTTTCAGTTGCATCTGTGGACTCCACCGCGCTTGATTACACACACCTGTGTGCTGGGGGATTTCGGTCCCCACTATCCTTTTCGTCATGCCGGGGTGTTGATTGACTGAACTTGGCAGTCAAGCCTTTTGCAGAGCGTGCGGCGCAGCCTGAATCGTCGGGCAACGCATGACGAGCTGGCCGCCCTGGGTCACCCAGGACTTCCAGGCCGCACTCGAGACCGGTCTTTTTCAATCTGTGGCGTTCGAGGAGAACTGGCGGTTCCTGCCAGCTCGGCAGGAATGAGGGGCGCTTTTAGCTGAAGTTTGTGGGCAATGCCCGGACGCGCAAGGTTTCAGCCGTCCGGTCCACCCCCGCGCGCTGCGCGTTCGGCGTAGCGGTTGAAGCGCCAGGCGCTGCCTTGCAGGCTGATGCGCCGCCAGCAGGCGCGCTTTTCGGCCGCGCTCAGCGCGGTCCAGCGCTGCACCTCCTCAAACGTGCGGCCGCAGCCCTGGCATACCGCGTCGCCCTGGCTGGTGGTGCAGATCGCTATGCAAGGGGTGTCGGGCGTGCTGTCGAACCAGGCCAGCCAGGCGGCTTGCGCCGCCGTCGGCATCTGGCGCTCGTCGATTTCGGTCTGGCCGTGATACGCCAGCAAGGCGTAGACCTCGGCCAGCGCGCGCGTGGGCGGCGCAAGCGAAAAATCAGCGACCGGGATGCTGCGTTCACGCCAGAAGTTGATGGCGGCCTCGATGTCGCTGATGTGGATGCTGGCCATAAAAGTTCAGAACTGAAAGTGCGCCGCGACGCTTGCTGGCGCCCACCTGGCCGCCAGCGGCCACGGGCTGTTATGCTGCGCGCATGAAACTGATTGTCCGTTGGTTGCTTGCCGCCGCTGCCTTGCTGCTGGTGGCTTATCTCTACCCCGGGGTGCAAATACTGAGCTTTACCGCCGCCTTGATCGCTGCGGCCGTGATGGGCTTGCTCAACACCCTGGTGCGCCCGGTGCTGGTGCTGCTGACGCTGCCGGTGACGCTGGTGACGCTGGGCTTGTTCTTGTTTGTCATCAATGCCCTGATGTTTTGGGCCGCTGCCAGTTTACTGGCTGGTTTTGACGTCAGCGGGTTTTGGGCCGCCCTGTTGGGTTCGCTGATTTATTCGGTCTTGATGCTGGTGGTCGACGCGGCGCTCAAGACCTTGTGGGCGCGCCGCGCTTAATTTTCGCGCAGGGATTCGTTCAGCAGGCTTTGCACGGCGCGCCGGCGGCTGTCGATGATGGCCAGATCGATCGGGTCTGCGCCTTGTTGCGCCTCGGGGCCTTGCTGCGCAGCCTGCAAGCGCTCGAGCGCGCCGGCGTAGTCTAGCCGTGCCACGTGCGACTCGGCCTGCGAGCGCAGCGCGCGCAAGCTCTGGCCCTGTGCCTGCTGCGCTTGCGCCAAGGTTTCCCAGGCCTGCGCGTCGCGCGGGTGCCGCAGCACCCAGTCTTGCAGGCGAGCGGCTGCGCGTTGCGGCACGCCGGTGGCGATGGCCGCCTGGGCGCCGAGCAAGACCTGGCCGCGCCCGCTGGCGCGCAGGGCCTGGTCGCGCAACTCGGCCAGTAGCGGGTTGGCGGTGGCTGACGCGCCGGGCGTGGCCAGTAGCACCTCGAGCAGCAGGGCATCGGCCGCCCAGTGCGCAGCGGGAGCGACCTGCTGGCGCAAACGCTGCGCCAGCGTCAGCGCCAGCGCGCCTTGGCCCAGGCGTTGCGCCGCAGCGGCGCCGGCATAGAGATCGGCCGCACGCGCGCCCGCTGTCTGCCCGTATTGCGCCCAGGCCAGCAGGCGCGGCGCCCGGCTCTCGGCCAGCACGCGCGCACGCGCGGCCATCAGCGCGTGCAGCTCGGGGCTGCGGCTGGTCTGCGCAGGGGGCGGGGTTGCTGCGCCGCTGAGCGGCGCGGGCAGGCGCGCTTGCATGTCGGCCCGGCGCTCGATGGTCAGTGGGTGGCTGCGCAAATAGGGAAAGGAGCCGTCGTCATTGAGGCGGTTGGCCTGTTGCAGCTTGTCGAACATGCTGACGAAACCCTGGCCGTCGAAGCCGGCGTCGATCAACACGGCAAAGCCGACGCGATCGGCCTCGCGCTCCATGTCGCGCGAAAAATTGAGCTGCGTCTGCGCGGCCACTGCCTGTGTGCCGGTGATGGCGGCGTTGGCCAAATCGGCGTTCGCGCTGGCGGCCAGCGCGCCCAGGATCAGCGAGCCCAGCACCCAGGGCGCCATACGCTCTTGACGCTGCAGCAAGCGCGCGATGTGGCGCTGCGAGACGTGCACCAGCTCGTGCGCCAGCACCGAGGCCAGTTCGTCCGCGCTGTCGGTGACGGCGATCAAGCCCAGGTTCAAACCCAGGTAGCCACCGGGCAGGGCAAAGGCGTTGACGCGCCGGTCGCGTGAAATCATCAGCTCCCAGGCCAGCTGCTCCAGCAGCTCAGGGGAGACGTCGCCACGCGCGCGCGCCGCTCCCAGCAGCGGCTGCCAGATGGACTGCAAATACTCATCCAGTACGGGATCGTCCAGGTAGTCGGGGTGTTGGTAAATTTCGCGCGCCACCCGATCGCCGATGCGACGCTCGGCCGCCAGCGACAGCGCCAGGCCGTCGCCCAGGCTGGGCAGGTGGGTCGGCGCCGGCTCGGCGGTCGCGGCGCCGAGCGCCGGGGTGACGCTGGCCAGAGCCAGTGCAGCGCACAGCCCAAGCGCAGCACCGCGCCGCAGGCGGGTCAGCGTTGACCAGGTGCAAAAAATGAACATGCGTCTGCGATGCCAGCCAGGGCTCAGAGTTTCCTGGGCGCGCACAGGCATTGGGCGCTTGCCTTCACGCGCTGCTGCCCAGCCAGTCGGCCAGCACGGCGCCGTCGTGCTGGCCCAGCAGGGGCGGCGGCAGGTCGCTGCGCACCGGGGTCAGGCTGAACTTGAGCGGGCTGGCCACCAGATCAAGCGCATCGGTCAGCGGGTGCGTCCAGCGCTGCACCATGCCGCGCTGCTGCACCTGGGGGTCGGCAAACACCTCGGCCAGGTTGTTGATCGGACCACAGGGCACTTGGGCCGCGGTCAGCGTGGCCAGCCAGTCGGCTTTGCAGCGGGTTTGCATGATCGCTTCGAGCTGTGGCAGCAGCAGTTCGCGCCAGCGCACCCGGCCCGGGTTGCGGGCAAAGCGCGGGTCGGCAGCCAGCTCGGGCCGCGCAGCGACGGCGCAGAAGCGGGCAAACTGCGCGTCGTTGCCCACCGCCAGGATGAGGTGCTGCGGCTGGCCCTGGGCATCGGGCGCAACTTCAAACACCTGGTACGGCACGATGTTGACGTGCGCATTGCCCGAGCGGCCCGGCACCGTGCCGTCAGCGCGGCCCTGCACCAGGTAGTTGGCCCCCAGGTTGGCCAGCATCGCCACCTGGGTGTCGAGCAAGGCCAGGTCGATCTGTTGCCCCTGACCGCTGCGCTCGGCGTGGCGCAGCGCGGCCAAAATGGCCACGGTGGCGTACATGCCGGTAAACAGGTCGGCCACGGCGACACCGACTTTTTGCGGGCCACCGCCGGGTAGCGCGTCGCGCTCGCCGGTCACGCTCATCAGGCCGCCCAGGCCCTGGATTGCGTAGTCGTAGCCGGCGCGGTCTTTGTAGGGGCCGGTCTGGCCATAGCCGGTGATTGAGCAGTACACCAGACGCGGGTTGACGGCTTGCAGGCTGGTCCAGTCCAGGCCGTAGCGCGCCAGGTCGCCCACTTTGTGGTTCTCGACCAGCACGTCGGCCCGGGCGGCGAGTCGGCGCAGCAGCGCCTGCCCCTGGGGCTGCGTGAAGTCACAGGTGATCGAGCGCTTGTTGCGGTTGGCGCCCAGGTAATAGGCCGACTCGGCGCTGTCGCTGCCGTCGCGCGTGCGCAAAAACGGCGGCCCCCAGCCGCGCGTGTCGTCGCCACCCGGATGATCGGGGCCGGGCGGGCGTTCGACCTTCACCACGTCGGCACCCAAGTCGGCCAGGGTCTGGGTGCACCAGGGGCCAGCCAGCACGCGGGACAGATCGAGCACACGGATGCCATCGAGAGTGTTCATGCGCCGATTGTGCGCCGGCTCAGCCAGCGCTGCGGCGCGGTCGCTGCGGGCGCACGGCGCTCCCGGGCGGGCGGGCCACTGCTGGGCCGCTGGGCGGCGCTTGGCAAGAGAGCTAAACTGCACGCCATGAACGGGATTTTCATCATTGCCCACGCGCCGCTGGCTTCGGCCTTGCGGCAGTGTGCGCTGCACGTGTTTCCCGACAGCAGCCAGGCGCTGCTGGCGCTCGATGTCTTGCCCCAGGCACCGCCCGAGGAGACGCTGGCGCAGGCGCGCGGGCTGTTGCGCCAGCTCGACCTGCCCAGCACGCTGGTGCTGACTGATGTGTTTGGCGCCACCCCCTGCAACGTGGCGCAAAAACTGGTTGACGGCGTGCACACCAAGCTGCTCACTGGCGTCAATCTGCCGATGCTGCTGCGCAGCGTGTCTTACCGGCACGAGTCGCTCGACGCTCTGATTTCACGCGCCATGATCGGTGCCACACAGGGTGTGATACAGGTCGCCGTCTCCGCTCCTCAAAATCAGCCCCGCGCGCCGGGCTTGTCGTCCTCTCATGATCAAGACCACCGTGACCATCAGCAATAAGCTCGGCCTGCACGCACGCGCTTCGGCCAAGCTGACCAAACTCGCCGGCGCCCACTCGTGCGAAGTCTGGATGGCGCGCGGCGAACGCCGCATCAACGCCAAGAGCATCATGGGCGTGATGATGCTGGCCGCCGGCATGGGCAGCCAAGTCGAGATAGAAACCAGCGGTGCCGACGAGCAGGCGGCGCTGGACGCCATCGTCGCCCTCATCAACGACAAATTCGGTGAAGGCGAATGAGCTTCAGTGTGCACGGCCAGGCGGTCTCCCGAGGCATTGTCATCGGGCGCGCCGTCGTCGTCGCGTCCAGCCGGATCGACGTGGCGCATTACATCGTTGCCGCCGACCAGATCGGAGCCGAGCTCGTGCGCCTGTGCCAGGCGCGCGATGCGGTGGCACAAGAGATCGTGCGCGTGCAGCACAACCTGGGCGAACTCGGCACCCACGACGCCCACCCTGAACTCAGCGCCGTGCTCGACGTGCATCTGATGCTGTTGCAAGACGATACCCTGATCGGCGGCGTCACGCACTGGATCAATGAGCGCCACTACAACGCCGAGTGGGCGCTGACCACGCAGCTCGAAGTGATTGCGCGCCAGTTCGACGAAATGGAAGACCCCTATCTGCGTGAGCGCAAGGCCGACCTGGAGCAACTGGTCGAACGCATGCTGCGCAGCATGCGCGGCGCGGCCTCGCCCGTGGCGCCAGCCAAGGCTGCGCCGCAAAAAGGCGCAGCCACCGACGTCGGCCCGCATGCCGACGTGCCGCTGGTGTTGATCGCGCACGACCTGGCTCCGGCCGACATGCTGCAGTTCAAGCAAAGCGTGTTTGTCGGCTTCGTCACCGACGTCGGCGGCAAGACCAGCCACACCGCCATCGTCGCGCGCAGCATGGACATCCCGGCGGTGGTCGGCGCACGCACGGCCAGCCAATTGATCGCGCCGGAAGACTGGGTGATCGTCGACGGCGACGCCGGCGTGGTGGTGGTGGACCCCTCTCCTGCCCTGTTGACCGATTACGGCTTCAAGCGCCAGCAGGGCGAGCAGCAGCGCGAACACCTGGCGCGACTGAAAAACACCCCGGCAGTCACCCTGGACGGGCAGAAAATCGAACTGCTGGCGAATATCGAACAACCCGCTGACGTGGCTGCGGCGCTCAAGGCCGGGGCGGTTGGGGTCGGCCTGTTCCGCACCGAATTCATGTTCATGGGTCGCAACGGCAAGCTGCCCGACGAAGAGGAGCAGTACCAGGCCTATCTGAGCGCCGTGCAGGGTATGCAGGGCCTGCCGGTCACGATTCGCACCGTCGACGTCGGCGCTGACAAGCCGCTCGAACGTGTGGGCACGCGCGCCGGCGACGACCACCTCAACCCCGCTCTCGGGCTGCGCGCGATTCGCTGGAGCCTGTCCGAGCCGCTGATGTTCTTGCAGCAACTGCGCGCCATTTTGCGTGCTGCTGCGCACGGTGCGGTCAGCCTGCTGGTGCCCATGCTGGCGCAGGCGAGTGAAATTCACCAGACGCTGGAGTTGCTGGCGCGCGCGCGCGCGCAGCTCGATGAGCGCGCCCAGGCCTACGGGTCGGTGCGCCTGGGGGCGATGATAGAGGTGCCTGCGGCGGCACTGACCATTCCGCTGTTTTTGCGCCATTTCGATTTTCTCTCGATCGGCACCAACGACCTGATTCAGTACACGCTGGCGGTGGACCGCAGCGACGAGGCGGTTTCACACCTCTACAACCCGGTGCACCCGGCGGTGCTGCAACTCATCGCCAGCACCATTGCCCAATGCAATGCACAGGGCAAGGGCGTGAGCGTATGCGGTGAGATGGCCGGCGACGTGAGCTTGACGCGCTTGCTGCTGGGGCTGGGGCTGCGCAGCTTTTCCATGCATCCGGCGCAGATTCTGGCGGTCAAGCAGCAAATTCTGCGCAGCGACAGCAGCCGCCTGAAGGCCTGGGCGCACAGCGTGCTGCTGGCCGAAGAGCCGGCGGCCTTGATGGCCGACTGAGAGGCGCTCAGACGGGGCCGCGCGTGGCCGGGGCAGCGCAGCGCCGACGATTAGCACCACCCCCCAGCGCCGCCGCCCCTTTATATCCTTGCTTTGTCTGCCTTGAGGCTGCGCGCCAGCACGATCAGCAGCGTCAGCACGGTCAGCGGCAGCACGAACCACAGCATGACGCTGGAGAACATCGCCAGCGCGGCGTGCTGCTGCGAGGCCATGATCAGGTAGACCACGTAGGCGACGTAGTACAGCACGAAGACGCCACCCTCCCAGCGCGCGATTTCGCGCCCGCTCAGGAACACCGGCAAACAAGCCAGCGCCACCGCCAGCATGACCCAGATGTCGAAATTGAGTGCTGCTTGCGGCATTGTCAAGTCCAGCCCCAGCGTGCCGGCGACGATGCCCGACAGGCCCAGGCAGCCCAGGATGTTGAAGGTGTTGCTGCCGACCACATTGCCAACCGCAATGTCGCGCTCGCCCTTGATAGCGGCGGTGATCGAGGTGGCGACTTCGGGCATCGAGGTGCCGGCGGCGACGATGGTCAAGCCGATGATCAGATCGCTCACGCCCAGCGCCTGGGCAAACAGCACCGAGGCGTTGACCAGCCATTCCGAGCCCAGCACCAGGAACACCAGTCCGCCGATGATCAGCAGCAACTGCGCGGGCAGTTTGGCGTCCCAGCCACCAGGCGCAGCGGGTTCGAATTCGGCCGCGTATTCTGCTTTGGCGGCCTTGGTTTCGCGGCGCGACTGCACGACCAGAAACACCGTGTAGAACACCAGCAGACCAAACAGCAGCGCGCCGTCAAACAGACTCAGGCCACCGTCGAGCGCCAGCGCCAGCAGCAGCAGCGAGGCGCCAATCATGATCGGCACCTCTTGGCGGATCAGTTGCACGTTGACCACCAGCGGCACGATCAGGGCCGAGACCCCGAGGATGAACAGCACGTTGAAAATATTGCTACCCAGCACGTTGCCAATGGCGATTTCGGTATTGCCGTCCAGCACCGCACCGACTGACACCGCCACCTCGGGCGCGCTGGTGCCAAAGGCGACGATGGTCAGGCCCACCACCAGCGGCGAAATGCCAAACGAAAAGGCCAGCTTGGAAGCGCCGCGCACCAGCAACTCGGCGCCCACGACCAGGGCGGCCAAGCCTGCGATGAACATCAGGACAGTCATGATAAAACCCCAGGAAAAATGCGGCGTCGGGCGCGACCGAAGCGGCAGCCAAGGCGGCGAAAGACGCGCATCATGCCACAGTCACATGACGTGACCGGCGTGTCGCTTGCGTCTTGGCCGGCGCCCTTGCCGTCGGCGAGCCTCAGGCCGGCGGCAGGCGCTGCAACAGCCCGGCCAGTGCGTGCGCCAGCGCCGCCTGCCGCACCGCTGCGCGCGGGCCGCCAAATTGTTTGCGTTCGGTGAACACGCCCGCGGGCGTGGCCCAGCCGAACCAGACCGTGCCGACCGGTTTGTCGGCGCTGCCACCGCCGGGGCCGGCCACGCCGGTGACGGCCAGGGCGCAAGCGGCCCGGCTGCGCGCCAGCGCACCAGCCGCCATCGCCTGCGCCACCGCCTGACTGACCGCGCCGTGGTGCTCGATCAGTGCGGTCGGCACACCCAGCAGTTCGGTCTTGGCGGCGTTGGAGTAACTGACGAAGCCGCGCTCGAACCACTCGCTCGATCCGCTCAGTTCGGTGCAGGCGGCTGCAATCAGCCCGCCGGTGCAGCTCTCGGCGCTGGCCAGCAGCAGGCCGCGCGCCTTCAGCTCGGTCGCCAATTGCTGCACCAGCGCGGTGGTGGTCAAAGGGAACATCAGCCGCCCCCGAAGCGCCACAGGGCAAGCACCAGCAGGGTGCACAGCGCGGCGGCAAAATCGTCCAGCAAAATGCCAAAACCGCCGCGCGCGCCAAAGCCTTTGAAGCGCTGGTCGGCCCAGCGCATAGGGCCGAACTTCAAGCTGTCGAAGCCGCGAAAGAGCACAAAGGCGAGCAACTGAGCCCAAAAACCAGCGGGCGAGATCAGCCACAAAACCAGCCAGAAGGCGACGATTTCGTCGATCACGATCTGACCCGAATCGGGCGCCTGCAAGTGCCGCGCGGTCACGGTGCAGGCCCACCAGCCCAGCGCCGTGGTGGCCAGAATCAGTACCGCCCAGGCCGGCGCCGACAAATGGGGTTGCAGCAGCAAGAAGGTCGCCCAGGCCCATAGCGTGCCAATGGTGCCGGGCGCCCAGGGTGCCAGGCCGGCGCCGGCGCCCAGCGCGATGAAGTGTGCCGGGTGCGCGAGCAAAAACGACCAGCCCACACGCTGTGGTGCAGGCGCTTGCGGCGCCGTCAAACCGAGCGGCGAACTGTTTTCTTGCATGACAGGCTGATCCAGCGCGGCCCAACCCGGCGTTGCTCAGACGCTGGCCGTCAGACGCTGTTCGAGCGCGGCCTTGGTGTGCGCCAGCGCGGGTGGCAGCCGGTCGGCCAGTTGTTCAAACAGCGTCTCGTGCAGTTTGAACTCTTGCTCCCAGGCCGCCGCGTCGATGCGGGTCACGGCGTCGAACTGCTCGGGCTTGAAGTCCAGCCCGCTCCAGTTGATTTCGTCGTAGCTGGGCGCGCGGCCAAACAGCGAATCGACGCCGCTGGCCTGACCTTCGATACGGTCTATCATCCACTTGAGTACGCGCATGTTCTCCCCGTAGCCGGGCCAGATGAAGTGGCCGCTTTCGTCCTTGCGAAACCAGTTGACGCAAAAAATGCGCGGCAGCGCCCGACCGCTGGCTTGCAGCTTGGGCTCCAGGTTGAGCCAGTGCTGGAAGTAGTCGCTCATGTGGTAGCCGCAAAACGGCAGCATGGCAAACGGGTCGCGCCGCACCACGCCCTGCGCGCCAAAGGCGGCGGCAGTGGTCTCCGAGCCCATGGTAGCGGCCATGTAAATGCCTTCGGTCCAATTGCGCGCCTCGGTCACCAGCGGCACCGTGGTCGAGCGGCGGCCGCCGAAAATGAAGGCGTCTATCGGCACGCCGGCCGGGTCGTCCCAGGCCTCATCGAGCGCTGGGTTGTTGCTGGCCGCAATGGTGAAGCGCGCGTTCGGGTGCGCGGCGGCGCGCAGCTTGCCGCCTGCGCCGGTTTGGCGGGCGATCTCTGGCGTCCAGTCTTGTCCGCGCCAGTCGATCAGGTGCGCCGGCAGTTGGCCGCTGTCTTTTTCCATGCCTTCCCACCAGACGTCGCCGTCGTCGGTCAGCGCCACGTTGGTGAAGATCACGTTCTGGTTCAGGCTGGCCATGCAGTTCGGGTTGGTCAGCGTGTTGGTGCCCGGTGCGACGCCAAAGTAACCCGCTTCCGGGTTGATGGCGCGCAACTGGCCATTGGGCTGCGGTTTGATCCAGGCAATGTCGTCGCCAATGGTGCTGACGCGCCAGCCGTCAAATGCCGCTGGCGGCACCAGCATGGAGAAGTTGGTTTTGCCGCAGGCGCTCGGAAAAGCGGCGGCGACGTGGTATTTCTTGCCCTGCGGGCTGCGCACGCCCAGAATCAGCATGTGTTCGGCAAACCAGCCCGGCGCTGCGCCGTGCGCGGCCTGCTGCCCCATGCTGGAGGCGATGCGCAGCGCCAGGCACTTTTTGCCCAGCAGCGCGTTGCCGCCGTAGCCCGAGCCGTAGCTCCAGATTTCGCGCGTCTGCGGGAAATGCACGATGTACTTGGTCTGCGGGTTGCACGGCCAGGTGGTTTTGTCTTGCGCGTCGTCGGCCAGCGGTGCTCCCACGCTGTGCAGGCAGGGCACGAAGGCGCCGTCGGTGCCCAGCACCTCGTACACCGCACGGCCCATGCGTGTCATCAGCTTTTGGTTCACCACCACGTAAGCGCTGTCGGTCAACTCGACGCCAATGTGGGCAATCGGCGAGCCCAGCGGCCCCATGCTGAACGGCACCACGTACAGGGTGCGCCCGCGCATGCAGCCGTCAAACAGCGGCAGCAGGGTTTGCCGCATCTGGTCCGGATCGACCCAGTTGTTGGTCGGTCCGGCGTCTTCCTTTTTCTCGGAGCAGATGAAGGTGCGGTCTTCGACCCGCGCCACGTCGGACGGGTCGGTCCAGGCCAGGTAGCTGTTGGGGCGTTTGGCTGGGTTGAGTTTTTTGAAGGTGCCGGCCTGCACCAGTTGCTGGCACAGGTGCTCGTACTCGTCCTGGCTGCCGTCGCACCAATACACCCGATCGGGTTTGCACAGCACGGCCATGTCGGCCACCCAGTCGATCAAGCGGGCGTTTTGGACAAAATCAGGGACGTTCAGATCGATGCCCTGCAGCAGGGGTGAATTCATGGATGAGGCTCCAGACGGGGGATTAAGCGGCGAGCCGCAGCGACACACCACACCCGGGCACTCAAGGCAAGCGCACGGCGGGCAAGGGCGGCATCATTGGGGCAAAAAAAGGGTGGCCGACGCGAAAGGCTGCGGTGCGGATAGCAGGTGCAGGGGGGTGCAAAAAAACGGCTCGGTGAATCCGGTTTTTGATTGACGGGGCGGCCAAGCTTGCCATTGTATAAAAACCGTCTACCGGTTACTGACAGGTTACGTGCAAAACCTGCGCAGAAAGATTGGCAAAGACAAGACGTGCCACCGTCCGTGGCTGGGTGGCGGCCGCTGCCCCGCGCAGCCCTGGGCCTCTCAGGCAACGGTGACGGCGATGAAAGCAAGCAAAAACATCAGCAACGCGCCTAGCACCGGCAGCACGATGTGCATCTGGTGAACGAGGGATTCAGTCACGTCGGGCGCCGGATCGGCTTGCTGCTCGTGTGGGGGCTGGGACATGTTGCGCTCCGCTAGGGTTGACACGAACTTCGACCATTCTAGTGTGGCATGGCGCGCAGCGGTAGATGAAAATCTTGCGGCCATGCGCCGCATGGCCGCGAACAATTCGCGCGCTGCATAGGCCCGCGCGACCTCCTGGCTGGCGTCAAACAGGTGGGGGAGGGGCGGGCGTCAGTCGCGCGCCACGAGCCTTATCTGTTCGAACGAAAAACGCTCAGCCTCAGTCGTCCTGCCCGCCCGCGTGGCGTATGGTGTCGCGACCGTGGCGGTCCTTCACGCGGCCCAAATCGGCGTCCAAGACCCGGATGAGCTTGTCCGCAGCGTCAATGAACGCGGTGGCTATCTTGTCGCCGTCGGCCGTGACATTGACCGGTTGGCAGTTGGCCACGCGGGCTTCGAGGCGGCAGCGTTTGTCTTTCACGCCAGATTTGCTTCCATCAAGATCGGTCAGGAACACCTCCACGCGGGTGATGTGGTCACGGAACCGGCTCAGACGGCTGAGGGCCTCGTCGTTGACCCATTTGGCCAGGGATTCACCACCGTGGATGTGATCGTCGGTATTGACTTGAATTTGCATGCTCTGCCTTTCTGGGGGTTTGCGGCGCCAGCGCCGGGGGAAAAGGGTGCGTCGATAAAACTTCGCACGCAATGATATCCATGGTCAACGCCACCGTTGGAGGTGAGGTGCTGCGGGCGGCCTGTTTGCGGGTGTGGGCAACGCCGGCATGAGGCCCCGCCTGGGTGGCGAACACCTCGCCAACACCTTGCTGTGGCTGGCAGATCGGCGCTTGGCCACGCGGCCTCGGCTAGTGCAGTGTTGTGTGCTTGATGGAACAAATAAAACCGATGGATTTTTGACCCTGATTAGGCGCAAACCACAGCCATAGTTTCACTATGGCGCGGATTTGCAACGACATCAGGGGCGAAAAGACGCGGTTTTATGTTCCAGATAGCGCGCAACACTGCACTAGGTGGGCTGACAGGCGCTGGCGCGCTGCGAGCGGGAGTGCGTGCGCCAGCGGCCGCAGCGACCCTCAGCAGCTCGGGCGCCACTTGATCGAGCAGCCTATGCTGGGGTGCTGGGTCTGCGGGCCGCTGCCGGTGGCGGCAATGCACTGCATGGCCTCGAACAATTCGCGCGGCGCGTCGGGCGGCGCGGCCTCTTTGCGCGAAGCGTCCAGCCGCCCGCGGTATTGCAACTGGCCGGCGGCATTGAAGCCGAAAAAATCGGGCGTGCAAACCGCGCCATAGGCCCGCGCGACCTCCTGGCTGGCGTCAAACAGGTAGGGGAAGGGCAGGTGCCAGTCGCGCGCCACGAGCTTCATCTGCTCGAACGAGTCTTGCGGGTAGGCGAGTGGGTCGTTGGCGTTGATGCCGACCACGCCGATGCCTAGCGTCTGCAGCTCGCGCGCATCGCGCACCAGGCGCTCTTTGATTGCCATCACATAAGGACAGTGGTTGCACATGAACACCACCAGCAGCCCGCGCGGGCCACGGCAGTCGGCCAGCGTCCAGGTGCGCCCGTCCACGCCGGGCAGGGCAAAGTCGGGCGCGGGCGTGTCCAGCGTTTCGGAGTGTCCGGTAGCGGCCATGGGGTGCAGTCCTGCAAAAAGATCGGATGGTGAGCGGTGGGCTCAATGTCGGCTGAGGATGCCAGATGCGGCGTTCGAATTCAAGCCGCTGCGCGGTAGAAATAGGGGCGCTGCAGGCCGCGCGGCGCCAGCGGGGCCACGGCATCGTGAATCGCCTCGATGTGCTGCGGCGTGGTGCCGCAGCAGCCGCCGACGATGTTGACCAGGCCCTCGGCAGCAAATTCGCGCAGCAGGCGCGCCGTGACGTCCGGCGTTTCGTCAAAGCCGGTCTCGCTCATCGGGTTGGGCAGGCCGGCGTTGGGGTAGCAACTGATGAAGGTGTCGTCGGCGATCTTGGCCAACTCTTGAATGTAGGGCCGCATCAGCGCTGCACCCAGTGCGCAGTTCAGCCCCACCGCCAGCGGCTGCAGGTGGCGCACGCTGGCCCAGAAGGCGCTGACGGTCTGGCCGCTGAGGATGCGGCCCGACGCGTCGGTGACGGTGCCGCTGATGATGAGCGGCAGGCGCTCGCCGCTTTGCTCGAAAAATTCGTCGATGGCAAACAGCGCCGCCTTGGCGTTGAGGGTGTCGAAAATGGTCTCGACCAGCAGCACGTCGGCACCGCCTTCGACCAACGCCTGCACCTGCTCCAGGTACGCCGCGCGCAACTGCTCGAAGGTCACGTTGCGCGCGCCGGCGTCGTTGACGTCGGGGCTGATGCTGGCGGTCTTGGGTGTCGGGCCGAGCGCGCCGGCGACAAAGCGTGGCTGCGCGGGCGTGCTGAACTTGTCGCAGGCGGCACGCGCCAGCCGGGCCGAGGCCAGGTTCATCTCGCGCGCCCACTGCGCCATGCCGTAGTCGTCCTGCGCAACCGTGGTGGCGCCAAAGGTGTTGGTCTCGATCAGGTCGGCGCCGGCTGCCAGATAGCCTTCGTGGATGTCGCGAATCACATCCGGGCGCGTCAGGCTGAGCAGCTCGTTGTTGCCTTTGAGGTCGTGAGGAAAGTCTTTGAAGCGTTCGCCGCGGTACTGGGCCTCGCCCAGCTTGAAGCGCTGGATCATGGTGCCCATGGCGCCGTCGAGGATGGCGATGCGGCGTTGCAGGATGGCGGGCAGCGCCTGCGCGCGGGTGTAGGCAATCGGTTTCATGCCGCGATTGTAGGAAGGCGCGGCGCCGGCACGCCCGCGCGCGCCAGAGCACCCGGGCGCATCCCCGACAATAGCGCCCATGAAACACCTCACTCCCACGCAAGCGTGGGCCTGGCTGCAAGCGGCCCAAGCGCGCAGCGCGCACGACGGCAGCGCAGCTCCGCTGTTCGTCGACGTGCGCATGGAAATCGAGTCGCTCTACGTCGGTCGCCCGCCCGGCGTGTTCCATGTTTCCTGGTACGAATACCCCGCTCTCACGCCCGATCCGGCGCGTTTTGTCGCCGCCGTGCTGGCAGAAGCGGGCGGCACGGCGCGCGCTCTTTTGTTGCTCTGCCGCAGCGGCAGGCGCACGCTAGACGCTGGCGCCGCGCTGGAAGCGGCCGGCTTTACCGATGTGGCGCATGTGTTGCATGGTTTCGAGGGTGATTTGAACGATGACTTCAAGCGCTCCAGCCTCAATGGCTGGCGCTTTGAAGGTCTGCCCTGGGAACAGATGTGAGCGTGAATGCCAGCGCAGGCAAAACGCCAGCGGTCTGCGCAGCGGTGCTGCAAGATGTGTTTGGTTACGACGCCTTCCGAGGGCCGCAGGCCGAGATCGTCAGCCACGTCAGCACCGGCGGCGACGCGCTGGTGCTCATGCCCACCGGCGGCGGCAAGTCGCTTTGTTATCAGGTGCCGGCCATCGTGCGCGCGCGCGCCGGTCACGGGCTCACGGTGGTGGTCTCGCCGCTGATTGCGCTGATGCACGATCAGGTCGGCGCACTGCTGCAAGCGGGTGTGGCGGCGGCGTTTCTCAATTCCAGCCTGAGCAGCGAGGCCGCGCAGGCGCTTGAAAAGCAGGTGTTGCGCGGCGAGCTGACCCTGCTCTACGTCGCACCCGAGCGCCTGAGCACGGCGCGTTTTCTGGCCTTGCTCGATGCGTTGCACCAGCGCGCGCAGTTGGCGTTGTTCGCCATCGACGAGGCGCACTGCGTCAGCCAGTGGGGCCACGACTTTCGGCCCGAATACCGCGCGCTGGAACTGCTGCACCAGCGCTTTGCCGGTGTGCCGCGCGTCGCACTCACCGCCACCGCCGACGAGATCACACGCGCCGATATCGTGACGCACCTGCAGTTGCAGGCAGCACGCTGCTTCGTCAGCAGTTTCGACCGCCCCAACATCCGCTACACCATCGTCGAAAAGAAGGACGGTACGCAGCAGTTGTTGCGCTTTATCCGCGAACGGCACAGCCAGCCCAACGGACACGAAGCCGGCATTGTCTACTGCCAGTCGCGCAAGCGAGTGCAGGAGGTGGCAGCACTGCTGTGCGAGGCCGGGCTACAGGCGTTGCCCTATCACGCCGGGTTCGACGCTGCCGTGCGCCAGCGGCACCAGGATCGGTTTTTGCGCGAAGACGGCCTGATCATGGTGGCCACCATCGCCTTTGGCATGGGCATTGACAAGCCCGACGTGCGCTTCGTCGCACACCTGGACATGCCGAAAAACATCGAGGCTTATTACCAGGAAACCGGACGCGCCGGGCGCGACGGTGAGGCTGCCAACGCCTGGATGGCCTACGGCCTGCAAGACGTGGTCAATCAGCGCCGCATGATCGACGAAAGCCCGGCCGCGGACGAATTCAAACAGGTGCAGCGCGGCAAGCTTGACGCCTTGCTCAGCCTGGCCGAGGCCAGCGACTGCCGCCGCGTGCGTCTGCTGGCCTACTTTGGCGAGGCCAGTGCGCCTTGCATGAACTGCGACAACTGCCTGTTGCCGCCGGCGCTCGACGATGCCACCGAATCGGCGCGCAAACTGCTCTCTTGCATCTACCGCGTGCAACAAGCCAGCGGCATGGCGTTTGGTGCTGGCCACATCACGGACATTTTGCGCGGCAAGCGGACGGAAAAAGTCAGCCAGCATGGGCACGACAAGCTCAGCACCTTCGGCATCGGGGCCGACCTGGGCGAGACGCAGTGGCGTGCGCTGTTGCGCCAACTCATTGCGCGCGAGGCCATTCAGGTCAACGCGGCCCACTTCAACACGCTGACGCTGGCCGAGGCGGCGCGCGCCATATTGAAGGGGCAGGCGCCGGTCTGGCTGCGTCGGGCGAGCGAGAAGAAGGCCGTTTTGCGCAGTTCGCGCGCCAGCAAGGGGGTGGCCACGGCACCCGACGGCCAGCCGCTCTCGCTGGGCGAGCGCGAATGTCTGGCCGCACTCAAGGTCTGGCGCACCGAGCAGGCGCGCGCGCACAATCTGCCGGCCTTCGTGATCTTGCACGACAGCACACTGCGCGCGATTGCCGCGCGGCAGCCGCAAACCGTGGCCGATCTGGACGGCATTGCCGGTCTGGGCCAGCGCAAGCGCGCGGCCTACGGCACCGAGCTGTTGCGGGTGCTTGGCACGGCCAGGGGGTCAGATGACCGGGCGCTCGGTGAAATAGGAGTCTGACCCCGATTTTTCCCGATTTTTCCGATTTCACCGTTCGTCGGTTGCTGCGTTTGGCGTCAAGCGCCGGGACTCAAGTCGGCCCGCTGCGGGTCGATGTTCGAGCTGAAGACGGTACATTCCGCTTCCGCCGTCTGGCGTTCAGATCCGCACATGGAGCTCGGCATGTTCTTCAAGCTGCCTTGGTTCAAGGCCAAAACCAAAGCCGAAACCCAACTCGAAACCCAGGCGCATGAATTGGATTTCCTGGTGGATGAATTTTGCGCGGCGCTGGCCGACATCGCGGATCCGCTGACGATCCGCATGCACGCGGCGCTGATCGCCGTCCAGACGCCGAAAGACCTGTGGTTTCTGCGCGGCAAGCTGTTCAACCTGATTGCCAAGCACCACTGTGAAAAAGTGGCGCATGAGCGGGTGTCCCGGCTCGACCAGAAGCTGCGCTTTTTTGTCGACCACCACCCGCACTATTCGTCCGAAGAAATGCCTACTGGGCCGATGGGCTTGCTGCACTGAGAGCCAAGCGGCGGCGGCCGGTTTTTCTGCGCGGGTGCGTGGGTGCGCTGCCTGCCTGCCCCCTTTTTTTTCGCTTCTGACCCGGGTCCACCCGGCGGGTATTCATCCCGCCTGTGCCGGCGTGAACTTTTCGGCTTGACCGACCTCGTACTGACAGGGCTTGCGGGCGGCCCATCGACGCACCCCTTTTGAGGGCCTGACTTGGCGGCATCAAATCCATGGTGCAAAATCCGCTTGGCCTGCGCCGCAGCGTCCGTCCCGAAACATCCCTTGCACCGAGGTTCATCATGCGCGTATATCCCGTCGACAGTCCGCAAGCCGCAGCCCGTTTGTTGGCCGTTTTGCTGGTGGCCGACAGCCATTACTCGATGTCGGAGTTAAAAGCCCTGAACCGGCTGGAGGCGTCGCAACAGCTCGGTCTGGGCCCGGATGAGATGAAGGAGCTGATCGATGATTTTTGCGAAGACCTGCTCAGCGCCCACCACGGCGAGTGGAGCGGCTCCTCACGCCTGGACCCGGATACCCGCAACACACTCATGGCGCAGGTGCAAGAGCCGGCGCTGCGCCGCAAAATCCTGGCGCTGTGCGAGGCCTTGGCGCTGGCCGACGGGCACCTGGCCGACGGCGAGGCCGCTATGCTCGACACCCTGGCATCGGCCTGGCGCGCGCCATCCGACTCCCAGCCGCCGCAACAGCCCACTGAAAACAGGAAAGGCCTGGAATGAAAATCGCCGTCTGGCTGGTGTTTTTTCTGTTGGCCGTTTTGTGGACCGGCTTGGTAGCCATTTCGGTGCAGGCCACCGAATGGTTGTTGACCGCAGCCGATGGCGCTCAGGTGGGTGATGCGGTCACCCAGGCGGCGCAATGGCCGCTGCCGGCTTGGCTGGCCTTTTGGGTCGACCCCGCCTGGGTGCAGGCGCTGCAGGAGAGCTGGCTGGGCATGGTGCAGTGGCTCGAGCAGGTGCTGCCCGGGGCCGCCGGCCTGATGGGCTGGATCGCTCCGCTGATGTGGATCGGCTGGGGGCTTGTCATGCTGGTGCTGCTGCTGCTGGCGCTGCTGGCGCATGGGTTGATCGGGCGCATGAAGAAGCCCCGATCCTTGGGGAGAGCCTGATCATGAGCATGGGTGCGCATTTGGCGCGCTTGCTGCGACAGGCGGCAGACGGGCACAGCGCCTGCGTCGCGCCTGGACGCCCGTCGCCGGCTGGCGATCCGGCCGATCTGCGCCTGAGCCTGTCGGATTTGCTCGGCCTGCACGGCGATGCGTCGACGGCGGTGGTGCTGGTGCTGATCGGGCTGCTCGCCATGTTGCCCTTGGCCGGCCTGGGCACCGTGTTGAGCCTGGGCATTTTTGCCCTGGCCTGGGGTTGGGTGTGCGGTCGTGCCAGCATGCCGCTGCCGCCGCGCCTGGGTGCCATTACCCTCAACGAGCGCTGGACCGGGCGCTGCCTGCACAGTCTGGCCTGGGTTTACACGCAGGCCAACCGCTGGATGCGTCCGCGCTGGGCCTTGTGGTTTCATGCCCATGCACAGGCCTGGTGGGGCATCTGGATCGCCTTGATGGGTGCGGTCATCTTCATTCCCTTGCCGCTGGGCAATCTGCTGCCCAGCGTAAGCCTGATCCTGCTCGGTCTGGGTTGGATGTTTCGTGACGGACTGGCCATGCTGCTGGCAGGCGCCGTCGGCGCAGCCGGGCTGGCCTACGCGGTCTCGGCCTGGCATTTGGCGGCCCAATTGCTCGTCCAGGCGGGGCACTGGTTGCCGTTCTGACCGGCAAGCCGGGCTGCGGCAATAGAATGGTCGCCATGTCGAACACACCCCCCTACTACGAGCAGCACATTTTTTTCTGTCTGAACGAGCGCGAAGGCGGGCAAGATTGTTGCGCCAAGCTGCAAGCGCTGGCTGCGTTTGAATACTGCAAATCCCAGGCCAAGGCGCTCGGCTTGCTCGGGCCGGGCAAGGTGCGCGTCAACCGTGCGGGCTGCCTGGACCGCTGCGCCGCAGGCCCGGTGGCCGTGGTCTATCCGCAGGCGGTCTGGTACCGTTATGTCGACCGCAGCGACATCGATGAAATCGTGCAATCGCATTTGCGCGACGGCGTGGTGGTGCAGCGCTTGCTGCTGCCGCCCGACATCGGCGCCTGATGCAGCGCACGCAGCCCTTGGCGGGTTCGCAGCAGCGTCAGCGCGGACGCCGCACAAGCCCATGAACGCCCAGACCGAATACCTGCTGCAAGACGGCCCGGCCGGGTCGATCGAAGTGGCGATAGACCGCCCCGAGGGGGAGCCGCTCGGCTGGGCCGTGATCGCGCACCCCCATCCCTTGCACGGCGGCAGTCTGCACAACAAGGTGGTGCAGACGCTGGCGCGCGCCTTCGTGCTGGCCGGCTGGAGCGCGCTGCGCTTGAATTTCCGCGGCGTCGGCCGCAGCCAGGGCGCGTTCGACCACGGCAGCGGCGAACGCGACGATGTGCTGGCCGTGGTGCAGGCGCAGGCCGCGCAAGGGCCGCTGTGCCTGGCCGGGTTTTCCTTCGGTGCCTTTGTCGCCAGCCATGTGGCTGGCCGGCTGCAGGCCGAACGCGATTTGCAGCGCCTGGTGCTGGTGGGAACAGCCACCAGCCGTTTCGAGGTGGCGCTGTTGGCGCAGGAACTCCGGCCGCGCAGCTTAATCATTCACGGCGAGCAAGACGAGGTGGTGCCCTTGTCCAGCGTGTTCGACTGGGCGCGGCCCCAGGCGCTGCCGGTGCTGGTGTTGCCGGGTTGCGGTCACTTTTTTCACGGCCAACTGCCGCTGTTGCGCGATCTGGTCGGGCGCCATTTGCGCGCCTGAGCAGGGGTGGTGCCGGCCTTATTTTCACTTGCAAGGATGTGATGGTGTTACGTCGCTGGTTTTCCCGTTTCTTGTTCGTTTGCTTGTGCGGCGCGGCGCTTGTGCCTGCTGCGGCCCAAATGCTGCAGCCGCCCGAAGTGGCGGCGCGCGCCTACTGGCTGGTCGACCTCAGCTCAGGGCAGGTGCTGGCAAGCAAAAATCCCGATCTGGCGGTCGATCCCGCCTCACTGACCAAGCTGATGACGGCCTATCTGGTGTTCGATGCCCTCAGGGCGCAGCGCATCAGCCTGACGCAGACCTTGCCGGTGAGTGAGCGCGCCTGGCGCATGCCGGGCTCGCGCATGTTTATCGACCCGCGCATGCAAGTGCCGGTGGAAGACCTCATCAAGGGCATGATCGTGCAGTCGGGCAACGACGCCACCGTGGCGCTGGCCGAGGGCGTGGCGGGCTCGGTCGAGCGCTTTGTCGAGAAGATGAACCAGCAGGCACGCGCGCTCGGCATGAGCGCCAGCAGCTTTCAAAATCCCGAAGGACTCAGCGCACCCGGGCACAGCACAACGGTGCGCGACCTCGCCACGCTTGCGACCCGACTGATGCAGGACTTCCCTCAGTTCATGCATTACTACGCGATCCAGCGCTATCGTTTTCCCGGCACCCCCGAGGCCAATGACAGAAACCGCAATCTGCTGCTGTTTCGCGACCCCAACGTCGACGGCCTGAAAACCGGGCACACCAACGCCGCCGGTTTCTGCCTGGTGGCCACCGCGCGCCGTCAGGTGCCGGCACTGGGCGCTGGCGCGCAGGGCCAGCGGCGCTTGCTCAGCGTGCTGGTGGGTGCTGCGAGTGAAAATGCCCGCGCCAACGAGAGTCAGAAGCTGCTCAACTGGGGTTTTAGCGCGTTCGATGCCGTTCGCCTGTCCGCCCCCGGTGTGCCGCTGGCCACGCCGTCGGTCTGGAAAGGCCGCTCTGCGGTGGTGCGGCTGGGTCATCCGCAAGGTGTGGTGGTGACTGTGCCGGCCGGCGAATCCACTCGTTTGCGCACCGAGATCGTGCGCCCTGATCCGCTGATTGCGCCCTTTGCACGCGGACAGGTAGTGGGCAGCCTGCGCGTGAGCCTGGGCAGCGGCGTGCCGGTGGCCGAAGTGCCGCTGCAAGTGCTCGAAGCCGTACCGGAGAGCGGCGTTTTTGGCCGCGCCTGGGATGCGCTGCGGCTTTGGATTCAGTAGATGCGCTGCCAGTCTACGCCCCGGACGGGTTCGATCTGGGGCCCGATCAATTGGCCAGCGGCAAGCCGTCGACAAACACCTTGAGCTCGTCGGCGGCGAAGCGCTGCCACGGTTCGTCGTGCGTCAGCGGTGCCGTCACGATCACGGCCGCGCGTTCGCCCGGCTGGTTCAATTCGGCAAAATTGACCGTCCAGTCCTGGTCTTTCAGCGTGGCCTGAGCAAACGGGTGTTGACGCACCAGGTAGTGCAACTCGGTGCTGCAATGCGCCCACAGCGCCTCGCCGTTGGAGAGCAGGAAATTGAAGCTGCCAAAGCGCCGCACCTGCGGCAGCAGTTCGCGCAGCGTCAGCGTCAGTTCCGCCACGCTGGGCAGGCTGGCGTGCGACTTTGAGAGTTCTTGCAGCAGCCAGCAAAAGGCGCGCTCGCTGTCGGTGCTGCCGACCGGGTGAAAGTGGCGGTGCAGGTGGGGAAAGTAGTTCTTCAGGTCGCCGTTGTGGGCAAATACCCAGTTGCGGCCCCAGAGTTCGCGCGTGAAAGGATGGGCATTTTCCAGCGCCACCTCGCCCATCGTGGCCTTGCGCACGTGGGCAATGATGTTTTTGCTCTTGAGCGGGTAGCTCTGCAGAAACTGCGCCATCGGCGATTGCGCCGCGCTTTCCTGTTCGACGAACAGCCGCAAGCCGCGCCCTTCAAAGAAAGCGATGCCCCAGCCGTCGGCGTGTTCAGCGGTGTTGCCGCCGCGCTGGCAAAAACCAGTGAAGCTGAACGAGGCGTCGGTCGGTGTGGCGCAATTGAGGCCGAGCAGTTGACACATGGTGGTTGCGCGAAAGCGCCGGGCAATCGGGTTTAGTTGCCTAGCCCGGGGAATAATTGAAGCAGCCCCCTGGCCATGACCTCGACCGCCAGCGCGGCCAGAATCAGCCCCATCAAGCGGGTCATGACGTTGATGCCGGTCTGGCCAAGGGCGCGCGCAATCGGTTGCGCCAGCGTAAAGCACAGTGCCGTAGCGATCGCAATCACCACGCCGTAGCCCAGCAGCGCGGCCTGTTGCCATACGGTTTGCGCCTGGTCAGCGTAAATCACCACGGTCGACATGGTGGCCGGGCCAGTCAGCAGCGGAATGGTCAGGGGCACCACTGCAATCGACGCCCGCGCGCTGGCGTCGTTGACCTCGTCCTGCGTGGTCTTGGCCTCGGCCGGTTGCGCGTTGAGCATGCCCAGCGCCGCGGTCAACAGCAGCATGCCGCCGCCTACTTGGAAGCTGGCCAGCGAAATGCCGAAGAAGGCCAGCACCTGCAAACCAATCAGGGCGCAAATGGCGATCACGGCAAAGGCGCTGCACGAGGCAATCAGCACCGTGCGCTGGCGCTGCTGGCGCGAAAACCCCTGCGTGTAGTGAATGAAAAACGGCACGATCGCCAGCGGGTTGACGATCGCCAGCAAGGTGATCAGGGGCTTCAAGTCCATGGCCGCCATTGTGCTTCATGGCTGCCGCGCGGGTGCAGCGCTTTAACGTGAGAGTCGGGCCGCGACTCACTTATTTTTTGGGGCGCCTTTCAAAGTCATGCCCGTTAGCCGCGCATCAGCGCTTCGATCTCGTCTGCTTGCACCGGCACCGCGCGGCTGATCAGCGTGCAGCCGCTGGCGCTGACGATGGCGTCGTCCTCGATTCGGATGCCGATGTTCCAGAACTCGCGCGGAACGCCCTCGCCCGGGCGCACGTACAGGCCAGGTTCTATCGTCAGCGCCATGCCAGGGTGCAGGATGCGGCTGGGTCGATCCAACACCGTCTCGCCGCTGTGCGGGTCGTTGCGTTCGCTTACCTGGTCGATCTCGGCCGGCTCGACGTAGCTGCCGCAGTCGTGCACGTCCATGCCCAGCCAGTGGCTGGTGCGATGCATGTAGTGGGCGACGTAGTGGCGCTGCGCGATCGCGTCGTCCAGCGTGCCGGAGTGGTTTTTATCCAGCAGGCCCAAATCCAACATGCCTTGCGTCAGCACCTGTAAGCAGGCCTGGTGCGGGTCGCCAAAGCGCGCGCCGGGTCGGATGGCGGCAATGGCGGCTTCCTGGCTGGCCAACACCAGATCGTAGAGCGCGCGCTGCGGGCCGCTGAATCGGCCGTTGGCCGGAAAGGTGCGCGTGATGTCGCTGGCGTAGCCGTCGAGCTCGCAGCCGGCGTCGATCAGCACGAGATCGCCGTCACGAATCAATGCCTGGTCGGCGCGGTAGTGCAGCACGCAAGCGTTGGCGCCGGCGGCGACGATGCTGTTGTAGGCCGGGCTTTGCGCGCCGTGCTGGCGAAATTCATGCAGCAGCTCGGCTTCGAGCTGGTATTCGCGCAGCGGCTGGCCGGCGCGCAGCACGGCGGCGCTGCGCTGCATGGCGCGCACGTGGGCGCGCGCGCTGATGTCGGCTGCGCGCCGCATGATGTCTTGCTCCTGCGGGTCTTTGATCAGCCGCATCTCGTCGAGCAAGACGCACAGGTCGCGCTGGGTGTGCGGGCACAGCGCGCCGGCGCGCGCGCGTGCGCGCACCGTCTGCAGCCAGCCGTCGATCCGCTGCGACAGGCCGGCGTGGGTGGCAAATGGAAACCAGACGCTGCGGCGGTTTTCCAGCAGGCGCGGCAGCCGGGCGTCGAGTTCCGTTACCTCATACGCCTGCTGCACGCCCAGTCGGGCCGGTGCGGCCTGCGGCCCGAGGCGCAGGCCGTCCCAGATTTCACGCTCTGGGTCTTTGGGCTGGCAAAACAGCGTGCTCTGTCCGTCGGCGCTGATCAGCAGCCAGGCGTTGGGCTCGGTGAAACCGGTCAGGTAATAAAAATAGCTGTCGTGCCGATAGGCAAAGTCGCTGTCGCGGTTGCGCGCGCGCTCGGGCGCGGTCGGCACGATGGCGATGCCGTCGGGTCCGAGCTGGGCCGCCACACGGGCGCGGCGTTCGGCGTGGCAGGGGCTGTGCAGGCAGGCGTTCATGGGCTGCATTGTCGGCTTTTTACCCGACTGACAAGCGCTGCGGGTTGTGGGCGCATCGGGCCCTCTCAGGGCGCGGCGTTGAGCTCGGCCAAGCGCTCGGGTGTGCCCACGTCGACCCAGACCCCGGCATGGCGTTCGGCGCTGACTCGCCCGGCCGCCATGGCAGCACGCAGCAACGCGGCCAGCGGCTGCACCACCCCGTGCGGGTTGCCAGGCGCCAGCTCGCACCAGGGCGGCTCGAACAGCGCGCGCCGGTACAGGCCAATGCCGCTGTAGGTGAGTTGTTCAGCGGCCTGAGGCAGGGCGCTGCCGTCGGCGGCCAGGCCAAAGTCGCCGCCCGGGTGTTGCGGCGGGTTGGGCACCAGCCACAGGTGCGCCAGCCGCTCGCTGGCGGCAAAACGCTGCACGCTGGCAGCAGAAAAAACAAAGGTGGGTGCGTAGACGTCGCCTGCCAGCACCCAGAACACCTCATCGAGCCCAGGCAGCGCGCGCGCGATGCCGCCGGCGGTCTCCAGCGCACGGCCAAAGTCGCGCCCCTCGCGTGAAAAGGCGATCTGCAGCTCGGGCCGGGTGTGCTGCCAGGCGCTTAGCTGCTGCTCGATCTGCTCGCCCAGCCAGGCGGTGTTGACCACCAGGCGCGAAAAGCCGCCGCGCGCAAGCGCCTGGATCGACCAGTACAGCAGCGGCTGGCCGCGCACCCGCAGCAGCGGCTTGGGCGTGCTATCGGTCAGCGGGCGCATGCGCTCGCCGCGCCCGGCGGCCAACAGCATGGCTGGCACAGGCTGGGGCAAGGCAGGGTGAGCGTGGAGTTCAGGCACGGCCGCATTATGCAGTCGCCGGGGGTGCGCGCGGGTCGATAAAATTCCAACTTTCGGTGCCTGCGCGACCCGCGTGCCGCCCCCAAGCCAGCCCCCGCACACCATGTCCACGTCCACGTCCACCAGCCACCCCGATCGCACCGCCGCTGTAACGGAACAAACGCAGGCCAACGCGATCCGCGTGCTGGCCATGGACGCGGTGCAGCAGGCCAACTCGGGCCACCCCGGCGCGCCCATGGGCATGGCCGAGATGGCGCTCGCCCTGTGGGGCCGCCACCTGCGCCACAACCCGGCCAATCCGGCCTGGGCCAACCGCGACCGCTTTGTGCTGTCCAACGGCCACGCCTCGATGCTGCTGTACGCGCTGCTGCACTTGAGCGGCTACAAGCTGTCGCTGCAAGAGCTGAAAAACTTTCGTCAACTGGGCAGCAAGACCGCCGGCCACCCCGAGGTCGGCCACACGCCCGGGGTCGAGACCACCACCGGCCCGCTCGGCCAGGGGCTGGCCAACGCGGTCGGCATGGCGCTGGCCGAGAAGCTGCTGGCGGCGCAATTCAACCGCGACGGCCACCCGATCGTCGACCACCACAGCTACGTGTTCCTGGGTGACGGCTGCTTGATGGAGGGCATCAGCCACGAGGCAATTGCGCTGGCCGGGGCCTGGAAGCTGGGCAAGCTGGTGGCGCTGTACGACGACAACGGCATCTCGATCGACGGACAGGTCGCGCCCTGGTTCATCGACGACACGACGCAGCGCTTCGAGGCCTGCGGCTGGCGCGTGCTGCGCGCTGTTGACGGTCACGACGTCGACGCGATTGACCGAGCGCTGCTCGAGGCCAAAAGCAGCGCCGACCGGCCCACCCTGATCGTCTGCAAAACCGCCATCGGCCACGGATCGCCCAACCGCGCCAACAGCGCCAAGGCGCACGGCGAACCGCTGGGCGCGCAAGAAATTCAGCTCACGCGCTTGGCACTGAACTGGCCGCACGCGCCGTTCGTGATCCCCAAAGGCGTGTACGCCGCCTGGGACGCCAAAGCCGCCGGTCAGGCCGCCGAGTCGGACTGGAACCAGCGCTTTGCTGCCTACAAAGCCGCCCATCCCGAGCTGGCGAAAGAATTCAGCCGCCGCATGAAAGGCGATTTGCCGAAAAAATTTGCCCAGGTGGCGGTCGATACGGCAATTGCGGCGCACGAACAGGCGCAGACCGTCGCCAGTCGCAAGGCCAGCCAGATCGCGCTGGAGGCCTTCACCGCCGCGCTGCCCGAGTTGCTGGGCGGCAGCGCCGACCTGAGCGGCTCCAACCTGACCCAAACCGCCAGCACGCCCAGCCTGCGTTTTGACGCGGCCGGCCAGGTGTTGCGCAACGAAGCCGGCGTGGTCGGGCGCCACATCAACTACGGCGTGCGCGAATTCGGCATGGCCGCCGTCATGAACGGCGTCGCGCTGCACGGCGGCTTCATTCCCTACGGCGGCACCTTCCTGACCTTCAGCGACTACAGCCGCAACGCCATTCGCATGGCCGCGCTGATGAAGCAGCGCGTGATCCACGTCTTCACCCACGACAGCATCGGCCTGGGCGAAGACGGCCCGACGCACCAGGCGGTCGAGCACGCCGCCAGCCTGCGCCTGATTCCGAACCTCGACGTCTGGCGTCCGGCCGACACCGCCGAGACGGCGGTGGCCTGGGCGGTGGCGCTGCAAAACAAAAACCAGCCAACGGCGCTGCTGCTGAGCCGACAGAACCTGCCGTACGCGCCCAAATCCGATCTGGGCGACATCAGCCGTGGCGCCTACGTGCTGGCCGAGCCGGACGCGGTGGGGCTGAAGAAAAAGGCCAAGGCGGTCATCATCGCCACCGGCTCCGAGGTTCAATTGGCGCTGCAGGCGCAGCAGTTGCTGGCGGCGCACCAGATTGCCGTGCGCGTGGTCTCCATGCCCAGCAGCACCACCTTTGACCGCCAGGACGGCGCTTACCAAGCCGCCGTGTTGCCAGTCGGTGTGCCGCGCGTGGCGGTGGAAATGGGCCGCAGCGACGGCTGGTGGAAGTACGGCGTGGCCGCCGTGCTGGGCTTGGACTGTTACGGCGAATCGGCCCCGGCGCCGGTGTTGTTGCAGCACTTTGGCTTCACGGCCGACAATCTGGCGCAAATCGTCCAGGCGGTGCTGCAACGCAAGCCCCGGGCGTCGAAGTAAGCCACAGCGGCCCGGCGCACGCCGTGCTGGCCGAGCGAGTGATTTGGTTTTTTATTGACCCTTCAGGAGAACGTTTCACATGAGCATAAAAATCGGTATCAACGGCTTCGGGCGCATCGGTCGCATGGTGTTGCGCGCCGCCGTGGCCAACTTTGAGGACATCGAGGTGGTGGCCATCAACGACTTGCTCGAGCCCGACTACTTGGCCTATATGCTCAAGTACGACAGTGTGCACGGCCGCTTCAAGGGCGAACTGGCGGTCGAAAGCGGGCAACTGGTGGTCAACGGCAAGAAGATCCGTCTGACGCAAGAGCGCGACCCGGCCAAGCTGAATTGGAGCGAGGTCGGCGCCGACGTGGTGATCGAGTCGACCGGTCTGTTTCTGGACCAGGTGACAGCGCAAAAACACCTGGACGCGGGTGCGAAGAAGGTCATTTTGTCGGCCCCGAGCAAGGACGACACGCCGATGTTCGTCTACGGCGTCAACCACGCCGGCTACGCCGGCCAGGCCATCATCAGCAACGCCAGTTGCACCACCAACTGTCTGGCCCCGGTGGCCAAGGTGCTGCACGACCGGTGGGGCATCAAGCGCGGGCTCATGACCACCGTGCACGCGGCCACCGCGACGCAAAAGACGGTCGACGGCCCGAGCAACAAAGACTGGCGCGGCGGGCGCGGCATTCTGGAGAACATCATCCCCAGCAGCACCGGCGCGGCCAAGGCGGTTGGCGTGGTGATTCCCGATCTCAACAAAAAGCTCACCGGCATGAGCTTTCGGGTGCCGACCTCGGACGTTTCGGTGGTCGATCTGACGGTCGAGCTCAACCGGGAGGCCACATACGAGGAGATCTGCGCCGAGATGAAGGCGCAGAGCCAGGGCGCGCTCAAGGGCGTGCTGGGCTACACCGAAGACAAGGTGGTGGCGAGCGATTTTCGCGGCGAGGTCTGCACCAGCGTGTTCGACGCCGACGCCGGCATCGCGCTGGACAAGACCTTTGTGAAAGTCGTGGCCTGGTACGACAACGAATGGGGCTACTCCAACAAGTGTCTGGAGATGGCGCGCGTGGTCTGCGCCTGAAAACGTCCCCGGGCCAGCCGGCGTGATACCCGGCTTGATACTGTTGAGCGGAGATCGATTCCATGAATGCAATCAAACGCAGCGGCTGCTGGCCCGTGCTGGCCGTGCTGGCGCTGATCCTGCCTGGGCTGGTGCTGGCACATGTAGAGCCAGCGCCTGCTGTGGCCCTGGGGCTGATCTTTGGCCTCAAGCCCGCCGCTGACGCGGCTGCGCCGCCTGAGCGGGCGCGTGCCGATGCACCGACCGAACGCGCCCAGGCACAGTGGGAGCGGCAGGCCCGCCGCAGCCACGAGCGGCTCGCGCGCGTGGCGCGCGAAGCCGGCCTGGCCGGGCAGGCGGGCGCGCTGGCCGGCGCTGCGCCCCTGCTGCGCTTTGACCAGCCTTTGTCGGGTGCTGCGCTCGAGCAGGCGCTGCGGCGCGCCCGGCTGCACCCGGAAGTGGCCTGGGTCGAGCCCAACGTCGTGCTGGTGCGCCAGCAAGCCGCGCCGCTGACGCCGAACGACCCGCTGTTTGGCCAGCAGTGGCATTTGCACGCACCCACAGAGGCGCAGCGCGCGGCGCTCGATCTGCCCGCCGCCTGGGCGGCCCACAGCACCGGCAGCCCCGTGGTGGTGGCGGTGGTCGACAGCGGGGTGCGCTTTGACCACCCCGATCTGGCGGCTCGCCTGCTGCCGGGTTACGACCTGGTCAGTGAACTCCACATGGCCAACGACGGCGACGGCCGCGACGACAACGCCAGCGACCCGGGCGACTGGATCACGCGGGACGAAGCGCGCCAGCCGCTGTTTGCTTTTTGTGAACCAAGCTACAGCTCTTGGCACGGCACCTTCATTGCCGGCCAGATCGCCGCCGCCAGCAACAACGGCGTGGCGTGGCGGGTGTCAATTGGGGCGCCCGGGTGTTGCCGGTGCGGGTCGCGGGCAAGTGCGGCGCCACGGTGGCCGATCTGCTCGACGGCCTGCGCTGGGCGGCCGGGCTGCCGGTGGCTGGCGTTCCCCAAAATCCGACCCCGGCTCGCATCATCAGCCTGAGTTTCGGCGGCGATGGTCCGTGCTCGCCGGCCTACCAGGAAACCATAGACGCGGTGACCCAGGCCGGCGCGCTGGTGCTGGTGGCGGCCGGCAACGCCGATGCTCCATTGACCCGCCCGGCCAACTGCCAGCGCGTGCTGACGGTGGCCGCGGTGCGCCGAGACGGCAGCAAGGCCGACTATTCCAGCTTTGGCGCCGGTGTGGCGCTGGCGGCGCCGGGCGGTTCGAACGAGGCGGCCGATCGCTCTTCGCTGCTGCTCTCCACCAGCAACAGCGGCCTCACCAGGCCGCAGCCGCAGGACAACTATTACCGCCACGACATGGGCACCAGTTTTGCCGCCCCGCTGGCGGCCGGTGTGGCCAGCCTGATGCTGAGCGTCAACCCGGCGCTGACACCGTCGCAACTGGTCCAGCGTTTGCAGGCGGGCACCCGGCCGCACACCGTGCAGGCGCATCTGCCGGTGTGCGACCGGCCGGGGGTTGGGGTTTGCAATTGCACCGCCAGCACCTGCGGCGCCGGCCTGCTCGACGCCAAGCTGGCGCTGCAGCAGGCCCGTGCGCCGGCGGCGCTGATTGCGCCGCTGGCTGCTGCGGCGCCCGGCGCCACGCTGACGCTGGACGGCAGCCAAAGCCAGGCCATTGCGGGCTACAGCGTGCAGCGCTTTGAGTGGCAGCAGATTGAGGGCCCGCCGGCGCAGATCGCCGCCGCCGATCAGGCCAGCACCACGGTGCGCCTGGGTGCGGTAGAGGGGGTGCATGTGTTCCAGCTCAGCGTGACCGACAGCGCCGGTCGCATCGGACGCGAGCGCGTGCGGGTGGAGGTGCTGGCGCCACCGGTTCCGCCACCGGTGGCGGGCGGTGGCGGTGGTGGTGCCAGCGGACTGCTGTGGGTGCTGGGCCTGTGGGCTTGGGTGCTGGCGCTGGCTTGGTCGATGCGCCAGCGGCGCTGAACCCGCGCCAGCGGCGCTCAACTATTCGCAGCGCTGTAGCGTTCGACCCGCCAGCGCCGGCCCAAGCGCGGCCACGGCGGCGTGTTGCGCCGCGCTGGCCTGCGGCAGGCGCAGGGTGTAGCTGAGCGTTTCAGTCCGGTACAGCACCACGCGCGCGGTGCGCACGCCCTGGGGCCGCAGATCGCGCAGCGCTTGTTGCGCCGCCGCTTCGCTGGAGAAAGTGCCCAGTGCCAGCCCTGGACGCAGGCCAGCGGTGTTGACGCTGCGAAATTCGACTTGCAGCGCGCGCAACTCGGCTTGCTTGCGTTCGAGCTGTTGTGGGTTGTCAAAGCGCCCCATGTAGACGATCCAGCGCCCACCGCTGCCAGTCGGCGTGAGTTGCCAGCTCGCGCTGGGCAGGTCCAGCAGCGCCAGCGCGGCGCGCAAAGCGTCGGCCTGCGCCGCACTGAAACCGCTGGCCAGCCAGCATGCGCCGGCTGCGCTGGGTGCTGGCGCGCTGGGAGCTGGCGCGTCGGTTTGCGCCGGGTCTGCCAGCGGTGCAACGCTGGGCGTCGCTGCCGCTGGAGCGCCTGGGTCGGTCTGCGCGGTGTCAGGCGCTGGCCCATCGAGCAAGCGCAGCGCCTCGGGCCTGAGCTGCGTGTGCAGCCGCTCGGGCTCGCGTTGCGGCTGCGCGGTCAGTCCGAGCGGGCCCAGATACCCTTGCGACCAGGCGAAATAGCCGGCGTTGGCCAGCAGCAGCAGCGCAATCGCCCACCTCAGCATGGCCGCACGCTCAGGTCGGAATGGTTCACGCTGCGCATGCCGTGCGCGGTCAGCAACTGCAGCGCGCCTTGTTCGTTGACCCCGCAGGCGGTTCCCTGTGTGCCGTCCGAGAGTTGCAGCGGCAGACCGCGCAGCGCGTCGCGCTGGGCAAAACGCAGCGCAAAAGCAGCAAAACCTTGTGACTCGAAGGCCAGCAGGTCGCGCACCAGTGCCGGGGCGACGCGTTCGAGCAACTCGCCCGCGCTAATGCCCACCAGCAGCTCGGACAGCCCGGCCGGCGCTTGCGCCGGCAGGGCGGCAGGAGCGCACGTCAGCGCGGCCAGCGCCGCCGCCGCCGGGCGCGCCAGGTTGAGGCCAACGCCGATCACCGCCACACGCTGGCGCGAACCGGGCGCGGCGCAGGCCGCCGTCTCGACCAGAATGCCGCCCAGTTTGCGCTGCTGCAGCCAGAGGTCATTCGGCCATTTCAGCCGCACCTCGGGGTGCAGGCTGTGCGCCAGGCTCACCCCCACCGCCAGCGACAGGCCAGACCAGTCGGTCGGTGCCAGCGGCAGGGCGAGCGAAAACGTCAGCGATTGTCCGGCCTGGCTGTGCCAGGCTTTGCCCAGGCGCCCGCGCCCGGCGCTTTGCTCCTCGGCCACCAGCAGCACCGGCTCGATCACACCGGCGCGGGCGCGGCGCATCAGCTCGCTGTTGGTCGAGTCGATGCGCCTGAGCACCTCGACCGTCAGCCCCGGCAGACTGCGCGCCAAGGTCTGCCAGAGCGATTCGGCGTGCGACAACAGAGTTTCAGGCATGAACAAATGGGCGCTGCGACAGCCAGCACGACGGGCCAAGCGGCTACGCTTGGGCGCCAGCCGTCAGGCGGGCGAAATTGGGTGGCCGCAGCCGAAAATTTGGTAAGGTTGACCCATGCGGGTGCGTGCGAGCGCGCAGACCCAGGGGCGCGTGCACACGCGCGAGAAAACCGATTGTAGAGATGAAAACTGTAGGTCTGGCGAAAACTCAAGCGCAGGGCAAAACCCTGGTGATTGCCGAGAAGCCCTCCGTGGCTCAGGACATCGTGCGCGCGCTCACTCCGGTGGCGGGCAAGTTCGACAAGCACGACGACCATTTCGAGAACGAGCGCTACGTCGTGACCTCTGCGGTGGGCCACCTGCTGGAGATTGCGGCGCCCGAGGAATTCGACGTCAAACGCGGCAAGTGGAGCTTTGCCCATTTGCCGGTGCTGCCGCCTTACTTCGAGCTCAAACCGATTGACAAGACCAAGTCGCGCCTGTCCGCCGTGGTCAAGCTGGCCAAGCGCAAGGACGTGGGCCAGCTCATCAACGCCTGTGACGCCGGACGCGAGGGCGAGCTGATTTTTCGCCTGATCGAGCAATACGCCGGCGGCATCAAAAGCGGCGCTTATCAAAACCTGGGCAAGCCGGTGCAGCGCCTGTGGCTGCAGTCGATGACACCGGCGGCCATCCGTGACGGTTTCGAGCACTTGCGCAGCGACGCCCAGATGCAGGGTCTGGCCGACGCCGCGCGCAGCCGCTCCGAGGCCGACTGGCTGGTCGGCATCAACGGCACGCGCGCCATGACGGCGTTCAACTCGCGCGACGGGGGCTTCTTTCTCACCACCGTCGGCCGCGTGCAAACGCCCACGCTGTCGATTGTGGTCGAGCGCGAAGAGCAGATTCGCGCCCACCGCAGCCGCGACTACTGGGAAATTCACGCCAGTTTTCTGGCCGAGGCCGGCGCGTACCCGGGCAAATGGTTCGACCCGGCGTTCAAGAAACCGGCTGGCGACGCCGCCGACGCCGAACTGCGCGCCGATCGTCTGTGGAGCCAGCGCGAGGCGCTGGCCATCGTCGAAGCGGTGCGCGGCCAGCCGGCCAGCGTCAGCGAAGAAAGCAAGCCCAGCACGCAGGCCAGCGGCTTGCTGTACGACCTGACCAGCCTGCAGCGCGAGGCGAACGGACGCTTTGGTTTTTCGGCCAAGACCACGCTGCAACTGGCGCAAAGCCTGTACGAACGCCACAAGGCGCTGACCTACCCGCGCACCGATTCGCGCGCCCTGCCCGAGGACTACCTGCCCACCGTCAAGCAGACCTTTGAGATGCTGGCCGCAAGCGGCCTGACGCAACTGGCGCCACACGCGCTGACCGCGCTGAACAAGGGCTACATCCGCCCGAGCAAACGCATTTTCGACAACAGCAAGGTCAGCGACCACTTTGCCATCATCCCCACGCTGCAAGCGCCCAGCGGGCTGTCCGATGCCGAGCAAAAACTCTACGAACTGGTGACGCGCCGTTTCCTGGCGGTGTTCTTTCCCAGCGCCGAGTTCATGTTGACGACGCGTATTTCAAAAGCGCTGAACCAGCATTTCAAGACCGAAGGCAAGGTGCTGGTCAAGCCGGGCTGGATGGCGGTCTACGGCAAGGAAGCGGCCGAAGACGTGGAGGGCGCAAAAGAGGGCGACAAGGGCCAGAGCCTGGTGCCGGTGCGCGCGGGTGAATCGGTTCGCGCCGAGCTGGTCGAGGCCAAGGGCCTCAAGACCAGACCACCGGCGCGCTACTCCGAGGCCACGCTGCTGGGTGCGATGGAAGGCGCGGGCAAGTTGCTCGACGACGACGAACTGCGTCAGGCGATGCAGGACAAAGGTTTGGGCACGCCCGCCACGCGCGCGGCCATCATAGAAGGTTTGCTGAGCGAAAAATACATGCTGCGTGAAGGCCGCGAGATCATCCCCACCGCCAAGGCGTTCCAGCTCGTGACGCTGTTGCGCGGCCTGCAGGTGGAGGAGCTGACCAAACCCGAGCTCACCGGCGCCTGGGAATACAAGCTCGCGCAAATGGAGCAGGGCCGGCTTTCACGCGCCGCTTTTATGGCTGAGATCGCCGCCATGACCGAGCGCATGGTCAAGAAGGCCAAAGAGCACGACCGCGACAGCGTGCCCGGCAACTACGCCACGCTGCACACACCCTGCCCCAACTGCGCCGGCGTGGTGAAAGAAAATTACCGCCGCTACGCCTGCAGCGGCGCCGACGGTCAGAGTGAGGGCTGCGGCTTTTCGTTTGGCAAGTCGCCGGCCGGCCGCACTTTTGAGCCCGATGAGGCCGAGCGTTTGCTGGCGGACAAAAAGATCGGCCCGCTGGAAGGCTTTCGCTCCAAGGCCGGCTGGCCGTTCGTGGCCGAGATCGTGCTCAAGTTCAACGAAGAAGACAAGAACTGGAAGCTCGAATTCGACTTCGGCGACGACAAAAAGAACGAAGCGAGCGGCGAGCGGGTCGACTTCAGCGCCAGCGAGTCGCTCGGCGCCTGCCCCAAATGCAACAGCCCGGTGCACGAGCACGGCGCCAACTACGTGTGCGAAAAATCGCTGCCAAGCGACGCTCAGGCCACACCAAGCTGCGACTTCAAGAGCGGCAAGATCATCCTGCAACAACTGGTCGCGCGCGAGCAGATGAGCAAGCTGCTGCAGACCGGCAAGACCGACCTGCTGGACAAATTCGTCTCTGCGCGCACGCGCCGCGCCTTCAAGGCTTTTTTGGTTTGGGACGCGGCAGCCGGCAAGGTGAACTTCGAGTTCGAGCCGCGCGCCAGCAAATTCCCGCCGCGCAAGCCGACGGGCGCAACAGCGGCCCAGGCCGCAAGCAGCAAGGGGGCAGTGAAAAGCGCCGCCAGCAAGGGCGTCAAAACCGCAGCAGCCAAGCCGGCGCCGGTGAAGAAGGCCGCCGCCAAGCCGACGCCGGGCCGCGGGCTGCAACCCAGCACCGCCTTGGCGGCGGTGATTGGCGCCGAACCGCTGGCGCGCACCGAGGCGATCAAAAAGCTATGGGACTACATCAAGGCCCACAACTTGCAAGACAGCGCTGACAAACGCCGCATCAACGCCGACGCCAAACTCGCGCCCTTGTTTGGCCAGCCGCAGGTGAGTATGTTCGAGCTGGCTGGAATCATCAGCAAGCAGCTCAGTTCAGCCAAGCCTTTAACGTGAGAGTCGGGCCGCGACTCACTTCGCTCCCCTCTCCCGCGTGCGGCAGAGGGGTTAGCGGCGCGGGATCAGTTGATCGAGCCAGACGATGAGCGCGGCATAGACATCTGATGGATCGGTTTCGTTGAAAACTTCGTGATACATCTGCTCGAAGCAATGGCTGCGCACCTGATGACCCGGAGCGGCCGCGGCAAAGGCCCGGCTGCCAGCCGGGCGTACCAGCTCGTCGGCACCGGCGTACAGCAACAAAGTGGGCGTGCGCCAGTTCGGCGCGGCCGCCAGCACGCGTGCACCGGCCCGCTCCATGAAGCGCAGCAGCCGGGCTGACACGCGGCGGTGTACCAGCTCGTCGTTGCGGTAAGCCTCAAACACGGCCGGAGCGTGTGAAATTTTGCTCGGATCGAGTCGACTGGACAGCGTCAGATCGGGGGCCAGTCGGTAGCGCAGACTGAGCATGAATTTTTGCCACGCACCCAGGCCCAGATCCAAGGCGGGTGAGGACAACACCAGTGCGTCGACTGCGCTTGGTTGGCGCTCGACCAGGGCCGCTGCCACCAGGCCGCCCATGCTATGCCCCAGCAGAATCAGCGGACAAGACCAGGGCTGCGACAGTTGCGCCCGCGTCTCGCGCAGTACCTCGCCCAAGTCTTGCAGCAAGATGTTGTCGGCAGCCAGCACGCCGCGTGCTCCGTTGGATTCACCGTGGCCGCGCTGGTCGTAGGCGCGCACGCAAAAACCCCAGTCGTTGAGGCGCTGGGCCAGCGCCACGTAGCGCCCGGCGTGCTCACCCAAGCCATGCACAATCAAGACAACCGCACGCGGTCGCACCCGCAGGGGCAGCGGCCAGTCATACAGCGCCAGCGCAACACCGTCGATGAGGATGAAGGAGTTGTGCGTGCTGTCAGACATATGCGCGTTCGACGGCTGAATGTGCCCGCGCTCAGGTGGCTTGTTCGCTGCCGGGGCCGGGCAGGCGAAACACCCGCACCAGCTCGGCCAGACGGCCGGCCTGATCGCGCAGGCTGGCGGCAGCGGCCGCGCTTTGCTCGACCAGCGCGGCGTTTTGCTGCGTCATCTGATCGAGCTGTGTGACCGCCGTGTTGACCTGTTCAATCTCCTGCGATTGTTCGCGAGCAGCGGTCGTGATGTCGTTGATGAAGGCCGAGACCTGCTTGGCCTTGGTCACGATTTCTCCGATGGTGCTGCCGGCCTGGGCCACCAGTTGCGAGCCGTTCCCCACCTTTTCCATGCTGGCTTCGATCAGGCCCTTGATTTCTTTGGCCGCCTGCGCGCTGCGTTGCGCCAGGTTGCGCACCTCGGTGGCGACGACGGCAAAGCCGCGGCCGTGTTCTCCTGCGCGCGCGGCCTCGACGGCGGCGTTGAGCGCGAGGATATTGGTCTGAAAGGCAATGCTGTCGATCACACCGACGATGTCGCCGATTTTCTGGCTGCTGTGGTTGATTTCGTCCATGGTGCTGACGACCTGTGCGACCACTTGGCCGCCGCGTGCGGCCGTGTCGGCGTTGCTCTGTGCCATTTGCACGGCCTGGTGCGCCGATTCGCTGCTCTGACGCACCGTGCTGGTGAGCTGCGCTAAGCTGGCGGCGGTTTGTTGCAGCCGATGAGCGGTCTGTTCGGTCCGATTCGACAAGTCCTGATTCCCGCTGGCAATTTGCGTGCTGGCGCTGCCCATGCTCTCGGTGCCGTTGCGCACCTCGCCCACGATGTGGGCCAGCGCGGCCTGCATGCCGTCGAGCGCGCGCATCAGGCTGGTCAACTCGTCGCGTCCATCGACCCGCACCGCTTGCGTCAAATCGCCTTGTGCGATGGCCTGGGCCAGACGCTGCGCTTTTTCCAGCGGCCGGCAAATGCTGCGCATATTGATCAGCGTGGTGGGCAGCACCAGCAGCGCGGCCAAGGCCACGGCCAAACCAAACAGCCACCGGGTTTGCTGGCTGATGGCGGCTTCGTTTTGCCTGAGTCGATCTGCCTGCGCCGTCAGCGCGTCTTGCGCCCGCTCGATGTTTGCCCGCAGGGCGTCGAACTGGCTGTGCGCACCGCCCAGCATGCGGTTGGCCACGCTGGCGGTTTCGTAGCCGCTGGCGATGAGTTGGTGCGCCACCGGATGCACGGCGGCGGCGTAAGCGGCCAATTGCTGCTGCATGGCGCGCACCAGGTCGCTGTCTTGCAGCTCGGTGCCGACGAACACCTGTTCGAGTTGACGCTGCGCCGACTCGTGCGCCGTCTGCCAACCGGCCTGGGCGCGCCGCACATCGGCCGGGGTTGCATACGCAATCACCATGTCTTTTTCGAAGCGCCCCAGATCGCCCAGCGCCACTTGCAGGCGCACAAGCGTCACGGCGGCTCCGAAGGCGCGCTCGGAGAACTGCGCACTCATTGCTTGCATGCGCATCAGGCCCCACAGGCCGGCACCACCAATGAGCAGCAGCAGCAGCAAAACCACGCCGACTGCACCCAACATGCGGGTGCGGATGGAAAATTGTCGCATCAGGTATTGCATGGTCGTCAGGCAGTCAGGGCCGGGGCGGCGTCGATCAGCCCCATGTCGGCGCTCGACATCAGCGCCTCGATGTTCATGAGAATGAGCATGCGCTCGCCCACGCTGGCAATGCCGGTGATGAAGCTGGTGTCCACCATGGCGTTGAGCTCAGGCGCGGGTTTGATGTGCTCGGGCGGGATGTGCAGCACGTCCGACACCGAGTCGACCACCGCGCCGATCACGCGCCCGCGCAGGTTGAGCACGATCACGACTGTGAAAGCGTTGTATTCGACCTGCTGGCAACCGAGCTTGAGGCGCAGGTCGACCACCGGAACGATCACCCCGCGCAGGTTGACAACGCCTTTGATGAAGGCCGGCGCATGGGCAATCCGTGTCGGCTCTTCGTAGGAGCGAATTTCCTGCACGCGCAAAATGTCGATGCCGTACTCCTCCGCACCGAGGCAAAAGGTGAGTAGTTCGGTGCGCGCGGTGTTGCTGCTGGTGTTGGCGGCTTGCGCCAACTGGGTCGATCGGCTTGATGCGTTCATTCTGTGTTCCGGAGGGCTTGGGCCTTAAAAACTTTCCCAGTCGTCGGTGCCGCTTCGCTGTGGCGCAGCGGCCGCTGCCGACGTCGGTCGACTCGAGGCCTGATCGCCGCTGACCTTGCGGCCCGCGTGGGCGGGCGCGTAGACGGCTTTGTGCACTGTGCTGCTGCGCCCGCGCGCCGGTGGCGCCGTCGGGTACGTGGCCGGTGCCTGAGCGGCGCTCGCGCCTGCTGCGCCTGGCAGCTTGAACACGCCGACGGTCTGCACCAGTTGCTGCGCCTGTTGACGCAGGCTGGAGGCGGCGCTTGCGCTCTCTTGCACCAGGGCAGCGTTTTGCTGCGTGCTTTGGTCCATCTGAGCCACCGCCTCGCTGACCTGTGCGACCCCGGTATTTTGTTCGGCGCTGGAACTGCTGATTTCACCCACGATATCGGTCACGCGCTGGATCGATTGCACAATCTCCTGCATGGTCGAGCCGGCTTGATTGACCAGTTGGCTGCCCTGTTCGACGCGCTGCACGCTGGCTCCTATGAGCCCTTTGATTTCGCGCGCGGCCTCGGCGCTGCGCTGCGCCAGATGGCGCACTTCAGCGGCCACCACCGCAAATCCCCGGCCCTGCTCGCCCGCCCGCGCGGCCTCGACCGCGGCGTTGAGAGCCAGAATGTTGGTCTGGAACGCAATGCCATCGATGACGCCTATGATGTCGCTGATCTTGCGGCTGCTGGTGTTGATATCGTGCATGGTCTGCACCACCTGCCCGACCACCACGCCACCTTGCACCGCGACGGCGCTGGCGCTGGCGGCGAGCTGGCTGGCCTGGCGCGCATGGTCGGCATTTTGGCGCGCCGTGCAGCCCAGTTGTGTCATGGAGGCAGAGGTTTGTTCCAGCGCGGCGGCTTGCTGTTCGGTGCGCTGAGACAGGTCTGTGTTGCCGCGCTCGATTTGGGCGCTGGCCGCCGCCACCCCTTCGGCGCTGCGGCGCACGTCGACAACCACCGCCGTCAGCGCCGTTTGCATGTCGCGCAGGGCCGCCAGCAGCGGCATGAATTCGTCCTGCGCCCCATCGGCAATCGGGGTGCTCAGGTCGCCGTTGCGCACCCGCTCGGCCACGGCCCGTGCCGCTGCCACGCGCCGGCGCAATAGCGCGGCCACGCGCCAGGAAAGTGCCAGCAGCGCCAGCCCGATCATCAGCGCCAGCAGGGCAAGCAGCTTGGAGGTGTTGCGCATGTCGCGCTGGATCTGGGCCATGTCGGCCGTCAGCCCTTGTGCCTCGATCTGCGCACCCTGCGCCAGCTCGGCCAGCAAGGCGTTGCGCGCCGGCACCAAGGCCTGCACCAGGTGGCCGAAGGCCTCGTCGCGCTGTCCTTGTTCGATCAGTGCGATATTGGCGTCGACCACCCGCCAGAACGCTTCGCTGCGTGGCCTTAGCCGCTCAAAATGCAGCTGGCTCGCACCCGAGTTCAGACGCAATTCATAAGCCTGGAGCAGCTCGCCGACGGTTTGCCGTATCCGCCTGATGTCGGTCAGTGCCTCAGTCATTTCCTGTGGCGTGCGCGCCAGCATGGCGTGGCGCAACTCCCCCCCGGTGCGAGCGATATTGAATTCGATGTCGTCGACCGCACGCAACTGGGGCACGCGCTGCTGTTCGGTGAAGGCCGCTACGCGGGCGGCCTGGTTGAGGTTGACGTACGCCAGCACCGCCAAGGCGGCCAGCCCCAAGGTGATGGCGATGCCAACCGACAGCAGTCGCCCGGCGATGCCAAATACGAAGCTCGATGTCATGCCCGTGGCCCTGGAAAATGATGCCCGACCGCCCCGGCCGCCCCTGCGCGCCAAGACAACGAAGAGAAAACCATTTTCTCTTCCAAGAATATCGGACCGATCAAGGCCGTCTTGAGCGCGAAGTAAGCCGTGTTTTCCAGTCTGATTCAGGAGTTCGTGCCGCCCTTGCTGCGCCGCTGGATTGGTTCAGCGCGACAGGCGAAACACCGCCGTGCTGGCCAGCAGGTTGGGCAGGCGGCGAACTTCACGGCCTTCGTGCAGGCCGAAGCTGTCTTCTATGGTCAGCCCATTGCGCCGCGCCAGCAACTCGAAGTCGGCGTAGGTGCCGACTCGGATGTTGGGCGTGTCGTACCACTGGTAGGGCAGCCGCTTGGTCACCGGCATACGGCCCTGCAGCACGTGCAGCCGGTTGGGCCAGTGGGCGAAGTTGGGAAAGGCGACGATGCCCAGGCGGCCCACGCGCGCGGTCTCGCGCAGCATGATCTGTGCGTTGCGCAGGTGCTGTAGGGTGTCGATTTGCAGCACCACGTCGAAGGCGTCGTCGCCAAACAGGCTCAAACCACCTTCCAGGTTGAGTTGCAGTACGTTGACACCGCGCTTGACGCAGGCCAGCACCTTGGCATCGTCGATCTCGACGCCGTAGCCGCTGCAGCCGCGCTGCTCGCGCAGCAGCGCCAGCAGCGCGCCGTCTCCACAGCCCAGGTCGAGCACGCGCGCGCCGCGCGGCACCAGGCGGGCAATCGAAGCCATGATGGCTTGTTCGCTCATGCCGCCACCTCTTGCGCTACGCTGCGTTGGAAGTAGCACCGCACCAGCTGGTGGTAGCGGGGGTCGTCGAGCAAGAAGGCGTCGTGCCCATGCGGTGCATCGATTTCGGCGTAGCTGACGTTGCGGCCGTTTTCCATCAGCGCCTGTACGATTTCGCGGCTGCGTGCGGGCGAGAAGCGCCAGTCGGTGCTGAAGCTGACGAGCAAAAAACTGGCCTGCGCGCGTGCCAGCGCCGCACGCAGACTGCCGCCGTACGCGCGCGCCGGGTCGAAATAATCCAGCGCGCGTGTGATCAGCAAATAGGTGTTGGCGTCGAAATACGCGCTGAACTTGTCGCCCTGGTGGCGCAGGTAGCTCTCGATCTGGAATTCCACTTCCTGGGTGCAATAGCGGTAGGCGAGTTCGGCGGCACGGGTGCTGTCCTCCCCCGCGCGCGGCTGTAGGCTGCGACCGAATTTTTCATTCATCACGTCATCGCTCAAATACGTGATATGGCCGATCATGCGAGCAATGCGCAGGCCGCGCCGTGGCAGGGTGTGGTGTTTGAGGTAGTGGCCGGCGTGAAAGTCTGGATCGGTCACGATGGCGCGCCGCGCCACCTCGTTGAAAGCGATGTTTTCCGCCGTCAGGTTGGGCGCGCTGGCGATCACCACGGCGTGGCGCACACGATGGGGGTATTGCAGGGTCCAGCTCAAGGCCTGCATGCCGCCCAGGCTGCCGCCCATGACGGCGGCCAGCGTCTGAATGCCCATGGCGTCGAGCAGGCGCGCCTGCGCCTGCACCCAGTCTTCCACCGTGAGCACGGGAAAATCAGCGCCCCAGGGTTGGCCGGTGGCTGGGTTGTGGTGCGTCGGGCCGGTGGAGCCGAAACACGAACCCAGGTTGTTGACGCCGATGACGAAGTAGCGCTCGGTGTCGACCGGTTTGCCAGGCCCGATCATGTTGTTCCACCAGCCTTCGCTGCGCGCCAGCGCTTGACCGCTGGCATCGATCTGACAGCCGGCCACGTGGTGCGAGGCGTTGAGCGCATGGCAGATCAGCACCGCATTGGAGCGCGCGGCGTTGAGCGTGCCGTAGGTTTCCACCACCAACTCGTAGGCGGGCAGCACGGCGCCGCTGCGCAGCGCCAGCGGCTCGGTGAAGCGAAACGTTTGCGGCGTGGCAATCAGGCAGGGGATCACGGCTCTATCTCTGCGGAGCAGCTTCGAATATTCAAAAACCCGGCGCAGCCACGAGCAAGACCGGCAATCACCTCGTTAACGTGAAAGTCGGGCCGCGACTCACTTCGCTCCCCTCTCCCGTATGCGGGAGAGGGGTTGGGGGTGAGGGAGAACGGGCAGGACTTTCATTTGCCGGGGTGGCTTTCAAAGTCATGCCCGTTAGCGGCAGTTCCAAAACGCCCGCAAGCCGGAACCTATCGGCGCCGCAGCAAGTATAGATTGAACCGCCTCGACCACCCAGAGGGATGCGGCTGCGCGGGACGGCAGCGGTCAGAGCGGATGCGGCGCAGCGCTGGTGGTTTTGAAAAAAAATCTCCGATAGTCTGGCTTTGCGCGCATAATGGGCGGGTGAGTGACTTAAGCGCTCGCATGACAAGTGATCGGTCGGTTTCGCGTGCTACAGGTTTGTTTGCTAACGGGGCTGCCTCGCTATTTTTTCCAGTGTTTTGAGGAGTCCCAAGAATGGGCAACAAACTGTACGTCGGCAATCTGCCATACACCGTCCGCGACGAAGATCTGCAGCAGGCTTTCAGCGCCTACGGCGCTGTCAATAGCGCCAAGGTCATGATGGAGCGCGACACCGGCCGCTCCAAAGGTTTTGGCTTTGTCGAAATGGCCAGCGACTCGGAAGCGCAATCCGCAGTCGAAGGCATGAACGGCCAATCGCTGGGTGGGCGCAGCCTGGTGGTCAACGAAGCCCGTCCGATGGAGACTCGCCCACCCCGCAGCGGTGGCTTTGGTGGTGGCGGCGGTGGCGGCGGCTTTGGTGGTGGCGGCGGCCGCAGCGGTGGTGACGGCGGCGGTTTCCGCAGTCCCTACGGCGGCGGCGGCGGTGGTGGTGGTGGCCGTCGTGAAGGCGGCGGCGGTGGTGGTGGTCGCGGCGGTTACTGATCGCTTGACGCCAGCGGCTTCGGCCTGCGTGGCCCTAGCCTGAAAAAAACCCGCAGCATGCTGCGGGTTTTTTTATTCCGACAAACGCAAGCGGGCCCGCTTCAGCCCAGCGTGTCGTTGAGGATGTTGGTCGCCCAGGACATGGCGTAGACCGCTTCGGCCCGGTTGGGTTGAGACGCCGCTCGATCCTGGCACGACCGCCATCACCCTTTGCTCGCGGTTGTAGCGGTACACCGCCGCCACGTGGACGACTTCGTTGTGCGAGATAAAGCTGTAGCAGGTGTTGGCAATGATGGGATCGGACGGCACCGCCTGGCCCAGGGTCAGGGCCGCAATGGCGCCGGCGCAGACCTTGCCTTGCTGGTTCGCCATGTGGCCCGATTTGGGCCGGCCGGCGCTGGAGATCGAGTCGCCCAGCACGTACACGCCCTTGGCGGCGGTTGATTCATAGCTCAGGAAATCGACCCCGCACCAGCGCTGGTCGACGTTGGCCAAGCCGCTGGCGCGGGCGATCTGGCCGGCGCGCTGCGGCGGTATCACGTTCATGACCTGGGCGCTGACCTTGCCTTGCAGATCGAATTCCAGCGTGCCGGCCACGCTGTCGACCGCCTTCAGCTCGGCGTTGGGCACGTACTCGATCAGCTTGCTGTAGCGACTGGCCCAGACCGATTCAAACAAGCCTTTTTTGGCCTGAATTTCCGGGTTGGCGTCGAACACCAGCAGCTTGGCGCGCGGTTTGCGCGTGCTGAGGTAGTCAGCGATCAGGCTGGCGCGTTCATACGGTCCGGGCGGACATCTGAACGGTACTTTGGGGATGCTGATGGCGACCACGCCCTGGTCGGGCAGGGCGCGCAGCATGTTGCGCAACTGCTCGGTTTGCGGGCCGGCTTTCCATGCGTGCGGTACGGCGGCCTGCTGCGCCGCCGTGCCCAGGCCCTCGATGCCGTCGGCGCGCGCGCGCACCCAGTGCAGGCGGTTGTTGCTGACAAGGCGGGCGTAGGAGCGTGTGATGTCGCGCAGGTGCAAGCCTCCGTGCAGCACCCGGTTGCTCAGCGGGCACATGACGAATGCGCTGGCCGGCTCGACCACCGTGATCTGCAAGGCCGGGCTGGAGCACAAGACGTCGCTGGATCATGATGGCGCTTTTATTTGATGCGGGAGAAGTATTCGGCAATCAGCCGCAGTTCCTGCTCGCTGTAGCCTTTGGCGTGGCGGTGCATGATGGTGGCGCTGCGAGTGCCTTTTTGAAAGGCCAGCATCTTGTCCAGATGCTCCTGGGCCGGCATGCCGGCGATTCTCAAGCCGGTGCCTTCGGCGCGCCCGTCTGGTCCGTGGCAGGCCATGCAACTGGCGGCCCAGACCTGCACCTGCAGGGCAGACGGGGCGGGGGGCGTGGTTTGCGCGGTTTGCGCCATGCTGCTCAGGGGCAGCAGCATGGCCAAGCCGAGCAGCCCGGCAAGGCGGGCGAGGCGGCGCGGCCGGCGCACGGCCTCGGGCTGGGGAGTCGATTTCATGCAAAACTTCCAGTCGCTCAAATGAGGGAGTGGTGTGCGTTGTGCAACCCTGCGCCGTCCGTCGCGACCAATTGCGGTTCTGAGGTGACGACAAACACGTCAGAGTGCCCCAGCAGTTCTTGCACCGTGCGGATGTCGGTGCCCGCCTGCAGCAGGTGCGTGGCGAACGAGTGGCGCAGGGTGTGGACCGACACATGTTTGGCAATGCCCGCCTGCAGAACCGCCTTTTTCAGTTGCCGGTTCAGCCGTTCCTCAAACAGGTGGTGGCGGCGCTCGATGCCCGTCTGCGGATCGACCGACAGCTTGTGCGACGGGAAGACCCAGAACCACGCCCAGCTCTCGCCCGCCCGAGGGTACTTGCGCTCCAGCGCATGCGGCAAAAACACGCCGCTGTGTCCGCTCGCCCGATCCTGACCCCAGACCGCCCGCGCGTGGGCCAGCTGCGCCTGCAACCGAGCGATCAACGCCTTGGGCAACATCACCACCCGGTCCTTGTCGCCCTTGCCGCTGCGCACCACGATGGCATGGCGGTCAAAGTCCACATCCTTGACGCGCAGGCCCAGCGCCTCGCGCAGACGCAACCCGCTGCCATACAGCAGGGCCGCTAGCAGCCCTTCGGTGCCCGTCATGAGGCCGAACACCGACTGAACCTCATGCGCCGTCAGCACCACCGGGATGCGCTTGCGCTCCGGCGGCCGGCCAATCTGCTGCATCCACGGCAACTCCATGCCCAGCACCTGTCGGTACAAAAACAGCAACGCGTTGAGCGCCTGCCGGTGGGTGGCCGGCGCGACCTGCTTTTCGGTGGCGAGCATGGTCAGAAAAGCTTCAACTTCCGCCTGCCCCATCTCGCGCGGGTGCCGGAAACCGCCACCGCTGCGTGCCGTCCACAACACAAACGCCTTCGCCCAGTAGACGTAAACCTTCTCGGTCTGTATGCTGTAGTGCAGGTAGCGAACCCGTTCGCGCACCTGATCCAGCAGCCGGGCGGACCTTGGAGGGACCCAGTCGGGTTTATCGGATCTGTTAAACCTGTTCATGCATCCAGTATGATGCGTTACAGGTTTGATTTCAAACACATTTTTGGGATGCTAGGCGACTTTGTTTAACGGCAGCGATTGTGGGTATCCGGCGTTTTGCCGTTTAAATCAAAGTTGAACTAAACCGCTGACGCGGTGGCTGGTGCGCAAGCATGGCCACCGCGTTTTGCATGATGCAGGGCTTGCAAAAGATGGTGTTTGGCGCAGCC
>NZ_SDDV01000001.1 GCF_014773545.1 Hydrogenophaga sp. | reverse complement strand
ACCGCATCCACGACGGCGGCCCCCGGCCCCGGTGCTACGCGTTAACCCTAGGCCCAATACTGTTCAAATAGCTCGCCACGAATCATAATTCGCGCATCCCGACTTCGAGACGCGAACACGATGGCGAGAACGCGCAAGGCACTGCCAGATAAGATTGACGTGGCGCATCTGATCAGCACCGGCGTGTTGGCCAGTGTTTGTCCTCGGGCGCTGATCGACGATGTACTGGCACAAACCGGCAAGGCAAGCCAGCGCGAGCGGCTACTGCCGGCCCCGGCGGTCGTCTATTACGTGATGGCGTTGGCTTTATGGCGCGAAGCGCCATTGGAAGAAGTGCTGCGCGTGGTGTGCGAAGGTTTGCAATGGCTCAGCGGCGGCGCGTCGGGCGCGGTACAGGCCAGCAAGTCGGCGATCTCGCAGGCGCGTACTCGCCTGGGCCCGCAAGTCATGAAGCAACTCGCTGATCGGGTACTGAAGCCGATGGCGCGCCCCGAAGCGCCTGGGGCGTGGTACCGGGGCTGGCGCTTGATGGCAGTGGACGGCAGTTGCATGGACGTGGCCGACGAGGCGGCCAACGCCAAGTTCTTCGGCTATCCGGCCGCGTCGCGTGGCCAGAGCGCATTCCCGCAGGCGCGCTTGCTCGGCCTGGTTGAGTGCGGTACGCATGCGGTGGTGGCCGCGAGCATAGCGCCCTACAGCCACAGTGAGGTGGCCATGGCGGCGGAGTTGCTGCCGGCCAAACTCAACGGCGACATGTTGGTCATGGCCGAGCGCAACTTCTACAGCTTCAAGTTGTGGCAGGCGTGCGCCAGCGGCGCCAAGCTACTGTGGCGCGTCAAGTCCAATCTGGGCCTGCCAGTGGAGCAAGAGCTTGCCGACGGTTCATACCTGAGCACCGTGTTCGACAGCGAAGATCGCGCCAGGCGCAACGGCCAGCGAGTGCGGGTCATTGACTACACGTTGAAGGACTCGGCGAGTCCCGTGCAAGACAGCTACCGATTGGTCACCAATATCCTGGACCCCGAGGCGGCGCCAGCGCTGGAACTGGCGGCGCTGTACCACGAGCGCTGGGAGGTCGAAAGCGTCTTCGATGAGTTCAAGACGCACATGCGCTCGACCAGCACGGTGCTGCGCAGCAAGACGCCCGATCTCGTCCAGCAGGAACTGTGGGGTCTGCTGCTGGCGCACTACGGAGTGCGCCAGTTGATGGAGCGCGCGGCTTGGCAGCAGGGACTCGATCCGGACCGCCTGAGCTTTGTCCACGCGTTGCGCGTGATCAAGCGAAAGATGCCGCAAGCCGCGGCCATTCCCCCCTGAGCGCCTGCCGGCATGGCGCAACGCGTTGCTCAACGAGATCGCCAGTGGCCGCTGCGTGAGTAGTCGTGGGCGCCTCAACCCGCGTGGCGTCAAACGCAAGATGAGCAACTACACCGTTCGACGACGTGGCACCCCTCTACACCTCAAGCATGAGCCGGTGCCAGTGTTGCGTATCTGAACAGTATTGTGCCTAGGTTGGAAAATACTGCGTTCGAAAATGACCAGGAGCCGCCGCCTCAGACAAGCGGCTGAAGCAGATCGATTATCGATCTGCGGCCCCTTATGCAAACCGCCAGAGAAGCAGGCTTGTCTGGCGGTTTGCAGGGCTTGACGGCCACGGCGGGCCGAGTCGGGGCGAACTTACATGTTTTCTATCATCACCTGACCAAAGCCCGAGCAGCTCACCTGGGTGGCGCCCTCCATCAGGCGCGCGAAGTCGTAGGTGACTTGCTTGCTGGCGATCGATTTTTCAATCGAACTGATGATCAAGTCGGCGGCTTCGGTCCAGCCCATGTGGCGCAGCATCATTTCGGCCGACAGAATTTCCGAGCCGGGGTTGACGTAGTCCTTGCCGGCGTACTTGGGCGCGGTGCCGTGGGTGGCCTCGAAACAGGCCACCGAGTCCGATAGGTTGGCGCCCGGCGCAATGCCAATGCCACCGACCTGCGCTGCCAGCGCGTCCGAGATGTAGTCGCCGTTGAGGTTGAGCGTGGCCACCACCGAGTACTCGGCCGGGCGCAGCAAAATCTGCTGCAGGAAAGCGTCGGCAATGCTGTCTTTGACAATGATGTCTTTGCCGGTTTTGGGGTTTTTGAAGGTGCACCACGGGCCGCCGTCGATCAGTTCGGCGCCGAACTCGCGCTGCGCCAGCGCGTAAGACCAGTCACGAAAACCACCTTCGGTGTACTTCATGATGTTGCCCTTGTGCACAATGGTCACGCTGGGCTTGTCGTTGTCGATCGCGTACTGGATGGCCTTGCGCACCAGGCGTTCGGTGCCCTCGCGGCTGACCGGCTTGATGCCAATGCCGGACGTGGCGGGAAAACGAATCTTGGTCACGCCCATCTCGTCGATCAGGAACTTGATCAGTTTGCGTGCCTTATCGGATTCGGCTTCGTATTCGATGCCGGCGTAAATGTCTTCCGAGTTCTCGCGGAATATCACCATGTTGGTCTTTTCCGGCTCTTTCACCGGCGACGGCACGCCTTTGAAGTACTGCACCGGACGCAGACAGACGTAGAGGTCAAGTTCCTGGCGCAGCGCCACGTTGAGCGAGCGGATGCCGCCGCCAACCGGCGTCGTCAGCGGGCCTTTGATCGAGACCACATAGTCACGCAGGGCGGACAGCGTTTCTTCGGGCAGCCAGACGTCGGGGCCGTAAACCCGGGTCGACTTCTCGCCCGCGTAGACCTCCATCCAGTGAATTTTCCTCTTGCCGCCGTAGGCCTTGGCCACCGCCGCATCGACCACCTTGAGCATCACAGGCGTGATGTCCAAACCGGTGCCATCGCCTTCGATGTAAGGAATAATGGGCTCGTCTGGCACGTTGAGCGACATGTCGGCGTTGACGGTGATCTTCTGGCCTGCTGCGGGCACCTGGATGTGCTGGTACATGAATTCGGGTCTCCGGGATGTGCGGTATTGATCGATGTGGCAAACTGCGGCTGCAGTGCCAAATGAAACATCATCTCAGCTGATGCTCGCAAACGATTCTAGTCTGACTCGCTGTACCAAAACTGACAAGTGCCCGGCGCTTCATGGGGCAAAGGGGGGTTGCGTGCGCGTTTTTCTTTTGCTCGTTCCTTGGTTCGTCGCGCGCCTGCTCCGGCGGCTGACGCTGGCGGCGCTGGTCGGCGCCGGCCACCTGGCTTGGGCCGGGCCGGGCGCCAGCTTGCCCCAGTTGGATCTGCCGCGCATGCCCCTGAGCGTAGGCATGCACCAGATCGACGCTCAAGTGGCACAAACTCCGCAGCAGCGACAAATCGGCCTGATGTACCGCAGCAGCATGCCGCAGCACGAAGGCATGCTGTTCATCTTCGAACACGCGGGTGTGCAGTGCTTTTGGATGAAGCACACCCCGCTGCCGCTGACGGCGGCTTTTCTGGCCGATGACGGCCGCATCGTCAACCTGGCCGACATGCAGCCGCATTCCGAGCAAAGCCACTGCTCGGTGCAACCGGTGCGCTACGTGCTGGAGATGAACCAGAGCTGGTTTTCCAAACGCGGCATTCGGCCCGGTCAGCACGTCAGCGGCGCGCCGTTTCGGTCGCGCTGAAGACGAGCAGTCGATTCAGCGCACCAGCATCCTGTCGGTCTACCCGCGCCACCCGAACGGCCAAGCCATCAGGCGTAGTTGGCCTGCACAAACGACCAGTTCACCAACTTGTCGAGGAAAGTTTCGACAAACTTGGGACGCAGGTTGCGGTAGTCGATGTAATAGGCGTGCTCCCACACATCAACGGTCAGCAGGGCTTGGTCGCCGGTGGTCAGCGGTGTGCCGGCCGCGCCCATGTTGACGATGTCGAGCGTGCCGTCGGCTTTTTTCACCAGCCAGGTCCAGCCCGAGCCAAAGTTGCCCACAGCGCTCTTGATGAAGGCTTCGCGAAAGGCGGCGTAGCTGCCCCACTTGGCGTTGATGGACGCCGCCAGTGCGCCGCTGGGTTCGCCGCCGCCTTGGGGCTTCATGCAGTTCCAGAAGAAAGTGTGGTTCCAGATCTGGGCCGCGTTGTTGTAAACGCCTCCGCTGGATTTCTTGATGATGTCCTCCAGCGCCAGGGTTTCAAACTCGCTGCCCTTTTGCAGGTTGTTGAGGTTGACCACGTAGGCGTTGTGGTGCTTGCCGTGGTGAAACTCCAGCGCTTCGCGGCTGTAGTGCGGTGCCAGGTCGTCCAGCCCATAGGGCAGTGGGGGCAGGGTGTGTTCCATCGGGTTTTCCTTCTGCGTTGGAATGTGAAATGTCAAGTGGGGGCAGCGCGGATTGTAGGCATGCCAGATGAAACCATGCCCTTCAGGGGCTTTGGCGGGCCGCTGGCAAGCAGTCATCGACCGTCAACAGCAGCTCGCCGTCCAACAGCGACGCGCGCAGGGTCTGCCCAGGCCGGGCCTGGCCGGTGTGTGTCACCAAGTGGCCCTGGCTGTCACTCAAAAAGGCGTAGCCGCGCCCAAGCACCAGCCGCGGGTCGAGCAGACCCAGGGCCGCATCGAGCCGCTGCAGGCGCTGGCCATGCCGATCCAGCAGGCGCGTGCGCGCTTGCTCCAGCGCGTCTTGCAGCGCTTGCAGGCGCAACTGCTGGCGCTGACTGGTGCGCAGCAGCGCGCGTTCGAGCCGGTGTTGCAGGCCAGCGAGCCGCTGCTGGCTGTCGTGCACGCGACCCGAGGGTCGCCCCAGGCGCTGGCTCAGGCGGTCGAGCCACTGGCCGCGTTGGTCGATGGCGTTGAAAACGGCGTCGTGCAGACGTTCGTGCAGGTAAGACAGCTCGCCCAGCCGGGCCAAGCGCGCCGGCGCGCACAGCTCAGCAGCGGCGCTGGGCGTGGGTGCGCGCAGGTCGGCGACGAAATCGGCCAGGGTGAAATCGGTTTCGTGTCCGACACCGCACACCACCGGCATCGGCGCCTGGGCCAAGGTACGCACCAGTTGCTCGTCGTTGAAGGCCCACAAATCTTCCAGCGAACCGCCGCCGCGCACCAGCAACAACACCTCGGCCTCGCGCTGCTGCGCAAATCGCTGGTAGGCCAGCCGCAAGGCCGCGCACAGTTCGGCCGGCGCCTGCGCGCCCTGCACGGCGCTGGGATAAATGTATACCGGCAGGTGCGGCACACGCCGGCGCAGCGCGCTGGCCACGTCGCGCAAGGCGGCCGCGCCCAACGAAGTCACCACGCCGATGCTGCGCGGCTGCGCAGGCAGCGCTCGTTTGCGCGCGGCATCGAACAGACCTTCGGCCTCGAGCCGGGCTTTGAGGCGCAAAAACTGCTCGAACCACACGCCCTGCCCGGCCGGCTGCAAGCTCTCGACGATCAGTTGCAGTTCGCCGCGCGCACCGTAGACGTCGAGCTTGCCGCGCGCCTGCACCAACTGGCCGTCGCCCGGGACGAAGGCGAGCTGATCGGCAGCGCGGCGAAACAGCGCGCAGCGCAACTGCACGCCATCGTCCTTGAGCAAAAAATAACAATGCCCGCTGACGGCGCGGGAAAAACCGGCCACCTCGCCCCGCACCACGACCGGGTTCAAACGCACGGCCAGCGCGTCGGCCACGGCGCGCATGAGCGGGCCCAGCGCCCAGACCGGGCGACCGTGCAAAGGTTCGGCAGCCAACAAGGGCTCAGTCACCGCATCCCCCGTTCGATATCTGTCCACAACCCGAGCGCACGCCAGGGCTTTGCTGCAACACACCGAACCCCAGCGCACACGGCTGCCAGCGGCTTGATTTATAGGCGTTTTGCAGCGTTGGTCCGGTTTTTGCGCGGCCGCGCCGCGTTGCAGGCGCCAAGCGATGCTGGCTTTTTGGCAGGTTCTTCACAAAGTTATCCACAGAATCAGCGACACCCGCCAGGCAGCACAAACGCAAGCGGTCTGCGCCATAATTCGAGCTTGTCGATTGGTCGCCCGCCTGGCGGCCTAGTCTGGAGCCCGATTTGCTTTCCATCATACAAGCCGCTGGCTGGCCGGTCTGGCCCTTGATCGCCTGCTCGGTGCTGGGGCTGACCCTGGTCATCGAACGCTTCATCAGTCTCAAGAGCAGCAAAATCGTGCCGCCCAAGCTGCTGGAAGAAGCCATCATGGTGTCGCGCACCGGCATTCCGGGCCCCGAGGTGGTGGACCAACTGGAGCAAAACTCGGTTCTGGGCGAGGTGTTGGCAAGCGGCTTTCGCACCCTGAGCGGCGACCCCAACGCCAGCGAAGACGATTTGCGCGCCAGTTTGCAAGGCGCCGGCCGCCGCGCTGGCGCCAAGCTGCAACGCTACTTGGGCGCGATCGCCACCATCGCATCGGCCGCACCCTTGCTCGGCTTGCTGGGCACCGTTATCGGCATGATAGAGATTTTTGCCTCGCAAGGCGTAGACGGCGGCATGGGCGTGGCACCGGGTGGCGGCAACCCGACCCAGCTTGCGCACGGCATCTCGATTGCCTTGTACAGCACCGCCTTCGGCCTGATCATCGCCATTCCGGCGCTGGTGTTCTGGCGTTATTTTCGCTCCCGGGTGGACGAATACCTGCTGACCATGGAACTGGCGGCCGAGCGTTTTGCCCGCCACCTGCTCACCCTGCGCGCCTGAGCCGCCATGAACTTCCGACCTGGCGAGCGCGACGAGCCCGAGCTCAATCTGATTCCGTTCATCGACATTTTGCTGGTGGTGCTGATCTTCCTGATACTGACCACCACCTATAGCAAGTACACCGAGTTGCAGGTCAACCTGCCGCTGGCCGACGCGCAGGCGCTGCGCGACAAGCCCCGGGAGGTGGTGGTGGCGGTCGGCCGCGACGGCCGCTACTCAATCAACCGCGAACTGCTCGCCGACGCCAGCGTGCCCGCACTCACACACGCGCTGGCGCTGGCCGCGCAGGGCAGCCCCGACGTGGTGGTGGTCATCAGCGCCGACGCCGTCGCCACGCACCAGTCGGTCATCAACGTGATGGACGCCGCGCGCCGCGCCGGGTTGGTGCAAATCACCTTCTCCACCCAGCAGCAGCCGGGCGCGGCTGGCGCACCCGCGCGGCCCTGAGGCGCGGCCGCCTCATGGGTTCAGGTTCGGCCCGGCGCCACGCCCGCTGGCAGGCCAACGCCGTGCGACGCGGGCCGCTGGCGCGGCTGCTGTGGCCCTGGGCCTTGTGCTACGGCGCACTGGTGGCGCTGCGGCGCTGGTTGTACAGCGTGGGTTTTTTCACCCGGCATCAACTGCCGGTACCGGTCATCGTGGTCGGCAATGTGGTGCTGGGCGGCGCCGGAAAAACCCCGACCGTGCTCGCCCTGCTGCGGCATTTGCAGCAGCAGGGCTGGCGCCCGGGCGTGGTTTCACGCGGCTATGGCCGCCGTGCCCAGACGGTGCTGGAGGTTCATGCCGGCAGCAGTGCCGCCGACGCCGGCGACGAGCCGGCGCTGATTCAGCGCCGCAGCGGCGTGCCGGTGTTCGTGGCGGCACGCCGGGTCGCTGCCGCGCGCGCGTTGCTGGCGGCGCACCCCGAAGTCGACCTGTTGCTCTGCGACGATGGCCTGCAACACCTGGCGCTACAGCGCGAGCTGGCGATTGCCGTCTTCGACGAGCGCGGCGTGGGCAACGGCTGGCTGTTGCCGGCAGGTTTGTTGCGCGAACCCTGGCCGCCCAGCACCCGGCCTGCGCCGGTCGACCTGGTGCTGCAGCAGCACCGCACCGGCATCTGCCCGGCGCTGCTGGTGGCACCGCCCGGCGTGCCGGTGTTCCATGCGCTGCGCCGTCTGGCCGACTGCGCCGTCGGCCCCGGCGGCGCGGTGATGGCGCTGACGCAACTGCGCGGCCAGCGTGTGCTTGCCGTGGCCGGCATTGCCCGGCCCGAGGTCTTTTTTGCTATGTTGCGTGCCTGCGGGTTGACGCTGCTGCAAGAGCTGGCGCTGGTCGACCACGCCGACGCCGCCGACTACGCCGACGCCTGCCAACGCCTGCGGCAAGACGAGCACAGCACGCTGCTGTGCACCGAAAAAGACGCCGTCAAACTGTTTGCCCTGCTGGCCGGTGACGTCTGCGCCGCCAGGGTCTGGTCGGTGGCGCTCGAACTCAGCCCCGAGCCGGCATTTTTTCACGCCGTCGACGAACGCCTGCGCCGCCACAGACCCGGCAAACCAAGCTAAACCGCACACCCGACTATCATCGGCACCATGGACACCAAACTGCTGGCACTGCTGGTCTGCCCGGTCACCAAGGGACCGCTGATCTATGACCGCGACAAACAAGAGCTGCTCTCGCGCAGCGCACGCCTGGCCTACCCGGTGCGCGACGGCATTCCCATTTTGCTGGAGCACGAAGCGCGCACCCTGAGCGAAGAAGAAGCGGCGCGCCCCCACACCGCCACGCCGCAGCCATGAGCCGGCCGGCGCCGGGGGCCGGCTTCACGGTGCTGATTCCGGCCCGGCTGGCGTCGAGCCGACTGCCCAACAAGCCGCTGGCCGACCTGGCCGGCCTGCCCATGGTGGTGCGAGTGGCGCAGCGCGCACGCCTGAGCCGGGCCAGCCGCTGCGTGGTCGCAGCCGACGACGCGCGCATCGTCCAGGCCTGCCAGGCGCACGGCATTCCCGCCCTGCTGACCGACACCCGGCACGCCAGCGGCAGCGACCGCTTGGCACAGGCCTGTGACCTGCTTGGACTGGCCGACGACGAGCTGGTGGTCAATGTACAGGGCGACGAACCGCTGATCGAGCCGGCGCTGATCGACGCAGTGGCAGACGAACTGCGCCAGCGCCCCGACTGCGTGATGAGCACTGCCGCACACGCCATCGACCGCGTGGCCGATTTCCTCAACCCCAACGTGGTCAAGCTGGTGCTGGCCCGCGACCGCAGCGCGCTCTATTTCAGCCGCGCGCCGATTCCCTGCTGGCGCGACGCCCAGACGGCAGCGAACGCCTGCGCTGCCCTGCCGACGCCGGCGCCGCTGCGCCACATCGGCATTTACGGCTACCGGGCCGGCTTTCTGCGCCGCTTTCCCACGCTGGAGCCAGCACCGCTGGAGGCCACCGAAGCGCTCGAGCAGTTGCGCGTGCTCTGGCATGGCCAGCGCATCGCGGTGCATCTGAGCACACACGCGCCGGCGCCAGGAGTGGACACCGCCGCCGACCTCGAACACGTGCGGGCCCTGCTGAGCGCGCCGTGACGCTGGCGCCAGAGCGCCGGCGCCGCAAACCCGCTTCCCTGGCCGCCCCGCGCGCGCTCGCACCCCCTGCCATGTCAGCCCCAACCCCAAACACCCGCTGCATCGCGCTGGCCGGACCGACTGCCAGCGGCAAGAGCGCGGCCGCACTCGCCATTGCGCAACACTGGCCGGTGGAGATCGTCAGCGTCGATTCGGCGCTGGTCTACCGCGGCATGGACATCGGCACCGCCAAGCCAAGCGCCACCGAACAAGCGGCGGTGCCGCATCACCTGATCGACATCCGCGACCCGCTGCAGGCCTACAGCGCGGCTGAATTTGCCGTCGACGCCCGGCACTTGATCGGGCAAATCAATGCGCGCGGGCGCAACGCCTTGCTGGTCGGCGGCAGCATGCTGTACTTCAAGGCCTTGCTGCAAGGACTGGACGATCTGCCGCGCGCCGACGCGGCGCTGCGCTTGGCGATCGAGTCGCGCGCGCGCGTGCACGGCTGGCCAGCGCTGCACGCCGAGCTGGCGCAGCAAGACCCGGCCACCGCAGCGCGCCTATCGGTCAACGATGCGCAACGCATTGCGCGCGCGCTCGAAGTGCAAACCCTCACCGGCCAGCCGCTGTCAGCACTGCACAGCGGACGCAGCACCGCTTGCGGCCCGCTGGCTCCCGCGGCGCTGATTGCGCTCGAACCCCAAGACCGCGGCTGGCTGCACCAGCGCATAGCCGAGCGTTTCGACACCATGCAGGCGGCCGGTTTGCTGGCTGAAGTGCAGCGCTTGCGCGCACGCGGCGATTTGCACCCGGCGCTGCCGTCGATGCGCTGCGTCGGCTACCGCCAGGCCTGGGAATTGCTGGCCGCCGCCGACCCGCCCACGCCAGCCCAACTCAGCCAATGGCGTGAACGTAGCATTTTTGCCACGCGCCAACTGGCCAAGCGCCAGCTCACCTGGCTGCGCAGCATGTCCGAGCGGCAGGTGCTGGCAGCCGACGCGCCCGACGCGACGCCACGCTTGCTGCAGACGGTCGAGCGGCTGCTGGGCGCACCCACTGGAGCCGCCGCTTGCGGCTTGTTGGCAGCAGATGCCGGCCAAGCGCTGCGGTGACAGCACGGTGTCCGAGCGCCCCGCTGTGCCAGGCGGGGACGGGAAAGTTCAGCAGGCGGGCATTGTCAGCGCTGGCGTTGCAGGTTCGCGTCGCACCCGATACCGGCCGCGATCCAGCGCAGCGCCAGTCGGCGCAGCAGCGGCGCTGCCCACGCCCAGCGCGGGCCGAGCACGCCAACTGCATCGCTGATGACACCGCAGCGGTAGCGCTGTTGCACATCGTCCCAGCGCAATGCATCGCAAGCGCCGCTGCGTTTGCGAGAGACCCACTGGCCCAGCGGGCAAGGCTCGACCAGGCAACACACGCCGCAGCCATTGCAGGGCGCTCCCACCGCCGGCTGGACTGGTGCCTCGGAGTGGATGTGAATCACTTGCATGGAAGCTCAAAAAGTGCAGTGTCGCATTCTGTTGGGAACAGCCGCCTCGTCATGGGTCAAAAAGGCGGTGAAAACAAAGTTTCACCAAAAATGGACCGCTCCAAACCCCGGCCCGCCTGGTGCCCCGGCGGCGGCTGAAGCGGTCGCTGCCCGGCTGCACTCAGGGCTGCATCCAGGCCTGCACCAGCGGCCAGGCCAGCGCGGCCTCGGTCAGGCTGTGCACCAGCAGACCGACCAGCGCGCCCACCAGCGTGCCGTTGATGCGGATGAACTGCAGATCGCGACCGATGTGGTTTTCCAGCACCCGGCTCATTTCCTGCGCGTCCCAGGCCTGCACGCGCTGGGTGACGAAAGCGACCATGGTTTCGCGCCCGCTGCGCAGCACGCGCAACAGCGCGTACTGCGCCTGCCGGTTGAGCCAGTCGCGCAGCGCCGCGTCGGCCAACAAATGCTGGCCGCTGGCCTGCGCCAGCAGGGCGATGCGCTCGCCCAGCGCGGAACCGGGCTGGCTGGATTCGGCGCGCAATTGCTCCAGCAACTCGTGCCACCAGGCTTCGACTGGTTCGCGCCAGTCGGGTTGCGCCAACCAGGTATCGCGCCACAGCGCCACGCGCGCTTGCCAGTCGGGGTCGTTCTGCAGGCGCTGAATCGAATCGTTCATCCAGTCGTCAAAGCGCGCGCGCAGCTCGTGCTGCGGGTCTTGCGCCACTTCGGACAAGGTGCGCGAGAGCGCAGCCACCAGTTTGCGCGTGGCCAGCCGGGCGGCCACCTGGTCCAGCCCCAGGTATTTGAGCTCCTTGAGTTCGCGCGCAATGGCCTCGGTCAGACGTTCCTGCGTCGGCTCCTGCTCGGCCCATTGCGCCAGTTGTCGCAGCAAGCCGTCGAGCCACTGCTGGTGGTGGCCCTGCGCGGTCAGCGCGGCCAGCGCCTGGCCGCCCAGGGCGGCCAGGTCGAGCTCGCGCAGCAGGCGTTGCGCCAGCGCGGCAACCCAATGCCGCGCCGGGGTCTGGTCTAGCACGTCGAGCACAGCGGGCACCAGGCGTTGCAGCCACTGGCTCAGCCGCCGCGCCGCTTCGGGTCGCACCAGCCACAAAGCCAGCTCGTGCGCCAAGTCCCAGCGTGCCAGCGCGCGCCGCAAATGCTCGGCTAGCAAGAAATGGTCACCCAGAAAGCGCGCCAACTGCGCGCCCAGCTGGTCTTTGTTGGCGACGATGATGGCGGTGTGCGGAATCGGCAGCCCGAGCGGGTGGCGAAACAGCGCCACCACCGCGAACCAGTCGGCCAGCGCGCCTATCATGGCCGCCTCGGCCGCCGCCGCCACGTAAGACCAGGCCGCGTGGCGCGGCTCGAGCAGCGTGGCCAGCACGTAGATGACGGCCGACAGCAGCAGCAGGCCCAGCGCCATGGCCTTCATCTGCGCCAGGCTGGCGCTGCGGTGGTGTGGCAGGATCGCTTTCATGGCCGCCAGTGTGCCCGCTTTGGCCAGCGCCTAGCAGCCTGTCGGACTTGAAGCGCCAGAATTTCTTTCCAAAATGCTACATAAGGCATAGCAATTTGTTACCATTCCACCTGCCCCGATTGGTGATTTTGACCATGCCCAACTTCATTCCCACCGACCGCAAAACCGACTACCTGTTGCCCCCGTCGGTGGACGATTGGCTCACCCAAGACCACCTGGCGCGCTTTGTCGTTGAAGTCATCCTCCTATTGCTGGGGGCTACCGCTGCGCCCGTGCCCACCAGCGCGCCCTGCGCCTGGCTTGCCAACCACGCGTGACGCGCAAGATGATCCATGGCAACCGGCTGTGGGATCGCGTCCTGGAATCTTTGCGTGGGGGCCTCTCGCCTGAGCAGGCCAGCGGCATACTCCAACGTATGCTCGATCCTGTTCGCATCAGTCACGAGACGATCTACACCGCCCTGTACGCCATGCCTCGCGGCGAGTTGCGCGCCGAAATACTGGCGCTGCTGCCACGGGGCCACAAAACCCGCCGCCCTCGCAGTGCGGGCACCGACCGCCGGGGCCTCATCCCCGGTGCCGTCAGCATTGAGGAGCGCCCCATCGAGGTCAGTGAACGACTGGTGCCTGGTCACTGGGAAGGCGACCTTATCAAGGGCGCCCGAAACCAGTCCCAGATCGGCACGCTGGTTGAACGCAAGACGCTCTACACCGTGCTGGTTCAACTCGACTGCGCCACGGCCGAGCACACTGCGCAGCGCTTTGGCATGGCCCTCAACCGGCTCGATGCGGCCATGCGCTTGTCGATGACGTATGACAACGGCAAGGAGATGGCGCACCACCAGGCCTTGTCTGAGGCAACGGGTATCAAAGTGTTCTTTGCCCACCCCTACAGCCCTTGGGAGCGGGGCATCAATGAGAACACCAATGGCTTGCTGCGCCGCGTGCTGCCCAAGGGCTCGGACCTGAGCGAGCACACCCAGGAGCAGCTCGATGCGATCGCCTTTCACCACAACGCCAAACCTCGCAAGTCCCTGGGCTGGAAGTCACCTGCCGAACTGTTCCTCCCCGAAGGATCATTCGACTTCCAGGCGTATTGGTCCGCTATCATCAACCCCGTTGCACTTGGGGCTTGAATGCGCCCTGTGAAAAAGTCAAAAAATCCTGGGAATTCACCCCAAATTGCCTATTTTTTAAGCAACTTCAAAATCGGTCGGGTTTTTGAATTGCTGAGTCCGACAGGCTGCTAGGGGAATTTGACTGGCCATAGGTGGGGGAATTTGAAGTGGCCATCAGGGACCCAGATCGCCTGATGTCATCAGGCCGAATTCTCAGCCACTGAGCTAGCCGCTTGCTGCGGCCTGGAGAAAAACTCTCATGCTCTCAGTCCGCCGGCTGCGCGCGGGCACTCAGTAGCCCGCCTCGGACCCCGGTTTTTTTCGGCTGAACAAACCGGCCGCCCGCGCACCCTGAGCGACGAAGCGCTCTTTGCGCGCCACTTTGGGATCGACGCGCAGGGCGCGATAGACCTCTACCCTATCGTCGGCGCGCAACGGCGTTTGTGGCCCGGCCCGGCGCCCCCACACGCCCAGCGTCAGATCGGTCGAGCCTATTTCAGGAAAGCGCTGCAACCACCCGGCTTGCCGCAAGGCTTGCTCCACCGTCGCCCCTTCGTCCAACTCCAGCACCGCTTCATGCACGGTGCGCGGCGCGCTGGAATAAATCAGGGTGACTTGCATCCCAGCCCCGGCAGCGCTCAGTTGCAGCCGTAGACCTGGTCGGCACGCTTGACGAAAGCGTCCACCAGATTGCTGGCAAGGCGGTCGAACACGGGCCCGACCAGCGCTGCCAGCGTCACGCTGGAGAAAGCGTAGCTCAAGGTGAAATCGATCTTGCAGGCGGGCTCGCTGCCGTCGCCCAAGGAGGTGAACTCCCAGCAGCCGTCCAGATGAGAAAACGGCCCGTCCACCAGCTCAATGAACACCTTGCGGTCGACTTCGTGCACGTTGCGGGTGGTAAAGCTGTGGTGCCAGCCACTGACGGCCATGCCCACTTTGGCCACCACGCCGTGTTCGGCCCGCTCCAGCACCTCGCCATGCTCACACCAGGGCAAAAACTCGGGGTAGTGCGCAACGTCTGTCACCAGCGCAAACATTTCGTGCGCACTGTGCCAGAGCAAAACCGACTTGTGAATGGTTTTCATACAATCAGGGGCTGTGCGCGAGCTGTTTTTGGCCTGTTGCCAAACCGTGCTATCCACGCGCCAGGCCCTCGCCCTCTATTGTATGGGTCTTGCATGTTCTGCCATGCGTCCTCACCTGTGCCCTCATGGCCACCAAATCCAGCAAAACCGCCAGCACCAAAGGCCTTGACAGCCGCATTGCCGACAACAAAAAGGCTTTCTTCAACTACGCGATCGAGGAACGCTTCGAGGCCGGCATGGTGCTGCAAGGTTGGGAGGTCAAGGCGCTGCGCGCTGGCAAGGTGCAATTGACCGACGGCTACGTGGTGATCCGCACGGGCGAGCTGTTTCTGATTGGCTGCCAGATCAACCCCCTGAACACCGCCTCCACGCACATCAGCCCGGATGCGGTGCGTAGCAAAAAGCTGCTGCTGCAAAAAGACCAGATTCGCCGCTTGATTGGCAAGGTTGAGCAAAAGGGCTACACCCTGGTGCCGCTCAACCTGCACTGGAAGAACGGCAAGGTCAAGTGTGAAATAGCGCTGGCCAAAGGCAAGGCTGAGCACGACAAGCGCGACACCATCAAAGAGCGCGAGGGCCAGCGCGAGGTGCAGCGGGCCATGAAGAATCGACAGCGCTGAGAGCGACTGGACGCGCAGGCGCGCGCCGCAAGAGCGATCTCGATCAGGGCTGCTTGGCGCGCTGCCTCCAGCCCAACCACTCGTTGAGCACCAGGGCGCTCACCACCACGCTGCCACCCAGCAGCACCGGATTGGCAGGTGTTTCGTTGGCCCAGAGCCAGGCCAGGAAAATGCCGAAAATCACCTCCAGCAAGCTCAGCAAGGAGACTTCAGACGCCTTGAGCACGCGCGCACAAATCACCGCCAGCACGCAGGGAATGGCCAATTGGAACAGCCCCAGAAACGCCAACCAGGCCAGATCGGAGCGGGTCGCCGCCCAGGGCAGCGCCAGCGGCAGCGTCAGCAGGGTTGAGAGCAGCGCCCCGAGCAGCACGGCAGGCACCAGATCGATGGTCTGGCCCTGAATTTGAGCGCGCTGCACCACCGTCCAGTTGACGGCGCCGGCCAGCGGCACGCAAAAGGCGACCAGTGAGCCCAGCAGCAGCTTGTGGTCCGACACCGCTGGCGCCGCCGCCGGCTGCAGCCATTGGCTGCCGAACATATAGGCAATGCCCAGTCCGGCCAGCAGCACCGCCAGCCAGGTACGCCAGGCCAGGCGCTGGCCGATCAGCAGCCGCGCCAGCAACGCAGTGAGCAGCGGGCCGACCGACAACACCACCAGCACGTTGGCCACGCTGGTCAGCGTCAGCGCCAGCATCAAGGCGGTGAACATCACGCCCCAGCAAAGACCGCAAATCCAGAACGAGCCGGAATCGAGCACCAGGCCCCAGTGACGCTCGAACACCTGCCACCAGGCAACGGGGCTTGCCGGCCGGCCCGCCGACGGGAGCTGCCGGCGCTGCCGGGCGCGCCACAGCGGCAGCAGCAGCAGCAAGGACAGGGCCGTGAAGGCGCTGCGCCAAAAAGCCGCCTCGAAGCGGCCAACCGCTTCAAACTGGCGCGACACCACGCCAGCCATGGACCACAGCAGCGCCACCAGCACCATCAGCAGCACCGCCTGGTTGTGGCTGGGCAAGCGCGCTGCGTGCACAGGCCAGACGCCCATCAGTCGCGGCTGGAGCGCTTGCGTTCGTGCTCTTTGAGGAAGCGCTTGCGCAGCCGCACGCTCTTGGGCGTGATCTCGACCAGTTCGTCGTCTTCGATGAATTCGACGCCGTATTCCAGGTTCAGGTCTATCGGTGGCGTGATCTTGATTGCGTCTTCCTTGCCAGAGACGCGAAAGTTGGTCAACTGCTTGGTGCGGGTGGCGTTGACCACCAGATCGTTGTCGCGGTTGTGGATGCCGACAATCATGCCCTCGTACACCGGGTCGCCGGCGCGCACGAACATGCGGCCGCGGTCGTCGAGCTTGCCCAGCGCGTAGGTGAAAATTTCACCGTCGTCCATAGAGATCAGCACACCGTTTTTGCGCCCGGCGATGTCGCCCTTGTGCGGCTCGTAGCTGTCAAAAATGTTGGAGATCAGGCCCGAGCCGCGCGTCAGGTTCAGAAATTCGTTGGTAAAGCCAATCAGGCCGCGCGCTGGAATGCGGTATTCCAGCCGCACGCGGCCGCGGCCGTCGGGCTCCATGTTGACCAGATCGCCCTTGCGTTCGCCCAGCGCCTGCATCACGCCACCCTGGTGCTGCTCCTCGATGTCGGCCGTCACCAGCTCGATCGGCTCGTGGCGCACGCCGTCGATGTCTTTGAACACCACGCGCGGCTTGGACACCGCCAGCTCGTAGCCTTCGCGGCGCATGTTCTCCAGCAAAATCGTCAGGTGCAGCTCACCGCGGCCCGCCACCTCGAAAATGCCTTCCTCGTCGGTTTCTTTCACCCGCAGCGCCACGTTGGACTGCAATTCCTTTTGCAGCCGGTCCCAGATTTGGCGGCTGGTGACGAACTTGCCTTCACGCCCGGCCAGCGGGCTGGTGTTGACGCAAAAGTTCATGGTCAGCGTCGGCTCGTCGACCTTGAGCATAGGCAAAGGTGCCGGATTGAGCGGGTCGGTCACGGTCACGCCAATGCCGATGTCGGCCACGCCGTTGATCAGCACAATGTCGCCCGGGCCGGCCTGGCTGACCTGCACCCGATCCAGCCCCTGGAAGGTCAGCACCTGGTTGATGCGGCCTTTGATCGATTTGCCGTTTGGGCCCTCCATCACCAGCACGTCCATCGCCGGGCGGATGGTGCCGGCGCTGATGCGGCCCACACCGATGCGGCCGACGAAGTTGGAGAAGTCGAGCGCCGAGATTTGCAGTTGCAGCGGCGCCGCCGGATCGCCCTGCTGGACGGGCACATGCTTGAGCACGGTGTCAAACAAGGCCGACATGTCCGGCCCCCACTGCTCGCCCGGCGCACCTTCTTGCAGCGAAGACCAGCCGTTGATGCCCGAGGCGTAGACCACGGGAAAGTCGAGCTGCTCGTCGTTGGCGCCCAGCTTGTCAAACAAATCGAAGGCGGCGTTGACCACCTTGTCCGGGTTGGCGCCGGGCTTGTCGACCTTGTTGACCACCACGATCGGCTTGAGTCCCAGCGCCAGCGCTTTCTTGGTGACGAAGCGGGTTTGCGGCATCGGGCCTTCCTGCGCGTCTATCAGCAGCAGCACGCCGTCGACCATAGACAAGGCGCGCTCGACCTCGCCGCCAAAGTCAGCGTGGCCGGGGGTATCGACAATGTTGATGTGCGTGCCCTGCCAGCTCACGGCGCAGTTTTTGGCCAGGATGGTGATGCCGCGCTCGCGTTCGATGGCGTTGCTGTCCATCACGGTGTCGACCACTTTTTCGTGCTCGGCAAAGGTGCCGGACTGCCGCAGCAGTTGGTCGACCATGGTGGTTTTGCCGTGGTCGACGTGGGCGATGATGGCGACGTTGCGGATTTGTTTGCTCATGATGAAGAGTGGGCAGAGGTTTGCAGAATGTGCTGTATTTCGATCGGGCTCAGCAGCCGCCCGGGTATCAGTTCGCCGCCTTGGATGTGGGCACTGCCCAGCAGCGAATCCTGGGCGCCCTGCTTAGGCCCGAACACCGCCACCTGCGCGTTGTCGGGCCAGTCGCCACGGCGGCGCACGCCGCTCAGGAATCGGGCTGCATGATCGGCGTCGAGCGTGACGCGCTCGTGTCCTGCCAGCAGGGCCTGCACTGGCAGCAGCCGCGCCAGCCGCTCGGCCTCGCCGAGTTGTTCAAACGCCGCCAGCGTGATGCAGTGCGACAGATCGAACGCGCCGCTGGCGCAGCGGCGCAGCAGGCTGACATGGGCAGCGCACCCGAGCGCCTGGCCTATGTCTTCGCCCAGGGTGCGAATGTAAGTGCCTTTGCTGCAGCGCACGCGCAGCCGCAACCAGGGCGCGTCGCCCTGCAATTGCAGCTCCAGCAGTTCCAGTTCGTGAATCAGCACCGGGCGCGGCGCGCGCTCCAGCGTTTGGCCGTCGCGGGCGTATTCGTACAGCGGTTTGCCGTCTTTCTTGAGCGCGCTGTACATGGGCGGCACCTGGCTGATGGGGCCGGTGAAACGATCCAGCGTCTCGACCACCTGGCCCGGCGTGCAGCGCACCGCACAGGTCTGCGTCACGCGGCCTTCGGCGTCGCCGGTGCTGGTGCTCACACCCAGGCGCAGCACGGTTTCGTAGCTTTTGTCGGCGTCCAGGTGCAACTGGCTGAATTTGGTGGCGGCACCAAAACACAGGGGTAACACGCCGCTGGCCAGCGGGTCCAGCGTGCCGGTGTGACCGGCTTTTTCGGCGCGCAGCAGCCACTTGACTTTTTGCAGCGCCTGGTTGCTGGAGAGCCCGAGCGGTTTGTCCAGCAGCAGCAGCCCGTGCAGCGGCTGGCGCTGCACCCGCTGGCGCGGCGCGCGCGCGGCGCCGGCGCAGGCATCGCCACCCCCTGCGGGGGCCAAGGCTCCCTGGGACGGCCCTGCACGGTGCATGTTCAGTCGTCCTTGGCGCGCGAAGATACCGCCTTGGCGATCAGGGCGTTCATGTCGCAGGCGCGTTCGGTGGTGTCGTCAAAGACAAAATGCAGCGTCGGCACGGTGTGGATGTGCAGCCGCTTGAACAGACCGCTGCGCAGAAAACCGGCAGCGGCGTTCAGGCCTTGCAGGGTTTCTTGCGGGTTGCCGCTCAGCAGGCTGAAAAACACCTTGGCGTGCGCGTAGTCGGGCGTGACTTCGACCGCGTTGATCGTCACCATGCCGACGCGCCGGTCTTTCAACTCGCGTGCAATCAGCTCGGCCAGATCGCGCTGGATCTGGTCGGCCACGCGCAAACCGCGGTTTGGGGTGGTGGAGGCTTTGCGCACCATATCGATGACCCGCTCAGAGCGTGCGAGCAACTTCCTTGACCTCAAAGAACTCGAGCTGATCGCCCTCTTTGATGTCGTTGTAGTTCTTCAGCTTGATGCCGCATTCAAAGCCTTCCTTGACTTCGCGCACGTCGTCCTTGAGCCGCTTCAAGGTCTCGATCTCGCCGCTGACCACCACCACGTTGTTGCGCAACAGGCGGAAATGCGCGCTGCGCGTGACCTGGCCCGAGGTGACCATACAGCCCGCCACGGTGCCGATCTTGCTGGCGATGAAGACGGTGCGGATTTCGGCCGAGCCAATGATTTCCTCGCGCTTCTCGGGCGCCAACATGCCCGACATGGCGGCCTTGAGTTCATCCACCGCGTCGTAGATGATGTTGTAGTAGCGCAGGTCGACCTCGTTGCCCTCGGCCAGCTTGCGCGCACCAACGTCGGCGCGCACGTTAAAGCCTATCACCACCGCCTTGGAAGCAATCGCGAGGTTGACGTCGCTCTCGCTGATGCCGCCCACACCGGCGTATACCAATTGCACCTTGACCTCGTCGGTCGAGAGCTTGAGCAGTGCGGTCGCCAGCGCTTCTTGCGAACCCTGCACATCGGCCTTGACGATGATGGGCAGCAGCTTGACCTCTTCGGCCGTCATGTCGGTGAACATGGTTTCCAGCTTGGCCGCTTGCTGTCTGGCCAGCTTGGTGTTGCGGAACTTGCCGGCCCGGTAGGTGGCGATTTCGCGCGCCCGGCGCTCGTCGCTCATGACGATGAAATCGTCACCGGCCTGCGGCACCTCGGCCAAGCCCTGAATTTCAACCGGAATCGACGGTCCGGCCGACTTGACGGCTTTGCCGTTCTCGTCCAGCATGGCGCGCACCCGGCCCGAAGTCTGACCCACCAGCACCACGTCGCCGGTCTTGAGGGTGCCGCTTTGCACCAGCACCGTGGCCACCGATCCGCGCCCCTTGTCGAGCCGGGCTTCGATCACCAGGCCCTTGGCCATGGCGTCCACCGGCGCCTTGAGCTCGAGCACTTCGGCCTGCAACAGCACCTGCTCGAGCAAGGCGTCTATGCCGACGCCGGTCTTGGCCGACACGCCCACAAAAGGCGTATCACCGCCAAATTCTTCCGGCACCACGGCTTCGGCCACCAGTTCGGCGCGCACGCGCTCGAGCTGAATGCCGGGTTTATCGATCTTGGTCAGCGCCACCACCATCGGCACCTTGGCCGCCTTGGCGTGTTTGATTGCTTCCTTGGTCTGCGGCATGACGCCGTCGTCGGCCGCGCAAACCAGAATCACGATGTCGGTCGCCTGGGCGCCGCGGGCACGCATGGCGGTGAAGGCCTCGTGGCCCGGTGTGTCGAGGAACGACACCATGCCGCGCGGCGTTTGCACGTGGTAAGCACCGATGTGCTGGGTAATGCCGCCGGCCTCACCGGCTGCCACCTTGGTGCGGCGAATGTAGTCCAGCAGCGAGGTCTTGCCGTGGTCTACGTGGCCCATGACGGTGACCACCGGCGCACGCGGCAACAGTTGCTGCGCCTGCGGCAACACTTCTTCGTCGGTGAAGGCTTCCGGGTCGTCCAGCGCAGCCACCACGGCGCGGTGCCCCAGTTCTTCCACCACGATCATGGCGGTGTCTTGGTCCAGCGGCTGGTTGATGGTGACCATCTGGCCCAGCTTCATCAACTGTTTGATGACCTCGGACGATTTCAAGCTCATTTTGTGCGCCAGCTCGGCCACCGTAATGGTCTCGGGCACGTGCACTTCTATTACTTTGAATTCGGACGGTGCGACAAAACCGCCGTGGCCCGTGTCGCCGCGCGCGTCGCGGTCGTTGCGCCGCCCGCTGCCGCCCCTGGGGCCGCCGCGCCAGTTGGCGCGTCCGGCGCTGGTGTCGCCGCGGGTCTTGATTTCTTTTTTCTTGGCGGCGTCGTCTTTCCAAGTCGAAGACAGGTTCTCCGACTTGACTTCTTTTTTGCCGGCGCCGGCCGTGCCGGCGCTGCCGGCGGGCGCCGGTTTGCTTGTGGCTGCGGCCGGTTTGCCGGGCACACCGACCGGCTTGTGCAAGGTGCCTTTGATGCCTGCCTTGGCATCGGCTACCGGTGCCGGTGCCGGTGCCGGTGCCGGCGGGGGAACGGGTTTTTTCGCCAGCATGGTCTTGGCGGGCGAAGCCATCATGGCGCGAATATTGGCGGCCTCGGCTTCGGCCTTGCGGCGCCGCTCCAGCAGGTCTTGGGCGCGCAGTTCCTCGGCCTTTTTGGCCTGCGCGTTTTTCTCGGCCAGCTCACGGGCAGCGGACTCGCGCGCCTGCGCCTGCGCCTTGACCTGCTCCAAGCGGGCCGCTTCGGCCGCCAGCGCCTGCTGGCTCGGAGCCAGCGGCGCTGGCGCCGCAACTGCTTTCACTTGCGCTGCGGCGGCGAGTTGTGCCGCCTCGGCGGCGGCGCGCGCCTGTTCGGCCTGCACGCGGCGCGCCTCCTCGGCTTCACGCTCGCGCCGCTGCTGCGCCAGGTCTTCTTCCTGCCGCTGGAGCAGGGCGGCCTGGCGGCGTGCATCTTCCTCGCGCCGCTCCAGCTCGGCCTGCTCAATCTGAGGGTCGCTGAAAACCGGCACGGGCTGTGGCGGCGCGGCCGTCACTTCTTCTTCGCGCTGGATGAAGGTGCGCTTCTTGCGTACCTCGACCTGAATCGTGCGCGAGCGCCCAGTGGCGTCGGCCTGTTTGATCTCCGAGGTCGACTTCTTCACCAGGGTGATTTTCTTGCGCTCACCGCTGGCGGTGCCGTGGCTGAGCTTGAGGTGCTCCAGCAGCATCTGCTTGTCGGAATCGGTCAGCCGATCGGCACCCGATACTTTCGGCACACCGGAGGCGCTGAGTTGCTCCAGCAACAATGAAGTGGGCTTGTTCAGCTCGGCGGCCAATTCGGCAACGGTGGTACTGGTCATGGTTTGTTTTCTCCGCGAGGGCCCTGATACGCTCAGACCGAAGGCTGCGCCGGGTCGGCGCTGAACCAGTGGGCGCGAGCTTGCATGATCAGCGCGGTGGCTTCTTCTGAAGTTTGCCCGGTGATGTCGGTCAACTCGTCGCTGGACAAGTCGGCCAATTCATCGCGGGTGTGAATGCCGCCGTCGGCCAGCTTGGCCACCAATTCGGGCGTCACGCCTTGGAGGTCGCGCAAGTCCTGCGACACATCCCCGACGCTTTCTTCGCGGGCAATCTCCATCGTCAACAAAACGTCCTTGGCGCGGCTGCGCAGCTCGTTGACGGTTTCCTCGTCGAAAGACTCGATCTCCAGCATTTCCTGCAGGGGCACATAAGCCACCTCCTCCAGACTGGTGAAGCCTTCTTCGATCAGGATGTCGGCAATTTCTTGATCGACGTCGAGCTTGGCCATGAAAAGCGTGCGAATGCCTTGCGCCTCGGCGTTTTGCTTCTGCGCCGACTCGTCAACGGTCATGATATTGATGCGCCAGCCGGTCAATTCAGACGCCAGGCGGACGTTTTGCCCGCCGCGGCCAATGGCAATGGCGAGATTTTCCTCGTCCACCACCACGTCCATGGCGTGGCGCTCCTCGTCGACCATGATCGACTGCACATTGGCCGGTGCAAGCGCGCCAATCACGAACTGCGCCGGGTCTTCGCTCCAGAGCACAATGTCCACCCGTTCGCCGGCCAGCTCGTTGGTCACACCGTTGACGCGCGAGCCGCGCACCCCGACGCAGGTGCCAATCGGGTCGATGCGCTTGTCCATCGTATGTACGGCAATCTTGGCGCGTGAGCCAGGATCGCGGGCACAAGCCTTGATCTCCAACTGGCCTTGCTCGACCTCGGGCACTTCCTGCCGAAACAACTCGACCATGAAGGCCGGCGCCGAACGCGACAAGACGATGGGCGCGCCACGCAGCGTCAGATCGACATCTTTGATGATGGCGCGCACGCGGTCGCCCGTGCGGAAATTCTCCTTCGGAATCATCTCGCTGCGCTTTAATCGACCTTCCACGCGACCGCTCTCGATGATCAAGTCACCTTTGTCCATGCGCTTGACGGTGCCGACAAAAATTTTGTCGCCACGCGACATAAAGTCATTCAGCAGCATTTCGCGTTCGGCGTCGCGGATTTTTTGCAAAATGACTTGCTTGGCAGCCATGGCGCCTATGCGTCCGATCGGCACACTTTCGATCGACTTCTCGATGTAGTCGCCTTCTTCGATGTCGGCCAGCTCCTCGCGTGCGTCCGACAGCAGCTCCTCGGCGTCCGGGTTTTGCAAACCAGCCGCATCGGGCACCACCAGCCAACGGCGAAAGCTTTCATAAGCACCGGTATCGGGGTCCATGACGACGCGAATATCGACCTCGCCTTTGTAGAACTTCTTGGTGGCCGAAGCCAGCGCCTGCTCCACTGCGCCCAACACCACGTCGCGCTCGACATTTTTCTCGCGCGAGATCGCATCGATCAGCATCAACATTTCGCGGTTCATTTCACTCGCCACCTTTTCAGCAATCTTTGTTCAGACTCAAAACCGTAATCCAGCCACGGCCAGCAACGACCCATGACCCTCATGGCGCGGCTTGCGCGCCCGGGTCGCTGCGACCCTTGAAATTCACCAGCGGCGCCAGTCGCGCCTGCTGCAACTCGTCGAGCTTGAAGCGCATGGCCTGCAAGGGCGGCGCAGCGCGCTTCTTGCTCACGCGCTGCCCCGGCTTGAGCGCAGGCTCGTCGCTCCAGACCAGTTGCCAGCCCAAGCCGTCTGCAGTGCGCTCGAGCGTGCCGCGAAACTTCTTGCGATTGGCCGCCACGCCGGCGCCCGTGACGCCGATCGGCTCTTTCAATACGATGTCCAGCACGCAACCCTGGAAGCGAACAAAATCGAGCTCGCCCTTGAGCAAGCGGTCAATGCCCGGCGAGCCGACCTCGAGCCGGCGGTACTCCAGACCCTCGACTTCGAGCAGATACTGCAACTGGCGGGTGATTTTTTCGCAGTCTTCGACCGTGACGAAGCGCTGCACGGCCAGCGGCTGTCCAGCCAGCGGCGGCTGCCAAGGCCAATCTATCGTCACCCGCAGCAAACCTCCAGCGCAACGCTCGAGTTCGACCAGGTCGTAACCCAGCCCGGTCACGGTTTGTTCTACGGTTTCCTGCCAAGCCATCTTGCGTCGTGTCTGCCCTGGATTGGGGTGCTGAGAAAGTAAAAGCGATAAAAGCGTTCAACCAAAAAAAATGGGCCGGTGATAACCCGCCCATTTGGTCGTGAAGCGCGCATTCTAACCGTTTTCTTGCCGGTTTGCAATGCCCGATCTTGCCTGCGCTGCCTGATACCGGCACCTGTTGCCAGGCGCCGGCACGGCGCCTCAGTGGAACTGCTCTTCTTCGGTCGAGCCGCTCAGGGCTTTGACGGAGGACGAGCCGCCTTGAATCACCGTGGTCACGTCGTCAAAGTAGCCGGCACCGACTTCTTGCTGGTGCGACACGAAGGTGTAGCCCTTCTCGCGGGCGGCAAATTCCGGCTCTTGCACCATGTTGACGTAGTGCTTCATGCCTTCGCCGCGGGCGTAGGCGTGGGCAAACTGGAAGGTGTTGAACCAGTTGATGTGAATGCCGGCCAGTGTGATGAACTGGTACTTGTAGCCCAGTGCCGCCAGGTCTTCCTGGAACGTCGCGATTTGCGAGTCGTTGAGGTTTTTCTTCCAGTTGAAGGAAGGCGAGCAGTTGTACGACAGCAGCTTGCCCGGGCAGGCGGCGTGCACGGCCTGGGCGAATTCGCGGGCAAACCCGATGTCGGGCACGCCGGTTTCGCACCACACCAGATCGGCGTAGGGCGCGTAGGCGATGCCGCGGCTGATCGACTGCTCCAGGCCGTTCTTGACCCGGAAGAAACCTTCTTGCGTGCGCTCACCGGTCAGGAAGGGTTTGTCGTTGGCGTCGTGGTCGCTGGTGATCAGGTTGGCGGCTTCGGCGTCGGTGCGCGCCAGCACGATGGTCGACACCCCCATGACGTCAGCGGCGAAGCGGGCAGAAATCAGCTTCTCGCAGGCTTCTTGCGTCGGCACCAGCACCTTGCCACCCATGTGGCCGCACTTCTTCACGGCGGCCAATTGGTCTTCGAAGTGAACGCCAGCGGCACCGGCGGCGATCATGTTCTTCATCAGCTCGAAAGCGTTGAGCACACCGCCGAAACCGGCTTCGGCGTCGGCGACGATGGGCAGAAAGTAGTCGATGAACTCGGGCGAACCCGGTTCGATGCCACGACCCCACTGAATTTCATCGGCGCGCTTGAAGGTGTTGTTGATGCGGCGCACCATGGTCGGCACCGAGTCGTAGGCGTAGAGCGACTGGTCGGGGTACATGGTTTCGCTGGTGTTGCCGTCGGCCGCCACCTGCCAGCCCGACAGATAGACCGCTTCCAGACCGGCCTTGGCCTGCTGCATGGCCTGACCGGCGGTAATGGCGCCGAAGGCGTTGACGTAGCCTTTCTTGGCGCCGCCGTTGACCTTGTCCCACAGCTTTTCAGCGCCGCGCTTGGCCAGCGTGTGCTCGATTTGCATGCTGCCGCGCAGACGCACCACATCGGCGGCGCTGTAGCCGCGCTTGACACCCTTCCAGCGCGGGTTGGTCGCCCAGTCTTTTTCCAGGGCTTCGATCTGTTGGGCACGGCTGAGTTGTTCGGTCAGAGATTGGGACATGAGTGGACTCCTTCTGGTTAAAAAAATGGACAGGCCGCCGGGCTCTGCACAGGCACTGCTGCTGCAGTCACTTTACGTCTTGACCATGTCTTTTGAAAGCTCTTATGTCTTATATAAGACAAAAATTTTCTGCTTTGAAAACAAGCAACTGGAAAATAATTTCATCATTCGGAATTTTTTTCTGTCGCCATGAGAAATTTCTTTGCAGCGCAACGCCGATGCATTCCGCATTGTGAACATTGATTCTTTCCATGCAGAAACTCGCGCGGGGTTGTCCTTGAGCGCGGGCGTGACCGCGCAGGTCATGGAGATCGGGCACAGGACGGACGGCTCCAGCCCGGTAAAGCGCATGAAGCCTGCTGCCCGGGACAGGTGTGGGCTGGGGCTGCCCCCACCCCCGCCCTCTCCCATTGGGCCTATCTGTCAAGTTCCGTGCGATTATGTACCCTGTCGCAGCTGGCCGTTGTTTCGAGCGCGTGCTGTCTTAACGTGCGATCTCATCGGTAAAACCGATGGAGTCAATTCGGGGTACGAGTCGGTGAAGGCGCGCCAAGTTAGCTATCGGGATACAAGCTCCCAAAGAATTTTCTCGGCGTCTACCCCAGCACCTCCACCCCTGAGTTTCTTTCATCATCCGGGGCGTCGGCCTGGATTCATGAAAGTTAGCGATTCAGCCAGCCGCGCCCGGACTTCGCGCCGAAGAAACTTGGAGCTCATCTGATGTACCGTTGAGTGGCACGCCACACATGACCGGTAAGCCATTGGTGCCTTTGTGGCCCGTACGTTAGCGTGGTTGGGTTGCGTCTTCGACATTGGTGAGGCTCATGGCTGCCGTTGCGGTGGCGATGACCATCCCGATTGGCGAAACGATAAGGATCGCCGGACGTTCCACAACAAGGGCAGATGACCCGTCACCCCATCGTGCGCGCTCAAGGTAAGCCGCGCACGCCGCCCCGTCAGGGAAGAGGCGCTGGAACTCCGGCAGGGAGCGCGGAAACGGCAGATCGTCTCGCTCAAGCACGTCGATAACCATGGTCGCCCCAAGTCAGCGCAGATGCTCAACACACTACCGGTAGTGGGTTTGGGTGACAACCGGATAAGAACGGTTCAATCTTCCACAAAAGCCTCTTGCCGCTTTTTCCTGATGGACGGCAATAAAACGACAATCAACAGCAAGACCGCGATCAGCAGCAAGGTGGCCGAAATCGGGCGGCTGACAAACACCGACCAGTCGCCACGCGAGATCAGCAAGGCGCGGCGCAAAAACTCTTCCATCATGGGGCCGAGAATGAAGCCCAACAGCAAGGGGGCAGGCTCGCACCCGAGTTTGATGAAGATGTAGCCGATCAAGCCAAACAGCGCCACCATCCAGATGTCGAAGCTGTTGTTGTTAACCGAATACACGCCGATGGCACAAAACAGCACAATGGCTGGGAACAACCAGCGGTACGGCACCGCCAGCAGCTTGACCCACAGACCGATCAGCGGCAAGTTGAGCACAACCAACATCAGGTTTCCGATCCACATGGAGGCAATCAGGCCCCAGAACAGCTCGGGGTTGGAGCTCATGACCTGCGGACCCGGCTGGATGCCGTGAATCGTCATGGCGCCCACCATCAAGGCCATCACGGCATTGGGCGGAATGCCCAGCGTGAGCAGGGGGATGAACGAAGTTTGCGCGCCGGCGTTATTGGCCGACTCGGGTGCGGCCACGCCGCGAATATTGCCTTGGCCAAACGGAACCTCACCCGGGCGCAGCCGGGTTTTCTTCTCGATCGTGTAGGCGGCAAAGGCCGACAGCAGCGCGCCGCCGCCCGGCAAGATACCCAGCGCCGAACCCAGCGCCGTGCCGCGCAACATGGCGGGCACCATGCTTTTCACGTCTTGCCTGGTTGGCATGATGCCGCTGACCTTGCCCTGCACGATCGCGCGGTTTTCCTCGGGTTGTGACAGGTTATGAATGATTTCGGCGTAACCAAAAACGCCCATGGCCACCACCACGAAGCTGATGCCGTCGGTCAACTCCGGAATATCAAAGGTGTAGCGGGCCACACCCGAATTGATGTCGGTGCCGACCAGGCCGAGCAGCAAACCGAGCACGATCATCGCCAGCGCCTTGAGCAGCGAACCCGAGGCCAGCACGACGGCGCCGATCAGACCGACCAGCATGAGCGAAAAATATTCGGCCGGGCCAAAGCTGAGCGCGATCTCGGTCAACGGCGGCGCAAAGGCAGCCACCACCAGGGTGGCGACGGTACCGGCAAAAAACGAACCCAACCCAGCCGCCGCCAGCGCCGGACCAGCCCGGCCCTTGAGCGCCATCTGATGGCCGTCGATGACCGTGACCACCGAAGACGATTCACCCGGCAGATTGACCAAGATCGCCGTCGTCGAGCCACCGTACTGGGCACCGTAGAAAATGCCGGCCAGCATAATCAGCGCGGCCAGCGGCGGCAAACCGTAGGTCACCGGCAGCAGCATGGCAATGGTGGCCACTGGGCCGATACCGGGCAGCACGCCGATCAGCGTGCCCAGCAGGCAGCCGATGAAAGCGAACAGCAGGTTTTCAAAGGTCAGCGCCGCGCCAAAACCGAGCGCCAGGTTGTCGAGCAATTCCATTTTTTCAACCCAGTCTCAGACGCTCAGGAACTCAGGCCACACCGGCAGGCGCAGATCGAGGGCAAAGACAAAGGCCAGATAACAGCCCAGGGACAAACCGACAGCCAGCAACAGCGACTCTTTGAACGAATGGTTTTTGCGCGCCATGCCGACAATGAATACCAGCGCAAAAATAGCCACTAGCAAGCCCATGGCGGGCAAACCCCAGGATGGCAGTCCGACCAGCAGGGCGCCAAATGCCAGGTTACCCAGCAGCACGAAACCGAGCGGCCGCCAGGCAAAGGCGCCGACCTTGTCGCCGCCCGGCAAGCCATGGGTGAACGACTTGAACGTGATGAGCGCGCCCAGCAATGCCAGCAGCACCCCCAGCAGCAGCGGAAAATAGCCCGGCCCCATGCGGGCGGCGCTGCCGATGGTGAATTGAGTCGCCCCGAGCGCGAACGCCAAACCGACCACGGTAAACATCAGTCCGGCGAAAAAATCTCTCTGACTGGCCAGTTGCACGGGCATCTCCTTGGTTTTGACCCAGCCTGTATTTTGTCGGCTGCCGCAGACGCAGCCCATGTGGCTTACACCTACCGGTTCAGCCCGGTGCAGTCTTGAGCTCAGCTTGGGCTGAGCCCTTCGACCCTTCGACCAGCTCAGGACAGGCTCAGGACAGGCTTGTCGAAGGGCTCATGCTGCACAGTTGCCACTTCACTGGGCCGGATCAATAGGCGGCTCACCAGCGACCCAGCGGCTGACGCGCACGCGCCGCAGCAGCAATCTGCTCGGCCACCGAACTGCGATCGGCCCGGTGCGCGAAGTCAATCGCCGTCAGCCCCTGCTCATTTTTCAGCAACGGGTTGGCTCCTCGCATAAGCAACAGTTGCACCACCGACGATTGACCGTAGAGGGCGGCCATCATCAGCGGCGTGCTTCGGTTGGGCGACTCGGCGTTTATCAAGGCTTGCTGCTCCAGCAACAAGCGCACGATATCGATGCTCTGCGGAGCATCACTGGATGCGGCGTAATGCAGCGCGGTCCAACCGGGCTGGTTGACGGCGGCCCCGCGCTCGATCAGGCGGCGCACCAGCGGCAAATGTCCTCTGAGCGCAGCCATCATCAGCGCGGTCTCACCGCTGGGACTGCGCGCCTGTAAGTCGATGCCGGGATGCTCCAGCAACAAGGCAGCGACGGCAAACGACTCGGCCCGCAGCGCCAGCAACAAACCAGGCTCGCCAGCGGCGTTGCGCGTGTTGAGGTCAAAACCACGCAACGCCAAGGCCGTGACGGCGCTGGGACGATCGCGTTGGATGGCGGTGAAAAATTCGTCCAATGAACTTGCCCGAGCGGATATCTGCGCGCCGCACAGGGCGACAAAAACCAACACAGCCACCAGTTTTCTGACCGCCGCCAAGGGAATCTGGCGCATGTTCAGGTGCATGTTCAGGCCCCTGTCCGGTCGAACAATTGCTCAAAATTGCGGCTGGTGGCGTCTGCCACCTGCTCCAGCGTCAGCCCCTTGATCTGCGCGATCTGCTGCGCCACGTAAGGCAGATAGGCCGGCGTGTTGGTCTTGCCTCGGTGCGGCGCCGGAGCCAGGTAAGGGCTGTCGGTCTCGATCAGGATGCGCTGCAGCGGCACGAAAGCGGCAATTGCGCGCAGGTCGGCGGCGTTGCGAAAGGTCAGAATGCCGGAGAAAGAAATGTAGAAGTCCAACTCCAGCGCGGCGCGGGCGACCGACTCGGTTTCGGTGAAACAGTGAAACACCCCGCGCGCGACGGCCGCAGCGGCACCAGCAGGCGAGGCAAATCCGCCCTCTTCGCGCAGGATAGACAAGGTGTCGGCCGCCGCACTGCGGCTGTGAATCACCAGCGGCAGGCCGCTGCGGCGCGCAGCGCGAATGTGAATGCGATAGCGCTCGCGCTGCCAGGCCATGTCGGCCACGCTGCGGCTGCCCAGCCGATAGTAGTCCAGCCCGGTCTCGCCAATGCCGACCACGCGCGGGCGCGCCGCACGCACGAGCAAGTCGTCCAGCGAGGGCTCGTGCACGTCCTCGATGTCGGGGTGAACGCCGACGGTGGCCCACAGATGGCCGTGCTGCGTCGCCAGGGTATGAACGGCGTCGAATTCTTCCAGCGTGGTGCAAATGCACAACGCGCGCTCGACCTGCGCCTGCGCCATGGCAGCCAGCACCGCCGGCAAGTGATCGCGCAATGCAGGAAAACTCAGATGACAATGCGAATCGGTAAACATGCTCGGAAGGCGCAACGGGCACGGCGTCGCCAGTAGATCCGCCAGTTCAGAAGGTTTGCGTCGGGCGATCGGAGCCCAGGCTGGAGCCGAGAATTTCTTCGATCTTGCGCTTGAGCTGACGCGATTTCTCGTCCGCCGGAAAGCGGATGCCCACCCCCTGGGTGCGCCCTCCATGTGACTTGACCGGCGTGATCCAGGCCACTTTTCCCGCCACCGGATAGCGCTGCGGGTCTTCGGGCAGGGTCAGCAACACGTAGACGTCGTCACCCAGGCGGTGCTCGCGGTTCGATGGAAAGAAAATGCCACCGTCGGCGAACAAGGGAATGTAGGCTGCGTACAAGCCGGCCTTCTCCTTGATGGAGAGCTGGATCACGCTCGGACGGGCCGCGCCGGCTGCGGCTGCAGGGGGGACGTTCATGGCAATAGAGTGTAGCTTGTCAAAGCGCGAAATTTTTTATCGATCGCCCGACGGCATAAACAGGTGCAAACCGCCACAGCGTCTCGACCTGAACGCTGAACGGAGTGGTTCGGGCTCTCAGAAATCTGGCCCCTGCGGCTGCTCCCACACCGTGCGCGCGCGCGCCGCCCAGGCTTCTTGCATGAGAGCGGCGTTGAAGGGGTGTTCGACCGTGCGCGCCGCCGCCATCAAGTCGCGCGACCACTGGGCCAGCGCACGCCAGCTCGGGGGAGCGGGCAGTGCTGTGGACAGAAAAAACCGTGGCGCACCGCCCGCAGCGAGCGCCATCAGATCGTGGCAGAGTTGTTGCAGCACGACGAGTTGACGCACCGGCGGCCAGTCGGCCAGCAAAGTCCAGTCGCCGCGCGCCAGCGCTTGCGGCAGTTGTGTCCAGGTCGGGACATCGAGGCCGCTGCGCGCCCACGCCAGCGCATCGTCGGGGCGACCACCGGCGGCTTGCAGCCATACAGCGGCCTGCTCGCGCGTGGCGGCGGTTTTGCCCAGCGCCAGGCTCTGCGCCTGCAACCAATTCAGCGCCTGCTCAGGCTGCGGCCAGACCATGGCGTGGCTCTGGCAGCGGCTGCGTATGGTGGGCAGCAACTGGTGCGCGGCTTCGCTGGCCAACACAAAGCGCACCTGCCCCAGCGGTTCTTCCAGCGTTTTGAGCAAGGTGTTGGCCGACTCCGGGTTCATGCGTTCGGCCGGATACACCAGCACCACCTGGGTGCCGCCGCGGGCACTGGTGAACTGGGTGAAATGGATGACTGAGCGCGCCGCCTCGACCCGAATCCACTTGCTGGGCTGGCGTTTTTTATCGTCGATCTCTTTTTGCGCGCTCTCCTCCAGCGGCCAAGCCAGCTTCAGGTGCAAAGATTCTGGCAGCAGCACGCACAAGTCGGCGTGGGTGCGCACGTCCACCGCGTGGCAACTGCCGCAGACGCCGCAGGCGCCGTGCGCGCTGGGCCGCTCGCACAACCAGGCACGCGCCAGCGCCAGCGCCAGTTCGTATTGACCCAGACCGCTGGGGCCGCACAGCAGCAGCGCATGGCCGCGCTGCGTCAGCAAGCTGGCAAGCTGCGGCAGCAGCCAGGGTGCGAGTGGCGGCGGGCTGGCAAGCGAAACGGACATAAGGGGTTCCCGGGGCAGAGTCAGGCCGTTGGCGGCCAGTCGGTCGATTATCTGAAATACCGGTCGCCCCGCATCAACCCCTGGGATGGTGCGCGGCGACGATGTTTTTGAGCCGCTCGCGTGCCACGTGGGTGTAGATGGTGGTGGTGGAGATGTCAGCGTGCCCGAGCAGCAGTTGCACCGCACGCAAATCGGCACCGTGGTTGAGCAAGTGAGTGGCAAAAGCGTGCCGCAAAGTGTGCGGCGACAGCGGCGCCGTGATGCCGGCCGCCAGCGCGTGTTGCTTGACGATCTGCCAAAACCGCACCCGCGTCATGGCGTGCCCGGCGCTGCTGCCGCGTGCGGCGACAAACAAGTCCGGGCTTTGCCGGGCCAGCAACAGCGCCGGCCGGGCCTGCTCCAGATAACGATCCAGCCACAGAGCGGCCACCTGACCAAACGGCAGCAGCCGCTCTTTGTCGCCTTTGCCGGTAATGCGCAGCAAGTGGTCGCTGCGCACGAGTTGGAAGATTTTCAACCCGACCAGTTCGCTCACGCGCAGTCCGCTGGCGTACATCAGCTCGAGCATGGCGCGGTCGCGCAAACCCATGGGTGTTGCGGAGTCGGGCGCGTCGAGCAGGGCTTGCACCTGCCGTTCGCTCAGCGTCTTGGGCACCCGCAAAGCGACGCGCGCGCTCAGCAGGCGCAGCGTCGGGTCGGCGTGAATGAAGCGCTCGCGCAGCGCCCAGTGAAAAAAACGCCGAAACACCGTTAGTCTGCGGTTGGCGCTGCTGGCGCGAGTCTGCGCGTGGCGCTCGGCGAAGTACCGGTTCAGATCGAGCTCGCAGGCGTCGACCAGGGGCCGTCCCTGAGCGGCCAACCACTGGCTCAGCAGCAGCAGGTCGCGCCGGTAGGCGTCGAGCGTGTTGCGCGCCAGGCCCTCTTCGAGCCACAAACAGTCGATGAAGGCCTGCACGCTGGCTTGGCTGGCCGCCAGCATGGACGCATCCGCCGACCCGCTGCCGGTTGACGCTGGCGTTTGGTCTGGCAGCACGGCAAGCCTGGGGCGAAAGTAAAACGCCGACGGTCAACGGCTGTTGGCGCCGCTCAAGCGCCGCACGCGAGCCAAACCACCGCCTGCCTCAGCGTGGACTGCGCCGCACCTGTGGACGGGCGTGTCCGCCTTCGCTGCGGCGCGGCTGAAAATCGCTGCCGCGCTCGGCGCCCTTGTCGCTGCGGCCCAAGCTGGTAAAACCGCTGGGCCGAGTGGCCGGGCGCGCCGCCGGGCCGCTGCGCTCAGCCCAGCCGCGCGCGGCCGGACGGTGTTCGCTGGGCGGGTCAAAACGGGTCTCGCTGCGCGGCTCGAAGCGGCCCTGATCCGGGCGCGGTGCGTCACGGCGGGCGTCAAAACGCGCCGGGGCCGCACTGCGGCGTTCGGCAAAACGGTCGTTCGTTCGGCCGGCGAAGCGCCCGCCCGCGCCAGCGCGGGCCACGGGGTCGGACGGTGGAATGCGCAGGCGTGGCTCCATGCCGGGCACGGTTTGCACCGCGATACGCTGGCGCGTGAAGGATTCGATGTCGCTGATTTTGCGCCGATCGCGCAGCTCGGCCAAGGTGACGGCCAGACCGTCGCGCCCGGCGCGGCCCGTGCGACCGATGCGGTGCGTGTAGTCTTCGGCCTTCATCGGCAGGCCGAAATTGAACACGTGGGTGATGGTAGGCACGTCGATGCCGCGCGCAGCGACATCGGTCGCCACCAGAATTTGCACCTGACCGGCGCGCAGCGCCATCAAGCGGCGGTTGCGTATACCCTGGCTGAGTGCGCCGTGCAAGGCCACGGCAGCAAAACCGACCTGTTGCAAATCGGTGGCCAAACCGTCGCATTCAATTTGCGTGCTGCAAAACACAATGGCTTGATTGATGCTGGCGTCACGCAGCCAATGATCCAGCAGCGCGCGCTTGTGCTGCGCGTTGTCGGCCCAGAATAAGCGCTGCTCGATGTTGCTGTGCTGCTCTTGCGGACTGTCGATCTGAATTTTTTGCACATGCTGGCCGCCGTCGTGCATCACGCGCAGGGCGAGCTGCTGGATGCGCGGCGCAAAAGTGGCGGAAAACATCATGGTCTGGCGGCGCTGGCTGGTCAGTTCGTTGACCTCGGCCAGATCGTCGGAGAAACCCAAGTCGAGCATGCGGTCGGCTTCGTCGACCACCAGGAATTGCACCCGGTCGAGCTTGATCTGCTGCGAGCGCTGCAGATCGAGCAAGCGGCCAGGGGTGGCAACCACCAAATCGGCGTTTTGCAGCTTGGCAATCTGCAACTGGTAAGGCATGCCGCCGACCACGTTGGCAATGCGCAGCCCACGGCAGTGGCGCACCAAGTCGATGGCGTCATTCGCCACCTGCTGCGCCAGTTCGCGCGTCGGGCACAGAATCAGCGCGCCGGGTGTGGCGGCTTTGAAGTTGCGCGCGCTGGTCGGGTCTTTGCGCTTGGGTGCTTTGGGTGCAGACTCACCGCGCGCCAGGGCTTGCGCGGCGGCGCGTTCACGCTCGGTGCGTTCTTGCGCCTGCTCTTGGGCACGCTGCTGCAACAAAGTGTGCAGCACCGGCAGCAAAAATGCAGCGGTTTTACCGCTTCCAGTCTGGCTCGAGACCATCAAGTCGGCGTAGCGCTGTGCGCCTTCGCTCAGCAGCGCCTTGGGCACCACCTTGTTCTGCACCGGGGTGGGTTGCTGATAGCCCAGGTCGGTGCAGGCTTGCACCAACTCGGGCGCCAAGCCCAGGCGTTCAAAGCCATTGGGCTGCGCAGGCGCCGGCGCGGCCGTGTTCAGCGGCTCGAGCGCCGCGTCGGTGTCGGTGATGATAGAAAAATCGTCGTTGGCGAGGGTGGCGGATTCAAAAGCGTCGTTCATGTTCCATCTTCCTGGTGCGCAAAGATAAGGCGCGCACGTGGACGAGCAAAGCGGGAACCGAACCTGGTGGTTTTTCCGGGCATGGCCGGAGCCGCAGGGTCAGCGCTGCTTCGTTCGTGGTTGGCAAAAACATCAACCATCAAACGAAGCGCGCTGCTGTCCAGAACAAAAGTCTGGCCGTGGCGGCGCGTGGGCCCTGGAGATCAATGCTGAGCTTGAAAGACCGGCCGGCGGCTGGTGACGTTCAAGCCCGCGGCCGTCTAAAGCAAAACCAGTCGCCTAAAGGCGTCGATCTGCATGACGGCATCAGGACTCTGAGTGTGAGGCAGATGCACAATTCAGCGCAGAAATCTGCGCAGCCCTTGATTATCGCATGGTTTTAAACTCTGCGTAAAAAACAAATGCACCCGACCCTCACCGATGCCCCCGGGTCTGCTCGCCCCGCAAGGGCTTGATCGGCTTTGACGACGCCGCTGGCCCGTGCGTCAGAGCACCGCTTCCGACCCCTTGGATCGACCGTGATGCGCCACCAACTGAGTTAACAAAGCCGACGCGACGCGCGCCATCGGCCCGTCGGCGCGGCTGGTCAGGGCGATCGGCACGCGCGCACCCAGCACCAGTCCGGCGCCGGTGGCACCCGCCAGGTATTCGAGCTGCTTGGCCAGCATATTGCCGCTCTCCAAGTCTGGCACCATCAGCACGTCAGCCTGCCCCGCCACTGGGGAGTCGATGTTTTTGATCGTCGCCGCCTCGGCCGAAATGGCGTTGTCGAAAGCCAGCGGGCCATCCAGGATGCCCCCGCTGATTTGCCCGCGGGCGGCCATTTTGCACAGCGCTGCAGCATCCAAGGTGGACGGAATATTGGGGTTGACGGTCTCCACCGCCGACAGCAAGGCCACGCGCGGCAGCACCACGCCCAGCACGCGCGCAAAATCAATTGCGTTTTGCACAATGTCGATTTTGTCGGCCAGCGTCGGCTGGATGTTGAGCGCAGCATCTGTGATCAGCAGCGGCTTGCTGTAGAGCGGCACATCGAAACGAAACACGTGCGACATGCGCCGACCGGTGCGCAGCTCTTTGCGCGCCAGCACGGCGCGAATCAATTCATCGGTGTGCAAGCTGCCCTTCATCAGCGCGTCTACGGCTGCATCGGCAGCGAGTGCAGCCGCGTGTTCGGCCGCTGCATGGCTGTGCAGCACGTCGACGATTTCGACGTCGTTCAAGTCCAGGCCGAACTGCTCGGCCACGGCGCGTATGCGGGATTCGGGACCGATCAGGACCGGAATCAGCAAACCGTGACGGGCCGCATCGATGGCGCCGGTGAGTGAGCCTTGGTCGCAGGGATGAACCACGGCACAGCGCACCGGTGCCAGAGCGCGACCGAGGGCCAGCAGTTCGTTGAAGCGGGCCTGCGGGTCGAACAACTGAATCTGTGGCACGCTGCTTCTGGGTAGGCGAATTTTTTGCCGCGGGGCCAACACGCGCGCCGTGCCGTGCAGCACGCGCTCGCCTTTTTGGTTATTTACCTCGCAGGCCAGCTCGACCGCCTTATTCGCTTCGTCCTTTGTAATGACGACCGCGCTCACCGTCAGCGTGTCGCCAATGCGAACCGGTCGCTCGAAGTGCAAGGCCTGCGCCAGATAAATGGTGCCGGTGCCCGGAAACTGGGTGCCCAGCAGGGCCGAAATCAAGGCCCCGCTCCACATCCCGTGCGCAATGACACCATGAAAACGGGTGTTGTTGGCGTAGTCCGCGTCCATGTGCGCGGGGTTGGTATCGCCCGAGACGGCGGCAAAAGCCCGAATATCCTCGTTCGTGAGGGTGCGCAGCAGCCGCGCACTCTGACCGATCTGCAATTCGTCAAAGGTGTGGTTTTCAATCAAGTCGCTGGAGAGATTCATATAAAGGCTTTGCTTTGAGTCAATGGATATTCGGGTCGCAGGTCGTTCCATCTAAGCGTTCAACTTCATGCGTCCGCCTTGGCCGCCCTTTTCTTGCCGCTGTGTTTTTGTCCCTGCCGCAGCGCCTGCAGGCGGCGCTGCAGCGGCTCGTCGGCCACGCTGATGCTGGCAACCCTGCCTGCGTAGATCAGGCCTTCGTTGCCGTCGAGGGTGACGATGTCGCCCTCACTCAAGGCATGGTCGCCTAGGCGCAGACTGCGCTGCGCTTCGTTGATTTGCAGCGTCTGGCAGGCCACCAGGCATACCTTGCCGAGCTGGCGCGCCACCACCGCCGCGTGTGAGGTGCGCGCGCCGCGCTGGGTCAACAAGGCGACCGACAATTCCAAGGCGGCGATGTCGCTGGTCTGCGCATCCGGGCGCAGCAGTACCACCGGCACGCCGGCGGCTACGCGCTCGCGCACCCGGGCTTCGTCAAACGCCAATTCGCCCCAGGCCACGCCGTTGCCGGCCGATGTCGCGCCCGCCAGCGGCGCGGCCACGGCGCCCGACTCGTCCTGCGTCAGCAGCCGCTCGGTTGCCAGCTCGTGCAGTTGCAGCGCCTGCGTGCGCTCCAGCGCGGTCACGGCGTCGATCAGACCTTCGTCGAACAGGTCGAGCGCAATGCGTGCCGTCGCCAACGCGGTGCGCTTGCCCGAGCGGCTTTGCAGCATGAACAGCGCGCCGTCCTGCACGGTGAATTCAAAATCCTGCATGTCCTCAAAGGCCTGCTCCAACTGGGTGGCTACGGCCTGCAACTGGGCCCAGGCGGTGGGTGCGGCTTGCGCCAGCGCCTCGTGGCCGTGCGCGTTGCGCTGACCGGACACCACGTCCTCGCCTTGTGCGTTGGGCAAAAAATCGACCCACAGCCGGTTCTCGCCCGAGTTGGGATCGCGCGTGAAACCCACGCCCGCGCCCGAGTGGCAGCCCGAGTTGCCAAACACCATGCGCTGAATCGTCACCGCCGTTCCCATGGCGGGGTCGATGCGGTGAATTTCCCGGTAGGTTTTGGCCTTGGCTTGCTGCCAGGAGGCAAACACCGCCTGCACCGCAGCGCCGAGTTGAGCCCGCACATCCTGCGGAAACGGTTCGCCGGCGTGCTGCTGGTAAAGCGCCAAAAAACGCTGGCTCAATTCGCGCAGTTCGCTGAAGTCGAGCCAGCGCTCGTCGCGCCCTTGCGTGACGCGGTCTATTTCCTCCTCGAACAAGGCCGCTGGCAGGCCCGCGACCACACTGCCGTAGGTGGCAATCAGGCGCCGGTAGCTGTCCCAGACCAGGCGCGGGTTGCCGGTCTGGCGCAACAAGCCGGGCAGCGTGGCCTCACACAAGCCGACGTTGAGCAGCGTGTCCATCATGCCCGGCATCGACACCGGTGCGCCCGAGCGCACCGAGACGATCAGCGGTTGGCGCCGGTCGCCGAACACCAGTTCGGTGGCTGCTTCCAGCGCTGGCAGGCCCACGCTGAACAGCGGCAGCATGCAGGTTTCGGGTGCGCGCGTGAAATGGGTGCCGATCACCAGCGCAGGCGGCACCGGCAGACCGATAGCGGCCATGCGCAGCAGGTTGTGCGCCTTTGACCCCATGTGCTCGCGGTCGGGCTTGTGATGCGTCGGCGCCGGATTGCTGCCGATCAGGTAGAAGTGTTTGGGCCAGTGTGAGGTATTGCTCATGGGATTTTCGTCGAGGCGGCTGCTCAGGCAGCCAGACCGGACTTGCTGAACACCAGCTTGCGCAGCGCATAGCCGGCGCTCAGCAGGCTGTCGGTGGCGTTTTCAATGGTGGCGGCGAGTTCGGTGGCGAGTGAAAAAGCGGTCGGGTGGGCGTGCAGGTGCAGCACGATTTTTTCCCGCGCGCTGCGCAGCAGGTCATCACAAATGCGCTCGGCACGCAACATGCGCCACAGCGTCTGCAAAAAGGCTTCGCTGTCGCTGGGTTCGACCTGCTCGCTCATGTGGCGGGCGATCTCGATCGCTTTGACCTGATCTTGAATCGCTGCCAGCGTGGTGTCGGCCAGTTCAGCCAGCACCCGCAGCACCGGCGCTGGCAGTTCGGGCAGCGGAGACGCCAGCAGCAGGTGGTGCAAAAAGCTGGCCTCTTCGAGCGCGTCGGCGATGTCGTCCGAGGCTTCCAGCAAATGCACCATCGGCAGCCAGCGGGTTTGCCGCTCGGCGCGCCGGCGCGCCTCCATCAGCAAATGGTCAGCCTTGCGTTCCCAGGCCTTGGCGCGCTGCGCCGCTTCGGCGCTGTCGCTGCCAAACTCAAATGCATCGCTCAAAGACAGCGCCAGCGCGTGGCAGTAAGCCGCGTGTTCGGCCAGCAAGTCAAACTCGAAGGTGCGCCGGCGCAGCACGCGCGCCAGCAGCAGCCGCGCTTCGTCGGCGATCAATCCCACCGGCTGCTGCTGGCGCAGCTTGACGCTGGCCATGCGCAGCAAATCCTGCAAAAAAGCCTGTGCGACCGCCTCGCCCAGCACCAGGTCGAGCCGGTCACCGATGCGAAACGCCTCGCTGTCTATCGTCTGCATGGCCTCGAACACCAGTTGTTCGCCGCCGGCGAGCAACCAGGCCATGTGGCCCAGGTCGTGTTCGGCGGCAAAGCGCAGCACCGCCAGCGCCACCGGTTTGCGCACGAAGAACTGCAAGCGCTTGCGGGCGCGGTTCCAGTCGATCACGAACACGATGCGCGAAGCCACGGCTTCCAGTGCGTTTTGCAGCTCGACCAGATCGTCGGCCTTGAACACCGCGTTGCCCACGTGGTAGGGCTTGCCTTGATTGAGCTCGCCACTGACCCTGGGCTCGAACACGGTCCAGACAAAGCCGCGCTGCTGCAGCATCTGACGGAAAAAATCAAAGCGTGTCGGATGCAGGTCGGAATAGCACAAGTGAATCGTCTGGCCTTCGACCTGGATCACCAGCACATGCGCGTCATTGGTGCCGATGTCGTTCTGAATCAACAGACGCGCGCCGTCACGGGTGACGGCGGTGTCCAGGCCAGGGTGGTTGAACTTGAGCGCGGCGGTGCGCGCCAAGCCGCGCATGAAAGCCCGGATCAAGGGCCGGTCGGCCTCGTCGACCTGCCAGACGTGCGCGCCGTCTATGTTTTCGGTCGCCACCGCCACCGCCATCGCATTGAGCTGCTTGTGCAAGTCCATCACCAGCAGGTGCAGGCTGTCGCCGACACGCCGGTTGCCGTGCGTCAAGCTGTTGAGCGCGGCCAGGCTCAGGCCCTCCTCGTCGCTCAAAGTCTCGATTTCCTGCAACCATCGGTCGCGCCGTGCCGCCAGGGCGGCATCGCGGTGCTCGGCCACGTCGCACAGCGGCCGCGCCATCAGGCTCAGATCGGCCGCCAATGCCGCCAGCCATTGCGCGAGCTCAGACACGATCAAGACCTGATCCTGCAAGTAGGTCGTCTTGGCCACCTCTTTGAGCCAGACCGCGTCGCGCAAACCCAGTTGCGCCATCTCGCGCGCCCAGTCGGGCGAACTGCTGGCCGGATCGGCAGCGCGCAGCGCCGCCGACTGCATCACCGAGAGATACAGCTTCAGACGGTCATTCGCCTGCAAGGCCACTTTGATCCAGGCCGGCAGCAGCAGCGAAGGCTGTCCGAGCGAGGCCACCGCTTTTTGTTTCTCCATGCATCCATCCTTGGTGTTGTCAACAACCTCGCATCATCCGGTTCTAGTATGGCGAATTGGTGAAAACGCCCGTCGCGCAGCTGCGTCGAGTGGCTGTTTGACCCCGAGTTTGACCCCGAACAAGAAAATGCGCCAGCCTGGTTTCTGTCATTTTTTTGACATGAAACACACGGCCTGGCGCGCTATGCTTGCCCGTGACCGAGCCGAAGCCGGTTGATCACCAGCGGGTTTGGTCTCGCAGGTTTTTGGAAATACAGGAGAAATGAGCATGCGAGCCCTGAAGTTAGTCAGAAAACGGATCGAAAACCAGCCCAATAATCCGGCGGCGGAAATTTTCTCCCGGCTGGTGCTGGCGCTGGAGTCGCAGACGCCGTTCCAACTCGCCGACCTGTACCAGCTCGACTTCGACGACTTTGGCCTGGCGCTGGATTTGTTGAACGAGTGGCGGCTCGATCGCTACTATGCCAGCAAGGGGCGCTTGCTCGACTTGTCGATGCAACACGCCGATCTGCAGGCGCAAAGCGAGACCAGCCCTTTCACTGAAGCAGGGGCAAAAAAAATCGCCTGAACTCGGCTCGACCGCGTGCTGCCGACAAGGGCTGGCGCGGATCGGACCGCATCGGATCAGTCGTCCAGCGGCGTGAGTTTGGCCACGCTCAAGGCCAGCCACTTCACGCCGTGGCGCGTAAAACCGATCTGGGCACGCACATCAGCCGCCGCACCCTCCAGCGCCAACACCTTGCCTTCGCCGAACTTGTTGTGAAACACCTTCTGACCCACCTTGAGTGAGGTGCCGCGTGACGGTTCGGGGTCGTTTTTCCCCAAGCCCAAAGCACTGCTGCGTTCTTTCCATCCGTCCGACCAAGCCGGCTTCGTCCAAGCGGCAGCGTCGGTAGCGGCACCGCCCCTCTGTGGCAACCTCGGCGTCAGCCATTTCAAGCAGGCCGGCGGCAGCTCGTCATAAAAGCGGCTGATCGGGTGGGAGCGCGTCTGCCCGTGCAGCATACGCGTTTGCGAGTGGCTCAGGTACAGACGTGCGCGCGCTCGTGTGATCGCCACGTACAGCAGGCGGCGCTCTTCCTCCAGGCCGCTGCGCTCGTTCATGGCATTTTGGTGCGGAAACAAGCCCTCTTCCATGCCGGTGATGAAAACGCAGTCGAATTCCAATCCCTTGGAGGCGTGCACCGTCATCAATTGCACCGCGTCTTGACCGGCCTGCGCCTGGTTATCTCCCGCTTCGAGCGCGGCGTGGCTCAAAAAGGCCGCCAGCGGGCTCATGGTCTCGCCGCTGCCAGCGTCCAGCTCGGGTGCTGACCCCTGTGCGCCCTGCGGCAGTGCCAGTGCATCGCGCCCAAAGCCTTCCTGGGTGACGAAACTCTCGGCCGCATTGACCAGTTCTTCCAGGTTTTCCACCCGATCCTGAGCTTCGCGCTCGGCGCGGTAGTGCGCCAATAAAGCGCTGTGTTGCAACATCAGTTCGATGATTTGGCGCAGCGTCAGCCCAGGCGTCTGCTCGCGCAACACGTCCAGTTGGGCTTTGAAAGCACCCAGTGCCGCCCCGGCGCGCCCGCTCACAGCGCCTACTGCGTCGTGCAAGGAGCAGGTGCGCGCGCGCGCCGCGTCTTGCAACTGCTCCAGGCTGCGCGCGCCCACGCCGCGCGGCGGAAAATTCACCACGCGCAAGAAACTGTTGTCGTCGTGGGGATTTTCCAGCAGGCGCAAATAAGCCAGCGCGTGCTTGATTTCGGCGCGCTCGAAGAAACGCAGACCACCGTAGACGCGGTACGGCAGTCCGGCGCTAAACAGGGCGCCCTCGAGCACCCGGCTTTGTGCGTTGCTGCGGTAGAGCACGGCGATCTGGCTGCGCGCAACGCCTTCGGACACCAGTTGTCTGATTTCGTCGACCATCCACTGCGCCTCGGCAAAGTCACTCGTGGCCTCGAACACCCGTACTGGTTCGCCTGCGCCAGCGTCGGTGCGCAGATTCTTGCCCAGGCGCTGGCTGTTGTGGCTGATGAGTTGGTTGGCCGAATCCAGTATGTTGCTGCAACTGCGGTAGTTCTGCTCCAGCTTGATCTGCTGGCGCACCTGGTATTCGCGCACAAAATCGGCCATATTGCCCACCCGCGCGCCACGAAAGGCGTAAATGCTCTGGTCGTCGTCGCCGACCGCGAACACCGCTTGAGCAGCCAACGGCACAGCCACACCAAGCGGCGGGGCACACAAAGCTTTGATCCAGGCGTATTGCAGCCGGTTGGTGTCCTGGAACTCGTCGATCAGTAGGTGGCGAAAGCGCTGCTGATAGTGCGCGCGCACCGGGTCGTTGTCGCGCAGCAGCTCGAAGCTGCGCAGCATCAGCTCGCCAAAATCGACCACCCCTTCGCGCTGGCATTGCGCCTCGTACAGCTCGTACAGTTCGACCCATTTGCGCGTGTCTGGGTCGCGCGCAGGCACGTCGCATGGGCGCATGCTGTCTTCCTTGCAGCCGCTGATGAACGATTGCAAAGCCTTGGGCGGGTAACGCAGTTCGTCGACATTGAACTGTCGGCACAAGCGCTTGATGGCCGCCAATTGATCTTGCGCATCCAGAATCTGAAACGTGGCCGGCAAGCGGGCCAACAGATGGTGCGCGCGCAGCATGCGGTGGCACAGACCATGAAAAGTGCCGATCCACATGCCGCGCACGTTGAGCGGCAACATGCTCGTCAGCCGCGTCATCATTTCTCTGGCAGCCTTGTTGGTAAAAGTCACAGCCAGTACGCCAGCAGGCGAAACTTGGCCGGTTTGCAGCAGCCAGGCAATACGGGTGGTCAGCACACGCGTCTTGCCCGAGCCAGCACCGGCCAAAATCAGCGCGTGCTCGGGCGCCAGCGTGACAGCGGCACGCTGCTCGGGGTTAAGGCCCGCCAACAGCGGGGACGACGCGGTGAATTCTTTCAGTGACATGCCGGTGATTGTAGAAAGCGTCCGCACCCAGCCCGAAAAAACGGCAGCTGCACACGGCGCAGCACCGGGTTCAAGTCGCTTAACATAGGGGCTGGCTGACTGCATGGTGCGGTGGCAATGGGAGCAGATCATGGGCGACAAAGCGCAGCACAGCGAAAAACTGAAGAAAAAACCGAAAAAGGACAGCTCGGCCCCCAAGGGACCGGCCACCTCGGACCGTCCCACACCGCCGGTGACGGCGGTGCCGGCGCGCGGCAAAGAAAAGAAAAAGTAATACCGATGCACGGCCAGCGCTCGCCGCTGTGACTCACGGCGGACGGCTCGGTTGCGGCTGAGCTGCGGGCCTGCAGCTCAGTCGCAGCGGGCACACGGTCAAGCGCTAGCGCAGCTTGCTGCGCCGTTGCTGCTGACGTGCCTGGCGCTGCGCGTCGGCCTGCAAAGCGGCGTCTGTCCAATGGGCAAACTGCTGCGGTGTCTCCAAGGTCATGCACCCGATTTGATGCGATCGAAAATCGCTCAGCACAATTTCGGCTGCTTTTTGCCAGTCGATCCGCGCACCCGCGGTAAGCGCACCCCGCTGGCGGGCAATCGCCCGCAACAAGTCCTGCTCGCCCAGATCGGCCACTTGTTCGGGCAACAGGCCCAGCCGGTAGCGCGCCAGCAGCAAGGCCGCATAGGGCTGCTTGATACGGGCCAACAACTCCAGCGCCACCTCCTGCTCGTCGTAGGCGTTGCGACCTACAGCACCGCTGGCGGCCAAGTTCGATCCGCTCTCGGGCACGCCAATGCGCGGCCATAACATGCCTGGGGTGTCGAACAAATAAAAATGATCGGCCAGCACGATGCGCTGCTCCCGGCGCGTCATCCCCGCCTCGTCGCCGGTCTTGGCCGCACGCCGCCCCGCCAAGGTGTTGATCAGCGTCGACTTGCCGACGTTCGGAACCCCGCAAATCAGCACCCGCATCGGTTTGACCGCCGTGCCGCGCAGGGGCGCCAGAGCCGAACAAGCGGCCACCAGCATACGCGCTGGAGCGGCAACGTTGGCGTCCGAGGCCATGGCCTGCGTTCGGGGCATTGCGTTGAAGTGCGCCAACCAGAGCTTGGTGCGCACCGAATCGGCCAGGTCTTGCTTGTTGAGCAGCTTGAGCGTGGGTCGCCCGCTGGTGAGTTCTGCCAGCAGCGGGTTGGCGCTGGAGCCGGGCAGACGCGCATCGAGCATTTCAATCACCACGTCGATGTCTTTCACGCGCTCGGTAATCGCCTTGCGCGTCAGGTGCATATGTCCGGGAAACCACTGAATGCTCATGAAATCGGCTCTTGGGTTATGCAGCAGCACCGCCAGGCTGCCAGGCAGGCGATTGTGCGCCCTCAGCGCCGTAGCAGCGTGCCACAATGAACGCTTTGACGTCGCAGAGGAACCCGTGCACGACTCCCGCGCCCACGGCCGCGCCGGCCACCACACCCACGCGAGCAGGCACCAGGGGCCGACCTGATGTGCTGGTCTTGCCTGCACCGTCACCTGTTTGCCTGGGCGCTAGACTTGGCCTGCGGCCTGCCCATGATCGCGCGCATGCGCGCGCAGGTGGTGCCGCTGGCGCACGGGCGCGTGCTTGAAGTCGGTATCGGCACCGGGCTCAATCTGCCGCATTACGACCGTTCGCGCGTGCAGCGCATCACCGGCATCGACCCCGGCCTGGAGATGCAGCCGCGCGCACGCCGTCGCATCAAGGCGGCTGGCATCGAGGTCGAGTTGCTCGGCTTGAGCGCCGAACTCATCCCCCGGCCCGACGCCAGCTTCGACTCGGTGGTGTTGACCTACACGCTGTGTTCGATTCCCGACCCGCTTGCCGCACTGCGCGAGATGCGTCGCGTGCTCGCGCCCGGCGGCGTGCTGCTGTTTTGCGAACACGGCCGCGCCCCGGACGCCTACGTGGCACGCTGGCAGGACCGGCTGCAACCGCTGTGGGGGCGACTGGCCGGCGGCTGCCACCTCAACCGCGACGTGCCAGCGCTGCTGCATGCGGCCGGTTTTGTTTGTGCGCCACTCAACACCGGCTACCTGCGCGGCCCCAAACCCTGGACGTTCCACTACTGGGGGCAGGCACTCGCGGCCTGAGCGCACCCGTCCACATGGCGCCGACTTGTCCCTGCAAAACGGGGAAAAACCTGTGCATAAACCCGCATCGATTCTGTACGGCAGCCGCAAGCCATTGATTCATAAACACTTGAATCATCATGCCTGTTTTATAAGCAGTCAGGACTTGGCCGCGCTGCGCGTCTGACCCGGCGCCCGACCCAGGCGCTCGCTAGCAAGGTATTGCTGCCGGTAGGTTTCAAACGGCAGCGTGTCGGCCGCCTCGATGGCGCGCTGCTTGCTCCATGACTGCGCCGCCAAGGCTTCAAAGCGCGCTTGCTGCTGCTGACTCCAGGGCAGCGCCAGCAGCTCGCGCTGCGTATGCTTTGACTGCGCCAGTGAAAAATCAAGAAACGAATCGGCGTGCTGCTCGCGCATGGCGCCGAGCACGCGCGCTGCGGGCAGGCAAGCAGGCGCCAGCCAGGCTGCCTTGGCCTGCGCCACAGCCTGCGCGTGGGCGTCGCCCCCATGCAGCTCATCGAGCCGGCGCGCGATCGGTGGCAACTGCTCCAGCAGCTCCAGGCCCCACTGCTGCTGCGAAATGCTTTGCCCGGCGCGCCACAGGCACAGACCGGGTGTGCGCCCGCGCGCGGCGCTGAGCTGCTGGTTGTGCGCCAGCTCGCGGTTTTCGGCCGGTGAGTCAGGCGGGCTGTCGCTCAGCAGACAGTGCAACAAAAACACGTCGAGCAGGTGCAGCGTGGCGGCCGAAATGCCGATCGGCTCGAACGGATCGAGGTCGAGCAGCCGCACCTCGATGTACTCGACGCCGCGCTCGCGCAGGGCGTGCAAGGGCCGCTCGCCCGGCGCCGTCACGCGCTTGGGGCGGATGCTGCCGTAAAACTCGTTTTCGATTTGCAGCAGCGAGGTGGCAATCTGGTTGTAATCGCCGCCGGGGTTGCGAATACCCACGCTTTCGTACGCCGGCCAGGGCTGTGTGAGCGCGCTTTGCAGCGAGGCCGCATAGCCCTCTAAATCGTTGTAACTCACATCCAGCGTGGCCTGCGCCGCGCTCTGATAGCCCAGACGCCCCATGCGCAAGGACGTGCCGTGCGGCATGTGCAAGGTGCTGCCCTGCCCCAGCGCCTGCAGCTCGTGCGTGCGGCCTTCGACGAAGCTGGAGCAGACTGCGGGCGATGCGCCCAGCAAAGTCAGCAAAACAAACGCATGGCGGCGAAAGTTGCGGATCAGCGCAAAATAACCGTCGTCGCTCACCCCGGGCAGCGACCAGTTGTAGTGAATGCCCGAAATGGTCTGCATGCGGCGGCCGTAGCGGTGGCCCAGACCCATGCGGTAGACGCTCTTGGCACGCCCGACGTTGGACGATCCGTAGACACCAATCGGAATCGTCTCGTCGGCTGGCAGGACGCACGGCATGCTGGCGACCCAGAGCATTTCAGCGCCGCCGCCCTGCTGAACCTGCTGCAAGCTGTGCAGAGTGAATTGGTGAATTTCGGTCAGTTCATTCAGGCAGGCGCGCACGCTGTCGTGCACGCCGGTAATGAATTCAAGCTGCGCTTCGCTGAAGTCGGTGGTGATGTGCGAATGCGCCAGCGCACTGCCCAGCACCTGCGGGTGCGGCGTCAAGGCCAGTTGAGCGTCGGGCCGCACCCGCAGGCTTTCTTTTTCCAGGCCGCGCCGCATACCGCGCAAGCGCTCGTCTGCAAGGGCCGCGAGCCGTTTGTTTGATGTGGTCATGCGCTGAAGATGTAGCTGTGGCGGGCCGAAAGTTAACACGAGCGGGCTCTTTGTGCCGCTGCGGTGTCGGTGGCACGGGCAGGCGCCACGGGTCGGCCCACCGTCCAGGCGGGATTGCGCGACCGATGGCCACGGTATCCGCTACCATTCAAAGCTGCTCGAGACAGAGAAAAAATGCGCCTGTTGATCACCCTGCCCTTGCTGACTGCACTGCTGGGCGGCACGCCCGGGCTGGCGGCACAGCCTGGCGCCGCCGGCAGCGCCGCTTGCACCGCGCTGGCCGGCGCCACCGCAACACCCCGGATCGGCACCTTCAAGCACGTCGAGGGTGAGGCCTGGCTCGGTTCGGCCGACGCCCGGTGCAGCCCGCGCCCCGGCGACGGTCTGCGCCAGGCCGATCGCGCGCGCACCCGCGCTGGCGGCGAGATCGTCATCACCGGCCACACCGATCGCCAAGGCTCGGTCGCAGACAACGACCGGCTGTCGCTACAGCGCGCGCAAGCCGTGCGTGCGCTGCTGATCGAGCGCGGCTTTGCCGCCGAGCTGGTGCAGGCCATCGGTCGCGGCGAACGCGAACCCCTGCTGGCGACCGAAGATGAAGTGGTCGAGCCGCGCAACCGACGCGCCGATGTGTTGGTGCGCTGACCCACCTGAGACATGGCCAATGAACACAGCCTGACGCGCGCGCTGCGCGAGCTGCTGCAGCACCAGCGCTGCGCCGCCCTGGGCACGCTGGGCGCAGACGGTGCGCCTTTCGTCTCCATGGTGCCCTACGCGATCGACACCGAGCAGCGCTGCCTGCTCATCCATGTGAGCGCACTGGCCGCGCACAGCGCCAACCTGCTGCGCGAGCCGCGCGTCTCCTTGCTGGTGTGCCAGAGCGAAGCGGCGGCCGAGCCGGTGCATGCGCTGGCGCGCGTGACGCTGCAAGCCAGCGCCACGCTGCTGGCGCCCGGCAGTTCGGACGCGCTGGCCTGCCGGGCCTTGTACCTGCAACGCTTTCCCGAGGCCGAGCCGATGACGCAATTGGGCGACTTTCGCTTCGTTCGTCTGCAGGTGCAACAAGCGCGCCAGGTGGCCGGTTTTGGCGCTGCGCGCAGCCTCGATGGCGCCGAAGTGCAGACCGCACTCGGGCTCGCACCGTGAGCGCGCCCGCCCTCACGACCGAGCCCGACCAGGCGCTGTCGGTGCTGTACGCCGACGCCGATCTGCTGGTGCTGGACAAACCAGCCGGCCTGCTGTCGGTTCCCGGACGCGGCCCGCAGCGGCAGGACTGTCTGAGCGCGCGCGCGCAAGCCGTCTGGCCCGATGCCCTGGTGGTGCACCGGCTCGACATGGCTACCTCGGGCCTGCTGCTGATGGCGCGCGGCAGCGCGGCGCAGCGCCAACTCGGCAGCGCCTTCGAGCAACGCCGCATCGGCAAACGCTACTGCGCCGTGGTGGCCGGCGCGCTGCACAACCCCAGCCCCGACAACGGCTGGAACAGCGTCGAGCTGCCGCTGCTGGCCGACTGGCTCGACCGGCCCCGCAGCAAGGTCTGCCATCTGCACGGCAAACCGAGCCTGACACGCTGGCGGCTGGCGGCGCAGCCGGACGACCCGGCAGACCAGCCCTTGACGACCCGGCTTGAACTCGAACCCATCAGCGGCCGCTCGCACCAGTTGCGCGTACACCTGCAGGCCATAGGCCACCCCATCTGGGGCGACACCCTGTACGGCGGCGGGGGGGGGGGGAGAGGGGTTGGGGGTGAGGGAGAACGGGCATGACTTTCATTTTCCGGGGTGGCTTTCAAAGTCATGCCCGTTCGTTTAGACAAACCACTCCCAAGGAGCCGTTCATGAGCCGAGAAGTCGTCGTCGTCAGTGCCGTTCGCACCGCCATTGGAACCTATGGCGGCAGCCTGAAAGACATTGCCCCCACCGAACTGGGCACCCTGGTGGTGCGCGAATCGCTGGCGCGCGCCGGGGTCGACGGCAAGGACGTCGGGCACGTGGTGTTTGGCCATGTGGTCAACACCGAACCGAAAGACATGTACCTCTCGCGCGTGGCAGCGCTGCAGGGCGGTTGCGGCGAAGACACGCCGGCTTACAACGTCAACCGCCTGTGCGGATCGGGCCTGCAGGCGGTGGTGTCGGCCGCGCAAAGCATTTTGCTCGGTGATGCCGACATTGCCATTGGCGCCGGGGCCGAAAACATGAGCCGCGCGCCTTATGCCAGCCTGAACATGCGCTGGGGTGCGCGTATGGGCGACAGCAAAATGGTTGACATGATGACAGGCGCGCTGCACGACCCGTTTCACGCCGTCCACATGGGCGTGACGGCAGAAAACATCGCCACCCGATGGGGCATCAGCCGCGCCGAGCAAGACGCGCTGGCGGTGCAAAGCCACAACCGCGCCGAACGCGCCACACAGGAAGGCCGTTTCAAAGACCAAATCGTCCCCGTGCTGCTGAAAAGCAAAAAAGGCGAAGTGGCCTACCTCACCGACGAGCACTTCCGTCCCAATTGCAGCCTGGAAGACCTGGCCCGGCTCAAACCCGTTTTTGTGAAGGAAAACGGCAGCGTGACGGCGGGCAACGCCTCGGGCATCAACGACGCCGCGGCTGCCGTGCTGCTGATGGATGCGCAAGTCGCGCGCGCGCGCGGTCTGGCACCCATGGCGCGCCTGGTGGCTTACGCGCACGCGGGCGTAGACCCCAAGTACATGGGCATAGGCCCGGTGCCGGCGACCCGACTGGCGCTGCAAAAAGCCGGCCTGAGCGTGGCCGACATGGACGTGATAGAGGCCAACGAGGCCTTCGCCGCGCAGGCCTGTGCCGTCACGCGCGACCTCGGCCTCGATCCCGCCAAGGTCAATCCGAACGGCTCGGGCATTTCGCTTGGCCACCCGATTGGTGCCACCGGCGCCTTGATCACGGTCAAGGCGCTGCACGAACTCCAGCGCATCGGCGCACGCTACGCGCTGGTGACCATGTGCATTGGAGGCGGCCAGGGCATTGCGGCCATTTTTGAGCGCGTCTGAGGTTCAAACGGCATCTTCGTCACCCTGGAAGCCGCCGCGCCGGTAGGTCAGCACCAGGGTGTCGCGCCAGCCAAAGCCACCGGCCTGCAGCGGCTGAATCGGCGTGCTCTCGTGTATCACGCGCGCGTCGTCGAGCAGCAGCAGCGACCAGGGCTGGCTGAGCGTGAAACGCTGGCCGCTCGGGCCATCGGCCTCGAACACCCGGCTCTCGCCGCCCTTGATGTTCGATCGCTCCAGCATGAACACCGCCACCAGATCGACGCCGTCGCGGTGCGCGCCTTCGGGCGTGGGCCGGCCAATGCCGTCGGTGGTGTCGATGCGAAAAGTGTGCGCCTCGATGTACCAGGGCTGCTCGCCGTGCAAGGCCGACACCAGTTCGCCCACCCGCAGCAGCAGGCGCGGCCACAGCGCCTGCGCCAGCGTCTGCGGCAACAAAGGCTCAAACCAGCGCCGCATGCCGCCGTGCAAGGCGTTGTATTCCAGCGGCTGCCAGTGCGCGCGGTGTGGCATTTGCTGCAGTTCGGTGCCGCGCTGCACAAAGCAGCCGTAACGCCGCCGCCGGTAACGCCCGCCGTCGCGCAGATAAGCGTCGGACGGCAAATCGCTCCAGCCGCGGTGCAGCACATCAAGCTCGTCGGCACGGGCAGGCAACCATTGGCGCACGTCGGCGGCGCTGATGAGGGCAAAGCCCTGGCGCCGCAAAGCTTCGACGGCTTCGTCTACAAGCACATAAGGCGGCTGAAATAAAGGGGTCATGGAGCGGCAGTTTAGCTGGCGCGCGCTTGCGGCACATTCAAAATCCGCCTGGGGCTGAACAATGTCACACAGCCAGGATGGTTATGGCGCACTGCCTGTGGCACAGTCAATCAGCCCGGCCTACATTGGCTGCGGGAAAAGGGATTCCATGAGCGATGTCGGCGCATCCAAGTCTGCACCCGAGCAAGAACAGGCACCCGGGGCTGTCGGCAGTTTTCACGCCAGCAGCGCGCCCGATGCGGTTGAATCGGTGCTCTCGCTGCCGCTGGCCCGCCTGGGCTGGCTTGACCCGTTGCGCTGGATTCGGCTGGGCTGGAACGACTTTAGGCGCTGCCCCCGTATCGGGCTGTTTTACGGCCTGTGCTTTGTACTTATGGGCTACGCGCTGCTGGCGGTGTTTCGTTCGTCCCCAGCTTATGTGATGGCGCTCGCGGCGGGTTTTTTGCTGATGGGCCCCTTTCTGTGTCTCGGTCTGTACCACACCAGTCGAGCGCTGCAAACCCCTGGGGCTACGCCTTCGCTGCGCGCTTCGCTGCTGGCCTGGAGGCCCACCCTGGGAACAATGGGCATTTTTGCCGGCCTGCTGCTGATTCTGGAGCTGCTCTGGGGGCGCGCTTCGTTGGTGGTGTTTGCCATCTCCTTCAACACCATGCCAAGCACCGACGGGTTGTTGCAGCAATTGTTCAAGCTGGAAAACATCAGCTTCCTCATCACCTATACCGCTGTCGGCGGCATTTTCGCCGGCCTGATTTTTGTCACCAGCGTGATTTCGATCCCGATGATTCTGGATCGCCAGGTCGATGCGATCTCAGCCGGACTGACCAGCATCCGCGCCTGCTTGGAAAATCCCGGCGTGATGCTGCTCTGGGGCGCGCTCATCACGCTGCTGATCGGTCTGGCCATGCTGCCGGCCCTGCTAGGCCTGCTGGTCGTCGGCCCGGTAATAGGCCACGCGAGCTGGCACGCCTACCAGCATATCGTTGCGCATCGAGCGGCCTGAGGGCAAACCCACGCCTCATCTGTCCGCGTCTGCCTGAGCACCCTCGCGCCACAAAAACAACAGCATCAGCCAGCCCATGCCGGTGTTGATCAATGCCAGCAGCACCAGCACAACGCGCAGCGGCTCGGGCGGCTGATTCAGGTGAACGTACCAAGCCAGAAAGGCCGACAGGGCATTGAAGACCAGAAACAGCCAGAACAGACCGCTGCGCGGCCGCCACAGCCGCTGGAGCTTGCGCCATTGAAGTGTCATGGGTGAATTGTGCGGCAAGACAGGCCCAATCGGCTGGGCGGGCGCAGCCGTCTTGGCTGCTGCGGCAGGCTTTTCATCCTGATTTGCGCCGCTCTCGCGTCCCTATGGGCATCCGTGCGACACTTGAAACCATGTCTATTTCTTCCAAAAAGTCTGTTGCCGCACCGGTCAAACCCCGCTCTGCGCCTCGCAACGAGGTGCGCATCATCGGCGGCCAGTGGAAGCGCAGCAAGCTGGCGCTGGCTGACCGTGCGGGTCTGCGTCCGACGCCTTCGCGGGTGCGCGAGACGCTGTTCAACTGGCTCGGGCAAGACCTGAACGGCTGGCGCTGCCTGGACGCCTTTGCCGGCAGTGGTGCGCTCGGCTTTGAAGCCGCCTCGCGTGGCGCCTCCGAGGTGTTGTTGGTCGAGCAGGATGTGGCAGCGCTGGCCCATTTGCAGCAGATCAAGCTGCGACTCAGGGCCGACACGGTGCGGGTGCTGCGCGGTGATGCGCTGGCGGTCTTGCGTCAGCGCAGCGGGCAAGGACTTGACCTGGTGTTTCTAGACCCGCCTTTTTGCACCGATGAGCCCGCAACCCTGCTGCTGGCCGCGCTGGCGGCGGCGCGCGCGTGCCTGACTGAAAACGGTCTGATCTATCTGGAGGCACCGCGCATCTGGCGCACTGACGAACTGGCCGCGCTGGGCCTGCAGGTGCAGCGCCAGGGCCAGGCCGGCCAGGTCGCCTTTCATTTGTTGCGTTCAGACCGTTTCTGAATTTCGTTCGTCCTTGCTTGGAATGACGGCTGCTGGATAATCGGATCAACAGATTTTTTCTACCCACCGGAACCTGAAACGTCGGCACAGCGTTTGGGCGTTCGGCATTTTTGCAAGAGGCTGCCATCGACCACGCTGCACACCAGGCAGGCCAGGCGCTGACCCAGCGGCAAGCCCAGATTTTGGCCTTAATCCAGGATTGCATTGCACGCAACGGCGCGCCCCCAACGCGGGCTGAAATTGCCGCCACGCTGGGCTATAAATCGGCCAATGCGGCCGAAGATCATTTGCGCGCGCTCGCGCGCAAGGGCGCCATCGAACTCCTGAGCGGGGCGTCGCGCGGCATACGGCTGCGCCGCGAAGAGTTGCAGTGCGTCAACGCCGCGCGCGGCACACTGCTCAGCCTGCCGCTGGTCGGCCGCGTAGCGGCCGGTGCGCCGCTGTTGGCGCAGGAACATGTGGAGCACACCTACCGGGTCGATTCCAGCTTGTTTCAGCGACCACCCGACTACCTGCTCCGGGTGCGAGGCCAATCGATGCGCGACGCAGGCATTCTGGCTGGCGACCTGCTCGCGGTACAGCGCTGCAATGAGGCCCACAGCGGCCAGATCATCGTCGCACGCCTGTTCGATGAAGTCACGGTCAAGCGCTTCGTGCGCCGGCTGCAACAGATCGAACTGCAGGCCGAAAACCCCGATTACCCCAGCATGGTGGTGCAAGAGGGCGATAGCTTTGCCATCGAAGGGCTGGTGGTCGGGTTGATCCGCAGCAGCCTGTCTGGCAGCCTATGACCGATCCGGCAAGACAGCGCTGGATTTTCCCGCTACCCAACCTATTCAGCAGCGCGCCGGCGCCGGGCTGAGCTACAGCCGCTGCAAACCCGCGCACCAGGCCACAAACCCCGAAGCGACGCACGCTCAAACGTCGGCCAGCACGCGCAAGTGCGCCTCCACACTGCGCGCCAGCGCGCTCAGGTCGTAGCCGCCTTCCAGGCAACTGACGATGCGGCCCTGGGCGTGGCGTTGCGCCACCTCCTTCAAGCGCTGGGTGATCCAGGCGAAATCTTGCTCGACCAGGCCAAGCTGTCCCATGTCGTCTTCGCGGTGCGCGTCAAAGCCGGCGCTGATGAAGATCATCTCGGGCCGGTGTGCTTCCAGCCGGGGCAGCCAGGCGGTCTCGATCAGCGTCCGAATTTCTGCTCCTCGGCTGTAGGCGGGTACCGGCAGGTTCACCAGATTGGGGGCGCTGGCGTGGCTCCACTCGGGGTAATACGGGTGCTGGTAGTAGCTGCACATGAGAATGCGCTCGTCCCCAGCCACAATGTCTTCGCTGCCGTTGCCGTGGTGCACGTCAAAATCAATCAGCGCCACACGCTTGAGACCGTGGCGCTCGAGCGCGTACTTGGCCGCCACCGCGACGTTGTTGACGAAACAAAAACCCATCGCCTGGTTGCGCGTGGCGTGGTGACCGGGCGGGCGCACAGCGCAAAACGCATTCGTCAGCTCACCGGCCATGACGGCGTCGGTGGCGTCGATGGCCGCGCCGGCAGCGTACAAGATCGCGTCCCACGAATGCACGTTGATGCAGGTGTCGGGGTCGAGTTGCGCATGGCTGGGGCCACCGGCGGCGATCTCGTCGCGCAGACATTCGGTCAGACCGCGCAGCGCCGCCAGGTGCATGCGGCCGTGCGCGAGTTCGAGGTCGGCCATCGAAGCCGGGGTGGCCTCGCGCCGCTCCAGCGCCACGTCCAGCCCGCTGATGAGCAGCCGGTCTTCGATCGCATCAAGCCGCTGCGGGCATTCCGGATGCCCCGGGCCCATTTCGTGGCGCCGACAATTTTTGTGCGTGAAGTATCCGGTGGCTTGTCTCATGGTATTTTTAAGCTATGGTTAGCGGGATGAATGCCCACCTGAAAATACACCAACTCTCCGAGCAGCTTAACACGGTGATCGTGGGCAAGTCGTCCCAAATCAGCGACTGTGTCGGTTGCCTGCTGGCCGGCGGTCACTTGCTGATTGAGGACGTGCCAGGCGTGGGAAAAACCACGCTGGCGCATGCGCTGGCGCGCTCGTTTGGCCTGCAATTTTCGCGCGTGCAGTTCACCGCCGACCTCATGCCCAGCGACCTGGTGGGCGTGTCGATCTACGAGCGCGGCCGCGAAGCCTTCGTCTTTCACCCGGGGCCGGTGTTTGCCCAGGTGCTGCTGGCCGACGAAATCAACCGCGCCAGCCCCAAGACGCAAAGCGCGCTGCTGGAGGCAATGGAGGAAAAACAGGTCACAGTCGAAGGATCGACGCGCGCGCTGCCGAACCCGTTTTTCGTCATTGCGACGCAAAACCCGCACGACCAGTTGGGCACCTACGCGCTGCCTGAATCGCAGCTCGATCGCTTTCACATGCGGCTCTCGCTGGGCTACCCGGACCGCGTGGCCGAACGCGAACTGCTGCGCGGTGCCGAACGACGCGAGCTGATCGAGCAGTTGCCCGCGGTGCTCTCGGCGCCTGAGCTGGCGCAGTTGCAGCGCAGCGTGAGCCAGATCCACAGCGCCGAAGCGGTGCTGGAATATTTGCAAGACCTGGTGGCGGCAACGCGCTCGGGCCGTTGGTTTGTGCAGGGCTTGTCGCCGCGTGCCGCGCTGGCGGTGTTGCGCGCAGCCAAGGCGCAGGCTTTTCTGTGCGGGCGCGACTACGTGGCGCCGGACGACATCGCCGCCATCTTGCCGCAGACCGCGGCGCACCGCTTGACTGCACGCAGCGATGCCGGGCGCGGCGCGCTCGAGCAGGTGCGCGCCATGCTTGACGCCGTGCCGCTGCCGTGAATCCGAAAACCCTGCTGCACTGGGCCAAGACCAAGGCGCGATCAGCTGCGCCGTCCACCCAGTACCGGTGGTGGGTGACGCTGCGACGAAGGCTACAAAACTGGCTTCATCAGCGCCTGCCCGCCAGCGACACCCTCACCCTGAGCCAGCGCCGGGTCTATATCCTGCCGACCCGCGCCGGCTGGATGCTGCTGCTCACGCTGCTGCTGCTGCTGCTGGCCAGCATCAATTACCAGCTCAACCTGGGTTACCTGCTGACTTTTCTGCTGGCTGGCAGCGCTGCCGTCGGTATGTATATCTGCCAGCGCAACCTGTGCGGCCTGACGCTGCACCTGGACCCGCCCTTGCCAGCGCACGCCGGTCAGGCGCTGACGCTGGCGCTGCATCTGCACAACCCACAGCGGCGCACGCGCTTTGGCATTGGCCTGGGCGTCATCAACGCCGACGCGGCCCCACCCGCGCTGGCCTGGACCGATGTGCCCGCGCAGGGCAGCGCCAATGTGCAAGCCAGCTGGCGCGCGCCGCAGCGCGGCCGCCACCCGCTGCCAGCGCTGATGGTGCAAACGCTGTTTCCGCTCGGCACGTTTCGCGTCTGGGCGGTCTGGCGCACGGCGGCTTTGGTCCTGGTCTACCCCAGCCCGGAGTTGCCTGCACCGCCGCTGCCTTTGGTCCAGCCGCACGCCGACGGCAGCTCCAGCACGCACGCCAGCAGCAGCAGCAGCGGTGAATTTGACGGCGTGCGTGCCTACCGGCGCGGCGACCCGCAGAAAACCGTGGTCTGGAAAAAAGCCGCACAAGCCTTTGCTGCCGGCCGCAACGAACTGGTCAGCCGCGACACGCTGGTCTCGCAGCACCAGCAGCTCTGGCTGGACCATGCACACTGCGGCGCCGCCCCCTTTGAGGCGCGCCTGTCGCGCCTGTGCGCCTGGGTCTTGTTGGCCGAGCGCCTCGGGCTCGACTATGGGCTGCGTCTGCCCGGGTGCGAAATTGCGCCGAGCCAAGGCCCGGCGCACTGCGCCCGCTGTCTGGAGGCGCTGGCCCTATGTTGAGACGGGCTGCGCAGACCTTGGTGCAACTGCCGCGCGAGACACGCGACACCTTCTTTATGCTGGCCGTGATTGGCTGGGTGGTGCTGCTCCAAGTCGGCCACATTCCCTGGTGGTGCACGCTGCTGAGCGGCGCCGTGCTGGCCGCACGCGCCACCCTGGCGCTGCGCGGCCAGCCGCTGCCGGGCTGGAGCTGGCGCGCCGCTCTGCTGGCGCTAACGCTGGGGGCGACTTGGCTGACACACGACAGCTTGCTCGGGCGCGACGCCGGCGTCACCCTGATCGTTGCCCTGCTGGCGCTGAAAACGCTGGAGCTGCGCGCCCGGCGCGACGCCTTCGTGGTGTTCTTTCTGGCCTTCTTCACCCTGCTGACGCACTTTTTCTACTCGCAATCGCTGCTGAGTGCCATCGGCACTGTGTTGGCCGTGCTTGGCCTGCTGACCGCCCTGGTCAACGCCCACCTGCCGGTGGGTCGGCCGCCGCTGGCGCAGTCGGCGCGCATCGCCGCCGGCATGGCGCTGCTGGGCGCACCCCTCATGCTGGTGCTGTTTTTGCTGTTTCCACGCATGGAGCCGCTGTGGAGTCTGCCCAGTGACGGCATGAGCGGGCGCAGCGGCTTGTCCGAGCAGATGCGGGTCGGGCAGATTGCACGGCTGGCGCTGGACGAGCGCATTGCGCTGCGCATTCGCTTTGACGGCGCGCCGCCAGCGCCCGAGTACCTTTACTTGCGTGGTCCGGTGTTGGGCGACTTTGATGGCACCGAGTGGCGCGCACTGCGCTCCAGCCTGCCCGCCAGCATGGCACTGACTGCCGACCTGCGCGTCACTGGCGCGGCGCTGCACTACGAAGTGACCCTGGAGCCGCACCTGCGGCCTTGGTTGTTCGTGCTCGAAGCCACGCCGCAGGCGCCGCTGCTGGCCGGACACGAGGCCTTCATGTCGAGCGACTTGCAGTGGCACACGCGCCGCCCCATCAGTGAACTGCTGCGCTACCGCGCCGTCAGCTATCCCCACTTTGCTCACGGCCCGCTCAGGCTGGTGCCGGCCTTGCACGAACACACCCGCCTGCCGCCCGGCTACAACCCGCGCACGCTGGCGTTGGCGCAAACGCTGCGCCAACAACACGGCTTTGGCTCCCAGGCCAACCCGGCGCTGGTGCAGGCCGTGCTGGAGCGGCTGCGCAGCGGCGGCTACAGCTACACCCTGGAGCCGGGCCTGTTTGGCCCGCACAGCGCCGACGAATTCTGGTTCGACCGGCGCGAAGGGTTTTGCGAACACATTGCGTCGGCCTTCGTGCTTCTGATGCGCGCGCTCGACATCCCGGCGCGCATCGTCACTGGCTACCTGGGCGGCGAACTCAACCCAGTGGACGGCTTTTGGACGGTGCGCCAAAGCGACGCCCACGCCTGGGCCGAGGTCTGGCTGCGCGACCAAGGCTGGGTACGGGTCGACCCGACGGCATCAGTAGCCCCGCAGCGCATCGGTACGCTACAACGGCTGCGCGCACCCGAGGGCGCGCTGGCCGGCGCCATACGCACCCTCAACCCCACGCTGGCGACCCAGTTGCGCGCGCTGTGGGAAGCGGCGAACAACCGCTGGAACCAATGGGTGCTCAAGCACAACCGGGAGCGGCAATTCGACCTGCTCAAAAGCCTGGGCTTTGCCAGCCCGAGCTGGGCCGACCTGGCCAAACTGCTGATCGCTCTGGTGCTGCTGCTGGGTCTGGCGGGCGCGGCCTGGACACTGTGGCAACGCCAGCAACACGACCCCTGGCTGCGGCTGTTACAGCGCAGCCGCCAGCGCTTGCAAGGGCATGGGCTGGCGCCGGGCGCCCACCTGCCGCCACGCGCCCTGGCGCAACAGGTGCAGCAACATTTTGGCGACAATGAATTCAGCCGCAGCCTGTGTCGCTGGCTGCTGCGGCTCGAAGCACAGCGCTACAGCGCCCACAGCAGCATCGAGCTGGCTACACTGCGCAGCGAGTACAGACAAATCGTCTGGCCCAGCAAAAACACCCGATGAAATCGAATTCTTCGCCCGCTTGGAATCCTTGGCGCAAAGCGCCGACCGCTGCGCTGCTGCTGGCCGCCCTGGGATGGCCGGGCGTACCGGCGGCGGCCCAGGCAGCCCGGACCGCCGCGCCCGAGGCGGCCCGGGCCGACCCGAGGCGGCTGCGCTGCGCTACGCGCAACACGCTGGCGCACTGAGACTGGCCGAGCAACTCGCGCAGCGACACGGGCTCGACCCAGCCTGGGTGCAGCAGCAAATCGCTCAGGCCCGGCACCTGCCCCAAGTGGTGCGACTGATGACGCCCGCGCCGCAAGGGACAAACAACTGGGCCGTCTACCGTGCCCGATTCGTCGAACCCGTGCGCCTGCGCGCGGGTTTGCAATTCTGGCGCGAACACCGCAGCAGCCTGGCGCGTGCCGAAGCTGAATTTGGCGTACCGGCCAGCCTGATCGTCAGCGTGATCGGCATCGAAACCCTGTACGGGCGTCAGCTTGGCGGTTTTCGCGTCATCGACGCGCTCGCCACGCTGGCGTTCGACTTTCCCGCCAGCCACCCGCGCGCGGCGGCCCGCAGCGAATTTTTCAAGTCTGAACTCGGACACTATCTGAGCCTGACGCAGCGCTACGGCCTCGACCCGCAAGCCCTGCGCGGCAGCTTTGCCGGCGCCATGGGCTGGCCCCAGTTCATGCCCAGCAGTTGGGTCAACTTTGCCGTCGACTTTGACCGCGACGGCCAGGTCAACCTGTTCGACAGCCCGGTCGACGCCATCGGCTCGGTGGCCAACTACTTCAAAGCCTTCGGCTGGCAGACCGGCATGCCGACCCATTTTCCGGTCACTTTCGACCCGACCCAAATTGACAAAACCACCCTGCTCGCTCCCAGCGTGCGGCCCAGCTTCAGCGTGGCGCAGTTCCACGCCCACGGTGCGCGGCTCGACACCACAGCCCAGCAACACAGCGGAGAACTGGCGCTGATCGAACTGAAAAACGGCAGCAACCCGTCCAGCTTTGTGGCCGGGACACAAAATTTCTACGTCATCACGCGCTACAACCAAAGCAGCTTCTATGCGATGGCCGTGATCGAACTGGCGCAGGCCTTGCAAGCCGGGCTGGCTGCACCCTGAAGCGCGGCGGGCGGCGCACGGCGCCACCTGCGCTCAAACGCTTTTTCGTCCGACACCGAGCGCGGTCAGCGCCGACAAAAACAAGAACAACGCCGCCCCGGCCAGCGTCAGCGCGTACCAGCCGCGGTCCATGAACAGTCCGAACAACAGCGGCGAGACGGCAAAACCGACGTCCAGCCCGGCGTAGACGGTGCCGTAGACGCGGCCGGTGGCGCCGGCTGGCGTGGCCTGGCGAATCATCATGTCGCGGCTGGGCCCCGCCACCCCGACGGCACAACCGGTTGCCGCCAAAACGAGCAAAGTCGCGCCAGCGCTGAGCCAAGCGCTGGCGCACAGCAACAGCAATAGCGCGCCCACCGATATCGCCAGCGCCACCACGCGCTCGCTGCGGTATCCGCGCCGCTGGCTGTGCCCGACCACAAAACCACCGATCAGCATCCCCACGGCAGCGCACAGCATATAGGCGCTGACCCCCAGCGTGGCAGCGGCCAGACCGATATCGTGCTGGTGCTTGAGAATGGACGGCACGTAGCTCTGCACCACCGCCAGCGTCATGGTCGAGAGCATGAAAAAAACAAAACACCCCCACAGCACCGGCAGCCTCAGGTACGCCAAGTCGGCCCCGGCGGGCCGGGTGCGATCGCGCGGGGCGACCGTGGTGCGCAGCTTGTCGCGCTGCCAAATCAGCAGCGCGAGCACCAGCGCATAAAAAACCGCTGCCGCCCAGTAGGCCAGGCGCCAATCGGCCAGGGTGCTGATGCCGATCAGAAATACCGGCGCCAACGCCCAGCCCAGATAGCCGCTCAGACCGTGCACGCTGTAGGCATGTCCGAGCCGCTGCGGCGAGACGCGCTGATTCAAAATGGCGAAGTCGACCGGATGAAACGGCGCATTGCCCAAGCCGGCCAGCACGGCCACCAGCAGCAAGCCGCCGTAGCCGCTGACCTGGGCCGCCAGCAGTGCTGCCAACAAAAAGCAGCCCAGCGCGGCCAGCAGCACCGGCTGCGCGCCGATGCGATCCACCACGAAACCGGCGCCGACCTGCCCGATGCCGGAGATGACGAAAAACACGCTCATCAGCAGACCGACCTCGGCGTAACTCAAACCGAAGTCGCGCATGAAAACCGGAAACAGCGGTGCCAGCAAGAGCTGCGAAAAATGCGAGGTGCCGTGCGCCAGACCGACCCATCCGATGACGCTTGCATCCTGCCTGAACTCGATTGTTCGGGCAGCAGGCGCGTCGTCCAGGCTGGTGGCTCTCATGCAAGCCATGGTAGCGCGGGCAGCGCACACGCGCTCGCAGCACCCGCCGCAGCCAGGTCGATGGCGGTCTCAGGTTGCTGCACCGGGCCGATCAGGCCGCGTCGAGCGCCACGGCAAATGGAAAATGGAAAATAAAAAAATGGGCCTACACGGGCTGTGCTCAAGCAGTCTTTTGTCACGGTTTTGATTGATAATTTGGCCATGGGCTTGTGAAATCTGACTCGAACTTTGGGAGACAGCCGGGTGCAACGTGCCGCTTGCTACGTCAAAACCGCCAAGGGTTGGGATGTCTTGGCACGTCCAGGCGTCGTGGGTCGACACGCCCACAGTCTGCTGCTGCTGGCCAATGGCAGGCGCAGCGCCGGCGAGCTTTCGCTGCTGCTGGGCGATGACGTTTCAGCCCTGGCGCACCATCTGCACGCTGAGGGTTACCTGCAGCACGCCGGTGCCAGCGCACAAGGTGTTGCCGCTGAAGACCTGCCCTGAGAGGCCGAGCCCCCTCAGAGCCAGCGTTTGAGCAAACCCAGCAGCCGCGCCAGTCGCGCTCCATAGGGCGGATAAAACAAGCGCCCAAGCGCCCAACGCGACTGCAACAGCACCGGCTTTTGCTGGGTGAAGCGCAAAAAGCCCGTCTCGCCATGGTAGGCGCCCCAGCCGCTGTGGCCCACGCCGCCAAAAGGCAGGTTTTCGTGCGCGACGTGCAGCAGCGTGTCGTTGACCGTGACGCCTCCGCTGACCGTCTGGCGCAGCACGCGGTCGCGCGCGGCGTGGTCGCGGCCGAACCAGTACAGCGCCAGCGGACGCGCACGCGCGTTGATGGCGTCGATCGCCTGCGCCAGGCTATCGTACGGCAGCACCGGCAAAATCGGACCAAAAATCTCCTCGTCCAGCAAGCGCAGACCGGGTGGCGGGTCAAACACCAGCACCGGGTTCATCTGGCGCAGGTTGACGCCGTCGGTCTCTGCGGGCGCCATCGGCACCAGCCGTGCACCCTGCGCCTGCGCTTGCGCCAGCAAAGACAGCAAGCGCGCGTGCTGTCGGTCGCTGATGATGCTGGCGTAGTCGGGGTTGCCGGCAAGCACGGGGAACAAGCGCGCCACCGCAGCGGAAAAAGCCCGCTCGAACGCAGCCTCACGTCCACGCGGCAGCAGCACGTAGTCGGGTGCAATACAGGTCTGGCCAGCGTTGAGCAGCTTGCCGTGGGCAATTTTCAGCGCCGCGTCGGCCAGATCGCACGAGGCATCGACGATGCAGGGCGACTTGCCGCCCAGCTCCAGCGTGGTAGGGGTGAGGTTGCGCGCCGCCGCCTCGGCCACCGCGCGCCCGACGCTGGTCGAGCCGGTGAAAAACAAGTGGTCGAACGGCAGACTGGCAAAGTCCCGCGCCAGCTCGACGCCGCCCGTCAGCACACAGAATTCGTCAGCGGCAAAATACTGCCGCACCAGTTGCGCCAGCAGCGCCGATGTCTGCGGCGTGATTTCGCTCGGCTTGAGCATGACGCGGTTGCCTGCTGCCAGCGCCGTTGCCGCCGGCCCCAGCGCGAGTTGCAGCGGATAGTTCCACGGCGCGATCACTCCCACCACCCCCAGCGGCTGGCGCAGGATGTGGGCGCGCGCCGGCAGCAGGTAAAACGGCGTGGCAACGCGCTGCGGCTTCATCCAGCGCGGCAACTGGCGCTGCAATTGCCCGAGCAGGGCGTGCAGCATAAACAGATCGGCCACTTCGGTCAGTTGCGGCGAGCGCACGCCAAAATCGGCCTGCACCGCCGCGGCCAGGGCCGCCGTGTGCCGGTTGAGCAACTCGCCCACACGCCGCAGCCGCTCGCGCCGCAGCGCCAGCGGCACCTCGATCTGGCGGCGGCTGGCCTGGTGCTGCGCGTCAAACAGCGCGTGCAGTTCGGTTGCAGAACCGGCTGGCGTCATGGCACCCTACTGACCCGCCCCGGTTCGGTTGACCGCATAAGCAGCCCTCGATCAGTCGGCCGCCAGGGCGGCACCGAACTCGAACACGCCGGGGTTGCGCACCGGATCGACGTCCACCGGAATGACCGATTTGGGCGGGTACTTGCCCTCCAGCAGCAACCTGGAGAGCGGGTTTTCGATCCGCTGCTGGATCGCACGCTTGAGCGGGCGGGCACCGAACACCGGGTCGAAGCCGACTTTGGCCAGCTCGGACAAAGCCGTCGCCGAAACCTCCAGCCGCAGATCCATTTTCTGCAAACGCGCCTGCAACACCTTCAACTGAATGGCCGCGATGGCGCCGATGTGCTGCGCATCGAGCGCGTGGAACACCACCGTTTCGTCGATTCGGTTCAAAAATTCGGGCCGAAAATGCTCTTTCAACTCAGCCCAGACCGCTTCCTTGATCTCTTCGTAGGGTCGTGCGACCATGGCTTGGATCAGGTGCGAGCCCAGGTTGCTGGTCATGACGATGACGGTGTTCTTGAAATCGACCGTGCGGCCCTGACCGTCGGTCAAGCGACCGTCGTCGAGCACCTGCAACAGCACGTTGAAGACGTCCGGGTGAGCCTTTTCCACCTCGTCGAGCAGCAGCACGCTGTAGGGCTTTCGGCGCACGGCCTCGGTCAGGTAGCCGCCCTCCTCGTAGCCCACGTAGCCGGGCGGCGCACCGATCAAGCGCGCCACCGAGTGCTTCTCCATGAACTCGCTCATGTCGATGCGGATCAGGTGATCCTCGCTGTCGAACAGGAAGCCGGCGAGCGCCTTGCACAGCTCGGTCTTGCCGACGCCGGTCGGGCCGAGAAACAGGAAGGACCCGGTCGGACGGTTCGGATCCGACAGGCCCGAGCGCGAGCGGCGAATCGCGTTCGCCACCGCACTGATCGCTTCGTCCTGCCCCACCACGCGCTGGTGCAGGCGCTCTTCCATCAGCAGCAGCTTGTCGCGCTCGCCCTGCATCAGCTTGGCCACCGGAATGCCGGTGGCGCGCGCCACCACCTCGGCAATTTCCTCCGCGCCGACCTGGGTGCGCAGCAGTTGCCGACCGACGCCCGACTTGCCTGACTCCTTGTCCTGCGCTTGCTTCAGGCTTTTTTCCAATTCCGGCAGCCGACCGTATTGCAACTCGGCCACCTTGGCCAGGTCGCCCTTGCGGGTCAGGCTCTCGATCTGCTGGCGCAACTGGTCAATCTCCTCACGCACCTGGGCGCTGCCCTGGGCGCTGGCTTTCTCGGTCTTCCAGATCTCATCGAGGTCGGCAACTTCTTTTTGCAGCTTGCTGATTTCTTCGTTGATGAGTTCAAAGCGCTTTTGCGATGCCTCGTCCTTTTCCTTCTTGACCGCTTCGCGCTCGATTTGCAACTGAATCAGCCGCCGATCCAGTTTGTCCATCACCTCGGGTTTGGAGTCGAGTTCGATCTTGATCTTGGCCGCCGCCTCGTCGATCAGGTCGATCGCCTTGTCGGGCAAGAAGCGGTCGGTGATGTAGCGCTGGCTGAGTTCGGCCGCCGCCACGATGGCCGGGTCGGTAATGTCTACGCCGTGGTGCACCTGGTAGCGCTCTTTGAGTCCACGCAAAATGGCGATGGTGGCTTCCACCGTCGGCTCGCCGACCAGTATTTTCTGGAATCGGCGCTCCAGCGCGGCGTCTTTTTCTATGTATTTGCGGTATTCGTCCAGCGTGGTCGCCCCCACACAGTGCAGCTCGCCACGCGCCAGCGCCGGCTTGAGCATATTGCCCGCGTCCATCGCACCCTCGGCCTTGCCGGCGCCCACCATGGTGTGCAGCTCGTCGATAAAGACGATGGTCTGCCCCTCGTCCTGGGACAGTTCTTTCAGCACGGTCTTGAGGCGTTCCTCGAACTCGCCCCTGAATTTGGCGCCGGCCAGCAGTGCAGCCATGTCCAGGCTGAGCACGCGCTTGCCCTTGAGCGAATCGGGCACCTCGCCGGCGACGATGCGCTGCGCCAGACCTTCGACAATCGCCGTCTTGCCCACACCAGGCTCACCGATCAAGACCGGGTTGTTTTTGGTGCGGCGTTGCAACACCTGAATGGCGCGGCGGATTTCGTCGTCGCGGCCGATCACCGGGTCTAGTTTTCCCAGCCGCGCGCGCTCGGTCAAATCGAGCGTGTATTTCTTCAGCGCCTCGCGCTGGCCCTCGGCCTCGGGGTTGTCCATCTTCTGGCCGCCGCGCACCGCGGTGATGGCCGCTTCCAGGCTCTTGCGGGTCAGGCCGTTTTCATTGGACATGCGGCTCAACTCGCCCTTGCTGTCGGTCAGCGCGAGCAAAAACAATTCGCTGGCGATGAACTGATCGCCGCGTTTGATGGCTTCCTTTTCGGTCGCCTGCAGCAGCCTGCCCAGATCGGGGCTGGGCTGCACCTGGTCCTGCCCCTGCACCTCGGGCAAGCGCTTGAGCGCTGCCTCGGCGGCCTTGGTCAGTCCTGCCACGTTGACCCCGGCGCGCTGCAGCAGCGAGACAGGGCCGTCGGCCTGGCGCAGCATGGCCAGCAGCACATGGACGGGCTCGATATAGGCGTTGTCCTTGCCCAGCGCCAGCGTCTGGGCTTCGCTCAGGGCTTCCTGGAACTTGGTGGTGAGCTTGTCGATACGCATGTAGGCACTCCGTAAAGGGGGAATTGTCAGTCAGTTGGCGCTGGCGCTTCGCTTTTCAAGCCCGCCGCCCGATCAGGCGTTGCGCGCGCTCACACCCCAGCGCGCCAGCGCGGCGTCGTCGCTGGCGCGCGCATCGACCCAGCGCGCCCCGAGCGGGGTGTGCTCTTTTTTCCAGAACGGCGCCTGGGTTTTGAGGTAGTCGAGCAGGAATTCACACGCCTGAAAGCTCTGGCCGCGGTGCGCCGACGTCACCGCCACCAGTACGATTTGATCGCTTGGCTGCAGCAGCCCGACGCGGTGAATCACACGGACGGCAAAGATGTCAAAGCGCTGCAGTGCCAAGTCGATCATGGCCTCGATGGCCTTTTCCGTCATACCGGGGTAGTGCTCCAGCTCCATGCTGCCTATGAGCTGGGCGTAGCTGTGCTCGCGCACGGTGCCAACGAAAGCGCAGACGGCGCCGACGCGCGGGTCGTGCTCGCGCAGGCGGGCGACTTCGGCCGTGAGGTCGAAGTCTTCGGTCTGAATCGATATCTGGGCACGCATTTCAGCCCCGCTTCAACCGCCGGTGACGGGTGGAAAAAAACCCACCTCGGCACCCTCGCTGAGGGCGGATTGCTCGTCGCTCATGGTCTGGTTCAAGGCCACCCGCAATGCCGCGCCGCGCGCCAGCGCCTGCGCATGGACGCCGCCGCGCGCGATCAATTCGTCGCGCAAAGCCGCCAGCGTGGCCGCCTGGGTGTGCAGCGTTTCGCTGCCGCAGCCTATGGTTTCGCGGATGGAGGCGAAATAGCGCAGTTGGACTTTCATGCACAAACCCTTCAATGGAGCAAATCGGCAAAAGCAATGAAGCGCACCGGATCACCGCGTTGGATGATGTGGCCGGCCGCATGGTCCAGCAGCCCATCGCCCCAGACCAGCGAGCTGAGCACGCCCGAACTCTGGTTGGCGAACAAGTCCAGGCCGCCCGCCGCATTGCGGCGCACGCGCAGAAATTCACGCCGCCGCTCGGCCCGCAGCAGATCAAAATGCGCTGGCAACACGCTCACGGGCAGCTCTGGCAGCAGCGCGCCCTGCAGCTTGAGCAAAAACGGGCGCACCAGCAGCAAAAATGTGACGAAAGCAGAAACCGGATTGCCCGGCAGGCCAATGAAGTGACACGCGTCGGCGTCGCCCCCGGCGCCGCGCCTGACGCTGCCGTAGGCAAACGGCTTGCCCGGCTTCATGGCGATCTGCCACAGATCGAGACGGCCGAGTTGCTGTACGGCGGGCTTGACGTGGTCTTCTTCGCCAACTGAAACGCCGCCGCTGCTCAGAATCAAGTCGTGATCATTGGCCGCCGTCTCGAGCGCGGCCTGCGTGGCCGCGCGCTGGTCGGGCACGATGCCCAGATCACTGACCGCGCAGCCCAGACGCTGCAGCAGCGCGCGCAAAAAGAAGCGGTTCGAGTTGTAAATGGCCCCCGGCGGCATCTGCTGCGGCGCCAGATCACCCGGCATAACGAGCTCGTCGCCGGTGGAAAACAACGCCACGCGCAGGCGCGCGCACAGCGGCAGTTGCACCAGCCCGATGCTGGCGGCCAGGCCCAGACTGGCGGGCGACAAACGGGTGCCGCGCGGCAGCACAACCGCGCCGCGCGCCACGTCTTCACCGGCACGGCGCACCCACTGGCCAGGCGTGGGGAGGGTCTGAATGTGCACGCCGTGCAGGTTGCCGCCGACTGTGCGCGTGTCTTCCTGCATCACCACCGCGTCGGCACCGCATGGCATAGGCGCGCCGGTAAAAATACGCGCGCAGGTGCCCGCTCGCAGCGGCTGCGCGGCCTGCCCAGCGGCTATGCGCTGCGACAGCGGCAGCACCTGATCGGCTGCACTCAGATCGGCCACACGCACGGCGTAGCCGTCCATGGCCGCGCTGTCTTGCGCCGGCACCTGCAATTCGGACACCAGATCGGCCGCCAACACCCGGCCGTCGGCGTCCCAGGTGGCAACGCGCTCGACCCGGGTGCTCGGTCGGGCAGCGGCCAACAACTGCTCGAGCGCGGTCTCCAGCGCCATCAACGGGGCTCGGCCGGGGGTTGCGCTGCTTGACTGCATGGCAAGCCCCTCGACTACTCGAGGTAAACCTCGGGGTTGTAGGCGAAGCGCTCGCCTTGCCCGAGCAACCAGTCGGCCAGCGCCGGGGCGTCGTTCAGGTCGAGCAGCGGGCGCAGCGTGGCCGCGGGCAATTGGTTCGAGGCGTCGGTGGCAAGGGCGACGATGAAGGGGTCTTCTGGGTACTGCGGCGCCTGTGTCACGTCCGTGCGCCAGACCTCGATCTTTTGCAGATCGCTGTGTTTGAAGCCTTCCACCAACACCCAGTCAACGCCGTCGTAGAGGTGGGCAATCAGTTGATGCACCGACAGGTGGCTCGGCTTTTCAAACTCGCGCAGCAGCGCCAACCGCTGCGTGCTCGCCAACACCACCTCGAAGGCGCCGGCCTTGCGGTGGCGCCAACTGTCTTTTCCCGGCAGGTCGAATTCAAAACCATCGGCGGCGTGCTTGAGCACCGAGACGCGCAGCCCGCGCTGTTTGAGCACCGGAATCAAACGCTCGATCAGCGTCGTTTTGCCCGCGCCCGAACCCCCTGCAAAACCGATCACATTCATGACGCCAAACCGTGTTGAGCAATGTAGGACTGTACCGCAGCGGCGTCGACAGGCAGGTGTTGCACGCGCCTGGGCAAGTCTTCCAGGCCCTCGAACTGGGGTGGCCGCTCGGGCGCACGCCCCAGCGCCTCTGCGATGGTGTCGGCAAACTTGATCGGCAACGCCGTCTCCAGCACGATCATGGGCACAGCCGGGTCACGCCGCTCGAGCGCGACTCTAACGCCGTCGGCGGTGTGGGGGTCTATCATGACACCGTAACGCTCGAACACCTGGCGGATGGTGCGCAGGCGATCGGCGTGCGTGCTTTGGCCGCTGACAAAGCCAAAGCGGCTGGCAGCCTGGGCAAAGGCCGGGTCGGCACTGAGGTCAAAGTACCCGTCTTCAGCAAGCGCGTCGCCAAACAAGGCTTTGATGCGCACGGCGTCGCGGCCCAGCAGATCGAACACGAAGCGCTCGAAATTGCTGGCTTTGGAGATGTCCATCGAAGGGCTGGATGTCTCGTGCGTATCGACGCTGGCGCGCACGCGGTAGACGCCGGTGCGAAAGAACTCGTCGAGCACGTCGTTTTCGTTCGTCGCCACCAGCAGGGTTTGAATCGGCAGGCCCATCTGGCGCGCCACGTGACCGGCGCACACGTTGCCAAAGTTGCCACTGGGCACGGTAAAACTCACCGCTTGCGCGTCGTTCGTGCTGGCCTGGAAATAGCCGGCAAAATAATAAACCACTTGCGCCAGCAGGCGCGCCCAGTTGATCGAATTGACGCTGCCGATTTTGTAGGCGCGTTTGAACGCCAAATCCTTGCTGACCGCTTTGACGATGTCTTGGCAGTCGTCGAACACGCCATCGATGGCGATGTTGTGTATGTTCTCGTCTTGCAGGCTGAACATCTGCGCCTGCTGAAACGGGCTCATGCGACCGGCCGGGCTGAGCATGAAGACGCGCACGCCGCGTTTGCCGCGCAAGGCGTATTCGGCCGCGCTGCCGGTATCGCCCGAGGTCGCACCCAAGATGTTGAGCTGCTCACCCCGGCGCGTCAGCTCGTATTCGAACAACCGGCCCAGCAACTGCATGGCCATGTCCTTGAAGGCCAGCGTCGGGCCGTTGGACAGCGCTTGCAAATAAAACCCAGCCTGCCCTGAGTCTGTCGAAGGGGCTTCGAGTTGCTTCAGCGGCACGATGTGCGCCGTGCCGAATACCGCCTGGGTGTAGGTTTTTTCGCACAGTGCGCGCAGATCGGCGGCGGGAATGTCGTCGATGTAGAGCGACAACAGCTCGAACGCCAGCGCCGCGTAGCCGCCCGGCGCGCCGCCGTTGTAGAGGGTGCGCCAGTGCGCCAGCACGCCAGCGTCGAGCTGCGGGTAGCGCTCGGGCAAGTACAGGCCGCCGTCGGGCGCCAGGCCTTCGAGCAGGATTTCGCAAAAGTGTTTGCGCTCGGCGTGGCCGCGGGTGCTCAAGTACAGCATGGCAGCCTCAGCGTATCAAACCCCGTGCCGGCGCTCAACTCAGCTCCTCTTTGCGAATGCGCGTGATCGGCTCCAGCACCGCAGGCAGCGCCTGCATCTGCGCCAGCACCGCGTTCATGCCGCCTTCGCGGGTGTCGTGCGTGAGAATGATGACGTCGGTCGAGGCGGCAGCGGCGCCGCCGACTTCGTCTGCCTGGCGCTGCAGCACCGCGTCGATGCTGATGCCGGCATTTGCCAGCAGGCCGGTTACTTGGGCCAGCACGCCGGCTTGGTCGGCCACGCGCAGGCGCAGGTAGTAACTGGTGATGACTTCACTCATGGGCAGCACCGGCAAATCGCTCAGCGCATCGGGCTGGAACGCCAGGTGCGGTACGCGGTGCTGCGGGTCGGCGGTGTGCAAGCGGGTGACGTCGACCAGATCGGCAATCACGGCGCTGGCGGTCGGTTCAGCCCCGGCACCCTTGCCGTAATACAAGGTGGTGCCGACGGCGTCGCCCTGCACCAGCACGGCGTTCATGGCGCCTTCGACATGGGCGATCAGTCGCTTGGCAGGCACCAGGCAGGGGTGCACGCGCAGCTCGACGCCGTTGTGCTGGCGTTTGGTGATGCCCAACAGCTTGATGCGGTAGCCCAGTTGTCCGGCGTATTTGATGTCGGCCGCGCCCAGTTGCGTGATGCCCTCCACATAAGCCCGGTCGAACTGCACCGGAATGCCAAAGGCAATCGCGCTCAGCAAGGTGAGCTTGTGCGCCGCGTCTACGCCTTCGATGTCGAAGCTCGGGTCGGACTCGGCGTAGCCCAGGCGCTGCGCTTCTTTCAGCACCACGTCAAAGTCCAGCCCCTTGTCGCGCATTTCGGACAGGATGAAGTTGGTGGTGCCGTTGATGATGCCGGCAATCCACTGAATGCGGTTGGCGGTCAGCCCTTCACGCAGCGCCTTGATGATGGGAATGCCGCCAGCCACCGCGGCTTCAAAGGCCACCATCACGCCCTTGGCCGACGCGGCGGCAAAAATCTCGTCGCCGTGCTGCGCCAGCAAGGCCTTGTTGGCCGTCACCACATGCTTGCCAGCGGCAATCGCTTCCAGCACCAGCGCCTTGGCGACGCCGCAGCCGCCGATCAACTCGATCACGATGTCGATCTGCGGGTTGGCAATGACGGCGCGCGCGTCGCTCACCACCTGTACCTGCGGGCCGACAATGTGGCGCGCGCGCGCGCTGTCGAGGTCGGCCACCATGGTGATTTCAATGCCACGGCCGGCGCGGCGGCGAATTTCCTCCTGGTTGCGCTGCAACACCTGGAAGCTGCCGCTGCCCACGGTGCCAATGCCCAGCAGGCCTACTTGGATCGGTTTCATGTCGGTCATGTGATGGAGGAAGTTGTGAAATAGGCCAGCGTGCCGCTCAACGGGCGTGGCGCTTGCGCCAGTGCTCGAGAAAACGCGCCACGCGACCGAGGGCGTCGCGCAGATCGTCTTCGTGCGGCAGGAACACGATGCGAAAGTGCTGATTGTCCGGGTAATTGAAGCCGCTGCCCTGCACCAGCATGACGCGCGTCTCCTGCAACAGCTCCAGAAACAACTGCTGGTCGTCCTCGACCGGGTAGAGCTGCGGGTCGAGCCGGGGAAACATGTAGAGCGCAGCGCTGGGCTTGACGCAGCTCACGCCGGGAATGGCGGTGATCAGGTCAAAGGCCAGGTCGCGCTGGCGGCGCAAGCGCCCGCCCTCGCACACCAGATCATTGATGCTTTGGTAGCCGCCGAGCGCGGTCTGAATGGCCCACTGCCCCGGCACGTTCGAGCACAGCCGCATGTTCGAGAGCATGTTCAGGCCCTCGATGTAGTCGCGCGCCGGCATTTTGTCGCCCGAGACCACCATCCACCCGGCCCGGTAGCCGCAGGAGCGGTAACTCTTGGAGAGCGAATTGAAGGTCAGCGTCAGCACATCGTCGCTCAGGCTGGCCATGGCGGTGTGACGCGCGCCGTCGTACAGCACCTTGTCGTACACCTCGTCGGCAAAGATCACCAGGCCGTGCGTGCGAGCCAATTCGACCACGGCCTTGAGCAATTCGTCCGGGTAGAGCGCGCCAGTCGGGTTGTTCGGGTTGATGAGCACAATGCCCTTGGTGGCGGGCCTGATTTTGGCGGCCATGTCGTCCAGGTCGGGCAGCCAGCCGTTGGCCTCGTCGCAGCGGTAGTGCACCGGTGTGCCGCCGGACAGACTCACTGCCGCCGTCCACAAGGGATAGTCGGGCGCTGGCATCAGCATTTCGTCGCCGGCGTTGAGCAAGGCATTGACCGCCATCACGATCAACTCGCTGGCACCGTTGCCCAGGTAAATATCTTCCAGCGCCACGCCCTTGACGCCTTGCTGCTGGGTGTAGTGCATGACCGCCTTGCGCGCGGCAAAGATGCCCTTGCTGTCCGAGTAACCGGCCGAATTGGGCAGGTTGCGGATCATGTCCTGCTGAATTTCCTCGGGCGCGTCAAAACCAAACGGCGCCATGTTGCCGATGTTGAGCTTGATGACCTTGTGGCCCTCTTCCTCCAGTTGGCGCGCTGCGTCCATGATCGGACCGCGGATGTCATAGCACACCTGGGCCAGTTTGGCCGATTTCTGGATGGTTTTCAAAGCACCTCCCGAGGGGATTCAAAGGTCAGGCCATGCGGGCGCGTCAACCGCGCGGGGCAAACGCTACATTAGCGGCTCAAAGCAGGGTAAAACCCGCAATTTGACCACAAGATCGGAGCCGCCCCCGCCCTCTCACCCCATGAAACTGCACGCCGACAAAACCACCCTTCAGTCGATCACCGCCTACGGCGAAAACTGGATTGCCGTCGACGGCGAGCGCCATGCCCACAGCCTGGTGCTGAGCTGGAGCGGACAACGCCGGCCCTGGTCGTGCCAGCGTTTCGACACGTTGCAACCCACTGATTTCGAGCAGCTGCTGGAGCACTTGCCGCAAGCGCCGGAGCTGCTGCTGTTTGGCAGCGGGACGAGGCTGCGCTTTGCGCACCCGGCGCTGCTGCAAAACCTGCTGCAGCAGCGCATCGGGGTTGAAACCATGGACACCCGGGCCGCCTGCCGCACCTACAACATCTTGGCCGCCGAAGGGCGCCGGGTGGTGGCCGCGCTGCTGCTGGAAAGCTAAACCCGAGCGCGAAAACCTGCTGCGCGCGATCCCCCGGGCGTTGCGCGCAGCACGCGCGCATGGCTGAGGTCAGCGTCTGGTATCAGCTCAGCAAGAGTAAAATGCTGGTTTGCTTCCTGGCAGGACTGCTCTCGAACTGCCATCAAGGCCGCCGCACCCGCAGTGCCCGGCGCTTTGAGCAGACCAGCAAATCACCACCCACTCATGTCAGGTGTCTATCCAATATGGCCGTCGTTGTCAACAAACCCATTCCAGAATTCGATTCGCTGGCCACCGGTGGCGTCAAGGTCAGCCACCAGTCTCACCTGGGACAAACCTTGGTCTTGTATTTCTACCCCAAGGACAACACGCCTGGCTGCACCACCGAGGCGATGCAATTTCGCGACAAGTACAAGGATTTTGCCAAGGCAGGCGCGCTGGTGTTTGGTGTTTCGCGCGACAACATGAAGTCGCACGACGACTTCAAGACCAAGCTCGAACTGCCATTCGAACTGATCGCCGACACGGAAGAAAAAATGTGTCACATGTTCGGTGTGGTCAAAAACAAAATCATGTACGGCAAAAAAGTCAAGGGCATTGAACGCAGCACCTTCCTGATCGGCCCCGACGGTTTTCTCAAGCAGGAGTGGCGCGGCCTGAAAGTGCCCGGCCACGTGGAAGAAGTGCTCAAGGCCGTCAAAGCCCTGAAAAAAGCCGCCTGATCAAGCCCACGCTTCCTGCGGCCAAGCAACTTGGCATGGACGCTGCAGGCCGTCATATGACTCATGCATAATGATTTCATGACATGGGGACTTCTTTCTGCCCAAGCCGCCCTTATCGCACCCTGCAGCCCAAAAAGCCGCCCGGATATCCCGGCGGCTTTTTGTTTTTTTGACCTGCACTGAATCACCTCCACATCCACCTCCATCCATGCCACTGCCGCCCGCCCCCACCAAACGCGCTGCCACACTGGCCCCGCAGGCTTACACATTGCAGTTGATCGCGGCTGACGTGGCAGCCGAACTGGAGCCGCCCCCGAAGCCCTTGCCGGCCGCTGCGCCTGCCAGTGCCGCTGCCGCGCCGACGACGCCGAACACCCGTGCGCGGGCGCGCAAACCGCGGCTCAGCCAAGCCAGGGCCGAAGCGGCCGAGCCAGCGGCAGCGCCTGCGCCTGTGGAAGCACGCGCGATCGATTCGCCGCCAGTCGAGCCCCGCAGCAATGGGGTCAAGCCGTCGACGGCACGCAGCAACGGCCGCGTCAAGTCAGCCCCCGGGGGCATGCCGCGCCTGTTCGTGCTCGACACCAACGTGCTGCTGCACGACCCAAGCAGCCTGTTTCGCTTCGAGGAACACAACATCTTTTTGCCCATGATCGTGCTGGAGGAGCTAGACGGGCACAAAAAAGGCATGACCGAGGTGGCGCGCAACGGACGCCAGACCAGCCGCATGCTAGACGCGCTGGCAGCACAGCACGGCGGCGACATGAACCGCGGCTTGAAGCTCTCGGCCACCGGCCACAGCAGCGCACGCGGCCTGTTGTTTTTCCAGACCGAACCACTTGACGCCCAACTGCCCTCCAGCCTGCCGCAGGGCAAGGCCGACAACCAGATTCTGGCTGTGGTGCAAGCGCTGCGCAACCAGCACGCGCAGCGCGAAGTGATTCTGGTGTCGAAGGACATCAACATGCGCGTCAAGGCGCGCGCGCTCGGGCTGGCGGCCGAGGACTATCAGAACGACAAGACGCTCGACGACGGCGAGTTGCTGTACGCCGGCGCGCTGGCGCTGCCGCCAGACTTCTGGAGCCGCCAGAGCAAGTCGATCGAGAGCTGGCAAAGCGGCAGCCACACCTTCTACCGCGTCAGCGGCCCAACCGTGGGGCAGTTCTACATCAACCAGTTTGTCTATTTCGAAGCGCCGGGTGAGCCGCCACTGTACGCACGGGTGACCGAAATCCGTGACAAGACAGCCGTGCTGAAGACACTCAAGGACTACACGCACCTCAAGCATGCGGTCTGGGGTGTGAGTAGCCGCAACCGCGAGCAGAATTTCGCGCTCAACCTGCTGATGGACCCCGAGGTCGACTTCGTCACCCTAGCGGGAACCGCTGGTACCGGAAAAACGCTGATGGCGCTGGCCAGCGGCCTGACGCAAGTGCTCGACGAACGGCGCTACACCGAAATCATCATGACCCGCGCCACCGTCAGCGTGGGCGAAGACATAGGTTTTTTGCCCGGCACTGAAGAAGAAAAAATGGGGCCCTGGATGGGCGCGCTGGACGACAACCTGGAGTTTCTTGCCAGGGGTGACGGCGGCAACGCGGGCGAGTGGGGCCGCGCCGCCACCAACGAACTCATCCGCAGCCGCATCAAGATCAAAAGCATGAACTTCATGCGCGGACGAACGTTCATGAACAAGTTCGTCATTATCGACGAGGCGCAAAACCTCACGCCCAAGCAAATGAAAACCCTGATCACGCGCGCCGGCCCGGGCACCAAGATCATCTGCATGGGCAACCTGGCGCAGATCGACACGCCCTACCTCACCGAAGGCTCCAGCGGCCTGACTTTTGCGGTCGACCGCTTCAAGGGCTGGCCCCATGGCGGCCACATCACGTTGGCGCGCGGCGAACGCTCGCGGCTGGCCGACTTCGCCAGCGAAGTGCTCTAAGCCCCTCTCCCGAAGCAGGCAAGCCCGCGCAGCCAGCAGTCTGCTTGAGCGCGCTCGCGGTGCGCCGATACAGCCTGGCGCACCGGCGTGCGCGACTGCGTCCAGGTGCAACATGCGGCGCAGTGCGGGGCTGATCCAGCGCTGGCCCGGCGTCTGCTGGGCTGGCAGGCGCAGCAAACGCTGGCGCGCATGCCGTGCCGACGGCCGGCGCCGGCACTGCCGCAACCCGAACGGCCACCGGGGCAAACCGGTCCGGGCGGCTGCTTATTTGAGTTCGGCGCCGGCCGCACGCGCCGCCAGGAACAAGCCCTCACCGAGGCTGACGCCCAAACGCTCGACCAGGCGCAAGCCGATGTTTTGGCGTTGTGTGTAGTCGACGATCTTCTCAGCCTTGATGACTTCGCGCGCGACGTAGTCGAGGTTGCCCAGTCCGTCGGCCAGTCCGAGTTCGACTGCCTGCTGCCCACTCCAGACCAGGCCACTGAAAGTCTCTGGTCCGACCTGCAAGCGATCACCCCGGCCGGCCTTGACCACTTCGATGAACTGCTGGTGGATTTCGCTCAACAAGGCCTGGATGTAGGCGCGTTGCACCTCGTCCTGCGGGCTGAAGGGGTCGAGCAGCGCTTTGTTTTCACCCGCCAGCATCAGGCGGCGCTCGACGCCCATTTTCTCCATCAGACCGGTAAAGCCAAAGCTGCCCATCATGACGCCGATGCTGCCAATCAAACTGGCCTTGTCGACAAAAATCTTATCGGCGGCGGCCGCCACGTAGTAAGCCGCCGAGGCACACGTCTCCTCCACCACAGCGTAGACCCGTTTCCTGTGCAAGGCCTTGAGGCGGGTGATTTCGTCGTTGATGATGCCAGCCTGCACCGGGCTGCCGCCGGGCGAATCGATCAGCAGCACGATGGCTTGCGCGCCTTCATCTTCAAACGCGGCGTGCAAGGAAGCCACCACATTGGCCGCGCTGGCTTCGGCGCCAGCGACAATTTCACCCCGGATTTCTATCAGCGCGGTGTGTGGCGCGGCGATGGCGGGGCTGACTCGGCCAGCGCTGTACAGCAGCGCAAGCACCGTCAGAACAAGCGCCAGCCAGAGCAGGCGCATGAAAATTTTCCAACGCCGCGCCGTCTGCTGTTCCTTGATGGTGGCAAGCAGAATTTTTTCCAGTGTGGAGCGCTCCCAGTTGCGTTCGGGCTCTGGGCTGGCGGGCAATGCCACTTGGTCGTTGTTCATGGTGCTTGAAATTTAGAGCGCAACGGCTTGAAACGGGTATTGTGCCCGTCAGCACACCCCGGTCGTACTCCGGCAGCATGATTTTTCTCGGACGGCTTGGCCCGGTTGCGCGATAGGTTGGGCAGCACCGGGCTTGTATGCACAGGTCTGTGGGTTACTGGCGCGAGTACCGGGCATAGGCCAGCGTCGAGTGCATTCGGGTGCTGTTGTACCAGAGCAGCCAGGCAATGACTTCGTCCTTGGCGCAGCCCTCAGGCATGGGTGCTGAGCCAATGGTGCAGTTCGCGCACCGAATGCAGCACCTGGAGCGGCCCCAGAGCGGCAAAATCAGCCGGGTCGTGGGCGCCGTAGCTGACACCGACGCTGGCGCAACCGGCGTTGCGGGCCATCGCCAGGTCGTGCGTGGTGTCGCCTATCATCAAAGTGCGTTCGGGTTCGACGCCAAATTCGCGCATCAACTCGTGCAGCATCAGCGGATTGGGCTTTGCGGCGGTCTCATCGGCGGTGCGCGAGCCGTCGAACATGCCTTGCAAGGCCACAGCGCGCAAGGCCAGATCGAGCCCGTGACGGCTTTTTCCGGTCGCAACCACCAGCCGATGCTGCCGCTCTTTAAGATCGGCCAGTAGCGGCACAACACCATCGAACAGGGCCAGATCGTGCTGCTGCGCCAGATAGTGGTGGCGGTAGCGCTCGCCCAACAAGGGAAATCGATCGGGCGCGACATCCGGGGCGGCGTGCGCCAGCGCCTGCATCAGGCCCATGCCGATGACGTAGCTGGCCTGGCTCGGGCTGGGCACCGTGCCACCCACGTCGGCCACCGCAGCCTGAATACAGCGCGCAATCAGCGCGGTAGAGTCGAACAGGGTACCGTCCCAGTCGAAAGCGATCAGATCGAATTGGCGTGCGCGCATAGGCATTTTCTACAGCAAAGTGTGCATCGGCCGCCATTGTGCTGGATATCAGGCTGCCTGCGCGCGACGGCTGCAGCGCGTCTCTTGTCATCGTCTCTTGCCATCGTCTCTTCCCATCGTTTTCGCCTCTGCCAGCCCGTGTTAAGCTGATGGCCGCATCAGACTGGACCGGTTCAACAGCCAAGCCGCTGTTGGCGCTGGCTTTCCCCTGTCGACCCCAAAGGAACCGCCATGAAAACTGCCAGCCCCGAACCCCGGACCAGCACCGGCGGCACAGCGCCACGTCCGGCCTATGCGCGCGCCGGCCGGCTGCTGCTGGCTGCTGCGGGCGCAGCCCTGCTGGCCGCGTGCGCGACCCCGCCACCGCCACCGCCGCCACCTCCTGCGCCGGTTGCGCCGCCCCCCATTCCGGCGGCACCTGCGGCCGTCTTGCCTGCGCCCACCTTGATCTCGAAGGCCACGACAGCCAGAGAGTACCGCCGGGACGGCGCGCGCCACATCTACCAGCACAACCAGGAACGCATCTTTCAGGGCCGCTTGCCACCGCTGGTGAAAGCGGTCGGGGTGTTGCAGATCGACATCGACGCGCGTGGCAACGTGCGCCAGCTCTATTGGATGCGCGCACCCGATCACGTGCCCCATGTGATGCGAGAAATCGAACGCACGGTGCGCGCCGCTGCGCCGTTTCCGGCCCCGGTGCTGATCGGCGGCGTCACCTACACCGACACCTGGCTGTGGGACAAAAGCGGGCGTTTCCAGCTCGATACCCTGACCGAAGGACAGCGCTCGCGCTGAGGCCGCCGCCAGCACCGGCGCTGCAAGGCGGCGCTGCTGCCGCACTCAGGCCAAGACTGCTTTCATGAGACCGATATGACACCTGCCGAACAAGCCCTGCGCGACGCCGCACTGGACTACCACCGCTGGCCGACCCGGGGCAAAATTTCAATCAACCCGACCAAGCCACTGTCGAACCAGCGCGATCTCTCGCTGGCCTACTCGCCCGGGGTGGCTTACCCTTGTCTGGCCATCGAGGCCGACCCGGCGCTGGCGGCCGACTACACCGCGCGCGCCAACCTGGTCGGCGTGGTAACCAACGGCACCGCCGTGCTGGGCCTGGGTGACATCGGGCCGCTGGCGAGCAAGCCGGTGATGGAGGGCAAGGGCTGTTTGTTCAAGAAGTTTGCCGGCATCGACGTATTCGATATCGAAATCAACGAAAAAGACCCAGACAAACTGGTCGAGATCATTGCCGCGCTCGAACCCACGCTGGGCGGCATCAATCTGGAGGACATCAAGGCGCCCGAGTGTTTCTACATCGAGGAAAAGCTGAGCCAGCGCATGGGCATTCCGGTCTTTCACGACGACCAACACGGCACCGCCATCATCTCGGCGGCCGCCTTGCTCAACGGCCTGGAACTGGTCGGCAAGCCCATCGCTGCGGTCAAACTGGCGGTCTCGGGCGCGGGTGCGGCCGCGCTGGCCTGCCTGGACTTGATGGTTGATCTTGGTGTGGCGCGCAGCAACATTGTTGTCTGCGACTCCAAGGGCGTGGTCTACGAGGGCAGACCGGGCGGCTTTGATGCATCGAAAGCGCCTTATGCCCAGCGCACCAGCCGGCGCACGCTGGCCGATGCGGTAGCTGGTGCCGACGTCTTTTTGGGCTGCTCGGCGCCCGGCGTGCTGAGCGCGGAAATGCTCAAGACCATGGCCGAGCGCCCCCTCATATTGGCGCTGGCCAACCCCGAGCCGGAAATCCGCCCGGAATTGGCCAAGGCCGTGCGGCCCGACTGCATCATCGCCACCGGACGCAGCGACTACCCGAACCAGGTCAACAACGTCCTGTGCTTTCCCTACATTTTCCGCGGCGCGCTCGACTGCGGCGCCAGCAAAATCACCGCCGCCATGAAGCTGGCCTGCGTGCGTCAGATTGCCGAACTGGCCAAGAGCGAAACCAGCGACGAAGTGGCCAGCGCCTACGCCGGACAAGACTTGAGTTTCGGCCCGGAATACCTGATTCCCAAACCGTTCGACTCGCGCCTGATTTTGCGCATCGCGCCGGCTGTGGCGCAGGCGGCGGCCGAATCGGGCGTGGCCACGCGCCCGATTGCCGACCTGGACGCCTACCGGCAGAGTCTGGCGCGCTTTGTCTACCAGACCGGCATTCTGATGCAGCCGATCTTTCATGCCGCCAAGGCCGCACCCATGGGCTCCAAGCGCGTGGCCTTTGCCGATGGCGAAGACGAACGCGCGCTGCGCGCGGCGCAAATGGCGATCGATGAACAACTGGCGCAACCCATTTTGATCGGGCGACCGGCGGTGATTGCGGCCCGCATAGAAAAAGCCGGCCTGCGCCTGCGCCTGGGCCTGGATGTGCAAAACGTCAACCCTGAGGACGACCCCCGCTTTCGTCAGTATTGGGAGCAATATCACCGGCTGCTGTGCCGTCAGGGCGCCACACCCGAAGTCGCCAAAGCGGCGGTGCGGCGCTCCAACACCATCATCGGCTCGCTGATGGTCTCGCTGGGCGAGGCCGATGCAATGATCTGCGGCCTGGTCGGCAGCTACATGACGCACCTGGAGCGCATTGACAGCATCCTGGGCAAGCAACCCGGGGTCAGCAACTACGCCGCCCTCAACGCCATCATGACCAGCCAGGGCACACTGTTCATTGCCGACACCTACGTCAACGAAGACCCGAACGCCGAACAGTTGGCCGAAATCGCCTCGATGGCGGCGCAGCAGGTGCAGCGTTTTGGCCTGTCGCCCAAAGTGGCGTTTTTGTCGCACTCCAGCTTCGGCTCGTCCAAGCGCGCGTCGGCGCTCAAAATGCGGGCGGCGCGCGATTTGTTCCGCGCCCAGCACCCCGAGATCGAGTGCGACGGTGAACTGCACGGCGACGCCGCGCTGCAAGAGGAGATTCGGCTCAGCTACCTGAGCGAAAGCACCCTGTCGGGCGCGGCCAATTTACTGATCTGCCCCAACCTGGACGCGGCCAACATTCTCTACAACGTGCTCAAGACCACCACCAGCGGCGGCGTCACAGTCGGGCCGATGCTGCTGGGTGCAGCCGCCCGCGCCTACATCCTGACCCCGGCGGCCACGGTGCGCCGGGTGCTCAACATGACCGCGCTGGCGGCCGCTGGGCAGTAGTCACTCCCACCGGCTGGTGAAAACGCCAAGGGGATCGAAAAAAAACACGCGCGCGCTCAGCGCAATTGAATCGAACCCGAAACCGTCACCGTCACCAAGCTCTGGCCGGCCTGCACCGGCAACGCTGCTTCTTCTGCCACGGCGGCCTGCGCCTGCATGGCCAGCAGGCGCGGCTGCACCGCAGGCACGTCCTGGCCGGCGCTGCTGATCGAGACTTCTTGCAGCGTGAAGCGTTCAAAGCCAAAGGCACGCGCCACCTCGGTCGCACGGCGCTGGAAGCGCTCGATCGCCAGCGCCTGCACCTGGGCTTCGATTTTGTGCTGCGCCCGCGGCGACAAGCTAAAAACCACCTGACTGACCGTCAGGGTTTCGATCTGGCCTGCCGTCTGGCTGATGCGCAAGAAATCGCGTCCTTCGAGCACCAACTCCACCGTGCCTTGCCAACCGGCAATGCGGCCCCTGCCACCGTAGCGCGGGTACAGGCTGAAGCGGCCGCTGTGCACATTGAGTTGTTGCGGCTGTGCAGCCGCGCGCGCGACGCCCAGCGCGGCGTCCAACGCCCGTTTGAGTTGCTGCTGTAGCAGCACCGCGTCCGGCCCTTCTTTGGTGCTGCTCAAGCTGATGCTCAACCAGTCCTGCGGCACCTGCATCAAACCGCTGGCGCTCAAGTGCACCACGTTGACCGAAGCGGTCGGCATGACAGACGGCTGGGCCCAGACACCTGTAGCCACCAGCGACGACAGCGCCAGCAGCGCCACCGAATAGCGCGCCGCACGCGACCACATGAACAAGGCTGTCGTCCGGCTCATGGCTTGTCGTGCCCCACTTGCTGGCGGGAATGATGGCGCAACTGTTCACGCAGGTTGTGCAACTCGGCGGGACTGAGCCGGTGCGGCTGGCGGGGCTCTTGCACTTCGTTGGGCGCCTGGCGCAGCAGATCGCGCAGCGAGAGCAGTTCGCGCGACCGCTCGGTCTCGTCGGCCATCGCAATCGGCAACACCTTGACCAAGCCCAGATCGGCCTGCGCCTGAGCGCTCTGCGCAGCCGCCAACGACGGCCCCAGCATCAGCAACAAAACCCCGCCCGACCAGTACGCGTTCATCATGCTCTCCCTTGCATCGGGCTAATTGTGTGCGCAGCCCGAGGATCCACGAGGACGGCGCAGGAAACATCCGTAACAGCCTGTCAAGATGACGAAAATGCTGCCCTGTCAAGCAGTTGAAGGCGCCACAATGGCCACTGTTACATCTACCCGGAGTTGTTCCCATGCCACAAACCGATGCCCGCCCGAACAAAATTTTGGTGCTGGACGACGACGTCCGAATCCGCGACCTGCTGCGCCGCTACTTGGTGCAAGAAGGCTTCGAAATCATCCTGGCCGAAGACGGCAAGGCGCTCAACCGGGTGCTGCAGCGCGATGCGGTCGATCTGATCGTGCTCGATCTGATGATGCCTGGCGAGGACGGTCTGTCGATCTGCCGCCGCCTGCGCGCCAACGGCGACCGCACACCCATCATCATGCTGACCGCCAAAAGTGAGGACGTGGACCGCATCGTTGGCCTGGAAGTCGGTGCCGACGACTACCTGGGCAAGCCCTTCAACCCACGCGAATTGCTGGCCCGCATTCATGCCGTGCTGCGCCGTCGTCCACCGATCGAGGTGCCCGGTGCACCCTCACAGGATCAGGAGCTGGTGAAATTCGGCCCGTTCGAATTCGACCTGGGTCTGCGCACGCTGCGCAAAGACGGCGTCGACCTGTCTTTGACCACCGGTGAATTTGCCATGCTCAAGGCGCTGGTGCGGCACCCACGCCAGCCGCTGTCGCGCGAGAAGCTGGCGCAATTGGCGCGCGGGCGCGAGTTCGAACCCTTCGACCGCAGCCTGGACGTGCAAGTCTCACGGCTGCGCAAGCTGATCGAGGAAGACGCCGCCTCGCCGCGTTACCTGCAAACCGTCTGGGGCGTGGGCTACGTGTTTGTCCCCGACGGCAAGAATTGATGAACAAAGACTCGCGCGTCCTGCTTGATACCCATCCCGCTGTGCTGGAGACGGCGCCGGCGCCGCTGGCGCTGCGCCCGGGGCGCGGCGTCAGCCTGTTTTGGCGCACGTTTTTGCTGCTGTCGATGCTGCTGCTGGCCAGCACCGTGGCCTGGCTACAAACCTTTCGCGCCCTTGAATTCGAGCCGCGTGCGCTGCTCAGCGCGCAGCAACTCGCCACCTTGGTCAACCTCAGCCGCGCCGCCTTGGTGCATTCGGATTCGATTGCCCGCGTGTCGTTGCTGAAAACCCTGGCCGATGAAGAACGGGTGCGAATCGCACCGCGCGAGCCCGATGACAGCTACCAGCTCTACGACGCCGACGCCTTCAGCCGCAGCATCAGCGAGAAGCTCCATGCCCGGCTCGGGCCCGACACGGTGGTGGCACGCACAGTCAACGACATCCCCGGCCTGTGGGTCGGCTTTAGCATCGACGGTGACTCCTACTGGCTGCAGACCGACCCTTCGCGCATCGGGCCGGTGGGCGGCGCCACCTGGCTGATCTGGCTGGGCACTGCGGTGTTGTTTTCGCTCGCCGGTGCAGCGCTGATTGCCGGCCTGATCAACCGGCCATTGAAAAAACTCTCGCTCGCCACCGCGCGCGTGCGCGAGGGTGATTTTCAGTCCAGCCAACTCAACGAGTCCGTGGCGACGAGCGAAATCCGGGAAGTCAACGTCGGCTTCAACCGCATGGCGCAAAGCCTGAGCAAGATCGAGCAAGACCGCGCGCTCATGCTGGCGGGCATTTCGCACGATTTGCGCACGCCGCTCTCACGTCTGCGGCTAGAGACCGAAATGAGCGTGGCCGACCCGCAGGCGCGCGAGCACATGGTGGCCGACATCGCGCAGGTCAACGCCATCATCGACAAGTTTCTCGACTACGCGCGGCCCGACCACTTCGAGCCACAGTGCGTCAACCTGAACCAAGTGATAGACGCGGCGCTGGCCCCACTCGGCAACGACCCGACCCTTCAAGTCAGCACCAGCATTCCGGCGTCCACCCGGGTGGCTGGCGACGCGGTGGAACTGCAGCGCGTTTTCGCCAATCTGCTGGAAAACGCCCAGCGCTACGGCAAGAATCCGATAAGCGGCATCGCCCAGGTCGAAATTGCCGCCCAGACCAAGGACAACTGGGTGCTGATCAAGCTGCGCGACCACGGCCAGGGCGTCAGTCCCGACCTGCTGGAGCGGTTGACGCAGCCCTTTTTTCGCGGCAACGCCGCGCGCACCGAAGCCTCTGGCACCGGCCTGGGGCTGGCCATCGTCGAGCGCGCCGTTGCCCGCATGGGCGGGCGTTTTGCGCTGGCCAACAGCAGCACCGGCGGGCTGGCAGCCCACATCAAACTGCGCAAGTCGAGCTGAGAGCGGCGGCGGCTGGAGCTCCAAGCAACAACACCACCGCCTGCGCCTCGATGGCCAGGCCCTGCCCGAGCGGCCCGAGCCGCTCGGCGGTTTTGGCTTTGACGTTGACCTGATCGAGCCGCAAGCCCAGGCTGCGCGCGAGGTTCTCGCACATGGCGCCGATGTGGCCCGCCAGCCGGGGCGCCTGGGCGATTACGGTGCTGTCTACGTTGCCGATCTCCCAGCCCGCGGCGCGCACGCGCCGCGCCGCCTCGACCAGCAAGAGGCTGGAATCGGCGGCGCGAAAACGGACATCGGTATCAGGAAAATGGCGGCCGATATCGCCGAGCGCAGCCGCCCCGAGCAAGGCGTCGGTGACGGCGTGCAGCAACACATCGGCGTCGGAATGACCGAGCAAGCCAAGCCGGTGCGGTATGCGCACGCCGCCGATGATCAGCGCACGCCCCGGCACCAGGGCATGCACGTCCCAGCCCTGTCCGATGCGAAGGCGCGGCAAGCTCAATGCACTGGCACTCATGAACGGCTCCTCAGAATGGCCTCGGCCAGGGCAAAGTCATCCGGGTAGGTGACTTTGAAGTTTTGCGCGCTGCCCACGACCAGGCGCGGGCGCAGGCCGAGCCGCTCGATCGCGCTGGCCTCGTCGGTGATGCCGGCAAAGCCGCTGTCCGTCTGCGCCGCCAAGGCAGCGTGCAGCACGCCCAGGCGAAACATCTGCGGCGTCTGCGCCAGCCACTTGTCGGCACGCTCGAGCGTGCTGGCGACGCGGCCGTCACGCTCGAGCTTGAGGGTGTCGGGCAAGGGCAGCGCCAGCAAACCGCCGACCGGGTCGCTCCAGCAGGCGTCGAGCAAGGCGTTGATTTGATCCGGCCGCACCAGGCAGCGTGCAGCGTCGTGCACCAACACCCAGTCACTCGCTGGCACGCCCCATTCCAGCAAAGTGCGCAAGCCCTTGCAAACGCTCTCGGCCCGACTGGCACCGCCGCAGTGCGCCAGCAGCGCACCGGGCGGCGCGACGCTGAAAAAAACGTCCCCCGGCGCCAGCACCAGCAGGTGTTTGTCTATGCGTGGCACAGCCAAAAAAGCCGCCAGCGTGTGCAGCACCAGCGGCACACCAGCCAGCGGCTGATACTGTTTGGCCAGCGCCGTTCCCGCGCGCAAGCCGCTGCCCGCGCAGGGCAGCAACACGTGGCAGCGGGGCGTGGCAGGCAGGGCGATGGCAGCGGACGAATCGGTCATGGTTGCGCCGCATTTTAGAATCGAGCGCTCGCACCCTCGGCGCCAGCCGGGGCGTGTGCCCGGCTGGCGCTGCGTCAGTCGCCCCACCAAGCTTTGCATGCAACTCCCCAAACTCGCTCCCGGCAAACGCTTTAGCCTGACGCGCCCCTGTGGCTCGGCCGACGCCTTGCTGCTGGCGCAACTGGCTGCGCGCGAATGCGCCGCAGGACGGCGCACCGCCATCGTCTGCGCCGACGCCAGCGACGCCCAACGCCTGCTCGACGAGCTGGCCTTTTTTGCCCCCGAACTGCGCTGCGCGCTGTTTCCCGACTGGGAGACCCTGCCCTACGACAGTTTTTCGCCGCACCAAGACCTGATTTCCGAGCGACTGGCCGCGCTCTGGCGTATCCAGCAACACGAGAACGACGGCGGCGCCGACGTGGTGCTGCTGGCGGCCACCACCGCGCTGTACCGGCTGGCTCCGCCGGCGTTTCTGGCCGGCTACACCTTTGCCTTCCGAGTCAAGCAAAAACTCAACGAAGCCAAACTGAAGGCGCAGCTCAGCTTGGCGGGCTACCAGCACGTCACGCAGGTCGTCAGCCCGGGCGAATACGCAGTGCGCGGCGGCCTGATCGACCTGTTTCCGATGGGCAGCCCGCTGCCGTACCGGGTCGATTTGTTCGATGACGAAATCGACAGCATCCGCAGCTTTGACCCCGACAGCCAGCGCAGCCTGCAAGCGGTGCCCGAGCTGCGGCTGCTGCCGGGGCGCGAATTTCCGCTGGACGAAGCCGCACGCGCCAAATTTCGCAGCCGCTGGCGCGAACTGCTCGACGGCGACCCGACCAAGAGCCGCATGTACAAAGACATAGGCCAAGGCGTGGCAACGGCCGGTATCGAGTATTACCTGCCGCTGTTTTTCGACGCCACCGCCACCGTGTTCGACTACCTGGGCAGCGCCGCCACCGTGGTGCTACACGGCGATATAGAATCCGCCTTCCAACGCTTTTGGCAGGACACCCAGGAGCGCTACCGCCTGCTGCGCAGCGACCCGCAACGACCGGTGCTGCCGCCGCAAAGCCTGTTTCTCAGCGCCGAGCAGTTCTACACCTGCGCCAACGCGCACGCGCAACTCGCCCTCAAGACGGCTCTCCCTGAGCCTGTCGCAGCCCTCGCCAGCCCTTCGACAAGCTCAGGGCGAACGGATGGAGGCCGAACCGACTGGGCTGAATTTGGCTCCCTGCCCGACCTGGCGGTGCAGCGCGCCGGCGCCGAACCGCTGGCGCGCCTGCAAGAGCACATGCGCCAGGGCGCGCGGCGCGTGCTGCTGCTGGCCGAGAGCGAGGGCCGGCGCGAGAGCCTGCTGGACTTTTTGCGCGCCAGCGGCCTGAACCCACCCAGCTTTGCCTCCCTGGCCCAATTCCAGACCAGCACGCAGTCCACTGGCATTGCCTGCGCCGCGCTTGGCGCCGGATTTTCCTGGCTCGAACAAGGCATTGACTTCGTCACCGAGACCGAGCTGTTTGCCAGCGCAACCAGCGTGCGGCGGCGTAAAAAGCAAGAGCAGGCCAGCGACCTCGAAGCGCTGATCAAAGACCTGAGCGAACTCAAGCTGGGCGACCCGGTGGTACACAGCGCGCACGGCATTGGACGCTACCGCGGCCTGGTCAACCTGGAGATGGGCGACAAAAACGCCGACGGCTCACCCGCGCTGATGGAGTTTTTGCACCTGGAGTACGCCGACTTGGCGGTGTTGTACGTGCCGGTGAGCCAGTTGCAACTGATTGGCCGCTACAGCGGCGTCAGCGCCGACGAAGCGCCGCTGCACCGACTGGGCAGCGGCCAGTGGGAAAAAGCCAAGCGCAAGGCGGCCGAACAGGTGCGCGACGCCGCCGCCGAGTTGCTCAACATCTACGCCCGGCGCGCCGCGCGCAGCGGCCACGCGTTTCGCTTTTCCGCGCCGGACTACGAGCTGTTTGCGAACGACTTCGGCTTCGAGGAAACCGCCGACCAGCACGCCGCCATCCAAGCCGTGCTACAGGACATGGTCAGCCCGCGCCCCATGGACCGGCTGATCTGCGGCGACGTGGGTTTTGGCAAGACCGAAGTGGCACTGCGCGCCGCTTTCGTCGCCGTCACCGGTGGACGGCAGGTGGCATTCTTGGCCCCCACCACGCTGCTGGCCGAACAGCATTTCCAGACCCTGAACGACCGGCTGGCCAAGTGGCCGATCAAAGTGGCCGAGATGAGCCGCTTTCGCTCGCCCAAAGAGATCAGGGCCGCGCTCTTGGGCCTGGCCGATGGTTCGATCGACATCGTCGTCGGCACGCACAAACTGCTGAGCGAGAAAACCAAGTTCAAAGACCTGGGCCTGCTCATCATCGACGAGGAGCACCGCTTTGGCGTGCGCCACAAAGAGGCGATGAAGGCGCTGCGCGCCGAGGTTGACGTGCTCACACTGACCGCAACGCCGATTCCGCGCACACTGGGCATGGCGCTCGAAGGTCTGCGCGACCTCAGCGTCATCGCCACCGCGCCGCAGCGTCGGCTGGCGATCAAGACCTTTGTGCGCAACGAGGGCAGCGGCGTGATTCGAGAAGCGGTGTTGCGCGAATTGAAACGTGGCGGACAAGTCTATTTTCTGCACAACGAGGTAGAGACGATCGAGAACCGGCGCCAGCAACTCGAACAACTGTTGCCCGAGGCCCGCATTGCCATCGCGCACGGCCAACTGCCCGAGCGCGAACTCGAGCGCGTGATGCGCGACTTTGTGGCGCAGCGCCACAACCTGCTGCTGTGCTCGACCATCATCGAGACCGGCATCGACGTGCCCAGCGCCAACACCATCGTCATCAGCCGGGCCGACAAGTTTGGCCTGGCACAACTGCACCAGTTGCGCGGGCGCGTCGGTCGCAGCCACCACCAAGCCTACGCCTACCTGATGGTGCCCGACACCCAGGGCCTGAGCAAACAGGCGGCGCAGCGGCTCGATGCGATCCAGCAAATGGAAGAACTCGGCAGCGGTTTTTATCTGGCCATGCACGATCTGGAGATTCGCGGCGCGGGTGAGGTGCTGGGCGAGAACCAAAGCGGCAACATGCTCGAAGTCGGCTTCCAGCTCTACAACGACATGCTGGGCGAGGCGGTGCGTGCGCTCAAGGCCGGGCGCGAGCCCGACCTGCTCGCGCCCCTGAGCGCCAGCGCCGACATCAACCTGCACGCCCCCGCATTGCTGCCAAGTGACTACTGCGGCGACGTGCACCTGCGGCTGTCGTTCTACAAAAAACTCGCCAGCGCCAAGAACGCCCAGCAAATCGACGCGCTGCTGGAAGAGATCGTCGACCGCTTTGGCAAGCTGCCGGTGCAGGCGCAAACGCTGATCGACGTGCACCGGCTGCGCGTCTTGAGCACACCCTACGGCGTGCTCAAGATAGACGCCACGCCGCAGGTGACGCACATCACCTTCAAACCCGACGCGCCGCTGGCGCCACTGCGCGTGGTCGAGCTGCTGCAAAAAAACCGCCACATCAAACTGGTCGGCAACGAAAAGCTGCGCATCGAACGCGCCCTGGCGCAAGCGCGCGAACGCGCCCAGGGGGTGCGCGAGGTGCTGCGCGCGCTCGGGCCGCCACAAGCCTGATGCCAGGCCGAAATTTCGGCAATCCCGGATAATCAGCGGCCATGAGCATCACCTACAAAGACCAAGCCGGCATCAGCGGCATGCGCCAGGCCGGTCGCCTGGCTGCACAAGTGCTGGACTACCTGATGCCACACGTGCAGCCGGGCGTCAGCACCAACGCGCTCGACCGCCTCGCGCACGACTACATCGTCCAGGTTCAAGACGCCATTCCGGCGCCGCTGAATTACGCGCCGTCCGGCAACAACCCCTACCCCAAGAGCATCTGCACCTCGATCAACCAGCAGGTCTGCCACGGCATTCCGAACGACAAGGCGCTGAAAAAAGGCGATATCGTCAACATCGACATCACCGTCATCAAGGACGGCTGGCACGGTGACACCAGCCGCATGTTTTTGGTCGGCGGCGAGAGCGCCTGCTCGATTGCTGCCCGCCGCCTGTGCCAAATCACCTATGAAGCGATGTGGAAAGGCATTTTGCTGGTGCGTCCCGGCCTGCACCTGGGCGACATCGGTCACGCAATCCAGTCCTTCGCCGAAGCGCAGGGCTATTCGGTGGTGCGGGAATTCTGTGGCCACGGCATCGGCCAGAAGTTCCACGAAGAGCCGCAGGTCTTGCATTACGGCCGCCCCGGCACGCTGGACGAACTCAAACCCGGCATGACCTTCACCATCGAGCCCATGATCAACGCCGGGCGGCGCGACATCAAGGAACTGAGCGACGGCTGGACCATCGTCACCAAAGACCGGTCGCTGTCGGCGCAGTGGGAGCACACGGTGCTGGTGACCGAGTCGGGCTATGAGGTGCTGACGCTCTCGGCCGGCAGCCCGGCCGCGCCGGCCTTCGTGCCCGCAGCAGCCGCCACGGCTGGGTTGCCGCTTGGCGATTCGGCTGCGGCCCCTAGCGGGGCGCGGCCTGCCTCGCCCCCTGAGCCGGCCTGGCGATGCCCGACGCTGGCCTGATGGACCCGCCGGTTGACCTGGCGCCGCTGCGGCGTTCGCACCAGGAGCGCAAAGCGGCGCTGCTGCAACAGCTCAGCCGCCCCAGCAGCAGCAGCCGGGGCTTGCGCAGCGTGCTGCACAAACTCTCGCAATTGTGCGACCAGAGCTTGCGCACGCTCTGGCAACAGGCCGGGTTTGCGCCTGACTGCGCCCTGATCGCGGTCGGCGGCTATGGTCGGGGCGAACTGTTTCCGCACTCCGACGTCGACTTGCTGCTGCTGCTGCCCGAGGACAGTCAACCCGAACGCGACGCCGAACTGAAAGCCCGCATCGAGCGCTTCATCGGCGGCTGCTGGGACATCGGCCTGGAGATCGGATCGAGCGTGCGCAGCCGCAGCGAGTGCCAAGCCGAGGCCACACGCGACGTCACGGTACAGACCGCCTTGCTCGAATGCCGGCTGATCTGCGGCAGTCAGCAGTCCTTCGACGCACTGGTGGCCGATCTCAAGCAGGCCATGGACCCGCGCGCATTTTTCGTTGCCAAGACCTTGGAGCAGCGCCAGCGGCACCAGAAATTTGAAAGCACGCCTTACGCGCTGGAGCCCAATTGCAAGGAGTCGCCCGGCGGTCTGCGCGACCTGCAGGTGATTTTGTGGGTGGCCAAGGCAGCCGGCCTCGGGCAAACGTGGGACGAGTTGGTCACCCGGGGACTGGCCACGCCGCTGGAAGCGCGCCAGATCAAGACCAACGAAGCGCTGCTGGGTCTGATTCGCGCCCGACTGCACCTGCTGGCGCAGCGGCGTGAAGACCGGCTGGTCTTCGATTTGCAACATGCGCTGGCCGAATCGTTTGGCCTGCTCAACACAGCGTCGAGCGGCGCCACACCCCCAGCGACGCCAGCTCGACAGCCACTCAAGCGCGCCAGCGAAGTGCTGATGAAGCGCTACTACTGGGCCGCCAAGGCGGTGACGCAGTTGAACCAGATTTTGCTGCTCAACATCGAGGAGCGGCTGGCGGGACAACCCGAGCAGGCGCGGCAAATGCGCGCACTGAATCCGCGCTTTCTGGACAACAACGGCCTGCTCGAAGTCGCCAGCGACGACCTGTACCAGCAGCAAGCGCACGCGATCCTGGAGACTTTTCACCTCTACCAGACCAGCGCCGGCATCAAGGGGCTGTCAGCGCGCACGCTGCGCGCGCTCTACCATGCGCGCACGCTGATGAACGCGCGCTTTCGCGCCGACCCGGTCAACCGCGCTTGCTTGCTGCGCATTCTGCAACACCCCGAAGGCATCACCCGCGTGCTGCGGCTGATGAACCAGACCTCGGTGCTTGGACGCACCCTGTGGGCGTTTCGCCACACGGTCGGTCAGATGCAGCATGACCTGTTTCACGTCTACACGGTCGATCAGCACATCCTGATGGTGTTGCGCAATATGCGCCGTTTCTTCATCGCCGAGCACGCGCACGAATACCCGTTCTGCTCGCAACTGGCGGCCGGCTGGGACAAACCCTGGGTTCTCTACATCGCCGCCCTGTTCCACGACATCGCCAAAGGGCGCGGTGGCGACCACTCCGAGCTCGGGGCGCGCTACGTGCGCCACTTTTGCCGCCAACACGGCATCGCCCGCGCCGACGCGCAACTGATCGAATTTCTGGTGGCGCAGCACCTGAGCATGAGCCGCGTCGCACAAAAGCAAGACCTCAGCGACCCGGACGTGATCCAAGCCTTTGCCAAGCACGTCGGCAACGAGCGCAATCTCACCGCGCTCTACCTGCTGACGGTGGCCGACATCCGCGGCACCAGCCCGAAAGTCTGGAACGCCTGGAAAGGCAAGCTGCTGGAAAACCTGTACCACGGCACGCTGCGCACGCTGGGTGGGCGCGCGCCCGACCCGGACACCGAGATCGAGGCGCGCAAGCGCGAAGCGCTGACGCTGCTGGCGCTGCACGCCCTGCCGCACCAGGCGCACAAGGCCCTGTGGGATACGCTGGACCTGAGCTACTTCATGCGCCACCAGGCGGACGAAATTGCCTGGCACACCCGGGTCTTGACGCGCCAGTTGGCGCACCAAGCCCGGCCCAGCCCATCAGTGCCCAGCGCCGACGCAGCGGCCGGACTCAAGCCCAGCATCGTGCGCGCCCGCCTGTGGCCCGAGGGCGAGGGCCTGCAGGTGCTGGTGTACGCCAGCGACCAGAGCGACCTGTTCGCTCGCATCTGCGGCTACTTTGACAACGCCGGATTTGGCATCCAGGACGCGCGCATCCACACCACGCTGGACGGCCAGGCACTCGATACCTTTCAGGTCATCGCGCCCACCCTGGCCGAACACTACCGGGAGCTGATTGCGATGGTCGAGAGCCAGTTGGCTCGAACCATAGACCAACGCGGCCCACTGCCAGAACCCGGCAAGAGCCGGCTGTCGCGCCGCGTCAAGAGCTTTCCGATTGCACCACGGGTGGACTTGCAACCAGACGAAAAAGCCCAGCGCTGGTTGCTCAGCGTCTCGGCCAGCGACCGCACCGGCTTGCTCTACGGCATGGCGCGCGTGCTGGCGCGCCACAGCGTCAGCGTCGAGCTGGCCAAAGTGAGCACGCTGGGCGAACGGGTCGAAGACACCTTTTTGATCAGCGGCGCGCCGCTGCAGGTCAACAAGCGCCAGATTGAAATAGAGACCGAATTGCTGGCCGTGCTGGCCGCTTGAACGCAAACACCTCAAGGCGCCAGCTCTGGCGTGGGCACCGGGTCGGGCGCCGCCTTGGGTGCGAGCAAACGACCAAAGACACGTTTGAGCCACAGAGAAAAATCGTCGACGATGGTGTAGAGCGCCGGTATCACCAGCAGACTCAGCAGCGTCGAGGTGATCAGGCCGCCGATCACCGCCACCGCCATCGGCGAGCGGAAGCTGGCATCAGCCGCACCCCAGCCGACCGCAATCGGCAGCATGCCCGCGCCCATGGCAATGCTGGTCATGATGATGGGGCGCGCGCGCTTGTGGCAGGCATCCAGGATGGCTTGCAGCCGTTCCATGCCGTGCCGACGCTGCGCCTCGATGGCGTAATCGACCAGCAGAATCGAGTTCTTGGTCGCAATGCCCATCAACATCACCAGGCCAATCAGTGAAGGCATGGAAAAGCTCTTGTTGGTCAGCAACAAGGCGACGAACGCACCGCCGAGCGACAGCGGCAGCGCGGCCAGAATCGTCACCGGATGCAAAAAGGTTTTGAACAACAGCACCAGCACGACGTAAATGCACAGCACGCCAGTCAGCATGGCCAGCGCAAAGCTGGCGAACAATTCGGCCTGCACCTCGGCGTCGCCCACCTCCAGCACCTGCACGCCCGGCGGCAGATTGCGGATGCTGGGCAGCGCATCGACGGCGGTCTTCATGTCGCCCAGCGCAATGCCGGCCAGCTCGACTTCGAAGTTGATGTTGCGCGAGCGGTTGAAGCGGCTGATGACGGCCGGGCCGCCACCGTAGCTCAGCGTAGCGACCTGGGTCAGCAGCACCGGGCCGCGTGCGCCCGGCACGCTCAGGCGTTCGAGCACGCCCAGGTCTTGCCGCGCCGCCGGGTCGAGCTTGACAACAATTGGAATTTGCCTCTGCGGCAGGTTCATCTTGGCCAGCGCGGCGTCAAAATCGCCCACGGTGGCGATGCGCAAGGTCTCGGCAATGGCGCTGCTGGTCACGCCCCGTTCGGCTGCGCGCGCCAGATCGGGGGTGACGATGATTTCGGTGCGCACCAGCGCGGCGCTGGACTGCACGGCGGCGACGCCGGCGATGCCGCGCAGCTCGCGCTCGATTTGCGTCGCCGCACTGTGCAAGGCCAGCGGGTCGGCACCGCTGAGGGTGAGAATGTAGCGCTCCCCGGTGCCGCCCAGGCCGACCCGGCTGCGCACACCGGGCAACTCAATCATGGCCAGGCGCAACTGGTTTTCGATCACCTGCTTGCGCGGTCGCAGCTCGCGCGGGTCAAGCTGAATCGTCAGCGCCGCCTTGCGCGACTCGGCCGCCCCCGGCGGCGCAAACGGATCGGTGCCCGCCGCGCCCGAACCTATGGTGGTGTAGATCGAGCGCACGTGCGGCACGGCTGCCACCAGCAGTCGCGCGCGTTCGGCGGCCTGCACCGTTTGCGCCAGCGTCGCCCCCGGCGGCAGCTCGATGAAAATCTGCGTTTGCGAGTTGTCATCAGGTGGAATAAAACCCTGCGGCAGCAGCGGAATGAGCATGACCGAAGCAATGAAAAATGCCCCGGCGCTGATCATGGTGACCCAGCGGTGCCGGATGCACCAGGCGGCCCAGAGCTGGTAGCTGTCTAGCCACCGGGGCTCTTGCTGCGGGTTCAGCCAGAGCCAGACGCGCTCGCGCAGCACGCTTTTGCGCGCCCAGAGCGGGCGCGCAGCGGTTTGCACGAACGGCCGCAGCATATAGGCCGCCATCATGGGCGTGAGCGCGCGCGCCACCACCAGCGAGGCAAACACCGCCAGCGCAGCGGTCCAGCCGAATTGCTGGAAAAACTTGCCTGGTATGCCCGGCATGAAGGCGGTGGGCAGAAACACCGCAATCAAGGTGAAGGTGGTGGCAATGACCGCCAGCCCGATTTCGTCTGCCGCCTCCATCGCCGCGCGGTACGGCGTCTTGCCCATTCGCATGTGGCGCACGATGTTTTCCACCTCGACGATGGCGTCGTCGACCAGCACCCCAATCACCAGCGACATGGCCAGCATGGTCACCACGTTGATGCTAAAGCCCAGGTAATGCATGCCAATGAAGGCCGCAATGGCCGACAGCGGCAGCGCGATCGCCGCCACCACGGTGGCGCGCCAGTCGCGCAGAAACAGCCAGATCACCAACACCGCCAGCAGCGCCCCTTCGTAGAACAGCAGCATGGATCCGTCGAACTCTTCCTGCACCGGGGTGACGAAGTCGAACGACTCGGTGATGTGCAGGTCGGGCCGGTCGAGCTGCAATTGGCTCAGCTTGGCGCGCACGCCGGCGCCCACTTCCACTTCGCTGGCGCCGCGACTGCGCACCACCTCGAAGCCCACCACCGGCTGGCCGTTGAGAAACGCCGCCGCCGTCGGCTCGGCCACCGTGTCGACGACCCGGGCGATCTGATCGAGCCGGATGTTGCGCCCATCGGGCAGCGCCAGCTCGAGCCCGGCCAGCTCCTGCGCCGACTGCAGGCTGGCGACGGTGCGCAGCGGCTGCTGGCTGCCGCCCAGGTCGGCGCGACCACCCGCACGCTCGATTTGCACCCGCGCCAACTGGCGTGAAATGTCGGCTGCCGTGACGCCCAGCGCCTGCAACTTGAGCGGATCGAGCTGCACCTGCACCTGGCGCTCGACGCCACCGACGCGGTTGATCGCGCCGACGCCGCGTACCGTCATCAGCAAGCGCTCGATGTCATTGTCGATAAACCAAGACAGCGCCTCGGCATCCAGGGTGTCGGACGCGACGGCGTAGGCCAGCACCGGCATGCCGGCCAGATCGACCTTGTTGATGATCGGCTCTTGCAGATCGCTGGGCAGGTCGCCGCGCACTTTGGCCACCGCCGAACGCACGTCGTCCAGCGCTTCCTGGCTGTCTCGTTCCAGCCGGAATTCGGCCGTGATAGAAACCACGCCGTCTTGCACCTGGGTGTAGATATTGCGGATGCCTTGCAGCGCAGCCATGCTGTTTTCGAGCACGCGCGCGACGTCGTTTTCGAGCTGATTGGGCGACGCCCCTGGCAAGGTGGCCACCACGGTGATGTTGGGCACATCCAGATCGGGGAAGTTCTGCACCTTCATCTGCTGGAACGAGTACAGCCCGGCCAGCATGAGCAAGAAGAACAGCATCGCAGCCGCAATCGGGTTGCGGATCGACCAGGCGGAAACGTTCATCATTCGGTGGTCCTCACTGCGCCACCACCCGAACCCGGTCGGACGGGTTCAGAAAACCGGCCCCGCGCACCGCCACCGTCTCGTCGGGCTGCAAACCCGCCAGCAATTCAATCTGCTCGCCGACGCGCCGGCCCGTCTGCACCTTGCGCTGGCTGACCTGGTTTTGCGCGTCGAGCACGAACACATGGCTGTGGCCGTCGCGCAGCACGACGGCTTCGCTGGGCACCGTCAGCGCCTGGCTCTGACCGATCTCAAACCAGCCGCGTGCAAAGGTGCCGGCCTTGAGCTGGGCATGCCGGGGCAAGTCGACGAAGACCAGAATGTTGCGCGTTTGCGGGTCGGCTGCAGGGGCGATGGCGCGCACCGATCCACTGATCTCGAGCCCGGTCGGCAAGGTCAGCAAGACCTGCTGGCCCAGGCGGATGCGGGCCATTTCAGCCGCAGTGAGCTCGGCGCGCCACTCCATGCGGCTTTGACGCAGCAAACGAAACAGCTCCTGCCCGCTGCCGACCACTGCGCCCACGCTGGCGCTGCGCGCCGCAATCACGCCGCCGTCCGGCGCCCGCACCTGGGTTTGCGTCAGCCGCAGCTCGGCCGTGCTCAAAGCAGCCTGCGCCAGTTCACGCTGCGCGTGGGCCAGCTTTTCCTGCAGAAAAAACTGCGCCTCCTGGGAGTCCGACAAGGCCCCGCTGTCCTGGATCGAGCGCGCGCGCGCCGCGTCGGCCTGGGCGTTTTCGTACTGGGCCTGGGCCTGCAACAGCCGGGCACGGTGTTGCAAGACCTCCGCGCGCAAGGTCTCACTGGCCAATGTGGCCAACACCTGGCCTTTTTGCACCACGTCGCCCACGTTGGCCTTGACCGCCGTCAGTTGCAAACCCCCGACCTCGGCGCCCACGCTGGCTTCTTGCCAGGCGCTGATGTTGCCGTTGGCCTGCAAGCGAATCGGCAGCAAGACGCTGTGCGGCCGGGCAACCGTCACCGTCAGGGCCACCGGGACTTGGGCTGGCGCGTCTGCGCTGACCTGCACCTGCGCACTCGGCCGTTGAACGATCAGCCAGAGCAGCAACAGCAGCAGCGCGGCCAGCGCGCCGACCACCCAGAGCCAGCGCTTGCGCGGGGGTTTGTGTGCAGCTTCGAGGTTCATGAGGTCGGGGCGATGGGACTTTCCGAAGGATCGAAACCGCCACCCAGGGCGACGTAGAGATCGATCCAGGCGTTGATGCGTTCTTGTTGCAGCGCCAGCACGCTGCTGTGGGCACTCAGTTGCAGGCGGCGCGCCTGCTCCAGCTCAGCCAGGTTGGCCAGGCCAGCGCGCCAGCGCGCTTGGGCCGCGTGCAGCGCTTCGTTGTAAGCCGCCAGCGCACGGGCGTTGGCGGCGCCGCGCTCACGCAAACTGGCCAGCGCCAGCAAAGACTGTTCCACCTCAGCCACCGCCTGACGCAGCGTGGCTGCATACGTCAGCGCCGCCGCCTGGTACTGAGCCTGCGCGCTGTCGGTGCCGGCGTGCAACGCCTCGCGCCCGATCAAGGGCAGGCTCAGCGACAAAGGGCCAATGGCCCAGGTGTTAAAGCTCTGCTCCAATCCTGCGCTCGAGCGGTGATTGCGCAGCAGTTGGCCGGAAAATGACAGATTTGGCTTCAAAAGCGCGCGCGCCACGCCGACGGCGGCCCCGGCGGCCAGCAGCTCGTGCTGCGCTCGGTAGACGTCGGGACGTTGGCGAATCACATCGGCTGGCACCGCTTGCACCGCCAGCAAGTGCTCCAGGCGGTCTGACGCCAGCAGCTCTTGCAGCTCGGGAGCGGTCTGGAGTTGGCGGCGCAACTGCGGCTCGGGCACGCCGGTGAGTGCGACCAAGGATTTGATCTGACGCTCGCACTGCTCGGCCTGCTGCGCCCAGCGCACCGCGCTGTGCGCGCTGGCCGCGCGCTCGAGCGCGCTGGTCGCTGCCGAGCTCAGACCGGCGCGCGCGCTCAGGTCGCTGCTGCGCTCGGTCAGCGCGCGCGAATCGCGCTCGTGCGCGGCCAGCGCCAATTGCTCGCGGCACATGCGCTGGGCAAAATACAGTTGCGCCAGTTCGGCCGCCACCAGCACCCGGGCCTGGTGCCAGTTGGCGTGGGCAGCTTCTTGCTGGGCCGCAGCGCGCTCGCGCTGGGCCTGCTTGCCGCCCCAGAGGTCGATGACCCACGACACCTGCAAGCCCGCACCCACCAAGCTGGCAGCCGGCTGCCTGGCTTCATTCTGTGCGCGGCTCAGCCCGAGCGCCAGCGCCGCCTGCGGGCCGGTCTGCACCTGCACGCCCAGGCGCTGGGTGCGGGCCGCAAAGACCTGCGCCCGCGCGGCCGCCACGCTGGGGCTTTGTGCCTGCGCGCGCGCCAGCCAGTCAGACAGCACCGGGTCATCGATGTGGCTCCACCAGGCAGCCAGTTGCGCCGTGCTGCCCTGGTGCGGCAGCGGCGGTGCGTACCAGGCGGCAGGCACATCCGGCGGTGCAAGAGCCGGTGGCGGGGTCACGCTGCAAGCGCCCAACAGGGCAAGCCCAGCCAGCGCAGCGATCAATCGCTTCATAGAAAGCAGCATTTCGCTGGGATGTAATGACCGGCTGATTCTAAGAGCTTCTCGGACTTTGCTTGTCGAGTGCGTTTACAAAGAGCCCTTGGCAGCCGACGCCAACACCCCCGGCACCCGGTTGACGCAGCGCAACGAATACATCCATGACGCTGGCTGCGATCCGATGAAGGTTCAACGGGCGCACAGAACAGGCCCGCCCGGGCGCAACCCTGCGATGGATCCGGCCCGGCGAAGTCTCAACCGTTCGCCCTGAGCCGGTCGAAGGGCTTGAACAGGCTCGGCCCGAACGGACTTCAAGACTGCACCGGGTCGAACCCATAGAGCGTGCCAGCCATCGATCAGCTCCTGGCGAGCAGCCAAAAGTCAGTGCGGCGGAGCAAAATATGGCAGACCCGGGCGCACCGGCTGCTACAGTCATCCGACGAGCGCAAAAACCCACCCTCCGACCCCACTCCAAGTCATGAACCCAGGCCAACACACCCGCACCGAAACGCCGCCAGCCCAGGGCGCACCGTCCAGCGACTGGTCCGCAACACCTGCTGCCACGCGCTGGCACTTCGCCGTGGTCGGCGCGGGCATGGCCGGCGTGGCTTGCGCCCGCACCTTGGTTCAAGCAGGCCACCGCGTCACGTTGCTGGAGAAAAGCGCTGGTTTTGGTGGCCGCATGGCCACCCGCCAGACCGAATTTGGGGGCTTTGATCATGGCGCCCAGTACTTCACCGCGCGCGACGAGCGTTTCAAGCAGGCATTGCAAAGCGCACAAGAGCTGGTGCGCCCCTGGAGCGCCAGCTCGGTGCGCGTGCTCGACGAACACGGCCGCGTGCATGCCAGCGCCCCACCCCCCACCGAGCCCCATTACGTGGCCAAACCCGGCATGAACGCGCTGGTGACCTACTGGGCGCAGCCGCTGCTCGAGCCCGAACTGAACGGCAATCTTGCGGCCAAAACCCGCTTGCAAACCCGAGTCACCCACATCGAACGCGACCCAGGCCACGCGGCGCAGTGGCAGTTGCGCAGCGAAGACGCACAGGGCGGCCAAGCGCTGCTGAGCGGTTTTGACCGTGTGCTGCTGGCGCTGCCGCACATTCAGGCGAATGATCTGTTGCTGGCCTCGGGCCTGGCGCCCGCGCTGCGCCAGCGCCTGACAGCGGTGCAGGTGGCGCCTTGCTGGACGCTGCTACTGGCTTACCCCAACGCCATGCAGCCCGGTCTGCCGCACCTGGGGCCACACTGGAACGCCGCACGCAGCACGCACCACCGCATCTCTTGGCTGGCACGCGAAAACAGCAAACCCGGCCGCGAGTCGACCGAACGCTGGACCGTACAGGCCAACCCCGCCTGGTCGGCCGAACACCTGGAAGACGACGCCGAACGCGTCAAAGCCAAGCTGCAAAAAGCCTTTGCCGAAGTCACCGGCATGCACGCCAACCCGGGCTACGCGCAGGTACACCGCTGGCGCTTTGCACAAACTCAGTTGCCACTGGGCCAACCCTTTTTGTTCGACTCGGAGCTCGGTCTGGGTTTGTGCGGCGACTGGTGTCTGGGCCACCGGGTCGAAGACGCCTTCATCTCCGGCCACGAACTCGCGCGGGCGCAGGGCTGAGAAACGGCAGGCTAGGCAGCCATGACCCAGGCCGGCTACCGCGGCCGCTTCGCCCCCTCGCCCACCGGTGCGCTGCACGCCGGCTCGCTGCTGGCGGCGCTGGCGAGCTGGCTCGACGCGCGCGCCCAGGGCGGCATCTGGCTGGTACGCATTGAAGACATCGACCATCCGCGCTGCGTACCCGGTGTCGACCGTTTGATAGTGCAACAGCTCGCCGCCTGCGGCCTGCACAGCGATGAGCCGGTGTGTTGGCAGTCGCAACGCAACGCGCACTACCGGTGCGCCTTGCAACAACTGGTGGCCAGCGGCCAGGCCTACCCCTGCGGCTGTTCGCGCCAACAGATTGAGGCCGCGCAGCCCGCTCGGGGCGCGCCGCGCGCGCGCCACCAAGCGGCCGTCTACCCGGGCACCTGCCGGCCAGAAAACGCAGGCCTGCGCGGCAAACCGGCACGCGCCTGGCGCTTGCAGGTGGATCCGGCCACGGCCATGGTGGCGTGGACCGACCGCCGCCTCGGGCCACAGACGCAAAACGTCGCCGCTGAAGTGGGCGACTTTGTGCTCCAGCGCGCCGACGGCCTGTGGGCCTACCAACTGGCGGTGGTGGTTGACGACGCCGCACAAGGCATCACGCACGTGGTGCGCGGGCAAGACCTGGCCGACAACACCCCGCGCCAGTTGCTGCTGCAACAAGCCCTCGGCCTGCCTAGGCCGCGCTACCTGCACACGCCGCTGGTGCTGGGCGCCAACGGCGAAAAACTCAGCAAACAAAACGGCGCGCAGGCGCTGGACCTGTCCGACCCGCTGGCCGCGCTCAACCAAGCCGCGCAGCGCCTGGGCCTGCCTGCGGTCAGCGGCACACTGGTGCAGGCGCAGGCGGTCTGGGTCCAAGCCTGGCGCCGCCGACTGGAATGCGCACAAACGCCACCCGCAGCGCAGCAGCAGCCCTAAAATCCAGCACCTCGTCTGCCACCCTGCCATGACCCCGCACACCCCAGCCCCCTGCCCTGCCAACGACCCGTGCGCCCCAGCCGTTGTGGCGCAACTGCCGCACCGGCGGCTGGTCAAGTCTTACGTGCTGCGCGCCGGGCGCACCACGCAGGCGCAGGCGCGCGCCTACTTGGCCTACGGCGCGCGCTTTTTGCTCGACTACGCACCCGGTGGTTTTGACGCCACGGCGGCGTTTGGTCGCAGCGCACCGCTGGTGCTGGAGATTGGTTTTGGCATGGGTGCGGCCACCGCGCACATTGCCGCCCAACGCCCGCAAGACAATTTTCTGTGCTGCGAGGTGCACGAACCCGGCGTCGGCGCGCTGCTCAAACTGGCGGGCGAACAGGGGCTGGAGAACATTCGCATCCTGCGGCACGACGCGGTCGAGGTGCTCGAACACATGCTGGACGACCGCAGCCTGGACGGTGTGCATATTTTCTTCCCCGACCCCTGGCACAAAACCAAACACCACAAGCGCCGCCTGATTCAAGCGCCCTGGGTCAAGCGGCTGGCCGCGCGCCTCAAACCTGGCGGCTACCTGCACCTGGCGACCGACTGGCAGCCTTATGCGCAGCACATGCTCGACGTGCTGCAGGCCCAAGAGCTGCTGTACAACACGGCCGCGCCCGCTGGCGACGGCTATGTGCCCAAACCGGCCTACCGGCCCTTGACCAAGTTTGAGAACCGCGGACTCAAACTCGGCCACGGCGTCTGGGACTTGGTGTTTCGGCGCCACTGAGAGGCTGAGCAGCCCCCGCCAGCCATGGCACGAGCGCCCCGCCCTGCACAGATCGGCGCGCGTGCCGGTGTGTCGCCCAGTTGCGTGGCGCTGCCGCCACAACCCGTTCCGCCAGTCTGGGCCAGCTTGCTGGATTTTCTGGTGCAACGCCTGCCCAAGGTGGACCGCGCCACGTGGTTGCGGCGGCTGGCGCAAGGCGACGTGCTGGATCAGGACGGGCAGGCGCTGGCGCCGCTGGCGCCGTACCGGCCAAACACGCGGGTCTATTACTACCGCCAACTCGACGCCGAGCCGGCGCTGCCGTTTGAAGAGCTGCTGCTGCACCAGGACGAGCGCCTGGTGGTGGTCGACAAGCCGCACTTTCTGCCGGTCACGCCCGGCGGGCGCTACCTGCAGCAAAGTCTGCTGGTGCGGCTCAAGCGCCGACTGGGCATAGAGTCGCTCAGCCCGATCCACCGCATCGACCGAGAAACCGCCGGACTGGTGCTGTTTTGCGTGCGCCCGCAAGACCGCGCCGCCTACCAGGCGCTGTTTCGCCAGCGCGCGGTGGACAAGGACTACCTGGCGCTGGCGGCCTACGCGGCCGAGCTGCAGCAACCCCTGCTGCGGCGCAGCCGTCTGGTGCAAGACACGGGCTCATTTTTCCGCATGATAGAAGTCGAGGGCGAATACAACAGCGAAACCCGCATCAGCCTGCTGGAGCAGCGCAGCGCTTGGGCGAGCTACCGGCTCGAACCGCGCACCGGCAAGCGCCACCAACTGCGCGTGCACATGAACGCGCTGGGTCTGCCTATCGTGGGCGACCAGTTTTACCCGCGCGTGCTGCGCGGGCCCGACGAGACGGAAGATTTTTCCCAGCCGCTGCGCCTGCTGGCGCAGCAAATCGCCTTTACCGACCCGATCAGCGGACAGGCGCGTCGCTTCGTCAGCCAGCGCCAATTGGACTGGCCGGCGGCGGCATAACTACCGACCGCTGCGTTGGCATAGAGGCTGCGGTTGAACCCGAAAGCCATCAAGACTGGAATAGGATTGCGCCCGTGCCGGACGCAAAAAAAACCGCGCCGCCCCTGCAGGAGCAACGCGGCTGCTTGCGCCACGCCAGCAGGCGTCAGGCATCAGGCGCCGAGTTTTTCCCGGATGCGGGCCGACTTGCCGCTGCGTTCACGCAAGTAGTACAGCTTGGCACGGCGCACGGCGCCCCGGCGCTTGACTTCGATCTTGGCGATCAGCGGGCTGTAGAGCGGGAAGGTGCGCTCTACGCCTTCTCCGTTGGAAATTTTTCGCACAATGAAGCCTGAGTTCAGGCCACGGTTGCGACGCGCCACCACCACGCCTTCGTAGGCTTGCACGCGCTTGCGTGCGCCTTCGATCACGTTGACGCTGACGATTACGGTGTCACCCGGCGCAAAGGGCGGGATTTCTTTGTTCAAACGAGCAATTTCTTCTTGCTCCAGGGTCTGGATGAGGTTCATGTTTACCTAAATGCGTTCATGCCCGCGCTGCACTAAAGGCCACGAATCCGGCAGGGGCTTGGCACAGGCGGCACAGATTGGGTGTGCAGGCTGCGGGCTGGCCCGGTCGTGGCGGCCGGTCAGAGGATCGAAAAGCTTTTGATTATAGCAAGCCAGAAGCGCGCAAGAATGCTTCGTCGACTGGCGTGAGCCCAGCGCTGCGACGCGCCTGCGTCAGCAGATCGGGTCGCCAGCGTGCCGTCTGCATCAGGCTTTGCTCACGCCGGTAGCGGGCGATGCGTTCGTGGTTGCCGCACAGCAGCACCTCGGGCACCGCCAGCGGCCCGTCGGGGCTGTTCCAGACTTCGGGCCGGGTATGGTGCGGGCAGTCGAGCAAGCCGCTTTGCGCTGGGTTGAAGCTGTCTTGCCGGTGGCTTTCGGCGTCGCCCAGCACGCCGGGCTGCAAGCGGGCCACGGCGTCGAGCAGCGCCAGCGCGGCAATTTCACCGCCCGAGAGAACAAAGTCGCCCAGGCTGATTTGTTCATCGACGCAGGCGTCGATGAAGCGCTGATCTACGCCTTCGTAACGCCCACACACCAGCACCGCGCCGGCGCTGTGCGCCCACCGCGCCACGCTGCCATGGTCGAGCCGCTGGCCCAGCGGCGAGAACAAGACCACCGGCGCCAGGGCCGCAGGTGGGTCGGCGCGGTCGGCACGCACTGCTTGCAGACATTGCCAAAGCGGCTCGGCCAGCATGACCATGCCAGGGCCACCACCAAAGGGGCGGTCGTCGACGCGGCGGTAGTTGCCCTGGGCGTACGCGCGCGGGTTCCACAGGCGCAGCTCCATCTGCCCCGTCTCGAATGCGCGCCGGTTGACGCCGCTGCTGAAAAACGGGGCAAACCATTCGGGAAACAGGGTGATGACGTCAAAACGCATGGCGCATGTTGCGTTCATGGGCCAGGGTCTGCCGCAGCAGCAGCCCGCGCAGGTTCAATAGTCGGGCTGCCAATCGACCGTGATGCAGCGCTCTGGCTGATCGACCCGATCGACGTAGGCCGACACAAAAGGAATCAGGCGCTCGGCGCTTTTCCCGGCTGCACCGCTGGTGTCGGTGTATTCGAGCACCAGCACCGCATGGGGTCCGGTGGGCAGCAAATCGCGCACCACGCCCAGGTGCACGCCCTGACGGTTGACGACCTCGAGCCCGATCAAGTCTACCCAGTAATACTCGCCCTCAGGCGTGGTGGGAAAGGCGCTGCGCGACAGGAAGATGCGCGCCCCTTTGAGCGCCTCGGCGGCGCTGCGATCAGCCACACCTTCCAGGCACGCCACCAGAGCGTCGGCATGGGTCTTGACTTCTATCACGGCCACCTGAACCGATCCGCTGAAGGCGCAAAAACCGCCCCGATAGCGGGCTTCGGGCGGCTGCAGATGCCATTGCTTGGCCGCCAGCAGCGCCTGGGTTTGGGCGCTGTGCGGCAAAATGCGCAACCAACCCTTGACGCCCCAAGCCTCTTGGATGCGACCCAGTTCGACCGCATCGGCCGGCAGCGGCGCCGGCGTGAAGAGGCCAGGGCTTGTCATCCGGGGTGCCGGTGCGGGTGGCTCAGGCGGTGGCCGGGGCGCTGGCCTGGTTTTGCTTGACCAGACGCGCCACCGTTTCGGACGGCGTGGCCCCGACGCCGCTCCAGTAGTTCAGGCGGTCGGTGGCGATGCGCAGCGTCTCTTCGCCGCCCCGGGCCAGCGGGTTGTAAAAACCGATGCGCTCGATGAAGCGACCGTCGCGGCGGTTGCGCTTGTCGGCCACCACGATGTTGTAAAACGGACGCGATTTTGCACCACCACGAGAGAGTCGAATGACGACCATGATATATCCTTGCTGTTCTGGGCTGGCCTGATCTGGGGCCCACTGGGTTTTCATCTGGATGCAGACCACCCGATGCGTCAACCCGCTTCATTGCGGCGCTTGAGACACGGCTGACCACCTGGCCAGCCAAACGCTGCAAAACCGCTGATTATAGCCCTGCAACAAGCCACCCCATGCTCTTGACCCACCCCATCCGCAGCACCGACTGGCCTGCCCCCAGCGCCCTTTTTGCCTGCGGCATCTGGTTTTTGCCGCGAACGGCGGTGCTGGGTGCTTCGATCAAGGTCGGCTCGATTGGCCTGCGCCGCTCACCGGCCTGGGCAGCGAGCGCAAACGCGCCATGACGAACAGGTTGCGGGTCAAAAACAAGACGCTGGTGGTCTGGCTGGCGCTGCTGGTCGGCTCGTTCGGTCTGCACCGCTTTTACCTGCGCGGCCTGGGCGACTGGATCGGCTGGCTGCACCCGATTCCGACGGCGCTGGGCTGGTGGGGGGTAGAGCGGGCGCTGACTCACGGACAGGACGACCCGCTGTCTTGGCTGCTGATTCCGCTGCTGGGCCTGACGCTGAGCGCCAGTTGCCTGGCGGCGGTGGTTTATGCCCTGACCGAACGCGAACCATGGAACCGGAAGTTCAATCCCGAGGCGCCGGCCGACAGCAGCGCCGGCGCCACCCGCTGGTTGACGGTCGGCGCGCTGCTGGCCGCTCTGATGCTGGGCAGCATTGCCTTCATGGGCAGCCTGGCGTTTGGCGTGCAGCGCTATTTCGAGTACCAGATCGAGCAGGAACGCAGCTTCTGACTATCCCGCTCTCCCGCCTGCGGGAGATGGCAAGGGCGAGGGAAGCACGCAAGCGGCGCAGGTGCCGTGAATCGACAGATCGACGCGTTGCCCCTGATGACCCAGACCGGCCAGCGTGCGCAGCAATTCGCCGGCCACGGCGTGTGTGGGCGCGTTGGCCGCGCTGAGGTGCCACTGACGGTGGCAGGCGTCACACTCGAAGCGCGGCACCACGTCGGCTGCTGCCGCATCAGGAACTGGTTCGGCCAAACCAAAACGCCAACTGCGCGCGGCGGCGTCCGGGTGGCGCTGCAAGACGCCGCAGGACGCCAGCCGATCCAGCAAACGGTAAAGCGTAACGCGGTTGACGGCCAAGCCGCGCGCTGCCAGCGCGGTCTGCGCCTGAGCATGGCTGAACATGCCGTGGGGATGGGACAGAAACAAGTCCAGCACCGCGCGCGTGGCCAGCGTGCGGCGCAGACCCGACCGATCCAGTCGAGCTTGCAACTCGGCGGGGACGTTCAGCGGTTCTTTGGCCGCGCGCCGCAGCGGCGACGCCGACGCGTTGCTTCCGTCTGTTTGCGTTATAGTCGCCATTAATGCAATTGAGTTGCGTTATCCACAGCCTATCTTAACTGCAATCCAGCCCCATGTCTTACGCGACCGCTGCCAGCTCGGCCGCACCCATCGAATTGCACAACCTCACGCTGGGCTACGAACGCCACCCGGCGGTGCACCACCTGAACCTGCGCATCGCCCCAGGTTCGCTGGCCGCTCTGGTGGGGCCGAACGGGGCCGGCAAGTCAACCCTGATCAAGGCGCTGGCGGGTCACTTGCGCCCCATCAGCGGCCGCTTGCTGGGGCTGGCGCCACAGCGCGTTGCCTGGCTGCCGCAGCACAGCGAGCTCGACCGCAGCTTTCCCATCACCGTGCGCGCCATGGTGGCGATGGGTTTGTGGCACGAGTTGGGTGCATTCGGGCGCTGGCGCACGCGCCAGCACGAGCAATGCGACGCCGCGCTGGCGGCGGTTGGGCTGACCGGGTTCGAAAACCGCAGCCTGGAGACGCTCTCGGGCGGTCAACTGCAACGCGCGCTGTTTGCGCGCCTGATCCTGCAAGACGCGCCGGTGGTCTTGCTCGACGAACCCTTTGCCTCGGTGGACAACCGCACCACGGCCGACCTGCTGGAGCTGCTGCACCGCTGGCACCAGCAAGGCAAGACGGTGCTGGCGGTGCTGCACGATCTGGCGCAGGTGCGCGCCCATTTTCCGCTCACGCTGCTGCTGGCGCGCGAACTGGTGGCCTGGGGGCCCACCAGCAGCGTGCTGACGCCGGACAATTGGGCGCGTGCGCAGCGTATGCAAGAGCCGTTTGATGACGCCGCGCCGCCGTGCGATCTGGCTGCCACCGTGGATCGGCACGCCGCCGGGAGCGCGCATGCCAGCCCGGGCGCGCCCGCACACCCGGCAGCACCGCCCGCACACCCGCGGCCGTATCCGCAGCCGCTCTTGCAGCCCCAGCAGGCGCAGGAGGCGCTGCCATGAGCGAGACAAGCGCCGCACTGGCGCCGATGGACTGGTTGTTTGCCGGCCTGCTGCTCGACCCTTTCATTGAATTCGGCTTCATGCGCCGGGCGCTGGCGGGCTGTGTGGCGCTGTCGCTCAGTGCCGCGCCAGTGGGCGTGTTTTTGCTGCTGCGCCGCATGAGCCTGACTGGTGATGCCATGTCGCACGCCATTTTGCCGGGTGCCGCGCTGGGTTATCTGGTGGCCGGCCTGTCGCTGGGCGCGATGACGCTGGGCGGCATTGTCGCCGGTTTGCTGGTGGCTGTGGCCTCGGGGCTGGTGGCGCGCAACACGGTGCTGCGCGAGGACGCCAGCCTGGCGGCCTTTTACCTGCTCTCGCTGGCGCTGGGCGTGCTGATCATTTCGGTGCAAGGCAACAACGTGGACTTGCTGCACGTGCTGTTTGGCACGGTGCTGGCGCTCGACAACGCGGCCCTGACCCTGCTGGGCAGCATTGCCGCGCTGAGCCTGCTGGCACTGGCGCTGCTGTACCGGCCGCTGGTACTCGAATGCCTGGACCCGGTCTTTTTGCGCAGCGTCAGCCGCTGGAGCCCGGTGGCGCACTACGGCTTTTTGGCCCTGCTGGTGATCAACTTGGTGGCTGGCTTTCACGCCCTGGGCACGCTGATGGCGGTCGGCATCTTGGTGCTGCCGGCCGCCACGGCGCGCTTTTGGGTGCGCCGCCTGGGCCCCTTGCTGCTGCTGGCCACCGCGCTGGCCTTGCTGGCTTGCCTGGCCGGTCTGTTGATTTCGTTTTACGCCAACTGGCCCACCAGCCCGCTGATTGTGCTGTGCCTGGGCGTGGCTTACCTGTCATCCATGCTGCTGGCTCCGCACGGTTTGCTGCGCCACCAGCGTCCCGCCGCTACCCACTTGCGCGCCTGAAAGGAGGCCTCCATGTCACCCACCTCATATCCCTGGAATTTACCGCGCCGCGCGATGCTCGGCTTCGGCTTGGCGCTGGCGGTCTGCAGTCCGGCGCTGCAAGCACAGGCAACGCCGGCGCAATCGCCCCCGGTGCAGGCGGCGCCGGTGCAAGCGGTGGCAACCTTCAGCATTCTGGGCGACTTGGTGCGCCAAGTCGGCGGCGAACGCGTCGCCGTGACCGTGCTGGTCGGCCCCGGCGCCGATGCCCACGTGTTCCGGCCGACACCGGCCCACGCGCGCCAAATCGGGCAGGCGCAGATCGTGTTCTCCAACGGCCTGGGCTATGAGAGCTGGCTGGCGCGGCTGCTCAGCAGCGTCAACTACCGCGGCCCGCACGTGGTGCTGAGCACAGGGGTGCAGCCGCTCAAGGCCGGCAAGAAAAAACACGGCCACGCGCACGGCCACGACCACGGTGACACCGACCCGCACGCCTGGCAAAACGTCGCCCACGTGATGACCTACGTGGCCCACATCGCCCAGGGTCTGTGCCAGGTCGACGCCAGCGGCTGCGACCTGTATCGGCGCAACGCCGGCAGCTACACCGCCGAGCTCAGGGCGCTGGAGGCCGAGATTCGCGCCAGTTGGGCTGAGGTGCCAGCCGCACAGCGCAGCGTCATCACCTCGCACGATGCCTTTGGCTACTACGGTGCCGCCTACGGCGTGCGCTTTTTCGCGGCGCAGGGCATCGACACCAAAAACGCCGCTTCGGCCCAGGACGTGGCGCGCCTGGTGCGCCAGATCAGGCGCGACAATATCCGGGCGCTGTTCGTCGAAAACATTGCCGACCCGCGCCTGATCGAGCAGATCGGACGTGAAACCGGCCTCAGACCGGCGGGCAAACTGTTCTCCGACTCGCTCTCGGGCGCTGACGGCCCGGCGCCGAACTACATTGCCATGATGCGCTACAACACCCGCGCGATGATCAACGCCATTCGGGGCCCCTGAGTGGCTGAGGTCGGGCAGGCGAATCAGTTGCGCGCCAGCCGGGCAAAAACCTGCCGAAACTGGGCCAATTTGGGTGCTACCACCGCCCGGCAGTAGCCGTGGTTGGGGTGGCGCTCGAAAAAATCCTGATGATAGGCCTCAGCCGGCCAGTAGTGGGCCAGCGCCAACAGTTCGGTGACAATGGGCGCTCCCCATGTGTTGCTGCGCGCCAGCTCATCGAGCAGCGCCTGCGCCGCCTGCTGCTGCTCGGGCGTGCCGAAGTAGATGCCGCTGCGGTACTGGGTGCCGATGTCATTGCCCTGGCGGTTCGGCGTGGTCGGGTCGTGAATCAGGAAAAAAATCTCCAGCAACTCGCGCGTGCTCACCTGCTGCGGGTCATAGACCAACTTGACCACCTCGTTGCAGCCGGTGCGGCCGCTGCACACGTCTTCGTAGCTCGGCTGCGCAGCCTGACCGTTGCTGTAGCCGGACTCGACATCGATGACGCCGCGCACCTGCTTGAAAACACTCTCGGCGCACCAAAAACAACCCGCGCCGAGCACCCAAGTTTGTCGCTCACTCATGTCAAGGCTCCTGGTTTGTCGCTGCAAGCACCCACTGTAGCCGCAGACGAATTCCCCGGCCACCCGACGGGTGCTTGCAGCGCAGCCAGCGCGCTCGCAGCCCGCTGCGCGGCGCACCCAATGCCCGTGCTATAGTGCCGCGGACTGATGCCGTCAGCCCGCCAGATGCCAGATACCCCACCATGCTGCCTTCCATTTCGCGCGCTGCCGTCGATTTGAATCAATTGCAGTTGGAAAAAGCCATTCAGTTGTTACAGCATGCCGGCATGCCGATCGTGCGCCCTCAAGCCGGGCTCGAGGTCGAATACATTCAAACCCTGATCGATGCGCTGTGCCGGGTTTCATCGATCGACCCGCTCACCGGCCTGACCAATCGGCGCCAATTGCTGCTGGTGCTCGAGCGCGAACTCAATCGCGTGCTGCGTGCCACCGAAGACGCCTTGTTGTTGATGGTGGATATCGACCATTTCAAACAAGTCAATGACACCTACGGCCACCTGGCCGGCGATGCGGTCTTGTGTGCTTTGGCCAAAGCCCTGCTCTCTTGCGTGCGGCCGATGGATACCGTGGCTCGCTACGGCGGTGAAGAATTTGCTGTGGTTTGCCCGAATTGCGACCCCGGCTACGGACAATTGGTGGGTGAAAGAATACGGCAGAAAGTGGCACAGCTGGCGGTTCCAATCGATTCGGGCGCCCTGCTCCAGGTCACGGTCAGTTGCGGCGGTGCCTACGCCCCCAAGTGGATCCGCAGCGGCGCCGAAGCGTGGCTGGCACGGGCCGACGCGCAACTCTATTTGGCCAAAGCGGGGGGTCGCAATCAGGTTCAAATCGAATCGCCACTGCACAGCGTGGTCAGCGCCGAGGAAAAAAGCATGCTGTTTGCAGCGGCATCGGACATCTCGCCCACCAGCGCCGCGCTGCCGACGGCGTCGATCTATTTGAGTGACACATGACCGAACCCAGCACGACCACAACCGCAGAGTCCGGGCAAGTTGTATCGATTCCAAAAATCGGCAAAGTGGTGGCCATTGCCAGCGGCAAAGGCGGTGTCGGCAAGACTTTCGTTGCCGCCAATCTGGCCGCCGCCTTGACCCGGCGTGGATTAAAGGTGCTGGTGCTGGACGCCGACCTCGGCCTGGCCAACCTGGACGTGGTGCTCAACCTCCATCCCAAAATCACCTTGCACGATGTGTTTTTGGGGAAGTCGTCGCTGGATGAAGCCATTTTGAAAGCACCGGGCGGCTTCTCGGTCATTCTGGCTGGCTCGGGGCTGGTGGAGTATTCCCGCCTCACACGCCAAATCAGCGATCAATTGCTGAGCGTCATCCAGGAACTGGTGCCGCGCTACGACATCGTCTTGCTCGACACCGGCGCCGGCATTTCTGAAGTTGTTTTGTTTTCCATCTCACTGGCGTCCGAAGTGATTCTGGTGGTCACGCCGGAGCCCACTTCCCTGACCGACGCTTACGCCACCATCAAGGTGTTGGCGACCCAGCAAAAACGTCAACAGGTGCGGCTGATCATCAATCAGTCACAACAACCCGGCGATGGCATGGCAATCACGAACCAACTGCAGGCTGTGCTGAACCGTTTTCTGGGCGCCCACACCGCCAGCGCAGCGCAGGCAAGGTCGAACGTGATTCGTCTGCTGCATCTGGGCGACATTCCGTCTGATCCGTCGGTCAAAGAGGCCGTGATGCGGCGTCAGTTGCTATTCTCCATCATGCCCGGCGCGGCAGCGTCGCTGGCCATTGGCAAGCTGGCCGGCAAACTCGAAGCGGCGCTGATCAAGCCCTGAACCCGCCATGAAAAACCGCTTCGATTGGGAAGACCCGTTTCTGTTGGGCCAGCAACTGAGCGCCGACGAACGCGCCGTGCAACAGGCCGCGCAGGCTTTTTGCCGGCAGCGCCTGCTGCCGCGCGTGACCGAAGCCTTTCGACACGAAAGGGTTGACCTGGCGCTCTGGCGCGAAATGGGCGCGCTCGGACTGCTGGGCCCGACGCTTGCTCCCGCCTATGGCGGCGCCGGTCTGAACCAGGTCTGTTACGGGCTGCTGGCACGTGAGATCGAACGCGTCGATTCGGGCTATCGCTCGATGATGAGCGTGCAGTCCTCGCTGGTGATGTTGCCGATTCACCAATTCGGCACCGAAGAACAAAGACAAAAATACCTGCCGCGTCTGGCCAGCGGCGAATGGATCGGCTGCTTTGGCTTGACCGAGCCCGACCACGGCTCAGACCCCGGCTCCATGAGCACACGCGCGCGCCAGGTGCCCGGCGGCTACCGCATCTCGGGCCGCAAGACATGGATCACCAATGCGCCGATTGCCGACCTGTTCGTGCTCTGGGCCAAAGACGACGAGGGCGCGATTCGGGGCTTCGTGCTGGAGAAATCTTGGGCTGGCCTGAGTGCCCCGGCCATTCAAGGAAAAGTCGGACTGCGCACCTCGATCACCGGTGAAATCGCGCTCGACTCGGTGTTTTGCCCGGAAGAAAACGCTTTTCCTGATGTGCGCGGATTGAAGGGCCCGTTCACCTGCCTGAACAGCGCCCGCTATGGCATCGCCTGGGGCGCACTGGGTGCCGCCGAAGACTGCTACTTCCGCGCCCGCCATTATGTGCTGGAGCGTCGGCAATACGGACGTGCGCTGGCGGCCAATCAACTGATCCAGAAAAAGCTGGCCGATATGCTGACCGAAATCAGCCTGGGCCTGCAGGCCTGCCTGCGTCTGGGCCGCATGAAGGACGAAGGCAGCGCCACACCCGAACTCACCAGCCTGCTCAAGCGCAACAGTTGCGGCAAAGCGCTCGATATTGCGCGCCAGGCGCGCGACATGCTGGGCGGCAATGGCATCAGCGATGAATACGGCGTCGCGCGCCACCTGGTGAACCTGGAAGTGGTCAACACCTACGAAGGCACGCACGACATCCACGCCTTGATCCTGGGGCGCGCCATCACCGGCATGGCGGCCTTTGCCAACTGAGCCCGCTCGCTTGCGGCGACGGCCCCTGACCCCGCTGCGGCTGAGCGTCGGCGTCAAATCTGTTAGCTTCAGCGCATGCTGCTGTCGCTCGACTTTCTCGCCCTGCCCCTGCTTGCCGTCGGCACACTGGTCTTCATCAGCGTGCTGGCCGGGGTGTTTTCCGCTCGGCTCGGGTTCTCGTTCCTGCTGATCTTTTTGCTGGCGGGCATGCTCGCTGGTATCGAAGGCCCGGGCGGCTTTGCCTTTGGCGACTTTCATCTGAGCTTTTGGGTCGGCAACGTGGCGCTGGTGGTGATTTTGCTCGACGGTGGCTTGCGCACCGAACAAGCCGCTTTTCGCACCGGGCTAAAACCAGCGGCGCTGCTGGCCACGCTGGGCGTGATGCTGACCGCTGCCATCACCGGCGCGGCGGCGCACTGGCTGCTCGGGCTGCCCTGGCCGCTGGCACTGCTGCTGGGAGCGATCGTCGGCTCGACCGACGCGGCCGCCGTGTTCGCCTTGCTCAAGTCTTCGGGTGTGGCCCTGAACGAGCGCGTGGCCACCACGCTGGAGATCGAGTCCGGCCTGAACGACCCGATGGCGGTGTACCTGACGCTGTTCTTCATTGCCATTGCCCTGGCCTACAGCAGCGGCGGCTCCAGCGGCCTGGACGCGCTGGGCGTGCTGCGCTCGCTGCTGGAGCAGTTTGGCTGGGGCGCACTGCTGGGTGTGGCCAGCGGCTTTGCGCTGGCCGAGTTGCTCAAGCGGCTCGGACGCGGCGCCGACGGCGGCGGCGGCATTCGGGCCCTGCTGCTGGTCTCCAGCGGAGTGGCGGTGTTTGGCCTGACCACGTGGATGGGCGGCTCGGGCTTTTTGGCGGTCTACCTGCTGGGCCTGTGCACCGGCATCCGGGCGCGCCGCCAGGTGCGACCGGCGCTCTCGGCCATGGATGGCTACGCCTGGCTGGCGCAAGCCGGCATGTTCTTGCTGCTGGGCCTGCTGGTTACCCCCAGCGAATTACTGAATACCCTGTGGCCAGCGCTGGGTGTGTCGCTGGTGCTGATGCTGGTGGCGCGCCCGCTGTCGGTCTGGCTGTGCCTGGCGCCGCTGCACTTTAACTGGCACGAAATCACCTTTATCTCCTGGGTCGGACTGCGCGGTGCGGTGCCTATCGTGCTGGCGGTGTTCCCGCTGATGGCCGGTGTGCCCGGGGCGCAGATTTTCTTCAACGTCGCTTTCGTGGTGGTGCTGGCCTCGCTGGTGTTGCAAGGCTCGACCATCGCCTGGAGCGCACGCCAACTGGGCGTGGCGCTGCCCGACCCGGACGACACCGCACACGCGCGACGGGTGTTCGGTGACTTTGTGCTCGACGCCAACACCCCGCTGCAAGACCTGTGCGCCTTCTACGACCTGCCGCTGCCGGCCAACGCCCAGCAAGCGGTCGGCCAGTGGCTGCAGGCCGAGCTCAACCGTCCGCCGGTGCTGGGCGACCACGCCTTGCTGGGGCACGCCGAGATCAGTGTGCGCGAGATGAAGGCTGAGCGCATCAGCCGCGTCGGCATCAAGCTGTGAACCCGGCAGATGGCAGTCCGGCACTCGGTAAAATGGCGCAGTTTTGAGAAAAATTCCGATCGGAGCACGACCCATGACCACCCCCAGCGCTGCCACCGCCCCCATGAGCCTGGAGCAAGCCCGCTTCAAAATGATCGAGCAGCAGATTCGCCCGTGGGAAGTGTTCGACGCCCAGGTGCTGGAACTGCTGGAGCGCGTCAAGCGGGAAGACTTCGTGCCGCCGGCGCAGCGGGCACTGGCCTATGCCGACCTGGAGCTGCCGCTGTGCCAGCCTATCGTGAGCGACCAGTGCATGCTGGCGCCCAAGGTGCAGGCGCGCCTGCTGCAAGAGCTGCAACTCCAGCCGACCGACAAGGTGCTGGAAATTGGCAGCGGCAGCGGCTACCTGACGGCCTTGCTGGCCCACATGGCCAAGCGCGTGCTCGCGCTCGAGATCGACCCCGATCTGGCCCGTCAGGCGCGCCACAACCTGCAACGCGCTGGCATCGGCAACGTCGACCTGCGCTGCGCTGACGCCTGCGCCAACGGCTTTGCCGCCTGCAGCGCCGAAGCACCGTTCAACGCCATTGTGCTGGGCGCCTCGGTGGCCCACATTCCACCCGAGCTGCTCGCGCTGCTGGCGCCCGGTGGCCGCCTGGTCGCCATCGTTGGCGATGAGCCGGTGATGCGCGCCACCGTGGTCACCCGCAGTGACAGCGGCGCGTATCAGACCACCCAACCCTGGGACACCAGCGCACCCCGGCTGCGCAACTTTCCAGAACCCTCGCGCTTTCAGTTCTTCTGATTGCCCCGCTTTTTTGCACCACCTCATGATCTCAATTGCTCCGGCCCAATTCCAGCACTGGCTACAACAGGCCAAGACCCAGACCGCGCCGGGTGCGCTGCCGATCGTGCTCGACGTGCGCGAGCCCTGGGAAGTTCAGACCGCATCGGTCAAGCCAGACGGTTTCGAGCTGCGCCTCATGCCCATGGCCAGCGTGTCGGCGCGCCACCTCGAACTCGACCGCCAGCAGCCCATTGCCTGCCTGTGCCACCACGGCCGTCGCAGCGCGCAAGTGGCTCAGTTTCTGCAGGAAAACGGATTCAGCCGCGTCGTCAACATCGACGGCGGCATTCACGACTGGTCGCAACAGTTCGATACCAGCGTGCCGGTTTACTGAGCCGCTGCGCCGCCCAAGTGCCTGCGAAGCAATCGTTGCCCTTCCCCACACGATGGAGCGCGCCGCTTCACACCGCCTGCCCAGCCTGCTTGGGATGCTTGTGCTTGCACTGCTGGTGCTCGCAACGCCCGCCAGCGCGCAGGCGCAAAGCCTGCTCGAGCTGCATGCAGCCGCGCGCACGCACGACAGCCGCCTGCTGGCCGCGCGCGCGCAGTGGGACGCCAGCCTGGCCCGGGCCGCACAGGCGCGCGCCGGCCTGCTGCCACAAGCCGGCCTGGCCGCTGCCAGCCACTGGACGCAGCGGGACAGCTCGGCCGCGCTGCAAAGCGGCAGCAGCAAGCACCAACACCTGACACTTTCCGCCAGCCAGCCGCTGCTGCGTCCGGTCAACCGGCTGGCCAGCGAACAGGCGCAGCTTGCGGTTGAAGTGGCGCGCGCCCAACTGGATGCAGCCGAGCAAGACTTGATCGTTCGCAGCGCGCAAGCCTATTTCGACCTGCTCGCGGCACAGGACAGCTTGCGTTTCGTCCAGGCCCAACTGACCGCCGTGGCCGCGCAGCGCGCAGCGGCACAACGCAACTTCGAAGTGGGCACCGCCACCATCACCGACGCGCGCGAGACGCAGGCCCGCCTTGACTTGGTGCGGGCGCAGGAAATCAGCACCGAGAATGAGCTGCTGATCAAAACACTGGCGCTCGAACAACTGGTCGGTCGCTCCGGCTTCACCCCGCTACCCCTGCGGCTGCCGCTGGTCTTGCCCGCCTTGCAAGCGGCCGAGCTGCAAAGCTGGCTGGACCAGGCCGAAACCGCTCACCCCCTGCTGCGCCAGGCCGCCCTGGCCCTGAGCATCGCCCAACTGGAAACCCGCCGCGCGCAGGCAGCCAAGCAGCCCACGCTAGACCTGCTTGGCCAGGTCCAGATCACGCGCGGCCCGGCAGGACTGCCAGCGCTGCCGGGCCAGGTGCGCAACCGCAACGCCAGCGTCGGACTGCAATTCAACCTACCCCTGTACAGCGGCGGCGCACTGCAAAGCCGGGTGCAAGAGACGCTGGCCCTGGAAGAAAAAGCCCGCGCCGAGCAGCAAACCACGCAGCGCAGCGTGACCCAGACCCTGCGCAGCGCCTTCTTCGGCGTGTTGTCAGGTCAGAGCCAGGTGCAAGCGCTGGCTGCCGCCCAAGCCTCCAGCCAGAGCGCGCTGGAGGCCAACCAGTTGGGCTACCAAGTGGGCGTGCGCATCAACATCGACGTGCTCAACGCCCAAAGCCAGTTGTTCCAGACCAAACGCGATCTGGCGCTGGCGCGCTACAACGTGCTCCTGGGCGGGCTGCGGCTCAGGCAGGCCAGCGGTTCGTTGGAAGTGGGAGACTTGCAGGCGCTGAATGCGTTGTTGGCGCACTGATTTTTTTCGCCCAGCAAGCCCGTCTGCAAAACAGACGCACCGATGCTCAGATCGTCCGCTCAGCCTCAACGCTGGCAACGATTTCATCAAAAATGGCATCTTCCGGGCGCGGTAAATCACCCGCCCGAACCGCTCGGACATACTGCCGGCGCATTCTGCTTTGCAACTCTCCCCGGTTTTTTTTCAGCAGCGGGATTCCCAGCAATGCAATGCTTGCGTAACAAAAAGAAGAATGAAAATTCCTTTTGTTTACCGTCACTCGGATGTGCTGCAAGACCTGCTCCCGCCAAGTTTGGTCGGCGACCTGCTGACACAAAAGTTGGTCGCGTTGCTGCTGAAGATCATCGTCAGTGTAAGCCCCGTAATGCAGCGTTTTCATCAAAAATGCATTTGATTGCGAAGTCAGCGCTTGCAGAAATAGATCCCGTGAATACATTCCTGAGCTGCGCACACCAGCGCCAAACAAGGCGCTGGAAAACCCCCGCTCACCTCGGCGCACCGTAAGATACTTGTTGCTGGTGGCAACATAGCGATCCCAATAGTCGACAAATACAGGCAATGTCAGCAAAGACCGCTTAAACAGAAAGAAATAGGACAGGAAAATACCAGCATGCTCTGCGTCTTGGGCTGGTGCGTTGACATGCCGCAGGGCACCGATAAATTCAGCGAACGACTGTTCCATGCGCACCAACATGGTTTCTGCTGAGAAGATCGGGAACCAAATGCTGTCGTTCAGCATGACCAACATATCTGGAACAATCGCCCAATGCCGAAGCAGCCGTATACCGTCTCGATAGCCGCCAAAATCATAGCCAAAGTTTTCACGTACAGCCACTCTCCAAACCAACTGTTGCAGCCTGTTCAGATCGGCATCTGTCAACGCAGAATTGGCCACCAACAAAACAGAGTAACCGTGCCCCTGTAAATGACGACATGTCACAAAAATCGACTCCGACAGACCATGCGGCTGATACACCAAGACAATGGCGACCTTGGATGTCAGCTGAGCCAAACCAGCGTGCACCTCAATATTGCCTGGAAAACGACGATCCTGTCGACGCTGACGCCCTGGACCAAGCAGTCTTTCCACAATGGCATCCACCTGCTGGCGCAGCGTTTCCAATTCGCGTTTGATTTTCCAGATTGGAATCATCCGAGAACTACACCATCTTCAATTAAACATCGCGCTCAGCGCAGCGCCGACTGCATGCGCCAGCCAGCCATCAATAAAGGCAGCACAGCCGTGAAAAAATTTCGTTCTGTCGTCACCCAAAGCGGTCCATTAATGAAACTGCTAACCAGCATCACAGACAAAAAACCAACCAGCAGAATTCTTGCCTGAATTTCACATTGCAATGCATGGGCAGCGGAACGCTGCAACAGCCAGGCGTAGGTCAAAATACCGATGATTCCGTATTCAACGCCGAAAAACAAAAATTGATTATGCGGATGAATACACGAAGTTGCGCACACCACCGGATCAACGTAGATCAATTCAGCCTGCATTCGGTAGGAACCAGTGCCATGCCCCCACCATGGACTATCCAGGAACATGTCGATCGAAATCCGCCACATATCCAAACGCGCACCAATGGATGTAAGACTCATATCTCCATCCAAGTAGCGATTGAATTCATCCAGCCCGACAGCAAAGCGCTGCAGCAACAAAGGAGAACTGGCAAATGCGAGCACCAGCAACAGGATGAGCAAGGCCAGAAAATGCCAGCGCCAGCGCACCGGTGCCGCCACCAATAATATTGCTGGCAGCATGACCAGCAGCACGACCTGTCCGGTGCGACCTTGCAGCAAATGTGTGATGCTGAAGATGGCGAGCAAAATCACCAGCATCCACCCAGCTTTGACACCCCAAGATTTCTCTGACAACGCATAGAAGACAGCCAGCACAACAAAAAAAGACATTGCCAGCCCCTGGGCAATGTGATCGTTGAAAACGTTATGGGTGACGCCCAAACCCTGATTATTGCTATCCGACCAAGGCACATGCCACCAGATGTTGACGTAGGTCGACACCAGAGTAATCAAGGAGCCGACAGCAAATGCTATGAGTGCTCGACGCTGCCATTTCGATTCGAATAACAAAGTCAACAGCATCAACATCAACAGCAGACGGCTGTACACATACAGATGCCGATTGATGTACTCCGGACGCGCCTCGGTGTAGGCAATGCCAATCAGCACCAAACCGAACAACATGAGCGATGGCAGGGTGATTGGGTTGTATCGAATGACCTCCCATTTCCATCGGAAATTTCCTGAGAACAGCCAACCGATGACGATCAACAGCGTGGCGACGTTGACCAACGCAATGGAAGTTGGCGCACCCAGCAACAAGACAACCGCGCCCCATTTGGCGAGCTGATCCATCGAAAGCTGGAATTTTTGCAAGGCGCTGCTACCGTGAATCATGTTATTTTGTTCTGGACTTTAAGCCAGCCGTGAAGAATTTCGGCCTTCCGTTTCAGTCAGTAAAACTCTTTTGCAATGAATGCATCCAGAAATTACCGTGCTCAAGAATACTCGTAAATCTCTCCGATGCACTGCCCGAGCCGAACGCCATATCTGCAGCAAAACGCCGCCCCCAGTGTTGAGTCAAGAAAGAGTCGATCGTGGCACGATCAAACACCGAGCACGCCGTGATGGAAGTTGCGGCGGCGCGTTGATTTTGCCGCGTCCCCACATCCAAACTGGGCAAGCCCAGAAACGGCGCTTCACGCACGCCGGCACTGCTGTTTCCCACCATCACGGCGGCGTGCTTCATCAGTTCCGAAAAGTAGTTGAAGCGCATGGATGGGATTAGTCTAAAGCGTTCTTTTGGCAGCCGCTCCAGTACGGCAAAAATGTCTTCAGTGCCGGGATCGTTGTTGGGCGAGATGACCACAAAGTGTCGACCACTGGCCTGCAGGCAGTCAAACAGCGCCTGCGCCTGCGCGCCCATGGTGTCGGCTTCCGATGTAACGGGATGAAAGATGACGATGCCGTAGTCGATAAATGGAATGGCGTAGCGCGCCTTGACTTCTTCGATCGTCACGCCTGAAGGGCGGGCGTGGGCGTCAAGTTCGGGCGAACCGATGTGGTAGACCCGCTCGGGTGCTTCGCCCAGCGCCAGCACCCGTGCGCGCGCGGCCTCGGAGCTGACGAAGTGAGTGGCGCAGAGCTTGGTATTGCAGTGGCGGATGCTCTCGTCGATGGTACCCGAGACCTCACCCCCCTCGATGTGCGCCGAAAGAATGTATTTCATGGCACAGACAATGGAGGCTGCCAGCGCCTCAACCCGATCTCCATGGATGAGCACCAAATCGGGTCGATGTTCGTGCACGAAGTCGGAAAAACCAAGAATAGTCTTGGACAGGATGAATTCCTGCGCGTCGCCTTCACGCTGGTTCACGAACTCGAAGAACTCGGCAGCGGGAAAGCGCTTGACCTCCAGCCGCGTCTCGCCGTAGCGGCGCATCATATGCATGCCGGTAATGAAAAAGCCGATGGCAAAGCCCGCCTGCTGGGCGGCGATGGCCAGCGGTTCAAGCTTGCCGTAGTCGGCCCGCGTGCCGGTGACAAAGAGCAGCTTCTTTTGCATCAGTTGTTGGATCAAGTGTTCGCCTGGGGCTTCACGCCGTCCAGATCGGTCCACAGCAGCTGCTGGTTGCGCTTCACGGCGCGCGTGAGCCGGGCGCCGATAAGGCGGTCGAAATGTTGCACCGAGATTTCACCCGAACCGGGGCGACGCGCCCAGATGTCGGCAGCACCGATCACATGACCAGCCGGCAGGTCCTGATCGGCCACCATGGAGCCGCGCGCGAAGCGGTACACGTCTTCTTCGGGGCCGGTGCGCAGCTTGGGGTTGTGGAGTGCGGTGTGGATTTCCTTGGAACGGTCGATCAGGAAACGCAGCTCGGCCGGGTCCATGGAACATGGGATGTCCGGGCCCTTGCGGTAGCGCGTGTCGGTGAAATGACGCTCCAGGATGCAGGCGCCCAGCGCCACCGAAGCCAGCGCCATTTCAGGGCCGATGCTGTGGTCCGAGAAGCCGATGACGGCACGCGGGAAGGCGCGGCGCAACTCGGTGATGCCTTGCAGGCTCACGATCTCGGGCGGCGAGGGGTAGAGGTTGGTGCATTCGAGCAGTGCGTACTCAATGCCCGCGTCGTCCAGCGCCTGCACCGATGGGCGCAGCGAATCGATGGTTTGCATGCCGGTGCTCAGGATGACCGGTTTGCCAAAACTGGCGATGTGGCGAATCAGCGGCAGGTGATTGGCTTCACCGGAGCCGATCTTGAAACCGGCCACGCCGATCTCGGCCAGAAAGTCGGCTGCCGCGCGCGAGAACGGCGTGGAGATGTAGATCATGCCGAGCGACTCGGTGTGCTTCTTGAGCACAATCTCATCGTCCTTGCTCAGGGCGCAGCGTGCCATCACCTCCCAGATCGACACGTCAGCATTGGGCGGGAAGATGGCCTTGGCCTCGTCGGTCATTTCGTCTTCGACGAAATGCGTCTGGTGCTTGACCATTTCGCAGCCGGCTTTGTGTGCGGCGCTGACCATGGCCATGGCCACGTCCAGGCTGCCGCCGTGGTTAATACCAATCTCGGCAACCACCAGCGGCGGCATACTGGGAGAAATTTCTCGGTGGGCGATTTTCATGTACTGCTTCGTATAGGGTTGAAAAGATCAGAATGAATCGGCGTAGAACGCTTTTATTTTTGACTGCATTTGCCCCAGTGTCTTGCGGCTCCAAATCAGCTTGCGGGACTTTTCGTCGACGATCACGTCACCCTCGCGCAGTGAGAGCAATCTTTCCGGCTTGATCATCAGGCCGTTGAGAGTCACCGCCACTAGGGCCCGGCGTCGCGCGCGCACCCAGGGCAGCCACGCCTTGAGATAAAGCCAAAAACCCCAGGGAAACATGTATTCGCCCGGAAATTTAACGGCAAATTGGCGTGGAATGCGCTTCATGTGCGGTTGCGCTGCCCAGCTCATGAAGCGCTCGTCGGCGACCATGGGACGAAATTCAAAATTTGGATGTTGCTGCAGCAGTTGCTTGAATTGCTCGGCAATGTAATGACAGGCGGCCGGGTGATAAATCACGAACGATGAATTGCCGCGTGCGTAGCGTCGTCCCTGCGTGCACCGGTAGATAAATCGCCCCATCCAGCCAAACGGGATGATCGCGCTTTGCAGTATGGCCACCGTCTGCTGATTCTCCAGCAAACACAGGCCTTGGCTCAAGTCGCCCAGAACGATGGTGTCGAGATCGACGTAAATGGCAGGCAAATCTACAGGGACGATACCTTGTTCGAACATCACCAGTTTGGCTTGACACCCAGAGCGCTTCAATTTGTCACTGATCCAGTGCTCCGGAAACCTGACCAGCCGGATGCCCGGCAGCACATCATCGCGCTCACAGTCAGAGATCAACACAAAGCGCGGCACAGAAGCGGCTTGGGTGGCAATGCTGCGTGCCAGGTTGTTGATGATGCGGGTGGAATATTTGTTCCCCCAACAAATCAAGACGCACTGCCAACTGGGGTTGTGCGGCGTCTGAAAGGCTGCCGGGGCAGTGGCCAGCTTGCTCTGGACTGGTCGAGAAGCTGCCAAATCTGACAAATGATCTGACTGCATGTCAGCCCTGCCCGGTTCGCCCGGCAGCGGGCTGCAGGGATTCGAACAGAGATTCACAGCGGGCAAAATCTTCCAGCGTGTCGATGTCGTAGCTGTACTGCGCCGGCATTTCAATCGCACCCGTGCGTCCACTGACAAAACTGCCGCGCGCCAGCAGCCAGTCGGCATGCATGACGTATATGGCGCCGTTGGGCCGCACCACGGGCGGCAGGCTTTGCCGGTTGGCAAAGCAGTAGTCCGGATCAGACAATGGCTGGAAGTGGTTGCCACGCAAGGTGCCCCACTTCAGCACGCCCCGATCGGCCGGAGTGACCGACATGACCAGCTCAAAAATGCCTGAACCGAACAGCGCCAGCGCAGCTTCGATGTCACCGATCCGTCGCAGCGGCGAGGTGGCCTGCAACAACACCACGGTACCCTGGCAAGCCGCGCTGCGCAGCGCATGCAGCATAACTGGCGCCATGGGAACAGCGTCGCCACACAAGTCGGCGCTGCGGTGCAGAAGTTGCACCGCAGCGGGAAAATCAGCGCAAAGCACCTCCGGGATGTCGGTCGTCACCAGCACGCGCTGCGCGCCCGCCGCCAGCGCTTGATCGATGGTGTGGCGGTATAGTGGTTTGCCCGCCAGCAAGCGGGTGTTCTTTTGTGGCAGACCCTTGGAACCTGCGCGCAGCGGTATAACAGCGGTCCATGCCGGCATAGAGTGCAACATGCAGGGATTTTATCTTGCAGCGTAGAAAAGCCAGTTGGACGAAGCCGCTACGCGGAGTAGACCACCCTCTTCGTAGAGCACGTCGGACTCGCTGCGCCCATCGAGCAGATGATCCTGATGGTCGAACAGCGTGGCTACCAGGTCCACCGGGTTGGGGTTCCAGGCGCGGATGTTCGACGTGGCCAGCTTGAAGACGAGAAAACCTCCGCCTTCTGATCCTTATCGCTCGCATTCAGCGGTTCAGGTGGCTGAGCAAGGCAAAACGTTCGTCGGACCGAGTCCTTTGAATTGAGCTTCCACACAGCGTTGGCAGTTGCGCCGGAGCCCGCGAAGAAATCAACAACCAGATCATCATGATCCTTTTACCACAAACTCAGCGGTGAGGTCACGGATTCAGGAATTACCTAGACTTACTCGCCCGCTCATGCTCTCGTGCATACCAATCAGACGGTGCCATGTCTTCCCAGCGTCGAAACGCGCGCCTGAAGTTGGCAATGTCTGCGTAGCCCAGGAAATAGGCCACTTCTTTGATGGAAGACCCTTTTCGGAGCAGTTCCAACGCCATGCGATGCCTGATGGATTCAACTATCTCACGGTAGGAGGTGTCTTCTTCGATCAACCGTCGATGCAGTGTTCGTGGCGTTGTGCCTAGCAGCCGCGCACAGATGGCAAGATTGGGAAATGGTGAAAGTCTTTCAAGAACGATCTTCTCCAACTTCGAGCCTGTGCTCCTGCCAGTTCCCCGTTTTTTCAACTCTTCGGCACAGATACGTACCGCTTCTGTCAGTACCAGTGGATCATGTTTCGGAGTAATTTCTTCGGCAGCAGAAAGAGGAAAAGATAAACCGGACCAGTTCTGGTCATATTTAACCGGGCAGCCAAAAATATCGCGTGCCAGTGCTGCATGAGATGGCTCTGGGAATTGGAAGCAAACTAAATTGCACGCGCTGCGACCCAGAAGCAAGTCGTCAGCGATATTCTTGGCTGCAAGCACTGCGATTTCCGTCACCGCGTTGCTTGCAGAACCAAGACCAATTGCCGGATCAAACCGAACCTCCAGATTTCCATCTACTTCCCGAGTCTGAATACCAATAACCTCTGTTCTGAGACAGACATAACGCTCGACGATTTGCATGGCTTCACGGATGCTACGGCTTGCCGCAGCCGCCATGCCGAAGATGCCATGACTTGCTGGAAGCAAGCGACGCCCAGCCAACACCCCGAAGCCCGTCTCACGTGACAGCCTGATGGCGTTGGCGACCAGTTCTCCAAATGTTTCGACGGCGACCACCGCTGACGCATCGGCAAGGTCGTCTTCCTTGAGGCCGGAAACAGCCAGCCACGCTACGGTATCCACGCCCAGCTCAGCCGCTTGATCTGCAACTTGCCGTAAGTAGGTGATACGAACGGTTTGTGGGTTCATCGCTTGTCTCGCTCCATGTTCTTGTGGCGCCCGGTGGCCGCTAAGAGCCACCCAAGTCTCTCTGTTCTTTGACAGGTGTCAGGACTGTCCCACATGCCTGTGGGCAGCGGAAGGCGTTGGCAAGAAATGACCCATATCTGTCGGTTTAGGCACTCACGGTAGAAGACGGCAGGGATGCATCATGAAAAACGGGACAGCAAGATCCCTTTTTTATATTTTCAGGAGACAACTGCAATGAATTTCCTACACGGACGGCGAGCGCACAAAGCTGAAATCAACGGGCAGACCATCACGGTCCAGCCCGATGAAACCTTGCTGGATGCGGCGCAACGCCAGGACATCAATATTCCCTCCATCTGTCGCGTCGGCGGCTGCGGAACTTGCAAATGCAAGCTCAAGAGCGGCAAGGTGGATGAACTGACCGAAACGGCTTATCTGCTGACGGAGAAAGAAATTTCCGATGGGTTCATATTAGCTTGCCAGAGCCGTCTGCGCAGTGACGTGAAGATCGAGCTGGACCGAGAGGGGGCAATCGACGGACCTCCGGTCAGTGGTGTCATCGTCGGCAAGCAGATGCTGACCCACGACATCGCAAAAATTGACCTTCGACTGGACAAGCCCATCCGCTATCGTGCCGGCCAGTTTGCCGAGGTCACGCTGTCTGCGATGTCGGATGCCCCTCGCAGCTATTCGTTCTCGACTGCGCCTGGCAATGATCGCCAGGTGAGTTTCACGGTGCGCCGCGTGCCTGGAGGCCGGGTGTCCGGGCATCTCGTGGACAAGGCGCAGGTGGGCGAGTCGGTCACCGTGCGTGGCCCCGGTGGTCACTTCTACATGCGCCCAGGCCGGGAGCCAGTCCTCATGATGGCTGGAGGCAGCGGCCTGGCGCCCATCCTCGCGATGCTTCAAGACATGAAGCGCGCGGGCGACAAGCGGCCGGTGACGGTGCTGTTTGGCGCGCGCAGCCAGAAGGATCTGTACGCACTCGACGAGATGGCGGCCTACGAAAGCGATTGGCCGAACTTCCGGTTCGTGCCGATTCTGTCCGAGGCTGACCCTTCGCAGCCCTGGGAAGGGCGCACCGGCTTGGTGACGGAGCACATTCCAGAACTGCTTGGCAAGGCCACGTCGGCGTACTTGTGCGGCCCGCCCGCGATGATCGACTCGGCCGTCGCTGTCCTGCGCCAGCGCGGCATTGCAGAAGCGAGCCTGCACGCGGATCGCTTCGTCGATCAGACGCCCAAGCTCCACACCGGGTTTTATGGCGCTGTCGGCTTGCCCACCGCTGAACGTGTACCAGCCAACACCTTGGACTATCTGAAGTTCTTCCTTTTGCATGCGGTGGGGATCGGTGCTGTGGCATCCATTCTGGCGGGCGGGGTCTTCACCAGCTTGGGGCTGCTCGCCTTCCTCGTCTTCTACGTTGGCGGTGATGCGCTGTTCGGCAACGATACCCGCACGCCCGGGTACAAGTCACCGTGGATACTGACGGCGCAACTGTGGCTTGCGCTGCCCTTGCTGGCGTTGATCGTTTTCAGCTACATCTGGACGCTTTCTCCGGGCGATCCGTTGGGATTCGGCGCATGGGTGACTCATCTCACCGGCTACGACGTGCTGGCAGCCCGAGAGGCGACAAGTTTCTGGCACCACCTCGCCGGAGGCGTACACACCGGCTTCCTGATTGCCTTCATCGGAACACTGACCGGGCATGAACTGACACACCGCACCTGGGATCCCGTGTCGAAGTTTGTGGGGCGCTGGCTGCTTGCCTTCAGCTACGACGTGGGGTTTTCCATTGAACACGTCTACGGCCACCACCGCTACGTTTCAACCGAACATGACCCGGCAACCGCGCCCCGCGGGCGCAACGTGTACTTCCATATCCTCGCCTCAACCATTCATGGGAACGTCAGCGCCTGGAAGATCGAAGCCGAGCGACTCCGGCGCAAGCACCAGGCTGTGCTTTCGCTGCGCAACGCCTATATCCGAGGGTTGCTCATGAGCGTGATGCTCATCGTCATCGCTGGCTGGATGGCGGGGTGGACAGGCGCGCTTGCAATGATTGCTTGTGGGCTGTTCGGAAAGTCCCTGTTGGAGATCGTGAACTACATGGAGCACTACGGCATGGTGCGCGTTCCTGATCGGCCCGTACAGCCTCGGCATTCATGGAATACCAATGCCAGAATGAGTTCCTGGGCCATGTTCAATCTCAGTCGGCATTCGCACCACCATGCCCAGGGCGAGGTACCTTACCAGGACTTGATGCCGCTGCCGGATGCCCCGACGATGGTGGCTGGCTACCTCGCCACGGTTCTGATGACGCTGATCCCGCCGCTTTGGCAGCGAATGATGATCCCCAAGCTCATGGAGTGGGATCGGTGCTACGCCACGCCAGAGGAGAGAGTGTTGGCGCTGCGTGCCAACCAGAAAAGCGGCCTGAAGGCGTTGCGCTCCTACGACCCACGCCAATGGAATAAGGAATTGGAGACTGCCTGAATACGGTCGCTGCTCCCTCCATTTCCTTCTTTCAATTCGGAGCCATTGGCTCCGCAGTGGGACCCTATGAATTTCGACTACATCATCGTAGGCGGCGGCTCTGCCGGCGCCACCTTGGCCTCGCGGCTGAGTGAAGACTCTCGCATCAGTGTCTGCTTGCTTGAAGCAGGAGGACAAGGCGACTCATTGCTGGTTCGCACGCCGGCAGGAATGGTGGCCATGATGCCAGGCAAGGGCAAGATCAATAACTGGGCATTGAACACCGTACCTCAGCCCAACCTCAATGGTCGGCTGGGCTTTCAACCGCGCGGCCGTGCCCTTGGCGGATCTTCGGCCATCAACGCCATGCTCTACGTCCGGGGCCAGCGTCAGGACTACGACCACTGGGCCGACCTGGGTTGCCAAGGGTGGGACTGGAACTCGGTGCTGCCGTATTTCCTGAAGTCGGAGAACAACGAGCTTGGTGCGAACAAGTTCCACGGCGGGAACGGCCCTTTGCATGTTTCCGAGCAGAGAAGCCCCAGGCCGATCACCCTTGCGTTCATTGAAGCGGCCAAGCAGCGCGGCATCCCGTTTCGTGCCGATTTCAATGACGGGGACAACGAAGGCGCGGGCTTGTATCAGGTCACGCAATTCCACGATGCCGCCCGCCGGGGCGAGCGTTGCTCCGCCGCTGCCGCGTACCTGCATCCGCTACGGGGGCAACGTCCCAACCTCACGGTCAAGACGAATACCCGCGCCAGTCGGATCATCTTCGAAGGCAAACGCGCCGTGGGCGTGGCCTACCGTGCCGGCGGAGCCGAGCGCGAGGTCAGGGCCAAGCGGGAAGTCATTCTGGCCGCAGGCGCCTTTGGTTCGCCGCAGATTCTTCAACTGTCCGGCGTCGGTCGCCCAGAAGACATTACCCACCACGGCATCCGCATGGTGCATGAGTTGCCCGGTGTTGGCCAGAACTTGCAGGATCACCTGGATTTCATCCTGGCCTACACCACACGGGACGCGGACAACTTCGGCATCGGCCTGAGAGGTTCGATCAACCTGCTCGGCCATATCGCCAGTTGGCGCAAAAATGGCAGCGGCATGCTTGCCACCCCCTTTGCCGAGGGTGCTGCATTCTTCAAGAGCGCGCCTGACGTGGATCGACCTGATTTGCAACTGCACTTCGTGATCTCGATTGTGGACGACCATGCGCGCAAGCTGCACATGGGGTATGGCTACTCGTGCCACGTTTGCAATCTGCGGCCTTACTCGCGTGGTGAAGTTTTCCTGCAATCACCCAATCCGTTGGACGACCCTGGAATCGATCCACGCTTCCTGTCGGACGAGCGAGACGTGAAGCTCTTGGTGCAAGGCGCCAAGGTCACGCGAGAGATCATGCTGGCATCACCGTTGGCAAAGTACCGTGGGCGCGAACTGTTCGGCATCACCGATGACATGAGCGATGCGCAATGGGTTCAGGCCATTCGAGCACGTTCCGACACCATCTACCACCCGGTCGGCACCTGCAAGATGGGGGTGGACAACATGGCCGTGGTCGATACGGAGTTGAAGGTGCATGGTCTGCAAGGTTTGCGCGTTGTCGATGCATCCATCATGCCGACTTTGCTCAGTGGCAACACCAACGCGCCGACGATCATGATCGCCGAGAAGGCTGCGGACCTCATCAAACGGGCACATGGACACCCCGTTCAGATACCCAGAAAAAGCGACCGCCAAGCAGACGAGAGCGTACTGCTTGGGTAAATCTGGCGCTTTGATTTTTTCACACCAATAAATAAAACCTTATAGGAGACACGATATGAAAGATTGCTTGCCTTGCAAGGCCAAGAGGAAAAATGCGCGACCTTGGGTGGTCGGAGGGATTGCTTTCCTTGGCATGAGCTTTTTCGGCGGCGCCAGCGCGCAGGAGAGTCCGTGGACCTTGCGTGCGGGGCCGGTTGGCGTGTTCTGGGATCAGTCATCCCAAGTGACGGTTGCTGGTTCAGACGTGCCTGGGGCGCAAATCAACCTCAATAACAACTACACGCTCGGGCTCGACATCGGTTACGACCTGTCCGATCGGTGGACCGTTCACTTCGCATTTGGGGTTCCCCCCAAGGTCAAGTTGACCACTGGAGGGACCCTCAACACGATGGTGCCGCCGCTCACGGGAAAACTCGGTGATGTTCGCTATGGCCCCGCTCTGCTGAGCGCCGTATACAAGTTCAACCCCGCTGGAGGGTTCGTGCCGTATGTCGGCGCTGGTGTCACCTATATGCACATCTTCAGTTCCAAGGGGGGCGACATCCAGGGGTTGGATGTTGACGATGCTTGGGGAGGTATTTTGCAGGCTGGTTTCACCGTTCCCCTTCAGGATCGCTGGTCCTTCTTCTTCGACGCGCGAAAGCTCCTTCTGAAGACCAAGGCGTCAGGCACGTTGCCTGCGCTCGGTGGACCGCCAGCGTCCGTTTCCATCCGCCTCAATCCTCTGGTTGTCCACACCGGCCTCGAATACCGATTCTGAAGGAAGTAGAAAAATGCTCGGAAAAATGATGCGCGAGCCTTTGCTCGTCTCCAGTCTCATCGCCCATGCTGCGCGTTACCACGCTGATACGCCGGTCGTCTCTGTCAACACCACGGGCGGGATTGAGCACACGACCTGGGGCCAAGTCGATATCAATGCGCGACGCCTGTCGTCGGCGTTGGCCAAACTGGGTGTGCAATCGGGTGAGCGCTGCGCGACCATCGCCTGGAACAACCGGCGCCACTTGGAAATCTACTTCGGCGTTTCTGGTGCAGGCATGGTGTGCCACACGGTCAATCCGCGCCTGTCCGCCGACACCCTGACCTACATCGTCAACGACGCCGAAGATCAGGTGCTGTTCATCGACCGAACCTTTCTGCCCATCGTGGCCAAGCTGCGGTCGGCATTGAGCACCGTCAAACACGTCATCCTCATGGGGCCACGCGATGAGGAGGCATCGGGCCTGTTGGATGGCTTGCAGTTCTACGATGAGGTGGTCGCCTCGGGCGATGCCGGCTACCCGTGGCCAAGCATTGACGAGGATCTGCCTTCGTCGCTGTGCTACACCTCTGGCACGACGGGCCATCCGAAGGGTGTTCTGTACAGCCACCGTTCCACCGTGCTGCATGCACTGGCGGGCAATAGCCCAGACGGCTTAGGCATCTCGGCCCGCGATACGGTCATGCCTGTTGTCCCCATGTTCCACGTCAATGCCTGGGGCATACCCTACATTGCGGCGGCGCAGGGAGCGAAGTTGGTGCTACCCGGCCCGAACCTTGACGGTGCCAGTCTCGCCGCCCTGATCGACAACGAGGAAGTGGTGCTGGCACTTGGCGTTCCTACGATCTGGATGGGACTGCTGGCGGCGTTGCGCTCGCGCGGCACCAGGCCCAGGAGCTTGAAGCGCACCGTCGTTGGCGGCTCGGCACTGCCGCCGTCGATGTTCGCTGCGTTTCGGGACGAGTTCGGTATCGAGTTGATCCACGCCTGGGGCATGACCGAAACGAGTCCGCTGGGCACTCTGAATCAACCGCTGGCCCGCCACCTCCACCTCGATCCTCAGCAGCAGAGCGAACTGCGACTGGGGCAAGGACGACCGCCCTACGGCGTTCAACTGCGCGTGGTTGATGACACCGGCGCTGTCTTGCCGAACGATGGAAAAAACCAGGGCAAACTACAGATCAAGGGACACTGGGTCGTCAGCAGCTACTTCGGCGCCGAATCCAGCGCGCTGACCGACGACGGCTGGTTTGACACCGGTGATGTGGCCACGCTCGATGCCAACGGCTACATGATCATCCGCGACCGCTCCAAGGACATCATCAAGTCCGGTGGAGAGTGGATTTCATCGGTCGAGGTCGAGAACATCGCCATCGGGCATCCCGACATCGCCAACGCGGCGGCTATCGGTGTGCCCCACCCGAAGTGGGACGAACGCCCTGTCTTGGTCGCCGTGAAAAAACAAGGTGCGGACGTGTCCGAAGCGGACCTTCTGGCCTTCTTCAAAGGACGCCTGCCGGACTGGCAAATCCCCGACAAGGCCGTCTTCGTTGACGCGCTGCCGCTCAGTGGCACGGGCAAGGTGCTCAAGAACAGGCTCCGCGAAGCCTACGCAAGCCTCCTGACCGGCAACACCACGGAGAGCATGCAGTGATGGGGGCTGATCTACCGAATTTCGATGTTCAGACCCTGTTGGATCAGGACTTGCAGGCACTGGATGCAGCCAAGCATCGATGGGCAAAAACCTCGGTCGCCGATCGGATTGCCATTCTCGGACGTATCAAGCCGGCGCTGATGCAGGTTGCACAGGGATGGGTGCAGACGGCTGCCCGGAAGAAGCGCATTGCGCATGCGTCGCCGCTGGCTGGGGAGGAGTGGATGTCCGGTCCCTTCGCTCTCATGGCCGCCTGCAACGGGTTGATGCACACGCTCGCTGCCATCGATCGCAAGGAATTCCTTGCTCACTTGCATTTGCGACGCCTCAAAAATGGTCAGTTGTCGGTAGGCGTCGTGCCTCATTCGATCTGGGATCGGCTGCTCCTTTCCGGTGTTTCTGCCGAAGTCTGGATGCAAAAGGGAATCTCCGAGGTCAACGTCGATCAACACGCGGCGCTCGCCTATGACATCCCACCCGAGCAGCGGCACGGCAAAGTGGCCTTGGTCTTGGGCGCAGGCAACATTGCGGCCATTTCGCCTCTCGATGCTTTCCAGAAGCTGTTCATCGAGAATCAGGTGGTTTTGCTGAAGATGAATCCGGTCAACGACTACCTGACCGACTATCTCAAGGCGGCCCTGCGGCCCCTGATCGAATGTGATGCCCTACGCATCGTTCGCGGCGATGGCGCCGTGGGCGCCTACCTGTGCGGGCATCCCTTGGTGGAGGAAATCCACATTACCGGCGCAAAGGCCACCCACGATGCCATCGTCTGGGGCGCCGCAGACGAGGGCGCCCGCAACAAGGCTGCGAATACGCCGAAGAACCATCGAAAGATCACGTCCGAGCTGGGCGCAGTCTGCCCCACCATTGTGGTGCCCGGGCCGTGGTCGAGCGCGGACATCCGCTTTCAGGCAGAACACATAGCCACTCAAAAGTTGCACAACTCTGGCTTTAACTGCGTGGCATGTCAAGTCTTGATCGTGCCTCGTGGCTGGCGGCACACGGACAAACTTTTGGCCAGCGTGTCCAAAGTCATGTCGCGCTATGGGCAGCGGGAGGCCTACTACCCAGGCAACGAGCAGCGCATCGGAGAGTTTGCTGCCCACGCCGGAAGCTCGGACGCGATCGACCGTGGGCCTCTTGCGCCCGCGTGCGTTCTTGCGGACATGGATCGGGGCGATGAGTCCTGGCTGGCGCAGCACGAAGTCTTCGGCACGGCGTTGGCAATGAAGTCCCTCGAATACAAGGATGCGGAGTCGTACCTTGAAGCGGCCATTGAGTACGCCAATGACCGCTTGTACGGCACCCTGGGGGCAAATATTCTGATTCACCCCAAGACTGTGCGAGAGATCGGTTGTCAACGCTTTGAAGAACTGCTTCAGAAGCTGCGCTACGGCACCATCGCCGTGAATGCTTGGACGGGATTGGGATTCCTGCTCGCTCCATGTCCCTGGGGGGGATTTCCCGGCGGCTCGTCACGCGATCCGCAATCCGGTGTTGGAACGGTGCACAACACCTTCATGCTTGAAGGAACGGAGCGCACCGTCCTATCCGCCCCCTGGCGGCCATTCCCGCGCAGTTTGCTCTCACTGCACCCGACTCTCCTTCCTCGGCCACCTTGGTTCGTCACCAACCGGCGGCAAGATGTGATTGGCCGTCTCTTGACCGATTTCCAGTTCAAACCTGGTTGGACCAAACTGCCAAGAATTTTCGTCAATGCCCTGCGTGGCTGAGGACGAGAAATTCATGTCAAATTCGAAGGCTGAGTTCTCTTTGACCGTGTAGCTTTCACTGATACGAAGTCCCGCATGACCTCGAAAGCGAGTCATCCGGGACTTCAGGTTGGAGCCGCAGCGGTTGACGCTCTGCGCCTGCCACGGCCCAAGGCCGCCCTTGCCGTGGTGACTCGATACGAAGCAGCACGTGACCGGATCAATATACTGAAGGCTTGTTTCCACCTGCGTCCGGCGGTGCCCGCGCCGTCTGCTTCTGACCATGGCTTTGCCTCTGCCGTCCACCGCCTTACCCCCGGCGCGTCCGTTCCCGCCCAACTGGCGCCTATCGCTGCTGATTGGTTTGTATGAAGCCCTGTGGCATCTGCTGCTGCCGCTGGTGCTGCTTTTTTTGTGGCGGCGCGGGCGGCGCGAACCGCTGTACCGTCAATTCTGGAGCGAGCGCTGGGGCCGCACGCACACTGCGCTGGACCGACCGCTGTGGGTGCACTCGGCCTCGATGGGTGAAATTCGCGGTGCCGCGCCGCTGGTTCATGCGCTGCTGGCTGCGGGCTACCCGGTGCTGATAACCACCGTCACACCGGCTGGACGCAGTGCAGCACAAAAGTTGTTTGAGCCATCCATTGCCGCAGGTCGGGCGCAGGTCGCCTTCATGCCTTTTGAGCTTGGCTGGGTGGTGCGCCGTCTGATTCGGCAGGTGCGCCCGCGTGCGGCCATCATGACCGAGATTGACACCTGGCCGGTGCTGCTGACCACGCTGCGCCGCCAGGGCGTGGCGCTGTGTATCGTCAACGCACAGTACCCGAAAAAAAGCATCGTCCGTGACCAGCGCTGGGGTGGCTTTCGAGCCGCGCTGTTCCAAGCCTACGAGTTGGTGCTGTGCAAGTCAGAAACGCACGCTCAGCGCTTTCGACAAGTGGGCTGTGAGCGGGTGCTGGTTGCGGGTGAAACGCGTTTTGACCTGCCGGTGGCCCCGCAGCAGCTTGCCTGCGCCCAAGTGCTGCTGCGGCAATGGGGGTTGGACCGGCGCCCGGTGGTCTGTTTTGCCAGCGCCGTCGCAGGCGAAGACGAACTTTTCATGCAAGCCTTTGAACAGGTACAAAGCGGACTGGCGCAGGCTGGGTTTTCGCGCGCACTGTTCGTCTACGTGCCGCGCAGCCCGCAACGTTTCGATGCGGTGGCGCAATTGTTTCAAACTGCTGGGCTGCGCGTGGCGCGGCGCAGCCTTATTCTCGATGCCAGCTTGCAGGCCAGGCCCGATGCCCCCGACATGTATGGCATTGACGTGTTGCTGGGTGATTCGCTGGGTGAAATGTATTTTTACCTCGCGCTGTCACAGGTGGTGGTAGTGGGCGCATCGTTCGTGCCACTGGGCGCGCACAACGTGATCGAGCCGCTGGCGCTTAAAAAACCAGTCATGGTCGGCCCCAGCATCTGGGGCATCGAATACCCCGGCGTAGAAGCGCTGGCTGCGGGCGTGCTGCAACAGCACATGAACATTGCCAGCCTGTCGACCGCGCTGCTGAAACTGCTGACCGATCGCAGCGCCTACGCCAGCGCCATGGCCGGCGCCCAAGCGTTCTACGCCGAACACGGCGGCGCCACCCAAAAGCACATGCACGTGTTGCAGACGTGGCTGGAACAGAGATGAGCAGCGCCCGCACGCCCTACTTGCTGCGCGTCTACCTGGGCCTGAGCAGCGTGCTGGCGCCACTGTGGCGCTGGGGGTTGCGGCACAGACTGGCGCGCGGCAAGGAAACGGCCGCCAGCGTCGAACAAAAATTGGCCCTTGCCATGGCCAGCCGCCCGGCTGGCCCACTGATCTGGGGCCACGCGGTGGGTGTGGGCGAAGCGATGGCGCTCGCGGGTCTGTTCGCCCGGCTGGCGGCACTGCACCCCAAGCTCAACTTTCTCATCACTACCACGGCACGCACCTCGGGCCAGGCCTTGCACGCCAGCGGCCTGCCGCCGCGCTGCCAGCACCAGTTTGCCCCGGTGGACACGCCAACGGCGGCGGCGCGCTTTCTCGATCACTGGCAACCGACGTTGGCGCTGTGGTGCGAGATGGACTTGTGGCCCGCACTGATCGCCGCCACCGATGAGCGGCAGATCCCGCGTGTGCTGGTGAACGCACGCCTGTCTGAAAAATCGCTGGCCAAGCGCCGCTGGGGCCGCTGGATCTACCAAGCGCTGCTGCCCGGTTTTCGCATCGTCTTTGCACAGAACGATCAAACGGTGGACGCGCTGGCACAGCTCGGCGCAGCGCGCGAACACATCACCGTCACCGGCACCATCAAGTCGCTCTCGCCCGCCCTGGCCTGCGACCCGGTGTTGCTGGCCGACTGGCAACGGGCGCTGGGCGCGCGCCCGGTCTGGCTCATGGCCTCCAGCCACCCGGGTGAAGAAACCCTGGCGCTGCAGGCGCACGCCCTGCTGCGGCAACAACAGCCCGCTGCGCTGCTGATCATCGCGCCGCGCGTGCCGACCCGGCGCGACGAAGTGATGGCCCTGTGCCCGCCGGGCACGCCACAACGCAGCGCGGGCGCCCCGCTGCCCACCGATGCCGGTGTGTACGTCGCCGACACCATTGGCGAGATGGGCCTGTGGTACCGCATCGCGCCCGTGGCACTGGTGGGTGGATCGTTCGCCGCCGTGGGCGGACACAACCCGCACGAGCCGCTGGCGCTGGGTTGCGCCGTGCTGCACGGCCCGAAGGTGTGGAACTTCGCCGAGAGCTACGACAGCCTGGACCGCCTCGGACTCAGTCAGCCGGTGTCGGATGCGGGGCAGATTGCCGTTGCCATAAAGGCTGCATGGGCGTCCCCGAGCCCACAGGAAGACCGCCGCCCGGCCGACCCGCAGATGGAAGCGATGCTGGAGCGACTGCAAGCACTTCTGGACTAACAGCCAGCACCAGCACCTCAACCGGTGCGAGGCGTCTGAAACCCAGAAACACAGGGGGAAGTGAGCCAGTAACCAGGAGGATCAGTGCTGACTTTTACCAACCAGCGCGTCCGGCTTGGCGTGTTTGAGCAGCGCCAGCATGGCGGCCTCTATGCGGTGCAGGGCGCTCGGCGTCTGCCCTTCAAAGCGCAGCACCAGCACCGGCGTGGTGTTGGAGGCGCGAATGAGGCCAAAGCCGTCCGGCCAGTCGACGCGCACGCCGTCTATGGTCGAAACTTTGGCCGGGGTGCCAAACGGCGGATAGGCACGCGCCAGCGCCACCAGCTTTTCTACCACGCGGTGCGGCTCGCCTTCGGCACAATCGACGTTGAGTTCGGGCGTGCTGTGGCTGCTGGGCAGGCCATTGAGCACGGCGTTGGCGTCCGGGCTGCGGCTGAGGATTTCCAGCAGGCGCGCGCCGGCGTAGCTGCCGTCGTCAAAACCGAACCAGCGTTCTTTAAAGAAGATGTGGCCGCTCATTTCGCCACCGAGCGGGCTGCCCAGCTCCTTCATGCGCGCCTTGATGAGCGAATGCCCGGTCTTGTAAATGTGCGCCACGCCGCCGGCCGCCTCGATCGCCGGGGCCAGGCGCTGCGAACACTTGACGTCGAAAACGATGTGGCCGCCCGGCACGCGCGACAACACGTCCTGCGCGAACAAAATCATCTGCCGGTCCGGGTAGATGTTGTTGCCCTCTTTGGTCACGATGCCCAGGCGGTCACCGTCGCCGTCGAACGCCAGGCCGAGTTCAGCGTCGGTTTCGCGCAGGGTTCGCATCAGGTCTTGCAGGTTCTCGGGCTTGCTCGGGTCGGGGTGGTGGTTGGGGAAGTTGCCGTCCACCTCGCTGAAGAGCTCGATCACCTCGCAGCCCAGCGCGCGGAACAGGGCCGGCGCCGAGGCGCCGGCGATGCCGTTGCCGCAGTCGAGCACCAGTTTCATGGGCCGCGCCAGCTTCACATCGCCCACGATGCGGTCGGTGTAGGAGGCCAGCACGTCCACCTGGCGCACGCTGCCACCGTCTGCACGCTGCCCGTTGTCGGCTTCGATGGTGCGGCGCAAGGCCTGGATGTCCTCGCCATAAATCGCCCGACCGGCCAGCACCATCTTGAAGCCGTTGTAGTCTTTCGGGTTGTGGCTGCCGGTGACCTGGATGCCGCTGGTGCACAAGGTGCTGGCAGCAAAGTACAGCATGGGCGTGGTGGCCAGACCAATGTCGATCACCTCCAGACCGGCATCGACCAGGCCGCGGATCAAGGCGGCCGACAGCGCCGGGCCACTGAGCCGACCATCGCGCCCAACCGCCACCGTGCGCTCGCCCTGCTGCTGCGCTGCGGCGCCGAACGCCAGGCCCAGGGCGTGGGCGACGGCTGGGTTCAATTCGTTTGGCACCCGACCCCGGATGTCATAGGCTTTGAAGATGGAGGCGACAATGTGCATGAAGATGTTCCAGGGCAAAGGTCGGGGCATTGTAGGCCGCAGCCCGCTGCCGCCCCAAGCGCCGGCGCACCTGGAGCGCGCCACCCACACCGGAGTTCAAGCCATGCACCAAAACCCCGCGCGGGCGCACAGCCGCACCGATTCACCGCTGGGTCCGCTGCGGCTGGCTGCCAGCGCGCACGGACTGAGCGGCGTGTGGTTCACGTCGCAGTGCCACAGCCCCAGCGATGCCTTGCTGCAGACTTGGGTCAACGACCCGGAGCACCCGATTCTGCTGGCAGCGATCAAGCAGTTGCGCGCCTATTTCCGGGCCGAGCGGCTGCACTTCGATCTGCCCCTGGATGTGTGCGTTGGCACGCCGTTCCAGCAATCGGTCTGGCACGCCTTGCAGCATATCCCGGCCGGGCAAACCTGCAGCTACGGCGAGTTGGCGGACCTGCTGGGCCGTCCCAAAGCCGCCCGGGCGGTCGGGCTCGCGCTCGGGCGCAACCCGCTGGCTCTGGTGCTGCCCTGCCACCGCGTGCTGGGCCGCCAAGGCGCGCTGTGCGGCTATGCGGGTGGGCTCGACCGCAAAGCCGCCCTGCTTGTGTTGGAGCAAGCAGCGCTTGGTCTGCGCCATGCCCCGCCCCCATGCCCTCGCCCCTGATCGCCGCATGCATTTTGCTGGCCGCGCTTGAGGGCGCTTTATTTTCATTCATCTTGTTCGACAGTCTTTGCACGTTAAATTCGGCCCTTGGACGCGCCTGAGTGGGCCGTCATGGAGCGGGCGGGCAAGAAATGGCGACGCCGCTGGTGTCGTGTTGCGTGCTTGATGGAAAAGCGTTCAGCCTCCGGTCGATTGGTCTTGGCAGACGCCAACGCAGCCAGCCCTGTTACAATGCCGGGCTTCGACGCGGAGAGATGGCAGAGTGGTCGAATGCACCGGATTCGAAATCCGGCGTACAGTTTTTGCTGTACCGAGGGTTCGAATCCCTCTCTCTCCGCCAGTTCAAGTCCTGGCAAGCGGCTTGGCAGCCAGTGATTTTTCGCTTGGCGGCACCTGCGCCGATCGAGTGTACGCTCGGCCTTGTGGGGCACAACAGGCCACCTGAAAAGTCGTATTCGACGCGACCAGGGATGCACACATCACCCTTTTTCGCGCAGCGCACGGCACCTGCATACGCTTGATGCGCCTGGCCAGCGTCACCGCACCACCAAACTCCAGTCGCTGCTGAGCCCGTCACGTGCCGCACTGGCCGCATTCCGGCTCCACCCTTTGCTCATGCGCGGGTTCGGCAGCCAGATCACCCATGTGCTGCGACGTCTGCAACTGAAGGCTCACGGTTACGGGCCACGTCTGACCGATCTGCTGGACGAGAGGCTTTCGATGAAGAAAACGCTGTTTTTGGCCTGTAGAATGAAAAAACCGTGCCCCAGCAGGTCAAAACGGCGGCTGTGCGAGGCCTTGCAAAAGCTCCGCCTGCAAGAATTTTCCATTCGTTTCGCAGCCTGAGCGCTGAATCACTATTGCTCCGGCCCGGTGAAATATCAACCGTTCGCCCTGAGCCGGTTCAATAGAACACCGGCACCCCGTCCCGACGAAGCGATGGGTGCCAGGCCAACCGGCCTGTCGGCCACCCCTTCTGGAGACCCCCATGGTGAGCGATTTCAATTTTCTGCTGCAGTCCATGGCCTGGCCGCTGGTGCTGCTGCTGGCCTGGTTCGTTGGCGAGCGTTTGCACGAGCTCTGGCTGATTCCCCGCGTCAGCAGCTACGTCGCCGTCGGTCTGCTGGGCGGCCTGCTGAACCTGCCCGGCCTGACCGGCGCGGTGCCGGGCCTGCCCTTTCTGGCCAATGTGGCGCTGTCGCTGGTGCTGTTCGAGTTGGGTTATCGCATCAACCTGCGCTGGTTTTGGCACAACCCCTGGGTGGCGGCCGTGGGGGTGCTCGAGTCACTGATCACCTTCACCCTGATTTACCTGACATGTCACTCCTTTGGTCTGACCCAGGACGCATCCCTCGTCATCGCAGCGCTGTCGATCGCGGCCTCGCCGGCGGGCATTGTCCGGGTGGCCAACGAACTGCGCAGTGTCGGTCAGGTCACCGAGCGTGTGCTGCATCTGTGTGCCATCAACTGCATACTGTCGGTGCTGGCACTCAAGCTGGTCATCGGTTACTGGCACCTGAGCATCAGCGCAGACCTGGCGTTGGCGGCTTTTGGCAGCATTCACGTGCTCCTGACATCGGTGGGTATCGGCGCGCTGCTGGGGGTGGCAACCCCCATGCTGCTGCGCCAGCGCGCTGCGCAAGAACGAGCTGTCACCGTGGTGTTCGCCCTGGCGGTGCTGCTGCTGACCACCATGGCCTATGGGCTGAAGCTGTCGCCTTTGCTGGCAGCGCTCATCTTCGGCATCGTGGCCCGAAGCCGGCGGGTGCACCTGACCAACGCACAGCGTGACTTCGGCACCATCGGCGACTTGCTGGCGGTGTTCCTGTTCGTCTACATCGCCTCCTTGATAAACTGGGCCGACCTTGCCACCGGTATCGTCCTGGGGCTGGTGCTGATCGCGGTCCGCACCCTGTCCAAGGTGGCTTGCAATGTGGCCGTGGCGCGCCTGTCCGGCATCACCGAACGCAAGGGACTGATGACCGGGCTGGCGCTGACCCCCATGTCGGTCTTTGCCATCTTGCTGCTCGAGCAAAGCCGTCTGCTCGGGTTCGACCCGGCGGCACAGGTGCTCTCGGTCATGGCCGCCATGCTGCTGCTGCAAGAGCTGCTCGGGCCGGTGCTCACCCAGCGCGCCCTGATGGCGGCACGTGAAACCCATGTCACCCGGCAGGCGTGACACATTCGGAGCTGCCAGATGCCACTTGAACCCTTCAAATCTTCTGACTCCCTGACCATGGGAGTGGAGCTGGAGTTGCAACTGGTCAACACCTACGACTTGGACCTGTCCAGCAGCGCCAATGACTTGCTGGAGCTGCTCGGGCGCAAGCCGTTTCCAGGTGTGGTGACACCCGAAATGACACAGAGCATGATTGAAATCGCCACCAGCGTGCAGCGCGAGCACGCGCCCTTGCTGGCGCAACTGCAGCACATGCGCGACGCCCTGGTAGCCGCTGGCGACCGCATCAATATCGAGTTGGCTGGCGGTGGCACGCACCCGTTCCAACGCTGGTTTGAACAGCGCATTTTCTCCAAACCCCGGTTCCAGGAACTCTCGGGTCTGTACGGCTACCTGGCCAAGCAGTTCACCGTGTTCGGCCAGCATGTGCATATCGGCTGCGCCAGTGCCGACGAAGCCCTGTTTCTTCTGCACTCGCTTAACCGTTATGTGCCGCACTTCATCGCCTTGTCGGCCTCATCGCCGTTCTCGCAAGGCATCGACACCTTGTTCGACTCGGCCCGACTAAACTCGGTGTTTGCCTTTCCGCTCAGCGGTAGGGCTCCGTTCGTGCTGGACTGGGACGAGTTCGCCAACGCTTATTTCATCAAGATGGAATCCACCGGGGTGGTCAAATCCATGAAAGACTTCTACTGGGACATTCGGCCCAAGCCCGAGTACGGCACCATCGAACTGCGCGTCTGCGACACGCCGCTGACGGTAGAGCGGGCGGCGGCCCTGGCCTGCTATCTTCAGGCCTTGTGCCGCTGCCTGCTCGAGCGCGAAGAGTCCCGACCCGAGGAGGACGATTACCTCGTCTACACGTACAACCGATTCCAGGCCTGCCGCTTCGGCCTGGACGGGATGATGGTCAAGCCCAAGACGCGCGAGCAGATCAGCATCCGCGACGATGTGCTGGCCACTGTGAACCGGCTGGCTCCTCACGCCGAGGCGCTGCGGTCGTCGGCGGCACTCGAGGAAATTGAGCGCACGCTCACCCAAGGCAACGATGCTGCGTACCTGCGGCGCTGCTTTGGTCAGAGCGGCAGCGTACAGGCGGTGGTGCGCGCCAGCGTCGATGCCATGCGCCATGGGCCTGACCAGGCAGCAAGCTGACAGCGGCGCAATTCGATGCCCTGCGCGGCCTTGGCGCGCAGGGCATCCGAGCCGCTGCAGCCCGCTGATGGGCGCGCCTGGGAATGCGCCGTGAAATATCCGAGGCGGCAAGCCCTCGAATTGCGTTAGATTACGACTCTATGGTTTTTGTCGAATCCCTCACACAAGAGGCCGCCAGCATCGCCCTGCCCGGCTTGGGCCGCGCGCTCGTGGCGGCCGGAAAACTGGAGCAAAAAGCCGCTGAAGATCTGTACAAAAAAGCTCAGAGCAGCCGCACCAGCTTTATTGCCGAAGTCACCGAATCGGGCGCCGTCTCTGCCGCCGACCTCGCGCACACCATGTCGAGCGCCTACGCCGTGCCTTTGATCGACATCGGTTCGATCGACATCGAGCGCTTGCCCAAGGATTTGCTCGACAAGAAAATCTGTTCCGATTTCCGCATCGTTGTGCTGAGCAAGCGCAACAACCGGCTGCTGATCGCCACTGCCGATCCGGCCGACCAGCAGATGAGCGAAAAGATCAAGTTCGCCACCCAGTTGGGGGTGGACTGGGTGATCGCAGAGTACGACAAGCTCAACAAACTGGTGTCGTCCCAGTCGGTGTCGCTCAATGAGGCGATGGACCAGATCGTCGGCGGCGACTTCGAGTTCGACGACCTCGCCACCGATGCAGTGGTGCCAGACAGCGCCGACAAAGCATCGGAAGTCGACGACGCTCCGGTGGTCAAGTTCTTGCACAAGATGCTGCTCGACGCGTTCAACATGCGCGCCTCCGATCTGCATTTCGAGCCCTACGAAAACACCTACCGGGTGCGCTTTCGCATCGACGGCGAGTTGCGCGAGATTGCCGCACCGCCGGTGGCCATCAAGGAGAAGCTGGCTTCGCGCATCAAAGTAATCTCGCGCATGGACATCTCCGAGAAGCGTGTGCCGCAGGACGGGCGCATGAAACTCAATGTCAGCCCGGGGCGCACGATAGACTTTCGCGTCAGCACGCTGCCGACGCTGTTTGGCGAGAAGATCGTGATTCGGATTCTGGACCCCAGCAGCGCCAAGGTCGGCATCGACGCGCTGGGCTACGAGCCGGAAGAAAAGGCGCGCCTGATGAGCGCCATTGTCCGGCCCTACGGCATGGTGCTGGTGACTGGACCCACCGGTTCCGGCAAAACGGTTTCGCTCTATACCTGCCTGAACATCCTGAACAAACCCGGCATCAATATTTCCACCGCCGAGGACCCCTCAGAGATCAACCTGCCCGGGGTCAACCAGGTCAACGTGAATGAAAAAGCCGGCCTGACCTTTGCCGCTGCGCTGCGGGCCTTCATGCGCCAGGATCCGGACGTGATCATGGTCGGAGAAATCCGCGATCTGGAAACCGCCGACATCGCCATCAAGGCCGCGCAGACCGGCCACATGGTGCTCTCGACGCTGCACACCAACGACGCGCCCACCACCTTGACGCGCATGATGAACATGGGCATTCCCACGTTCAACATCGCCGCCAGCGTGATTCTGATCACCGCGCAACGCCTGGCGCGCCGGCTCTGCCCCACCTGCAAGGCCCCGCTGGACGTGCCGCGCAAAGCCTTGCTCGAAGCCGGCTTCAAAAGCGAAGACCTCGACGGCAGTTGGACGCCTTACAAGCCGATCGGCTGCTCGGCCTGCAACAACGGCTACAAGGGCCGCGTCGGCATCTACCAGGTGATGCCGATTTCGGAGGAAATCCAGCGCATCATCTTGCGCGGCGGCAGCGCGCTCGACATTGCCCAGCAGGCCGGCAAGGAAGGGGTGCGAACGCTGCGCGAGTCGGGCCTGCTCAAGGTCCGCCAGGGCATGACTTCGCTGGAAGAAGTCCTCAGCGTGACCAACGAATGACGTAGCCCCAAGAGCGAGAACACCATGGCCACCAGTGCAGCAAAAAACGTCAAGGACTTTGTTTTCGAATGGGAAGGCAAGGACCGCAACAGAAAGCTGCTGCGCGGCGAGATGCGCGCGGCAGGAGAAAACCAGGTGCTGGCGGCGCTGCGCCGTCAAGGCATCATCCCTGCCAAGGTGAAAAAACGGCGCATGAGCGCCGGCCGGCGCATCAAGCCCAAAGACATTGCCATCTTCACGCGCCAGCTCGCCACCATGATGAAAGCCGGTGTGCCGCTGCTGCAGGCCTTCGACATCGTCGGGCGCGGCAACGCCAACCCCAGCGTGACCAAGCTGCTCAACGACATCCGCAGCGACGTCGAGACCGGCACCGCGCTCAGTGCAGCGTTTCGCAAGCATCCCCTCTATTTCGACAGCCTGTACTGCAATCTGATCGAAGCCGGGGAAGCGGCCGGCATTCTGGACGAGCTGCTCGACCGGCTGGCGGTCTACATGGAAAAAACCGAGGCGATCAAGTCAAAGATCAAGTCGGCGCTGATGTATCCGATTTCGGTCATCGTGGTGGCCTTCGTGGTGGTGGCGGTGATCATGATCTTCGTCATCCCCTCGTTCAAAGAGGTGTTTTCCTCGTTCGGCGCCGACCTGCCCGCCCCGACGCTGCTGGTGATCGCCATCAGCGAGTTTTTTACCGCCTACTGGTGGCTGATTTTTGGCGGACTCGGCGGCGGCATCTACTTCTTGCTGCAGGCCTGGCGGCGCAGCGAGCGGGTGCAGCATGTCATGGACCGGATCATGCTGAAACTTCCGATCTTTGGCAACCTGGTGGAAAAATCGGTGATTGCCCGCTGGACCCGCACGCTGGCGACCATGTTCGCCGCCGGCGTTCCGCTGGTCGAAGCGCTCGACTCGGTCGGCGGTGCAGCCGGCAATTCGGTCTACGCCCGCGGCACCGAGAAAATTCAGCAAGAAGTCTCGACCGGCACCAGCCTGACCAACGCCATGATCAACGCCAAGCTCTTTCCGTCCATGGTGCTGCAGATGTGCGCCATTGGCGAGGAGTCGGGCTCGATCGACCACATGCTGAGCAAGGCGGCCGACTTCTACGAGGCCGAGGTCGACGACATGGTGGCCGGCCTGTCCAGCCTGATGGAGCCGATCATCATCGTCGTGCTCGGCGTCATCATTGGCGGCATCGTGGTGTCCATGTACCTGCCGATCTTCCAGTTGGGCCAAGTGGTTTGATGCCCGACTTGCCACTTGCTGCCGCCGCCCTGTTCGGCCTGTTCGGCCTGTTGGTGGGCAGCTTCCTGAACGTAGTGGTGCATCGCCTGCCCAAGATGCTCGAATTGCGCTGGGCCGCCGAGTGCGCCGAGTTGCAAGCCGAGACTGACCGGCTGGCGCCCACTCAGGCCGAACCCTTTAATCTGCTGCGCCCGCGTTCGCGCTGTGTGCATTGCGGCCACCTGATTCGCTGGTTCGAAAACATTCCGGTGTTGAGCTTTCTGGCCCTGCGCGGGCGCTGCCGGCAATGTGCCGCACCCATCGGCCTGCGCTACCCGGCGCTCGAGCTGTTGTGCGCGGCGCTGTTTGCCTGGTGCGGCTGGCGCTGGGGTCTGAGCTGGGAGGCGCTGGCCTGGAGCGGTTTTTCTGCTGCCGTGCTGGCGTTGGCCTGGATCGACTGGGACACCACCTTGCTGCCCGACGACATCACACTGCCCTTGCTCTGGGCTGGCCTGTGCGCGGCGGCACTGGGGCTGACCGACACCACGCTGCCGGCCGCCCTGTGGGGGGCGGTGGCCGCTTATTTGTCGCTCTGGCTGGTGTATTGGGCCTTCAAGCTGCTCACCGGCAAGGAGGGTATGGGCTACGGCGACTTCAAGCTATTTGCCGCTTTGGGTGCCTGGCTGGGTTGGCAGGCGCTGATTCCAGTCATCCTGATGGCATCGGTGATTGGTGCTGTCGTCGGCATAGGAATCAAACTGCTGGGGCGCTTGCGCACCGGCGGCTACGTGCCTTTTGGGCCTTTTTTGGCGCTGGCCGGTCTGTGCGCCATGATCTTCGGCCCGACGGCCATTTTGGCCACCATCGGCTTGTGAGCACCGCCTTGCCCGCTCCCGCCCCGCTGCGCCTGGGCCTGACCGGCGGCATCGGCAGCGGCAAGAGCACGGTGGCCGCCTTGCTGCGCCAGCACGGTGCAGCGCTGATCGACGCTGACGCGATCGCTCAGGCCTGCACGCAAAGCGGCGGCAGCGCGATGGCAGCGATTGTGCAAACTTTTGGCGCTGACTTTGCCGCCGCTGACGGCTCGCTCTTGCGCCCGCGCATGCGCGAACACGTTTTTGCCCAGCCACAAGAGCGCCAGCGCCTCGAAGCCATCATTCATCCGCTGGTACACGCCGAAATGGCACGCCAGGCCGCTGCGGCCACGGCGCGCTGCCTGGTTTTTGACCTGCCGCTGCTGGTGGAGTCGCCGCACTGGCGCGCCCGGCTCGACTGGGTGCTGGTGCTGGACTGTTCGGTACCGACCCAGCGTCGGCGCGTGCATGCGCGCAGCGGCTGGTCGCCAGCCAGCATCGAAGCGGCTATCAAGAGCCAGTGCCCGCGCGCGCAACGCCTGGCAGCGGCCGACGTGGTGCTATACAACGAGCACGACCAGATCGATCCGCTGCAGGCCTTGGTGGCCGAATTGGCCCGGCAGTTCGGGCTATGATGCAAAATTGTTCTTCAAGCGCTCCTGCGCTGCTGCTGCGGTGTCGATAGCCGGTGCGGCACGACCACGCAAACCCTTGCTGCTGTGATCCTGTACGAATACCCTTTCAACGAGCGCATCCGCACCTACCTGCGGCTGGAACAACTGTTTGGCCGCCTGAGCGAGTTGCTGCCGCGCAGCCCGGCGCTGGAGCACCATTTCGCCCTTCAGACCATCTTCGAGATCATGGACGTGGCCTCGCGCTCCGACATGAAATCCGACGTGCTGAAAGAAATCGAGCGGCACAAGCAACAGCTCAACGGCTACCGGGGCAATCCGGCCATTTCTGAAGCCGCACTCGACACCGTCATTGCCAAACTGGACGAGCGCTTTTCCCGGCTCAGCCAGCGCAGCGGAAAAACAGGTCAGTCGCTCACCGAAAACGACTGGCTCATGAGCATTCGCAGCCGCATCGGCATCCCGGCAGGCACTTGCTCCTTCGACCTGCCGGCCTACTGCCACTGGCAACACCGCAGCGCCGCCCTGCGCCAGGCCGACTTGCAGACCTGGGTCGAGCCGCTGGCGCCGCTGGCCGACGCGATTGCGCTGTTGTTGAAATTGCTGCGCGAAGCGGGTTCGGCGCAAAAAGTGATCGCCATCGGCGGGCAGTTTCAACAAAACCTGCCCCAGGGCCGAACCTACCAATTGCTGCGGCTGCGCATCGACCCGGCGCTGAATCTGATTCCCGAGATCAGCGGCAACCGGCTGCTGATCTCGGTTCGGCTGCTGCGCCAAGGCGATGAACAACGCTTGCAGCTGGCGCCGCAAGACGCTGCATTCGAACTCGCGCTGTGCGCCTGAGAAGTCGGCATGCACTCCAAGGAATCGGTCGCCGCCGACAAAACGGTGCGCTGCCCCGGCTGCGCTGGCGCCAGCGTGTACACAGCCGCAAACCCCTACCGACCGTTTTGCAGCCAGCGCTGCAAAAGCATCGATCTGGGCGCCTGGGCCAGCGAAAACTACCGCCTGCCCGAGCCAGCGCAGCCAGATCAGGACACGCTGCCCGGGTCGCGCTGACAGCGCTCAGTCTCCAGCCACTGCAGCACCGGCAGGCTGCCGGGCAGCAGCGGGGTGCAACGCGGCGGCAGGCGTTCCCAGCAAAACTGCTGGCCTTCGAGCATCTGCAACGCGCCGCTCCAGCGAAAGACCTTGCAAATGTGCAGGCGCACCAGAGCGTGCGGGTAGTCGACCAGGATGCTCTTGCAGGGCTGCACTGCGCCCGGCGTCACACCGATTTCTTCCTGCAGCTCACGCCGCAGCGCCTGCTCGACGGTTTCACCGCGTTCGATCTTGCCACCGGGAAACTCCCAATAGCCCGCATACACCTTGCCTGGCGGTCGGCTGGTGAGCAGGAATTCCCCGCCGGAGGCCAGCAGCACGCCGACCGCCACCGCCATTTCGGTGCGCGGCGCGCTGCCAGCTCGCGCACGCTCGGGGTCAACGCGCCACAGCGGCTCGTTCATGCCGCGGCGTGGCTGCCGGCGTAATCGCGCGCGAACTGGTACGCCACCCGGCCACTGCGCGAACCGCGCTCGAGCGCCCACACCAAGGCCTGCGGCCGCGCCGCATCGATGGCCGTGGCCGGTACGCCAAACGAAGCCAGCCAGACGGCGACGATGCCCAGGTACTCGTCCTGGCTGAACGGGTAGAAGCTGACCCACAGGCCAAAGCGCTCGGAGAGCGAAATTTTTTCCTCCACCGCCTCGCCGGGGTGCAACTCGCCGTCGTCGCTGTGGCTGCAGCCCAGGTTGTCTTTCATGTACTCTGGCAACAGGTGGCGCCGGTTGCTGGTGGCATAAATCAATACGTTGGCACCCGCCGACGCTATCGAGCCGTCGAGTATCGACTTGAGCGCTTTGTAGCCCGATTCACCCTCCTCGAAACTCAAGTCGTCGCAGAACACGATGAAGCGCTGCGGGCGTTGTGCCACCACATCGACGATGTCGGGCAGATCGACCAGGTCGGCTTTATCGACTTCGATCAGGCGCAAGCCCTGCGCGGAAAAAGCATGCAAACAGCCCCTGACCAGGGAAGACTTGCCGGTGCCACGCGCGCCGGTCAGCAGCACGTTGTTGGCCGGCAGACCTTGCACGAATTGCCGGGTGTTGCGCAGTATTTTTTCTTTCTGCGCGTCAATCTCGCGCAAGTCGTCCAGACGGGTCGCGGCGACATGACGCACCGGTTCGAGAACGCCGTGGCCGCTGCTGCGCTTGCGGTAGCGGTAGGCGAGCGAGGCCGACCAGTCGGGGGCGCCCAGCGGCTGCGGCAGCACCGACTCGATGCGCGCCATCAGGTGTTCGGCGCGCTCGAGCAGTCGTTCGAAGTGAAGATTCATGACCTGTAATCGGCGTTGATGCTGACGTAATCGTGACTGAGATCACAGGTCCAGACGGTCTGGCTGGCCTGGCCCCGGCCCAGACCAATGCGCACCACAATTTCTGCTTCTTTCATGACGCGCTGGCCGTCTTCTTCGCGGTAAGCCGGGTGACGGCCGCCTTGGGTGACCACGTGCACGTCGCCCAGGTGCAGCTCGACGCGACTGGCGTCGAGGTCGGCCACGCCGGCGTAGCCGACGGCGGCCAGGATGCGGCCCAGATTGGGGTCGCTGGCGAAGAAGGCGGTTTTCACCAGCGGCGAATGCGCCACCGCGTATGCCACCTGCAAACATTCGGCCTCACACTGGCCGCCTTCGACTTGCACCGTGATGAATTTGGTCGCACCCTCACCGTCGCGCACGATGGCGTGCGCCAGTTGCCGCGCCAGCGGCGTGAGCGCGGCCAGCAGGGCCAAGCCGTCGGCGCTGTCTAGGTCGCTCACGCAGGCATTGCCGGCTTGGCCGGTGGCAACGACGACCAAGGAGTCGTTGGTGCTGGTGTCGCCGTCGATGCTGATGCGGTTGAAAGAGGCGTCGGCCAGCCGGCGCGCCAGCGCGTCCATCAAAGTCGGCGCGACACAGGCGTCGGTGGCCACAAAGCCCAGCATGGTCGCCATGTTGGGCCGAATCATGCCCGCGCCTTTGGCGATGCCGCTGGCGCAGACCGAGCGCCCACCCAGCTCAAAGCGCAGGCTGGCGGCCTTGGGCACGGTGTCGGTGGTCATGATGCCCTGCGCCGCCGAGAGCCAGTGGGCGCCGCTTGGCACCGCTGCTGCGTCGGCCAGCGCAGCCGGCAGACCGGCCAGCAGGCGCTCCAGCGGCAGCGGCTCCAGAATCACGCCGGTGGAAAAAGGCAGCACCTGCTCGTGGCGCAGCCCGAGTGCGCGCGCCAGCACGGTGCAGGTCTGGCGCGCGCTGGCCAGGCCGGGCGCGCCGGTACCGGCGTTGGCGTTTCCGGTATTGATGACCAGAGCACGAATCGCGCTGCCTGCACCCAGGTGCTCGCGGCACACCTGCACCGGTGCGGCTGCAAAGCGGTTTTGCGTGAAAACCGCACCAACCACGCTGCCCTCGTCGAGCAGGAACACCGTCAGGTCTTTGCGCTTGGGCTTGCGAATGCCGGCCTGCGCCACGCCAATGCGCACACCGGCAACCGGCAGCAGTTCTTCAGCCAATGGGGTGTTGAGTTGAACGGGCATCTGATCTCCGTGAAAAATCGAATCGAACCCCCCAGGACAGCAGCCTGTCGATGGGGCAGTTTGCAATCTCAGGCCAGTTTGCCGTGGCAGTGCTTGTACTTTTTGCCGCTGCCGCAGGGGCAAGGTTCGTTGCGTCCGACCCTGGGTACGCTGCTGCTGCCGGCAACAGCGCGCCTGATGGTGGCGGCGTCGGTGGTGACTTCGACCTCACCGGTTTCGGTCGGGGCGCTGTAGGTCACGTTGGCAATGTGCTCGGCGCGCTGCTCGATCTGTTCGGCGGCCTGCGAAATTTGTTCGGCCGACTGCACGCGCACGTTCATCAACAAACGCGTGACTTCTTTTTTCACGCTGTCGAGCATCTGGCCAAACAGCAAAAAGGCCTCGCGCTTGTACTCTTGCTTGGGCTGCTTTTGCGCGTAGCCGCGCAGGTGGATGCCCTGGCGCAGGTAGTCGAGCGCGGCCAGATGTTCGCGCCACTGGCTGTCTATGGCTTGCAACAAGACCATGCGCTCGAACGGGGCGAAGTTTTGCTCACCCACCGCTTGCACCTTGCCATCGAATACCGCCTTGGCGGCCACACACACCCGCTCGGCGATTTCCTCGGCGTCGATCGCATCGGCTTCGTCCACCCAGGACACCACGGGCACGTCGACCGCCCACTCTTGGCGCAAGAGTCGCTCCAGACCTGGCAGATCCCACTGCTCTTCCATGCTGGCATGCGGCACGTATTGCTGCACCAGGTCACGAAAGCAGCCGTCGCGCAGCGCGTCGATCTGCTCGCGCATATTGCTGGAATCCAAAATCTCATTGCGCTGCTGGTAAATCACCTTGCGCTGTTCATTCGAAACGTCGTCGTACTCCAGCAACTGCTTACGAACGTCGAAGTTGCGCGCCTCGACCTTGCGCTGCGCGCCTTCGATGCTGCGCGTGACGATGCCAGCCTCGATCGCCTCGCCCTCCGGCATTTTGAGCCGCTCCATGATGGAGCGCACCCGGTCGCCGGCAAAAATACGCAGCAAAGCATCGTCCAGGCTGAGGTAAAAACGCGACGATCCCGGGTCACCCTGGCGACCTGAGCGGCCGCGCAACTGGTTGTCGATGCGGCGCGACTCGTGGCGCTCGGTGGCGATGATGCGCAAGCCGCCGAGCGATTTGACTTTTTCGTGGTCTTGCTGCCACTGCTGACGCAGGGCTTGGACTTTGACCTCGCGCAGCGCTGGCTCCAGCGTCGCGTCCGCCATCAATGCGTCGACCATTTTCTCCAGGTTGCCGCCGAGCACGATGTCGGTGCCGCGCCCGGCCATGTTGGTGGCGATGGTGATGGCACCCGGCCGACCGGCCTGGATGATGATGTCGGCCTCGCGCGAATGCTGCTTGGCGTTGAGCACCTCATGTGGCAGATTTTCCTGTCTGAGCAGTTCGGCAATGACCTCCGAATTCTCGATTGACGAGGTACCTACCAGCACCGGCTGGCCGCGCCCATAGCATTCGCGGATGTCTTCGATCGCGGCGCGGTATTTTTCCGGCGTGGTCTTGTAGACGCGGTCGAGCTGGTCGTTGCGCTTGCTGGGCCGGTTCGGCGGCACCACCACCGTCTCCAGGGTGTAGATTTCCTGGAATTCGTAGGCCTCGGTGTCGGCGGTGCCGGTCATGCCAGCGAGCTTGCCGTAGAGGCGGAAATAGTTCTGGAACGTGATCGATGCCAGCGTCTGGTTTTCCGGCTGGATCGCCACCCCTTCCTTGGCCTCCACCGCCTGGTGCAGGCCGTCGCTCCAGCGCCGCCCCGCCATCAGGCGGCCGGTAAACTCGTCCACGATGATGATTTCGCCGCCCTGGTTGACGTACTGCTGATCGCGGTGGTAGAGGTGATGCGCCTTGAGAGAAGTCACCAGGTGGTGCATCAGCGCGATGTGGGCCGGGTCGTAGAGTGAAGCGCCCTCGGGCAGCAAGCCGGCCTGGCTGAGCAATTGCTCGGCCTTCTCGTGCCCCTGCTCGGTCAAGTGAATCTGGTGCGCTTTTTCATCCACCGTGAAGTCACCCGGTGTGATGACGCCTTCGCCGGTTCGTGCATCGGCCTCACCTTCTTGGCGCTGCAGTTGCGGCGTGAGCCGGTTGATGGCGATGTAGAGCGCGGTCTGATCGTCGGCCTGACCGCTGATGATCAGCGGCGTGCGCGCCTCGTCGATCAGAATCGAGTCGACTTCATCGACAATGGCGTAATGCAGCCCGCGCTGCACCCGGTCGGCGGCTTCGTAGACCATGTTGTCGCGCAGGTAATCAAAGCCGTATTCGTTGTTGGTGCCGTAGGTGATGTCGGCCCGGTAGGCGGCTTGCTTGTCAGAGCGCGGCGCCTGCGGCAGGTTGATCCCGACCGTCAACCCCAGAAAGTTGTACAGCCGCCCCATCCACTGCGCATCGCGGCTGGCCAGGTAGTCATTGACCGTCACCACGTGCACGCCATGACCGCCGAGGGCATTGAGGTAGACCGGCAAAGTGGCGGTCAGCGTCTTGCCCTCGCCGGTTCGCATCTCGGCCACTTTGCCCTGGTGCAAGGCCAGACCTCCCATCAACTGCACGTCGAAGTGGCGCATCTTCATGACGCGCTTGCTGGCTTCGCGCACCACCGCAAACGCCTCCGGCAACAAAGCGTCCAAGGTCTGGCCTTGCGCGATGCGGGCCTTGAACTCCACCGTCTTGGCCTTGAGCTCGTCGTCGCTGAGTCGCTCGAACTCAGCCTCCAGACCGTTGATGCGCAGCACCGTCTTGCGAAAGGATTTCAGCAAGCGTTCGTTGCGACTGCCAAAAATGGCGGAGAGGAATTTAATGGCCATACATGCAAACCTGCAGCGCCCGCCCTGCGGGCCGCGCACAGTCATTGTTGAAGTTAGGAAGCCCAGACAAAACCGTGTCGCAGCAGTCCGGCGCAGACTGGCAACCGGCGCCGCGCGGGCACAGGGCGGATTTTACCTGTCGGCCAGACCGGCTTGCGCTCGGCAGGCGGCGTTCGACCCCCCAGGCGCAACGGCTGCAGGCGCTGCGCAGCGCCGACCGCCATGAACTGCTCCATCGGGAAAAAACGGCTGCGCAGCGGCATCCACCAACGCTGTCCACCCGAATGAACCATCTCGGATAATGTGCAAGCTCGAGTCTTTCTCCCTATTTGCGCCACCCGCTCACCCGGTCCACCCATGAACACCACCCCACGCTCAACGTTCAGCCTGGAGCAAGCCAGCGAAGCGGCGCCGGCACTGGCGGCTTTGCGCCAGCGCGTGCAGGAATCTCAGCGCCTGCTGCGGCTGGTGCAACACCTGATTCCAGCGGCACTGCGGCCGGCCGTTCAAGCCGGCCCGCTGCTGGGCAGCGACTGGTGCTTGCTGGTCGGCAGCGCCAGCGCGTCCACCAAACTGCGCCATCTGCTGCCCACCCTACAAGCAGCGCTGCGCGCTGACGGCTCGCCGGTGCAGCACATTCGAATCAAAGTGCTGCTGCCCAAACCTTGAAGCCGATACAACAACCTCAGCATTTTTTGGTGCCGCTTGTCTGACTCGAACAGACGACCTATCGCTTACAAGGCGATTGCTCTACCAACTGAGCTAAAGCGGCAGTGAATGGGGATTGATTTTACTTGACTCTTTTCAGCGCCGGCCGCGTCCCGGCACCTGCGGCCGAGCCCGGTGGAGGATCGGGCGGCTCCGGCGCCACCGACTCGCCATCAGATGGCTGCGCCGGCACGGCGCGCAAGCTATTGCGCGGTGCTGGCGCTTTGGCAGCGGCCGAGCGGCTGTCGGGCGCCGCAGCAGCTTGATCCGGCAGCGCGGGTGGCGCAGGAAATGCCATGCCCTGGCCATTTTCGCGCGCGTAGATTGCCGTGACGTGACTGACCGGCACCTGAATATCGCGCACCACACCACCGAAACGGGCCTTGAATTCTATGTATTCATTGCCCAGACGCAACGCGTTGCTCGCCTGCAGACTCAGGTTGAGGACGATTTCACCGTTCTTGACGAACTCCAGCGGCACGCGAACCAATCCATCGACTTGCACCACGATGTGCGGGGCGTAACCGAGATCGGTGCACCACTCATGCAGGGCACGTATCAAGTATGGCCGGGTAGACGGCAGTTCTTGCTCGGAAGAGATCATGGAGAGAGCGTCGACTGCAGCGGCTTATTTGCGCATGACTTTTTCAGACGGCGTGAGCGCCTCGATATAGGCCGGTCGCGAAAAAATGCGTTCGGCGTACTTCAGCAGGGGGGCGGCATTTTTGCTCAACTCGATGCCGTAAAAATCGAGCCGCCACAGCAGGGGGGCGATCGCCACGTCGAGCATGGAAAAACTCTCGCCGAGCATGAACTTGTTTTTCAGAAACACCGGCGCCAACTGCGTCAGGCGGTCGCGGATGTGCGAACGCGCCTTTTCCTGGGTTTTCTCGTTGCCTTTGCTGCTGCGCGACTCCAGCGTGGCCACATGGGCGAACAGCTCTTTCTCGAAGTTGAGCAGGAACAGACGCACCCGCGCCCGATCGACCGGATCACCCGGCATCAGTTGCGGGTGCGGAAAGCGTTCATCAATGTATTCGTTGATGATGCTCGACTCATACAGAATCAGATCGCGCTCGACCAGAATCGGCACCTGGCCGTAGGGGTTCATCACGCTGATGTCTTCCGGCTTGTTGTACAAATCCACGTCGCGGATTTCAAAATCCATGCCTTTTTCAAACAGCACGAAACGGCAGCGGTGGGAATACGGACAGGTGGTGCCCGAATACAAAACCATCATGAGAGGATTATCCTTGTAGAAAAGCAGCGCTGCAAAGTGGGCGACAGAGAACGACGGCAGGGCTGTTCAAAACGAGCGAGCCCGCGGTCATTCTTTGACCGCGGGCTCCAGACCGGCTCAAGTGAAATTACTTGATGTCCTTCCAGTAGGCTGCATTCAGGCGCCAGGCCACCAGGGTGAAAACCAACAGGAACAACAGCACCACCACACCCAGACGCTCGCGCTCGTGGCGCCGCGGCTCAGCCATCCATGTCATGTAGGCCACCAGATCGGCCATATTGCTGTCGAACTCGGCCCGGCTCATGGTGCCGGGTTTGACCTCTTCCCAGCCTTTGTGTACTTGGGTTTCACGGCCATCAACCATCACCGCCTCGAACAAGGGACGGCGCTCGCCTTCGAGCTCCCAAAACGGATTGGGCATACCGATATTGGGGAACACCAGATTGTTCCAGCCGCTCGGACGGGTGTCGTCGCGGTAGTAGTTGCGCATCAAGGCGTAGAGGTAGTCAGGGCCGGAATGCGCGCCAATGGCCGCGCGCGAGCGCGCCACCAGGGTCAGATCAGGCGGGTTGACGCCAAACCACTCCCTGGCCTCGCGCGGGTCCATGGCAACGACCATGGTGTCTCCAATGCGGTCGGTCGTGAAGGTCAGATTCTCGGCAATCTGCTTGTCGTTCAAACCGATGTCGCGCAGGCGGTTAAAGCGCATGAACGAGGCCGAATGGCAGTTCAAACAGTAATTCACGAACAGTTTGGCACCGTTTTGCAGCGCCGCCATGTCGTGCGAGCGGTCGGGTGCGCGCTCGATAGGAATGGTCGGCTTGGCCGCCAGAACCGCGCCCGACAAGCCCAGCGCCAGCACAAAGCTTAGAAGAATTCTTTTCATTTGACGGTTACTCCGCTTGTGGCTGCTGGTTTTCAGTGAGGCTTGAAGGTGACCCGGGTCGGCAGCGGCTTGCATTCGCCGATACGACTCCACCACGGCATGAGCAGGAAGAAGCCAAAGTAGAACAGCGTACCGAACTGAGAAATGCGCTCGTACAGCGGCGTCACCGGCAAGATGCCCAGGTAGCCCAGCACCAGGAAGTTGACCACGAAAGCAGCGTAGAGCCACTTGTTCCAGGTGGGACGGTAGCGAATCGACCGCACCGGACTGTGATCGAGCCAGGGCAGGAAGAACAGGATCAGCACCGCCGCACCCATCACCACCACGCCCCAGAACTTGGCATCGATACTCAGAAACAACAGCACCAGCAACAGCGAAGCGCCAACCACCGTGCTCTTGCCCATCAGGCTCAGCTTGGTTTTGAACACACCCAGCACAGCGCCAAGGACCACGCAGGCCACCAGCACGAACATCATCTGCGTGGTAATGGCGCGCAGCATGGCGTAAAACGGCGTGAAGTACCAGACCGGGGCAATATGCAGCGGCGTCACCATCGGGTTGGCCGGAATGAAGTTGTTGTACTCCAGGAACAAGCCGCCAAATTCGGGTGCAAAGAAAATCAGCGCCGAAAACACCATCAGGAACAGCCCCACACCCAGGATGTCGTGCACGGTGTAGTAGGGATGAAACGGTATGCCGTCCAGTGGAACGCCGTTGGCGTCCTTGTGGTCTTTGATTTCGATGCCGTCGGGGTTGTTGGAGCCCACTTCGTGCAAAGCGATGATGTGCGCCACCACCAGCCCCAGCAACACCAGTGGCACGGCAATCACATGCAGGGCAAAAAAGCGGTTCAGCGTGGCGTCTCCAACCACGAAGTCGCCCCGGATCAACAGCGCCAAGTCAGGACCGATAAAGGGGATGGTGGCAAACAGGTTGACGATCACCTGCGCGCCCCAGTATGACATCTGACCCCAGGGCAGCAGATAGCCCATGAAGGCCTCTGCCATCAAGACCAGGAAAATGGCGCAACCAAAGACCCAGACCAACTCGCGCGGCTTGCGGTAAGAGCCGTAGATCAAGCCCCGGAACATGTGCAGATAGACCACCAGGAAGAAAGCCGAGGCACCGGTAGAGTGCATGTAGCGGATCAGCCAGCCCCAGGGCACGTCGCGCATGATGTACTCGATCGACGCAAACGCCACCGGCACCCCGGCGGCGTTGAGCGACGCGTCGGGTTTGTAGTGCATGGTCAGGAAAATACCGGTAACGATCTGGATCACCAGCACCAGCAGCGACAGCGAGCCGAAAACGTACCACCAGTTCAGATTCTTCGGCGCGTAGTAGTGCGCCATGTGGTCGTTGAAGAGCTTGGAGAGGGGGAAGCGGTTGTCGATCCAGTTGAGCGTTTTATGGCTCAGGGGTGCGTCGGGAGAAATTTCTTTGAATTCAGCCATGGATTGCCTCGGGTGTCAGGTATCTGCTTGCACGGTCAGGCAAGGCGACTCAGGCCTGTGCGTCTTCCCCGACCAGCAATCTGGTCTCTGATAGGTAGTGGTGCGGCGGCACCGCCAGGTTGTCGGGTGCCGGCTTGTGCAAGAAAACCCGTCCTGCCAAGTCGAAAGTTGAGCCGTGGCAGGCGCAAAAAAAACCACCCGGCCAGTCATCGGGCAGCGATGGCTGCGGGCCCGGATTCAATCTGGCACCCGGCGAGCAGCCCAGATGGGTGCAGATACCCACCAGCACCAGGTATTCGGGCTTGATCGAGCGGTGCCGATTGCGCGCGTATTCGGGAGTCGGGACGGCGGTGCGCACCGAATTCGGATCAGCCAACTGAGCATCGATATTTTCCAGAGAAGCCAATTGCTCGGGGGTGCGGCGCATGATCCAGACTGGCTTGCCGCGCCACTCGACCACCAGTTTCTCGCCCTGCAAGATGCGTGAAATGTCAACTTCTACGGGCGCACCTGCGGCCCTGGCCCGCTCGGACGGTTGAATGCTGCTGGCAAATGGAACGGCGACGCCAACCGCACCGACACCGCCAACGGCGCAGGTAGCGATCAGCCAGGTTCTGCGGCTGTTGTCGACAGCCGGCTTCGTGAATGCTTCGCTCATGACAAACTTTCTAGCTGGTTCGAGAGGAGTTTTTGGGTGTCTGCGGATTGTACTGGAGCCCAAGATGCGATCTGTGGCTCACAGATGCGATCTGTGGCCTGGCATTAACGTGAAAGTCGGACCGCGACTCACTTCGCTCCCATCTCCCGTGCGCAGGAGAGGGGTTGGGGGAGAGGGAGAACGGGCAGGACTTTCATTTTTTGGGCGGCTTTCAAAGTCATACCCGTTGGAGGCAGGCCACAAATGCAAAGTTGCGTGTGCTGCAGCCAAAACTCGACGCCTGCACGCCGGCGCCGCACCACGTGCCGCGGGCAGTGAAACGATCGGACAAGTCGGCGGCTCTCATGGTCGATCCGATCAAGCGCATCATGAAAAACCAGCCGCCGACACCTGCGGCGCCGCCCGCACCAAGCGAAGAGGTGCTGTTGCTGCATCAGATACGCGACCAGTTGCGCCGCTGAAGCAGCCCTCAGTCGGGCGCGGCCTGCAGCGCGGCGTCGATGGCCGCCAGCAGGCTGGCCGGGCTGGCTCGGCCGCTGCCGGCCAGATCGAAGGCGGTGCCATGATCCGGGCTGGTGCGAACGAAGGGCAGCCCCAGCGTGGTGTTGACCCCGTGCTCGAGCCCGAGCAGCTTGACCGGGATCAGACCCTGGTCGTGGTACATCGCCACCACCACGTCGAAAATGCCCTGACGGGCGCGCATGAATACGGTATCGGGCGCATGCGGACCGCTGCAATCGATGCCCTCGCTTTGCGCCTGTCGAATCGCCGGGCCAATGGAGTCGATTTCTTCGCGACCGAACAAACCCCCTTCGCCGGCATGCGGGTTGAGTCCGGCCACCGCAATGCGCGCCGAGCTCGGACCAAAACGGCTCAGATGCGCGTGCGTGATGCGCAGGGTTTGCAACACCTGCTTCTGGGTGACGGCATCGAGCGCCTGCCGCAGCGAGACGTGGATGCTGACCAGCACGGTGCGCAGGCCCGGACAACTCAGCATCATGCGCACCGGCAGCGCAGCCGGCGCCAGCCCCTGATGCGCCGCCGCCAGCGCCTGCAGCATTTCGGTGTGGCCGGGGAATTCGAGTCCGGCGGCGGCCAGCGCTTCTTTGTGGATCGGCGCGGTGACGACGGCGCGCGCCCGGCCATCGAGGGCCGCCTGGGCTGCAAAGCGAATGCAGTCGGCCGCCGCCAGGCCGGCCTCGGCGCTGACTCGGCCCAGAGCGACTGGCTGCTTCAGAGCACACGCTTGTACCAGCGGCAAGCCAGCGGGCGGGGTTTGCGCAAAGTCTGACCATTGGTTCAATTCGACCAACATGATCGGCGCGGCCTGTGACGCCAGTCGCTGCGAGCTCAGCCGCAGCGCGCGGCGCAGCACCGCCACGTCGCCAGCGACCAGCACCTGACGGCCCAAATCGGGGCGCTGTTGAAAGGCGCTGGCAATGATTTCCGGGCCAATGCCGGCCGGGTCGCCCATGGACAACACCACGGGCCGCGCTGTTCGCCGCAGCAGTTGCATCGCAGACGTCTCAGGCCGGATTGTCGATGTCGATGAAGCTGTGGCGCAGGCCCAGTTCGGCCGCCACATGCGCGCCCACCGCTGCCACGCCGTAGCGCTCGCTGGCGTGGTGGCCGCAGGCAATGTAGGCCACACCGCATTCGCGTGCGTAGTGGGCCTGCGGTTCGGAAATTTCGCCGGTGATGAAGACGTCGGCGCCGGCGGCGATGGCCGCCTCGAAATAGCTTTGCGCGCCGCCGCTGCACAGCGCCACGTGCTCGATCGGTCGGTCCGGCTGCGCCACCAGCGTCACCGCTCGGCCCAGCGCTTGCTGCACCTGCGCTGCGAGCGCCGCAGCCGAATCGGCGCGCCGCTGGCCCATGAAACCCAACGCCTGTTCGCCAAAACGACCGCGCACGCCGTCGTACAAAGCCACGCCCAGCAGTTGCGCCAACTGGGCGTTGTTGCCCAGCACCGGGTGCGCGTCAAGCGGCAAATGGTAGGCCAGCAAGCTGACGTCGTGCGCCAGCAGGCGTGCCAGCCGCTGTTTGAGCCAGCCCGTCACGCAGGCGTCCCGGCCGCGCCAGAACAACCCGTGATGAACCAAAATCGCGTCGGCCCCGGCATCCAGCGCGGCGTCGATCAAGGCCAGGCTGGCCGTCACCCCCGTGACCAGATGACGAATCTCAGCCCGCCCTTGCACCTGCAGGCCGTTCGGCGCGTAATCTTGCAACAAGCCCGGTTGCAGCAGGTGATCGAGTGCCCGCACCAGGTCGGATCGGGCAAGAGCAGCTTGGGGTTCGCAGGGCATGGCAAGCAGGAACTAAAGAATCGGATGCCCCGCCAACGCTGCCAAGCAGCGCAACACCAATGGGTCAACCGTGCCCTATTGTGACAGCGTGGCATGCCCCTGCGCGCTGCGCCGCGCGTCTCAAGGCCAACCGATCAAGAATTCCGCTGGTCCGCGTCCGATTCCTCGACCTTGCGCTTGAAAAAGCGGTAAAACCAGATCGCCATCGCAATGACGCCCACAATGGTGGCCAAGCTAAAGAGACCGTAAGGGGTCGTGAAAAGGTCTACCACTGCAGTCATGATGCACTCCGTCGCTTGATTTGAACAAGACCTGATTGCAACTGCTTACACGATTGGCCGCCTTGATCTGGGTCAAGCACTTGAAACAGCGCTGACTGCTTGCATTTAAGCTCACAATCAGAACTGGGGGGCGAGTCCCGCTGAACGCCTCCTGAAACAAACCCCTGACCCATCTTTTGTCACCGCCTCCCATGCAACGCCTCTGGCTCATATTCGCCCAAGCCGTCACCCTTTTGCTGGCGGTGTTTTTTGTTGTCGCCACACTGCAACCGCAGTGGTTGCAGCGCTCTGCGCCGGCGCCGCTGGTGCTGGCCCCAGTGCCGCCCACCGGAGCGGCTCCAGCCTTGCTAGGTGCAGCGAGTTTTCGCCTTGCAGTCCAGCACGCCGCTCCAGCGGTGGTCAGCATCAGTACCCGACGGGCAGCGGCCGTCAACCCGCACCTGAACGATCCCTGGTTCCGATTTTTCTTTGGCGACCAGGCCCGGCTGCGGCCTCAAACCGGTCTGGGTTCGGGCGTGATCGTCAGCTCGGCCGGCTACATCCTGACCAACAACCACGTGATCGAGGCCGCCGCCCAGATCGAGGTGGTGCTCAACGACGGCCGCAAAAGCCCAGCCCAGGTGATAGGCACCGATCCAGAAACCGATCTGGCGATCCTGAGAATCGATCTGCCTGACTTGCCCGTCATCACGCTGGGCGACTCCAATGCCTTGGCGATTGGCGATCAGGTGCTGGCGATCGGCAACCCCTTTGGTGTCGGTCAAACCGTCACTGGCGGCATCGTCAGCGCCTTGGGTCGCACCCAGTTGGGCATCAACACCTTCGAGAACTTCATTCAGACCGACGCTGCCATCAACCCGGGCAACTCGGGCGGCGCGCTGGTGGACGTCAACGGCCACCTGATGGGCATCAACACCGCCATCTACTCGCGCTCGGGCGGCTCACTTGGCATCGGCTTTGCCATTCCGAGTTCGACCGCGCGCAGCGTGATGGAGGCCATTGTGCGCGATGGTCAGGTCACGCGCGGCTGGATCGGCGTCGAGCCGCAGGAACTCGACGCCGAACTGGCGCACAACCTGGGCCTGCCTGCAGGCGGTGGCGTCATCATCACCGGCGTGCTGGAAAATGGCCCGGCGGCCCGCGCCGGCCTGCGTCCAGGCGATGTGATCACCCACGTTGCCGGGCAACCGGTGCGCAACGTCTCGCAATTGCTGGCAGCGGTTGCCGCGCTGGCGCCTGGAACACCATCGACCGTCGAGGTGGTGCGTCGCTCGGGCAAGACCGAGCTTGACATTACCCCCGGTCGTCGCAGTCCCCCGCCGCAGCGGCCGCGCTGAGAGGGCTGCGCTTACTTGGCGCTGCTGGCTTCGCTGGCTTGCTCGGGCACCGCCGCTGGCAGCTTGATGAACCACTGAGCGCCCCAGATGCCCAACTGATACAGCAGGCACATGGGCAGCGCCAGCGCGAGCTGCGAAATCACGTCGGGCGGCGTGATGACCGCCGCGATGATGAATGCCAGGACGATGAAGTAGCCGCGAAAGTCCTTCAACTGCTGGATCGTGACCATGCGCAGCTTGACCAGCAATATCACAACCACCGGCACCTGAAACGCCAGACTGAACGCCAGATAAAGCGACAAAATGGCTTCGACGTAGGAAGCCACGTCGGGCGTGGCCGCCACGCTGTCAGGCGTGAAGTGCTGAATGAAGGCGAACATTTGGTCGAGCACGAACAACTGCACGAAAGCAATGCCGCCATAGGCCAACAAACTGCCGATCACGATCATCGGAATGGCAAAACGCTTTTCCTGGCTGTAGAGCCCGGGCGCCACAAAAGCCCAGACCTGGTACATCCACCACGGCAGCGACAGCAACAAGGCCGCCATCAGCAACACCTTGATCGGTACGAAAAAGGGCGAAAACACACCGACCGCGATCAGCTTGGCGTCGGGCGGCATATGGGCGCGAATCGGGATGGCGATCAAGTCGATCAGACCGGCCGGGCCGGGCCAGATCGCCAGCAACACCATGCAGGCAGCCAGACCCATCAAGCCATAGAGCAGGCGATCGCGCAGCTCCTTGAGGTGCTGAACAAACGGCTGCTCGCTGCCGGCGAGTTCGTCCTTGGAGTCTTTTGCTGAAGCCATTAGCGGGGCGTGGAAGTTGGCCGGGGCCGAAAACGCGCCACCCGGGCGGCACCCGACTGGGTGTGGGTGCGCACACCGTTGCGCATCTTGTACCACTGCGGTATGGCTTTTTGCTTGATGCGCCAGTTCTTTTTTGGTCGCTTGTAGGCGGGCATGGCATCAAAGCCGATACCGTCTGACGGGGCCGACCCCGGCGTGGCAGCAGCATCGAGACCGGCCGTGACGTCCGACCAGGACTTTTCGAACTCGTGCGTACTGCTGTGCACCGAGTCCTCGACCTCGCGCGCCGCGCCTTCCATCGACTCCTTCATTTTCTTGAGTTCTTCGAGATCTATGCTGCGGCTGACCTCGGCCTTCACATCGGCCACATAGCGTTGCGCCTTGCCCAGCAAGGCACCCACCGTGCGCGCAACGCGCGGCAGCTTCTCGGGCCCGATGACCAGCAGGGCCACGGCTCCAATGACAGCCAGTTCAGAAACGCCAAAGTCAAGCATGGGTCAGGAATTCAGGACACGTGGCGCGCGCCGCAAAGACTGCACGCCTGACCCGGTCAGACAGAAAGATCGCGTCAATCGGATCGAGCGATGATCATATGCGGCCAAAGCTCAGCTTTTTTGCCTGGCTTCGACGTCGATGGTGTTTTTGTCGGCCCGGGTTTCCTGCGTGACTTGCGCTGCCGCAGCCGTGCTGGCGTCAGCGTCGCTCGCACCGCTGTCTTTCACGCCGTCCTTGAAACCCTTGACCGCGCCGCCGAGGTCGGCGCCGATGTTCTTGAGTTTCTTGGTGCCAAACACCAGCACCACGACCAACAAAACGATTAACCAGTGCCAGATTGATAAGGAACCCATGATTTTCTCCAGAGATAGGACAAGACGGCAAATGCAAGTGTTGGGATTCTAAGGTCGGCTCAGAGTTCAGGCTTGCGCCTGCGTAAAACCCAGTTCGAGTAAAAAAATAGGCACCCTCAGCCGCGCAGCCAGGGACGCGCGCCGCCCATGACGTGCAGGTGCAGGTGCTGCACCTCCTGCCCGCCTTCGGCTCCGGTGTTGCAGACGATGCGAAAGCCACCCTGCGGGTAGGGGTTGCAACCTTGCTCCAGCGCCAGCCGGGGTGCCAGCAGCAGCATGCGCCCCAGCAGCCGCTCGTGCTCGGGCGCAATCTGCGCCATCGACGCAATGTGCAGCTTGGGCAGCAGCAGAAAATGCACCGGCGCCCAGGGCTTGATGTCGTGAAAGGCGAGAATCTCGTCGTCTTCGTAGACTTTTCGGCACGGAATGTGGCCAGCGATGATCTGGCAGAAAATGCAACTCGAATCAAACGTGCTCATGTTCAGCCCGGCATGGGTTTTTGATCGCTCCAGTAGAGCAGGCCTTTGACGATGCGGTAGATGAACCAGATTGCCGCCACAAACCAAATGAGGAAGCCGACCAGAATGAACATGGTCAACGCGCCCAGCACAGCCCACAGCAAGCTCCACCAGAAGGTGCGAATCTGCCAACTGAAGTGGCTCTGGTACAAGGTACCGGCAGCGTCTTCGCGTTTGACGTAGTTGATCACGATGGCAATGATGCCAGTGATGCCAGCCAGCCAGGACAAGGCGTACAGAATATAGACCACCAGCGTGATCTGGCGCAGGCTGGCGAGTTGCTCGGGCGTTTTTCCCGCGTCTGGCGTCACGTCGAATGCGTTCATGGCCTGACTCCTTGTTGTTCGGATTGTTTTTGCAGCGCTTGGCGCAAGGCCATTTCATCCAGCCCGCTCAGACCCTCGCGGCGCGCGAGTTCGCTGAGCACGTCGGCGGGCGACTTGCTGTAATACGCCAGCGCAATCAGGCAGTGAAACCAGAGGTCGGCGATTTCGTTGACCAGTTTTTGCGCATCGCCGCCGTGCTCGCAGTCCTTTGCCGCCATTACCGCTTCGGTGGCCTCTTCGCCTATTTTCTTCAAAAACGCATCCGGCCCTTGGTGCAGCAGGCGTGCGACGTAACTGGTCTGCGGATCCCCTCCGTGGGCGGGCTTGCGGCTTTCAAGTACGGCCGCCAGTCGGGCCAGGGTATCGGTTTCAGTCATGAGTGGCTTGCGTGTAAATTGATTCGGGGTCTTTGAGCACCGGATCGACCGTCACCCATTGACCATTGTGAAGACGCTGGAAGAAACAACTGTGACGCCCGGTGTGGCAGGCGATGCCGGGCTCGTGGCCGTGCTGGGTGACTTTGAGCAGCAGCACGTCGTTGTCGCAATCGATCCGGATCTCGTGCACCGTTTGCACATGGCCCGATTCTTCACCCTTGAACCAGAGCTTGTTGCGCGAGCGGCTGAAGTAGACCGCACGGCCGAGCTCGGCCGTCTTTTGCAGCGCCTCGCGGTTCATCCAGGCGAACATCAGCACGTCGCCGCTGCCGACCTCCTGCGCAATCACCGGCAGCAGGCCTTGTGCGTCCCACTTGATGGCATCGAGCCAATTGCTTGTCATGCTCAAAGTCTCACGGGTATGCCGCGTTCGGCCATGCGCTGCTTGGCCTGTGCGACGGTGTATTCGCCGTAGTGGAAGATGCTGGCAGCCAGCACCGCGTCGGCACCGCCTTGCTGCACCCCGTCGGCCAGGTGATCCAGTGTGCCGACGCCGCCGGAGGCAATGACCGGCACGTCCACCGCGTCGGCCACGGCACGTGTCAGCGCCAGGTCGAAGCCGCTCTTGGTGCCGTCACGGTCCATGCTGGTGAGCAGAATTTCGCCCGCGCCGCAGTCGGCCATCTGCCGCGCCCAGGCCAGTGCGTCGAGCCCGGTGTTCTGGCGCCCGCCGTGGCTGTAGACGTCCCAGCCCTGGCCGCGGTGGAGCAGGTCCTCGCCCTGACGGCGCTTGGCGTCGATGGCGACCACGATGCACTGCGAACCGTATTTGTCCGACGCAGCGCGAATCAGCTGCGGGTGGGCAATGGCTGCCGAATTGAAGCTGACCTTGTCGGCGCCCGCGTTGAGCAAGCGGCGCACGTCATCGACCGTGCGCACGCCGCCGCCGACGGTCAGAGGAATGAAGACCTGCGAGGCCACCGCTTCGATGATGTGCAGGATCAGATCGCGCCCGTCGGAGGTTGCCGTGATGTCCAAAAAGGTCAGCTCGTCGGCGCCCTGCTCGTTGTAGCGCGCCGCAATCTCTACCGGATCGCCCGCGTCGCGCAGCTCGACGAAGTTGACACCCTTGACGACGCGACCACCGGTCACGTCCAGGCAGGGGATGATGCGTTTGGCGAGCATGTCAGGCCGCCGCGCAGCAGGTCTTGCGGTGCTTCATGGCTCAACCGTTCAAATCATCGGCGAGCTGCTGCGCAACCTGAAAGTCCAGGTCGCCGCTGTAGATCGAGCGGCCGCAGATGACGCCTTCGACGCCCTCGTCTTCCACCAGGCACAAGGCCCGGATGTCGTCCAGGCTGGACAGGCCACCGGAGGCGATGACGGGGATGGACAGCGCCTGCGCCAGCTTGACGGTGGCTTCGATGTTGATGCCCGAGAGCATGCCGTCGCGGCCGATGTCGGTGTAGATGATTCCTTCGACACCGTAGTCCTCGAACTTTTTTCCCAGGTCAAGCACCTCATGGCCGGTCAGCTTGCTCCAGCCGTCGGTGGCGACCTTGCCGTCCTTGGCGTCCAGGCCGACGATGATGTGGCCGCCGAAGGCGGTACAGGCGTCTTGCAGAAAGCCGGGGTTTTTGACGGCGGCGGTGCCGATGATGACGTAGCGCAGGCCGGCGTCCAGGTAGCGCTCTATGGTGTCGAGGTCGCGGATGCCGCCGCCCAGCTGCACATCCACCTCGGAGCCCACCTCCTTCAGGATGGCGCGGATCGCTGCCTCGTTCCTGGGCTTGCCGGCGAAGGCGCCGTTGAGATCGACCAGGTGCACGCGGCGCGCGCCCTTGTTGACCCAGTTGCGTGCCATGGCGGCCGGGTCTGCACCGAACACCGTGGATTGGTCCATGTCGCCCTGCTTGAGGCGAACGCATTGGCCGTCTTTGAGATCGATGGCGGGAATCAGCAGCATGATGGTGGTCGGTAGCGGTTGGTTCAGGGGTTCCAGGTCAGAAAATTGCGGTACAGCGCCAGGCCCTGGTCGGCGCTTTTCTCTGGGTGAAACTGGGTCGCGAACAGGTTGTCGCGCGCAATCGCCGCCGCAAAGCGGCCGCCGTAGTCGGTCTCGCCCACGCAGTGCTGTGGGTGCGTTGGCTGGGCGTAGTAGCTGTGCACGAAGTAAAAGTAAGCGCCATCGGCAATGCCAGACCACAGCGGATGCGGCGCGCCTGGGCCCAGTTGATGATAGACCCGATTCCAGCCCATCTGCGGCACCTTGAAGCGGCTGCCGTCGGCCTGCAAGCGACCCGCGAGCTGAAAGCGCAGCACCTGGCCCGCAATCAAGCCCAGGCCATCGGTCGGGCCTTCTTCGCTGCGCTGCAACAGCATCTGCATGCCAACGCAGACGCCAAACAGCGGCTTATGGGCAGCAGCGTGCAGCACGGCATCGAGCAGGCCGCAGGCGGCGAGTTCGCGCATGCAGTCGGCCATGTGCCCCTGGCCGGGCAGCACCACGCGTTCGGCCTCCCGCACATCCTGCGCACGCGCGGTGACGCGCACGTCCACATCAGCGGCCTGCGCCGCGTGCGCCACCGCCTGCGACACCGAGCGCAGGTTGCCGCTGCCGTAGTCCAGCACGGCGACTGTCTTGCGTCTCATCGGGGTAGGCAGAAAGGCAAACTCAGAGCGAGCCTTTGGTGGAAGGAATCACGTCGCCCAGGCGCGCGTCGCGCTCGAGCGCCATGCGCAGCGCGCGGGCAAAAGCCTTGAACACGGTCTCGGCCTGGTGGTGGGCGTTCTCGCCGTGCAGGTTGTCGATGTGCAGCGTCACGCCGGCGTGGTTGACAAAGCCCTGAAAAAACTCGAAGGCAAGCTGGGTGTCGAAGCTGCCGACCATGCCGCTCTTGAACGGCACTCGCATGTGCAGGCCCGGACGGCCAGAAAAATCGACCACCACGCGCGACAGCGCCTCGTCCAACGGCACGTATGCGTGGCCGTAGCGGCGAATGCCTCTTTTATCGCCTACCGCTTGCGCAACGGCCTGCCCGAGCGTGATGCCCACATCTTCCACCGTGTGGTGGCCGTCTACGTGCAGATCGCCCTGGGCCTGGATGGCGAGATCGATCAGGCCGTGACGGGCGATCTGATCCAGCATGTGGTCAAAAAAACCGATGCCGGTGGCCAGCTTGGCCGCGCCCGAGCCGTCGAGGTTGACGCGCACGCTGATTTGCGTCTCGGCGGTGTTGCGCTGCACCATAGCCACGCGGTCGGCGCTGGGGGAAACGGATGCGGCAGTGGTCATAGGGCTTGTTGCAGGGCACAGATCAATTGCGCGTTCTCGGCCGGTGTACCCACCGTGATGCGCAAACAATTGCTCAACAGAGGGTGCATTTTAGAAACATTTTTGACCAGAATGCCGTGCTGTTTCAAATGCTCGAAGCAGCGTTGCGCGGCGTCCACATCGGCGCTGTCGCGCCCGGGCAGGCGTACCAGCACCATATTGGCCTCGCTGGCAAACGGCTTGACGCCAGGCAAGCGCGCCAGCGCACCGATCAGCAAGCCACGCTGCTGGCGAATCTGCGCCGCCTGCTGCGCAAACACGTCGGCGTGTTCGAGCGCGAACAGCGCGCATTCGGCGTTGAGCACGCTGACGTTGTAGGGCGGGCGCAGCTTGTCCAGCTCGTGCACCAGCGCCTGCGGCCCCAGCAGGTAGCCCAGACGCACGCCCGCCAGACCGAACTTGGACAGCGTGCGCAGCAGCAGCACGTTGGCGTTGGCGAGCGGGTCGGCGCGCATCTCATCGATCCAGCTGCGACTGGAAAAGGGCTGGTAGGCCTCGTCCAGCACCACCAGGCCGTCGAAGCGGGCAGCCTGGGCAATCAGACGCCGGATCACCCCCGCGTCCCACAGGTTGGCGCTCGGGTTGTTCGGGTAAGCGATGTAGGTGATGGCGGGCTGGTGCGCGCACAGGGCGGCCAGCATGGCGGGCTCGTCGAGCTCGAAGTCGGCCGTCAGTGGCACGCCGTGAAAAGCCAGACCCTGCAACTGCGCGCTCATGGCGTACATGACAAAGCCGGGCAGCGGCGCCAGGATGGACGCACCGGGCACGTCGCAGGCCAGCGCCAGCAGCGAAATCAGCTCGTCCGATCCGTTGCCCAGCATCAGCGCGCAACCCGCAGGCAGGTCGACGTAACGCGCCAGCGCTTGTCTCAGGTCTTCGATGCGCGCACCGGGGTAGCGGTTGATCGCCACCGCGCCCAGGCGCTGCCCGAGCTTTTGCTGCAGCCCGGGTGGCAGCGCAAACGGGTTTTCCATCGCGTCGAGCTTGACCATGCCCCCCGCGTCTTGAATGGCGTAGGCGTGCACGGACTGCAGGTCCAAGCGAATCGGGCCCAGCGGCTTGGCACTCATGCGGCACCCCGCATAGCGGGCACCTCGGTCAGCCGCAGTTCGGCAGCGCGGGCGTGGGCCTGCAAGCCTTCACCGTAGGCCAATTCGGCCGCCACCCGGCCCAACTGCTGCGCACCGGCGGCGCTGACTTCGATCAGGCTGCTGCGCTTTTGAAAGTCATACACGCCCAGGGGTGAAGAAAAGCGCGCCGTGCCGCTGGTGGGCAGCACGTGGTTGGGGCCAGCGCAGTAGTCACCCAAGCTCTCGCTGGTGTAGGCACCCAGAAAGATGGCGCCGGCGTGTTGCAGCAACGGCTCCCAGCGCTGCGGCTCGCGGCAGGCCAGCTCCAGGTGCTCGGGCGCGATGCGGTTGCTGATGGCGCAAGCCTCTTGCATGCTGCGGGTGTGAATCAGCGCGCCGCGGTCGTTCAGGCTTTTGGCGATGATGGCCGCGCGCGGCAGGGTCGGCAGCAGACGGTCCATTTCGCGCTGCACCGCGTCCAGGTAGGCGGCGTCGGGGCACAGCAGAATGCTTTGTGCCAGCTCGTCGTGTTCGGCCTGGCTGAACAAGTCCATCGCCACCCACTCGGCCGGCGTGCTGCCATCGGCCAGCACCAAAATCTCGCTCGGGCCAGCGATCATGTCTATGCCCACGGTGCCGAAAACGTGCTTTTTGGCGCTGGCCACGTAGGCGTTGCCGGGGCCGGTGATCTTGTCCACCTTGGGCACGCTGGCGCTGCCGTAGGCCAGCGCGGCCACCGCCTGCGCGCCGCCGATGGTGAAGGCGCGCGAAACGCCGGCCACAAAGGCCGCCGCCAGCACCAGCGCGTTCTTGGCGCCCAGCGGGGTTGGCACCACCATGATGATCTCGGACACGCCCGCCACGTGCGCCGGAATGGCGTTCATCAGCACACTCGACGGGTAGGCCGCCTTGCCGCCCGGCACATAAATGCCGACGCGCTCCAGCGGCGTGACCTTTTGCCCGAGCAGGCTGCCGTCTTCGTCTCGGTAGCTCCAGCTCTGGCCGCAGGCTTGCAACTGCGCCTGGTGGAAGCGGCGCACGCGCTGGGCGGCAAATTCCAGCGCTGCACGCTGGGCCGCCGGCAAGCCCTCAAAAGCCGCCTGGAGTTCGGCCTGCGTCAGCTCCAGCGCCGCCATGCTGTCGGCACTCAGGCCGTCAAAGCGCGCCGTGTACTCCAGCACCGCCGCGTCGCCGCGCCGCTGCACGTCGGCCAAAATGTCGGCTACGCGCTGCTCGATCGCGCGGTCGGTGGCAGCCGACCAATGCAGCCGCGCTGCAAACTGCGTCTCAAAGTCGGGCGCGCTGGTAGACAGTCGAAGAGGCGCTGCAGCAAAGCTCATGATGCGTCGGCGGGGTTGGCGATGGCGTGGGCGAAAACGTCGATAAGCGGCCGAATGGCGGCCCGCTTGAGTTTGAGCGCGGCCTGGTTGATGACCAGCCGCGAACTGATGTCCATGATGCGCTCGACCTCGATCAACTGATTCGCCTTGAGCGTATTGCCAGTCGAGACCAAATCGACAATGGCGTCGGCCAGGCCGGTCAGCGGCGCCAGCTCCATGCTGCCGTAGAGCTTGATCAGGTCTACGTGCATGCCCTTGTCAGCAAAAAATTCACGTGCTATGCGGGTGTACTTGGTCGCCACGCGCAGCCGCGCGCCCTGGCGCACGGCGCTGGCGTAGTCGAAATCAAGCCGCACCGCCACGCTCATGCGGCACTGCGCAATGCGCAGATCGAGCGGCTGGTACAGACCTTGGCCACCGTGTTCGAGCAAGATGTCTTTGCCGGTCACGCCCAGGTCGGCGCCGCCGTATTCGACATAGGTCGCAACGTCGCTGGCGCGCACCAGCAGCACGCGCACGCCGCTGTGGCTGGTCGGCAAAATCAGCTTGCGCGAGCGCTGCTGGTCTTCCAGCACCTCGATCCCGGCAGCGGCGAGCAGCGGCAGGGTTTCGTCAAAAATGCGTCCCTTGGACAGTGCGAGGGTGATCAATCACCTGCTCCTTAAAAATTGATTCTGCCCAGCACAGCGCACGGCTGGCAACGCCCCAAGGCGGCAGGGACCTGCTTCACTTCATCCGCTCGATGTCGGCACCGAGTGCGCGCAGCTTGTTCTCCATCTGGTCGTAACCCCGGTCGAGGTGGTAGATGCGGTCAACAATGGTTTGCCCATCGGCCACCAGGCCGGCAATCACCAGACTGGCCGAGGCACGCAGGTCGGTCGCCATGACGGCAGCGCCCGAGAGCCGGTGCACGCCTTCGACCACCGCCACCCGGCCCTCGGTCTGGATGCGCGCGCCCAGACGCAGCAGTTCGTTGACGTGCATGAAGCGGTTTTCAAAAATCGTCTCAGTCACCCTGGCGGTTCCCTGCGCGATGCAGTTCAAAACCATGAATTGGGCCTGCATATCGGTCGGAAAACCGGGGTATTCGGTGGTGCGAAAACTCTGCGCCTTGAGCTGCCCGCTGGCGCGCACGCGAATGAAGTGACCCGCAGCATCATGCCCGGCCTCGATGGCGGCTCCGGCCTCGTGCAGCTTGTCGATCACCGCGTCCAGGTGTTCGGCGCGACCGTGGCGCAACACCACGTCGCCCCCGCTGGCCGCCACCGCGCACAAAAAAGTGCCGGCCTCGATGCGGTCGGCCACCACCTGGTGCGTGCAGCCCCTGAGTTGCGGCACGCCCTGAATATGAATGCGGCTGCTGCCATGACCTTCGATTTTCGCCCCCATGGCGATCAGCATCTCGGCCAGATCGGCAATTTCAGGCTCTTGCGCGGCGTTCTCCAGCAGCGTCTCGCCTTCGGCCAGCGCGGCGGCCATGAGGAAATTCTCGGTGCCGGTGACGGTCACCATGTCGGTGGCGATGCGTGCGCCATGCAAGCGTTGCTTGCCCCGCGCCAGCGTGGCCACCAGGTAGCCGTGCTCGACCTCGATGGCCGCACCCATCGCCTGCAAGCCCTTGATGTGTTGATCGACCGGACGCGATCCGATGGCGCAGCCGCCCGGCAGCGAAACGCGGGCACGGCCAAAACGCGCCAGCAAGGGCCCCAGCACCAGCACCGAAGCGCGCATGGTCTTGACCAGCTCATAGGGCGCCTCGGGCCTGATGTCGTCGCCCGCCTGCAGGGTGATGCCGCCGCGCTCGCCGTGGGTTTGCGACTGCACACCCATGCTGTCGAGCAGGTGGCGCATGGTGGCCACATCGCGCAGGCGCGGCACATTGGTCAGCGTGACCGGCTCGGCGCTCAGCAAGGCGGCGCACAGCTCGGGCAGCGCGGCGTTCTTGGCGCCGGATATGATCACATCGCCATTGAGTGGGCGGCCACCGGTGATTCGCAGTTTGTCCATCGGGCGTGCTCGATTCAGGCTTGGTCTGCCCATTCGGCGGGGCTGTAGGTTTTCATCGACAAGGCGTGTACTTCATCGGTTCGAATCCGCGCGCCCAAGGTGGCGTAGACACGCTGGTGACGCGCAATTGGGCGCAGGCCCTCGAAAGCGGACGAGACGACCACGGCCGCCCAGTGGCGGCCGTCGCCGCTGACTTCGAGGTGCTGGCACGGCAGGCCGGCGGCGATGATTTGATGCAGTTGTTCAGCGGTCATGGCAGATGTCAGTGTCGTATTTTGTAGCCGGTTTTCAACAGGTGCAGCGCCAGCGCGCTGACGGCCAGCAGCGCGCTGCTGAGCAGCGCCAGGCTGAGCCATGGCGAGACGTCGCTGACGCCGAAAAAGCCGTAGCGAAAACCGTCGATCATGTAGAAAAATGGGTTCAGGTGGCTGACGACCTGCCAGAAATCGGGCAGCGAATGAATCGAGTAAAACACGCCCGAGAGAAAGGTCATGGGCACGATGAGAAAGTTCTGAAAGGCCGCCATCTGGTCGAATTTCTCTGCCCACAGGCCGGCGATGACGCCGAGCGCGCCCAGCAGCGCCGCGCCCAGGACGCCAAACACCAGTATCCACAGCGGCGCCTCGAGGCTGGGGCGGGCCAGCCACCAGGCCAGCGCCAGCACCACCAGACCGACCGCCAGACCGCGCAGCACCGAAGAGCCGACGTAGGCCACGAACCAGGCCCGGTGCGACAGCGGCGTGAGCTGCAAAAACACCAGGTTTCCCATCACCTTGCTCTGAATCAGCGACGAACTGCTGTTGGCAAAGGCATTTTGCAGCACGCTCATCATGGCCAGTCCGGGCAGCAAAAAGGCCGCGTAATCTACCGACTCGAACACCTGCACCCGGTCTTGCAACACGTGGCTGAAGATCAGCAGGTACAAAACGGCCGTAATCACCGGCGCGGCAACGGTCTGGAAACCAACTTTCCAAAAACGCAGCACTTCTTTGTAGAACAGCGCTTGCCAGCCCCTCATGCGCAAGCCCTCGCTGGCGCCGGGGCATTTTCCGCCTGCCCCATCAGATGAAGAAAAACGTCTTCCAGATCGGCCTTGCGAATTTCAACGTCGCGCGCCTGCACGCCGGCCTCGCGCAGGCGCGTCAGCAGCCGCTCGACCGCCAGCGCATCCAAGGCCGGCAGTTGCACCACGCGCCCGGTGACGCGCGCTTGCGCCAGCAAATCGGCCGGCAAGCGCTGGTCGGTCTTGAAGCGCAGCACATGGGACGAAGCGCGCCGCAGCAGCTCGCTGGTCGATTCGAGCGCCAGCAACTGCCCGTTTTTGAGCATGGCAATGCGCCCGCACAAGGCCTCGGCTTCTTCCAGGTAATGGGTGGTCAGCAGCACCGTGCAGCCCAGCCGCACATTGAGGTCGGAGATGAATTGCCACAGGGTCTGGCGCAGCTCGACGTCGACGCCGGCGGTCGGCTCGTCGAGCACGATCACCTGCGGCTTGTGCACCAGCGCCTGCGCAATCAGCACGCGGCGCTTCATGCCGCCCGAGAGCTGACGCATATTGGCGTCGGCCTTGTCGCTCAGGCCCAGGCCAAGCAGCAACTCGTCGATCCAGTCGTCGTTGCGGCGAATGCCGAAGTAGCCGGACTGAAAGCGCAGCGTCTCGCGCACATTGAAAAACGGGTCGAACACCAGCTCCTGCGGCACCACGCCGAGCAGGCGGCGCGTGGCCTGATAGTCGGCCTGCACGTCCTTGCCATGCACCAGCGCGCGGCCGCTGCTGGCGCGGCTCAGACCAGCCAAAATGCTGATCAGCGTGGTTTTGCCAGCCCCATTAGGCCCGAGCAGGCCAAAAAACTCACCCGACTCGACGTCCAGGGACACCGACGTCAGCGCTTGCACATTGCCGCGCGCGCCAGGGTAGGTTTTTGATATGTTTTGAAACGAGACGGCAGCCATGGCGCAGCAAAGCAGCCTGATCGCGCACAGAACATCCGACGCGGGCGGCTGAACCCAGCATTCTAAACGTGCAGCAATTCGCTCACACCGTATAAGCTGGCCAGCGCCAGCAAGCGCGGTGGCCAGTGCTGAATCTGCAGCGTCTTGCCCTGCGCCAGCAGGCGCCTGCGCAGTTCCAGCAACAGCGCCAGCGCTGACGAATCAAACACTTGCAGGGCTTGTGCGTCCAGCGTGGCCGGGGTGCTTGGCTGCTGCACCAGCAGCGCGGTCAGGCGCGCCAGCTCGGCGCCGGCTTGCTGCTGGGTCAGGCGCAGCGGCAAGGCCGCCGCCAATGCGTGGCTGGTCGCTGGCACTTCAACCTGCACGAGGTGCACCGCGGCGGTTGCGCTGGGCCAGGGTGGCAATCAGCCCGTCGATGCCACGGGCGCTGATTTCCTGCGCGAACTGGCTGCGGTAGGTCTCGACCAGCCAGATGCCGAGCACGTTGATGTCGTAAATTTTCCAGCCAGCGGGCGTCTTCTCCAGCCTGTAATCCATCTGGATCGGCTGCCCCCGACCCCGCACCTCCGAGCGCACCACCACCTCGGTGTCCTCGGGGCGCGCGCGCATCGGCCGAAATGTCAAGGTCTGATCGCGCACCTCGCCCAGCGCGCCGGAATAGGTGCGCACCAGCAAGACTTTGAACTCCTCTTGCAGCCGCTGCTGCTGCTCGGGCGTGGCCAAGCGCCAGTGGCGCCCGACCACCGCTGCGGTCATGCGCGGAAAGTTCACGTGCGGCATGATCTTGGCATCGACCAAAGCGGTGATGCGATCAACATCGCCGGCCTGAATCGCCGCGTCGGCCCTGATGGCAGCCATCACCTCACCGGAGATGCGCTGGACCAAGACATCGGGTGCTTCGATTGAAGCGTGGCCAGGCAACGCCTGCACGGCCAGCACCACGGCCAACAGCCCAAGCAGCCCAAAGCGTCTTCTCAACATATCTGTCTTTCCGGGCCAGTGGGCCCATCACACGCAGCCAGCGCCGCGCCATACCGGTGTTGGAGCGAATCGTTCGATCCAAAGTTGCCTGCGCTGCGCCGATTCATGGCGGCGCCGGGTTGGCCTGTAGTTCATTCCGGTCGCGCACGCCGATACCCAGGTCGATCAGGGCTTCGATCTGGGTATCGCGGCGCTGCAGAAAAATGTCGCGCGTAAAACTGTACCTATCCAGCGCCACGGCGTCGAGTATGGCGGTGGCACGCAACAGATTGGCGCGCGTGTCGACCACGCGCAACACCGACAGCACATTGCGCGCGCCGCCATCGTCCAGGCCTTGCAACAAATCGCCGCGCGCCTCGACGCCGCGCGCGGCCGCGTCGCGCAGCGTCGACGGCCCCAGCAGCGGCAGCACCAGGTAAGGCCCGGAAGGCACGCCCCAGCGGCCCAGCGTCTGGCCAAAGTCGAGCCGGGTGCGTTCGATTTTCATCTCGGACGCAATGTCTAGCACGCCGCCAAAGCCCAGCACGGTGTTGACGTTGAAGCGCATGAAGTTTTCCGCCGCCTCCTGCGGTCGCAGTTGCAAGGCAGCGTTGATGAAGGACCAGAAATCGCTCAAATTAGAGAAAAAATTGCTGACGCCGGTGCGCAGCACATCAGGCGTATGGTCACGGTAGGCGATGGCGACCGGCTTGAGCAGCGCAGCATCGACCCGGTCGTTGAAGGCAGAGACGCTGCGGTTCAAGGGCTCGAGCGGGTCGCGCGGGTGCGCCTGCGGGCCGCTGGCACACCCAGCCAGCAGCGCCAATGAGCAGGCCAGACCGAGCGCCCGTCCAGATGCCCAAAGTTTGTTTGCATTCGACATGTCAAGGCCTAGACGTGAATCACTTTCTGCGGCGGGGTTCATTGTGCCTCGTCAGCCGCAGCGCCGCTGTCGGCGCGGTTGAACAAGAACTGGCCAATCAGATTTTCCAGCACCACCGCTGACTGGGTTTGCCGCAGCACGTCACCTTCGGCCAGCACGCGTTCGTCGGCCCCGGGAACGATGCCGATGTACTGCTCGCCCAGCAGACCGCTGGTGAGAATCTTCAGCGAACTGTCGCGCGGGAAAGCGTAGCGCGCCTCGAGTTCGAGCTTGACTTCGGCCTGAAAGGTCTGGTCATCGAAGCTGATGCTGTGCACCCGCCCGACCACCACACCGGCGCTGCGCACCGCCGCCTGCGGCCTGAGGCCGCCCACGTCGTCGAAGCGGGCGCTGACGCGGTAGGTCGGCTCAAAGCTCAGGCCCAGCAGATTGGCCGCCTGCAGTGACAAAAACAGGACGGCGGCGGTGCCGACAAGCACGAACAGGCCGACCCAGACATCGATTTTGGAAGCTTGCATAACGTCAAATATTAAACATCATTGCCGTGAGCATAAAGTTCAGGCCCAGCACGGTCAGAGAAGCCATGACCACGGTGCGCGTGGTCGCGCGCGCCACCCCTTCGGGCGTCGGATGCGCCTCGAATCCCTGCAGCAGCGCGATAAAGGTCACGGCAACGCCAAACACCAGGCTTTTGACAATGCCGCTGCCAACGTCGGCCCAGACGTCGACGCCGCCCTGGATCTGGCTCCAGAACGCACCGGCGTCGATGCCAATCATCAGCACGCCGACGACCCAGCCGCCAATGATTCCCATGGCGCTGAACACCGCGGCCAGCAAGGGCATGGCGATGATGCCGGCCCACAGGCGCGGCGCCAGCACGCGGTCGATCGGGTCGACCGCCATCATCTCCATCACGCTGATTTGCTCGCCGGCTTTCATCAAGCCAATTTCGGCAGTGAGCGAGGTACCGGCGCGTCCGGCAAACAGCAGCGCGGTGACCACCGGCCCGATTTCACGCACCAGCGACAGCGTCACCAGCAGCCCGAGCGCTTCGGTGGCGCCAAAGCGCTCCAGCGTGTAGTAGCCCTGCAAGCCAAAGACAAAGCCAACGAACAGGCCCGAGACGGCGATGATGGAGAGCGAATAGTTGCCCAGAAAATGGATCTGGTCGCGAATCAGGCCAAAGCGGCGCCAGCTCGACCCGCTCAGCAGCAGCAAACGAAAAAACAAGCGCGCGCCCTGACCCAGGTTGGCCAGCCCCTGGCGCACGGCAAAACCCAGCCGGGCCGGATGCCACCACCTCATGCCTGCACCCCGCTGCGGCCCGCGGGGCCGAAATCGGCCGCCACCGAGGGGCCGGGGTAGTGAAAGCGCACCGGCCCGTCCGGCAGCGCCTGCACGTATTGCTGGATCAACGGGTCGCGGCTGTCGCGCACCTGCTGCGGCGTACCCTCGATGGCGACGCGGCCATGGGCCAGCAGCACCACGTGGTCGGCAATGGCAAAGGTCTGCTCCAGTTCGTGCGACACCACCACGCTGGTCAGGCCCAGCGTGTCGTTGAGCTGGCGGATCAGGCGCGCCGCGGTGCCCAGCGAGATCGGGTCGAGGCCGGAAAACGGCTCGTCGTACATCACCAGTTCGGGGTCGAGCGCGATCGCGCGCGCCAGCGCCACGCGCCGCGCCATGCCGCCCGAGAGCTCGGCCGGCATCAGATCGCGCGCGCCGCGCAGGCCCACCGCGTGCAGCTTCATCAGCACGATGTCGCGCACCAGCGCCGCGGGCAGCCGGGTGTGTTCGCGCAGCGGAAAAGCCACGTTGTCGAACACGCTCAGGTCTGTGAACAGCGCGCCAAACTGAAACAACATGCCCATGCGACGGCGCGCCGCGTACAGCGCGGTTTTGTCCATGCAGGTCACGTCCTCGCCGTCAAACAGCAGCGCGCCGCTTTGCGCGCGCACCTGACCGCCCATCAGACGCAGCAGCGTGGTCTTGCCGCCGCCCGAAGCGCCCATCAGCGTGGTGACCTTGCCGCGCGGAATCTGCAGCGAAATGCGCTCGACGACGGCACGTTCACCGTAAGCAAAGCTAAGACTGCGAAACTCGACCAGAGCAGAAGATGTGGGGCTGGGCATGAAGACGGCGATCGGAAAATAGGGCTTCCGATCCGGAGATCATAAGGGACGAGGGAAAACCCGCTGACCGCTGTGCGGGCTGCCACTCAACGCGGCAGGTCGGAAAATCCCATCAGGAACTCGTCCACCGCGCGCGCGGCCTGGCGGCCTTCGCGGATCGCCCAGACCACCAGGCTCTGACCGCGTCGCATGTCGCCCGCGGCAAACACCTTGGCCACGCTGGTGGCGTAGCCGCCGGTGAAGTCGGTGCTGGCCTTGGCGTTGCCGCGCCCGTCCTTGGCCACGCCAAAGGCGTCGAGCACGGCGGCCACCGGGTTCACGAAGCCCATGGCCAGCAGCACCAGGTCGGCCTGGTATTCCTTTTCGGTACCAGCGATCTCGACCAGCTTGCCGTCTTTCACTTCGACCTGCACCGTGGTCAGGCCGGTGAGCTTGCCCTTGTCGCCCTTGAAGGCCTTGGTGGAAATGGCGAACTCGCGCTGCAGGATGCCCTTCTCGGCGCCTTCGTCGTGGCTGGAGCTGGTGCGCAGCTTGAGCGGCCAGTAAGGCCACACCAGCGGCTTGTTCTCCTGCTCGGGCGGCTCGGGCATGAGCTCGAACTGGGTCACGCTGAGCGCGCCGTGGCGGGTGCTGGTGCCCACGCAGTCGGAGCCGGTGTCACCACCGCCGATCACGATGACGTGTTTGCCGTCGGCGCGCAACTGGCTCTTGAGCTGGTCGCCCGCGTTGACCTTGTTCTGCTGCGGCAGGAATTCCATCGCGAAATGGATGCCGTCCAGATCGCGACCGGGCACCGGCAGATCGCGGCTCTGCTCGGCGCCCCCGGTCAGCAGCACGGCGTCGAACCGGGCCTGGAGCGCTTCGGCGCTGATCACGGTGTGGGCGTCGTTGGTGATCTTGAGGCTGTCGGGCAGGCTGCCGATCAAGGTGCTGGTCTGGAACACCACGCCCTCGGCTTGCATCTGCGCGACCCGGCGGTCGATGTGGCTCTTCTCCATCTTGAAGTCGGGGATGCCGTAGCGCAGCAGCCCACCGATGCGGCTGTTTTTCTCGAACACCGTCACGTCGTGGCCGGCGCGGGCCAGCTGCTGGGCTGCGGCCATGCCGGCGGGGCCGGAGCCGACCACGGCGACCGATCTGCCGGTCTTGTGGCGCGGTGGCTGCGGCAACACCCAGCCCTGCTCCCAGGCCTTGTCGATGATCGCGTGCTCGATGGACTTGATGCCCACCGCGTCCTCGTTGACGTAGAGCGTGCAGGCCGCTTCGCAGGGTGCGGGGCAGATGCGGCCGGTGAACTCGGGGAAGTTGTTGGTGCTGTGCAGCACTTGAATAGCGTTCTGCCAGTCGCCCGCGTACACGAGGTCGTTGAAGTCCGGAATGATGTTGTTGACCGGGCAGCCGCTGTTGCAGAACGGCGTGCCGCAGTCCATGCAGCGCGCCGCCTGCAGCCTGGCCTGGCTGTCATCGAGGGTGACAACAAATTCCTTGTGATGCTTCAGGCGCTCGGGCACGGGCTTGTAGCCCTCTTCCAGACGCTCGTATTCCATGAAGCCGGTGACTTTTCCCATGCTGCGTGTCCTTGGTGTGCGTGCGTTCCGGGCTTATTTGGCAGCGGCCGTGGCCTGCTTGGCCGTGCCCTGAGCTTTGGTGGTGGCGGTGGCGGCCTTTTTGCGGGCGTTGATCTCGCCCAGGGCGCGCTTGTACTCGTTCGGGAACACCTTCACGAACTTGCCGCGCGACTCGGCCCAGGTGTCGAGCAGTTCGCGCGCGCGCTTGCTGCCGGTCCAGCGGTTGTGCTCTTCGAGCAGCTTCTTCAGCTGCGCTTCGTCGCTCAGGCCGCGGTGCCAGATGGCTTTGTCCATGCTGGCTTCCTGCTCGGCCGTGCTCAGCACTTTTTCCATGCTGACCATGGCGGTGTTGCAGCGCTTGGCGAACTGGCCGTCTTCGTCGTACACATAGGCCAGACCGCCGCTCATGCCGGCGGCGAAGTTGCGGCCGGTCTTACCCAGCACGGCCACGGTGCCGCCGGTCATGTATTCACAACCGTGGTCGCCCGTGCCCTCCACCACCGCGGTGGCGCCAGAGAGGCGCACCGCGAAGCGCTCACCGGCCACGCCAGCGAAGAAGGCCTCGCCGCTGGTGGCGCCGTACATCACGGTGTTGCCGACGATGATGTTCTGCGTCGCCACGCCGCGGAAGTCCAGGCTGGGGCGCACCACCACGCGACCGCCCGACAGACCCTTGCCGGTGTAGTCGTTGGCGTCGCCGATCAGGTACAGCGTGATGCCCTTGCACAAGAAGGCGCCGAAGGACTGGCCGCCCGTGCCTTCGAGCTGGATGTGGATGGTGTCGTCGGGCAGGCCTTCGGCGTGCACTTGGGTCACCGCGCCCGAGAGCATGGCGCCGACCGAGCGATTCACGTTGCGCGCCGCCTCCATGAAGCGCACCTTCTCGCCCTTGTCGATGGCCGGGCGGCTCTTGGCGATCAGGATGTTGTCCAGCGACTTTTCCAGGCCGTGGTCCTGGTTCTGCGTGTGCAGGCGCGGCACGTCGGCCGGCACGGCGGGCATGGCCAGCAGGCGGCTGAAGTCCAGGCCCTTGGCCTTCCAGTGCTCGATGCCCTGCTGGGTGTCCAGCAGATCGGCGCGGCCGATCAGCTCGTCGAAGGTGCGCATGCCCAGCTGCGCCATGATTCTCCGCGCTTCTTCGGCGATGAAGAAGAAGTAGTTGACGACGTGCTCGGGCTTGCCGGTGAATTTCTTGCGCAGCACCGGGTCTTGCGTGGCCACGCCCACCGGGCAGGTGTTCAGGTGGCACTTGCGCATCATGATGCAGCCCTCGACCACCAGCGGCGCGGTGGCGAAGCCGAACTCGTCGGCGCCCAGCAGGCCGCCAATCACCACGTCGCGGCCGGTCTTCATCTGGCCGTCGGCCTGCACGCGCACGCGGCCGCGCAGGCGGTTGAGCACCAGGGTCTGCTGGGTCTCGGCCAGGCCGATTTCCCACGGCGAACCGGCGTGCTTGATCGACGACCAAGGCGAAGCGCCGGTGCCGCCGTCGTGACCGGCGATCACCACATGGTCGGCCTTGCACTTGGCCACGCCCGCAGCGATGGTGCCGACGCCGATTTCCGACACCAGCTTGACGCTGATCGAGCTGTGCGGCGCCACGTTTTTCAGGTCGTGGATCAGCTGCGCCAGGTCTTCGATGGAATAGATGTCGTGGTGCGGCGGCGGGCTGATGAGGCCCACGCCCGGCACGCTGTGGCGCAGCTTGCCGATGTAGTCCGACACCTTGCCGCCGGGCAACTGGCCGCCTTCGCCCGGCTTGGCGCCCTGCGCCATCTTGATCTGGATCTGGTCGGCGCTGTTGAGGTATTCGGCGGTGACTCCGAAACGGCCCGACGCCACCTGCTTGATCTTGGAGCGCATCGAGTCGCCGGCTTGCAGCACGTAGTCGACCTCGAAAGTGTCCTTGCCCAGCAGCTCGGACATGGTCTGACCCTGCTTGATCGGGATGCCCTTGAGCTCGTTGCGGTAGCGCAGCGCGTCTTCGCCGCCTTCACCGGTGTTGCTCTTGCCGCCGATGCGGTTCATGGCCACCGCCAGCGTGGCGTGCGCCTCGGTGGAGATGGAGCCCAGCGACATGGCGCCGGTGGCGAAGCGCTTGACGATCTCTTGGGCCGGTTCGACTTCGTCGATGGAAATCGCCTTGCTCGGATCGATCTTGAACTCGAACAGACCGCGCAGCGTCATGTGGCGCTTGCTCTGGTCGTTGATGATCTGGGCGTACTCCTTGTACGTGTTCCAGTTGTTGGCGCGCGTGCTGTGCTGCAGCTTGGCGATGGCGTCGGGCGTCCACATGTGCTCTTCGCCACGGGCGCGCCAAGCGTATTCACCGCCGGCGTCCAGCATGGTGGCGAGCACCGGGTTGTCGCTGAACGCCGCCTTGTGCATGCGGATGCCTTCTTCGGCGATCTCGAACACGCCGATGCCGCCGACGCGGCTGGCGGTGCCGGTGAAGTACTTGGCCACCGTCTCGCTGTTGATGCCAATGGCCTCGAACAGCTGGGCGCCACAGTACGACATGTAGGTGCTCACGCCCATCTTGGACATGATCTTGGACAAGCCCTTGCCGATGGCCTTGACGTAGTTGCTGATCGCCTTCTCGGCGCTCAGCTCGCCCGGCAGGCCCTGGCAGATCGCGGCCAGGGTTTCCAGCGCCAGGTAGGGGTGCACGGCCTCGGCGCCGTAGCCCGCGAGCACCGCGAAGTGGTGCACTTCGCGCGCGCTGCCGGTCTCCACCACCAGGCCCACCGAGGTGCGCAGGCCCGCGCGCACCAGGTGCTGGTGGATGGCCGAGAGCGCCAGCAGCGCGGGAATGGCCACCTGGGTGGCGCTCACAGCGCGGTCGCTGATGATCAGGATGTTCTGGCCGCTCTTGATCGCGTCCACCGCTTCGGCACACAGCGACGCCAGCTTGGCCTCCACCCCTTCACGGCCCCAGAACACCGGGTAGCTGATGTCCAGCGTGTGGCTGCGGAACTTGCCCTGGGTCACGCCCTCGATGTCGCGCAGTTTGGCCATGTCGGCCACGTCCAGCACCGGCTGGCTCACCTCCAGGCGCATCGGCGGGTTGACGTGGTTGATGTCCAGCAGGTTGGGCTTGGGGCCGATGAAGGACACCAGCGACATCACGATCGCTTCGCGGATCGGGTCGATCGGCGGGTTCGTCACCTGGGCGAACAGCTGCTTGAAGTAGTTGTAGAGCGGCTTGTCCTTGTCGGACAGCACGGCCAGCGGGCTGTCGTTGCCCATCGAGCCGATGCCCTCTTCGCCGTTGGCGGCCATCGGGCTGAGCAGGAACTTGATGTCTTCCTGGGTGTAGCCAAAGGCCTGCTGGCGGTCCAGCAGCTCGGGCGAGATGCGCTCGGCGCCGGTGGATTGCGGCGCGGTCTGGCTGATCGGCCGTTCGACCGCATCTTCACCGGCAACGGGGTGCTCCACGTCGTCCAGGTGGATGCGCAGGTTCTCGATCCACTGCTTGTAGGGCTTGCTGTTGGCGAGGTTGGCTTTGAGCTCCTCGTCGTCGATCATGCGGCCCTGTTCCAGATCGATCAGGAACATCTTGCCGGGCTGCAGGCGCCACTTGCGCACGATCCTGTTTTCCGGCACCGGCAGCACGCCCGACTCGGAACCCATGATGACCATGTCGTCGTCGGTGATGCAGTAGCGCGAGGGGCGCAGGCCGTTGCGGTCCAGCGTGGCGCCGATCTGGCGCCCGTCGGTGAAGACGATGGAGGCCGGGCCGTCCCAGGGCTCCATCATCGCCGCGTGGTATTCGTAGAAAGCCCGGCGGCGCTCGTCCATGGTGCTGTGCTGCTCCCAGGGCTCGGGGATCATCATCATCACCGCCTGCGCCAGCGGGTAACCCGCCATGGTCAGCAGCTCCAGGCAGTTGTCAAACGTGGCGGTGTCGGACTGGTTGGCGAAGCTGATCGGGTACAGCTTTTGCAGGTCGGCGCCCAGCACCGGCGAGGCCATCACGCCCTCGCGCGCCTTCATCCAGTTGTAATTGCCCTTGACGGTGTTGATCTCGCCGTTGTGCGCCACATAACGGTACGGGTGGGCCAGCGGCCACTCCGGAAAGGTGTTGGTGGAGAAGCGCTGGTGCACCAGACCCAGGGCGGAAACACAGCGGGTGTCTTGCAAGTCCTTGTAGTAAGTGCCGACCTGATCGGCCAGCAGCAAGCCCTTGTAGATCACGGTGCGGCTGCTCATGCTCACCACGTAATACTCTTTGCTGTGCTTGAGGCCGAGCGACTGGATGTGGGCGCTGGCGGTCTTGCGGATCACGTACAGCTTGCGCTCCAGCGCGTCCTGCACGATCACGTCGTTGCCGCGGCCGATGAACACCTGGCGCAAGATCGGCTCCTTTTTGCGCACGGTGGGCGACATCGGCATGTCCCGGTTCACCGGCACGTCGCGCCAGCCCAGCAGCACCTGGCCTTCGGCGGCGATGGCGCGCTCCATTTCCTGCTCGCAGGCCAGACGCGAAGCGTGTTCCTTGGGCATGAAGATCATGCCCACACCGTATTCGCCGGACGCAGGCAGCGCAATGCCCTGCGCGGCCATTTCCTCGCGGTACAGCGCATCGGGCAACTGGATCAAAATGCCGGCACCGTCGCCCATCAGCGCATCGGCGCCCACGGCACCCCGGTGGTCCAGGTTTTCCAGAATCTTCAGGCCCTGCTGGACGATCGCATGGCTCTTTTCGCCCTTGATATGGGCCACGAAGCCCACGCCACAAGCGTCGTGCTCATGCGCCGGGTCGTACAGACCTTGTTGCTGGAGTTGCTGCTGTTCGGCTGCCGTGGTCATGGCGCTTCCTTCTCGGTGGGGGCAAAAAACGGAGCGCTCGATTCTAGTGCGCCACAGCAAAATTTTCAAAACTTTTAATCGGGGTCAGATTCCAATTAATTGCCTTAAAAATCAATTTTCAATAAATCGGGGACAGATTAAGAAAACTGAAATCCATACCCCGTTCCGTCCCCTGCTGGCAGCACGGCGAACACTCAGAGAAAGCAGCTCGACTCGCTCACGATGAGCTTTGCCAACTCGTCCAGCACCGCGTGATGGATCTGGTCCGCACGGTAGCTGGTTTTCACGATCTCCAGTCCGTTGACGCCCGCCAGCCGGAACTGCAACACGGCGATGTCGTGCTCGGCCGTCACGAGCACGCTGGCGTTCGCAGCCCATTCGTACTCGAACACGATGGACTGCAAGCCGTTGGTCTCAGGGTGACGCAGCTCCTGCCGTTCATACGGCACATGAGCGGCACGCAAGCGGCGCTCGACCCGCTCCAGGTCGGGAGGAAAGTTCACCTTCACGCGGGACTTGCCTGCGGTGCCGTCGCGCGGCACCAGCCGCCAGCCCAGCACGAGGTAGTCAAACACTTCCCTGTCGCGCAGCATTTTCTTGCGCGCATCGAAGCGAAAGTCGGTCTGCTTCATCGCCGGCCACGGTGTCTTGCCGTCCAGACTCAGCGCCGCTGCGGCGGGCTCGATCACGTTGAGCTGGCGTGGCAGATCGGCGAAATAGTGCCAAACGGTCTTGCAGGCAAGCTCGGTCACAGCGGTGTTGGCCTCCAGATCCTTGATCTGCGCGCCCTGCTGCGCCTGCAGCGATTGCGCCTGTTGCTTGAGCTGATTAAGAAAACTCATGCGTTGCTTTCTTTCATTGGATTTCCATTTTTTTTCAAACTCGATTCTTTGCAGTCAGCTTGCATGGAATGCGGCTCCTTGGCTTTCAGGAGCGGTCGGCCGGCGCGCATGGGGCTGATCCGGCGCTCGGTGCGCCGTTGCAGATCGGCAACGAAATCCGGCCCGCCCAGGGCCCAGCCGCTCAGGGTCGAGCGGGTCAGCACCGTTTGCTGCTCGGACCCCAGACCGGCGCGCACCAGATCGGCATAGGCCGCCTCGCGGGCAAAAGGCGTGTTTCCCAGCGACCAGGCCAGCGGATGCGGCGTGATGAGCCGGTCGAGCCGCTGCCCGATGTAGTGCGCGTGGCTCGACCAGGGATAGTCTTGCGCCTGCGCCGTCAGGCCCGCGCGCACTGGATTGAGGTCGATGTAAGCCATGCAAACCAGCAGGTAGCGCTCGGATTCGATCAGCGTCGAGCGATAACGCCCTTCCCACAAGGTGCCGCTGCGGCTCTGGCAGTCGTTGAAATAGCGCACGTAGCGCCGCCCCAAGGCCTGCATCATCTGCGGCAGTCCGTCGCTGGTCTCGGGTGTAGCCAACAGGTGAAAGTGGTTGCTCATCAGCACATAGGCGTGAATCGCGACCCGAAACTTGGCCGCATTCTCGGCCAGCAAGGCCAGCAGATGCCGATAATCGTCAGGCCGCGCGAAAATGGGCTGCCGGTTGTTGCCGCGCTGGATCAGGTGGTGCGCATAACCGGGCACCGTGAGTCGGGGAAGTCGGGCCATGTCGGCGTGCTCGCTGCCTGATGCTTGGAATAATTGGAATCTGACCCCGATTGTATTCAGACGAATTGCAAGGATTGCCGATGAACGCGCTGCCGCCTTTCCCCTGGATTCTGGCCCGCCGCAATGAACGGATGAGCCTGTCGCTGATCCGTGAAATCCTGCAGTTGACCGAGAAACCCGGCGTTGTCAGCCTGGCCGGCGGCCTGCCCGAGCTCAATAGCTTTGCCGTCGATGCGTTTGCCGTCGCCTGCGAGCGCGTGCTGCGCGGTCATGGGGTAGAACACGGCCGCGCCGCCCTGCAATACGCCGACAGCGCGGGCTATGCGCCGCTGCGCGAATGGGTGGCGGCCAGTCTGCCGTGGGCGGTCAATCCGGCTCAGGTGCTGATCACCACCGGCAGCCAGCAAGGATTGGATTTGGTGAGCAAGGTTTTGCTCGATGCCGGCAGCCGGGTGCTGGTGGAGAACCCAACCCACCTGGGCGCTTTGCAAGCCTTTGCGTCCATGGAGCCATCGATCGAGGGCGTGGCCAGCGACGCCGAAGGCGTCGCTGTAGACTCGCTGCTCGAGCAACTGAACCGCGGCCCCGATCATGCGGACGATCCGCAGCGCCGTCGCTTGCTCACACTCAATCTGGACCCCGTTCACCCCCCTTCGACGGCGGCGCGCTTTTTGTATGTGTTGCCGAACTTTCAAAACCCGACCGGTCGTAGCATGAGCGCGGCGCGACGGCTGGCGCTGGCGCAGGTCGCCCACCGCGTCGGCCTGCCGCTGGTGGAGGACAATCCCTATGGTGAACTCTGGTTCGACGCGCCCGCGCCGGCGCCCCTGAGCGCCATTCACCCCGAAGGCTGCATCTACCTGGGTTCGTTTTCCAAAATCCTGGCGCCCGGACTGCGCCTGGGCTTCGTCGTCGCCCCTGACGCCCTTTACCCCAAACTATTGCAAGCCAAGCAGGCTGCCGACCTGCACACCCCGAGCTTGAACCAACGCCTGGCGCTCGAGGTCATCAAGGACGGCTATTTGGAGCGTCACCTGCCCAGCGTGCGCGCACGCTATAAGCGCCAGTGCCAGACCATGCTGGAGGCCCTGCGCGAGCAGATGAGCGGCCTGGACGTGCACTGGGACGCGCCCGCCGGCGGCCTTTTTTTGTGGCTGCGACTGCCTGCGGGCCTGAGCGCCGTCGAACTGCTGCCGCAGGCGGTGGAAAATGGCGTGGCCTTCGTGCCCGGCGCCGCGTTCTACGCCCAGCACGCCGACCCGCGCACGCTGCGCCTGTCGTTCGCCAGCGCCAGCGCCGAGCACATCCGCAGCGGCATCAAGGCGCTGGCGCAGACGGTGCGCCAGTGCTTGCCACCCGGCGCGGCTTGACCAAATGCCTGCCCGCGCAGTTGCAGATCAAACCGCCCGGCACGCGCCAGCGCCGCCGGCTCGCGCTGGCCGACCTCTCAGATCGGCTTCGGCCGCGCCAGACGCGCCACCACCTCACAAAATTGTTCTACCGCGTCGGTCTTGAAGACCACTTCGCGCACGCCGGCGGCCAGCGCGCTCGACTGCAATTCGTCGGTGATATACCCCGATGCCAGCGCCACCGACAGCGCCGGGTTGATGGCCAGCACCGCCCGCGCCACGTCCAGCCCCGACATGCCGGGCATGTTGTAGTCGCTCAGCAGCAGATCAAAGCCGTCGGGCTGGCGGCGCACGGCTTCAATGGCCTGCGCCTGGTCGGTGAAGGCGCTGACTTTGTAGCCGCGCCGCTCGAGCAGGCGACGCACCAGAAACACCAGCGCGTCGTCGTCGTCGAGATACAAAATATGACGCGGATTATCGCTTGTGGTGTCGGCCATGTCAGTAGGCTCCACGGTGTGGGCTGCTCGAAAATCGGCAGCGGCGCTGGCAGCCATTGTGCCTTCAACGGCGTCATGCTTTTGCACAGCAAGTGAAGCAGCAGGCGCTGGCGGCGCTGCCATGGCAGGGAAATAGAGGGTGAATGTGGTGCCCGCGCCAGGTGCGCTGTCGACCTCGATGACGCCGCCGTGCGCCTGCACGATGCCCAGCACCACCGACAAACCCAGGCCGGTGCCGCTGCCGACTTGCTTGGTGGTAAAAAAGGGCTCGAAAATGCGGGCGCGGGTGCTTGCGTCCATGCCGCAGCCGTCGTCCTGCACCTGCAAGCGCACCGCCGCGACCCCGCGCGCCGCACACAGCGGCGCCAGTTCCGCAGGGATTCGGCCGTCGCCCGGCGGCAGTTGATCGAGTCTGAATTCGATCCGCCCGGCTTGCCCCTGCAAGGCGTGGCAGGCGTTGGTGCCCAGGTTCAGCAGCACCTGACTGAGCTGGGTCGAGTCGGCCAGAATCGGTGCCATGTCGGCACCGCAAGTCTGCAGCAGCTCGATCTTGGGCGCTATCCCGGCGCGCAACAGGACGCAGGTCTCAGCCAGTACCTGGGTCAGATCAACCGGCTCGGGTGCCATCGGCTGCTGGCGGCTGTAGGCCAGCACCTGACGCACCAGTTCGCGGCCGCGTCGGGCCGCGGTGCTGATTTCTAGCAGACTGCGGTGCACCGCCGCGCCGTCGGGCAGGTCTTGGCGGGCCAGCTCGGCATTGCCCAGAATGGCTGCCAGGATGTTGTTGAAGTCGTGCGCCACGCCGCCGGCCAGCGTCCCTAGTGCTTCCATTTTTTGCGCCTGCGCGAGTTGGCCCTCAAGTGATTTTTGCTGCTGCTGCGCCTGTTTGAGCGAGGTGATGTCGACAAAAGTCAGCACCACATGGCGCAACCCGCCCATGGCGTCGGTCTCCGGATAGGCGCTGCACAAGGCCCAGCGCAGCGGCGTCTGCGTCTGGGCTGTCATGCCAAAAATCACGTCGCGCACCGGCTGCGCTGTGGCCAGCACGCGAAAGAATGGCATTTCGTGCCGACGCATGGGCTGTCCATCCTCGCGCAGCATGCGCCAGTCCTGCGCCATCGACTCGGGCAGCACCGGGTGGACCTGCTCCTCGCTCCAGCCCAGGAAGCAGCGAGCGGCGTTGTTGACGCTGACCAGCGTCTGGTCGGGCCGAAAAACCATCACCGCAGCACCCAGATTGTCGATCAGTGCACGCGACTGCGCCTCGCGCGTCTGCAACACCTGCCGCCCACGCTCGCTGTCTTGCTGCAAGCGATACGACACCAGCGTGATGCAGAGCACAGCCCCCATCAGTATGTTGAGCAGATAGAAAATCAGCAGCGCACGCGCCAACCAGCCATACGGCGCGACCTCGGCACTGGCGGGCCACCACAGAATCAGCGGCAACAGCAGCAAGGCCATCAGCAACGCATCGGTCGCGACCAGTCGCTTGAAGGCGCGCATCTCGCGCGACTGTCGCGTCAAGCGGTGCTGGCGCAGGTCGCGCCAGACGCACAAAACCAGCACGATGATGGCCAAGACCTCCAGCGCCATGCTAGGGGCCCCTGCGTCCGAGTTGATATAGAGCAGCGCATGTGCACCGAACAGCGCCAGCAGAGCGGCCCCGGCAGCGCGCAGGGGCAGTTGCAAGTCCAGGTAGCGGCGTAGCCCGAACCAGACCAACACCAGACTGGCCAACAAGACGGTATTGCCCAAGGCAATGGAGAGCATATCGGGCGCGCGCGAACGCAAGCCAATCAGCAGCACCGCCAGCACGCCGAGCACACTGGCCAACGCCCACCAGCCCGGACCGGGCACGCTGGGGTGGTGGCGCGTCAAGGTGAAAAATGCCATGGCAAAAACCAAGTGGACGCACACCAAGACAAGCACGAGGGTCAACGGTTCGGTGACTGGCATGTGTAGGTGATGAGATGGAAATTCATGCAAATTCATGCGGCCCGGGCCAGACCGCCCATTGAAGCACAGGGGCCAAGCGCGGGGCGAATGAACAGAGGCAAAAAAACCATGGATTTCGCCACGGGTCAAACGCAAACCACAGCCCTGGCTCGACTATGACGTGCAGTTGTAACGCACAGTTGTAACACCATCAGGGGCGAAAAGACGCGGCCTTATGTTCCATATGCCCGCCACACCACACCAGTGTCTAGTTGCCTGCCGGATCATCGGCGCTGTGCAAGCGCAAGGTGTCGGTCGGCAGCTGGTCGATTTCTGCCAGCAAGCGCGCCAGCGCCCCCCCGGCCGCATCGAGCACGGCGCGTCCATCCTGCGCCGTGGCCGCCGCCGCGTGGCCGGCCGCACCAAGGGCGTTGATGTCTTGCATTTGCCAGCCCAGCCGAGCGCTGCGGCCATTGCCCAAAATGGGAAAACGCTGGGCACGCAGGCGCGAGGTGGAAGCAAAATTGCCGGCCTGCGCCATACGGACCCGATCAGGCGTCAGGGCCAGCATGATGGCAGTCTCGATCTGACCCGCATGAATGCCAAAGCGGTGCTCATCGGCGCCAAAGCGCGCGCCCACGTCCTGCCCCTGCGCATCGAGCAGGGGCAGGTTGAACCAGCTCGCGCTGTAAACCAGCATACCAAGCCGGGCACGCAAATCACGCGCAACCAGGTCGAGTGCGCCCACCTGGCCGCCGTGGGCGTTGAAGAGCACGAGTTTCTTGACCCCACTGGCGGCCACGCATTCGCCAATCTCGGTCCACAAGCGCAGCACGGTGTCGGCCTTGAGGGTCAGCGTACCGGCAAAGCCGGCATGCTCGGGGCTAAAACCAATGGCTTGCGTGGGCAGAAAAAACACCGGCAGCTCGGGCGCCAGTTGTGCCAGCGCCGCATCGATCACCGCATCGACGATGTCGGCGTCGACCGACAGCGGCAGGTGCGGGCCGTGCTGCTCGGTGGCGGCCAGCGGCAGCACGGCAATGGCGCGCGCCTTGTCGAGTGCGGCAAAATCGGTGGTTCTCAGATCGGACCAGAACCGAATCGGGTTCGTCATGGCGAACGATTTTACCGCCCTGAAGCCGGACGACACACTGGGCGCCGAACCAAATGGCTCCAGCGCCTGCCCACTCCAAGCGCTGCCGCCCGTTCGGCATGCCACACTGCCACACTGCCGTATATTTCAGCAGCGCAGGTAGCGGAACTTAAAAAACCTGACACGCTCCTACCGACGCAAAGCGCCAGCGTCCCGAGCCGCTGCGGCCACCCCACCACCGAACCAGACCGATGCATTCACTGCTTTTACCCCTGCGGCTTCCGGCCGCCCGGATCGTTCGCCGTTTGCTGGGCTGCTTGCTGCTGGCTGGCTGGCTGCCCTGGGCGGCACAGGCGCAGGGCTTGCCGGGCGCGGCAACGGGTCAAAGCGTGCTGCAAACCGAGCAAGTGCGCGCCGAGCTGCTGGCGCACGCGCCGGCCGGGGCCGCTCCAGGGCAGCAGGTCTGGGTCGGCCTGAAGTTCAGCCACGCCCCGCAATGGCATAGCTACTGGAAGAATTCGGGCGACTCGGGCCTGCCGACTAGTCTGCAGTGGACGTTGCCGCCAGGCGTCTCGGCCGGACCGATCGCCTGGCCGACGCCGCGCAAATTTGCGCTGGGCAAGCTGGCCAACTACGGCTACGACGGCACGGTGCTGCTGCCGGTGCCGCTGCACATCGGGCCCGACTTTACCGGCGCGCAGCTCAACGTCCAACTCCACGCCAGTTGGCTGGTCTGCCGCAAAGAGTGCATCCCCGGCGAAGGCCAGTTCAGCCTGAGCCTTCCGGTGCACGGATCGACCGCCCTGCACGCCCAGACCTTTGCCGCCGCCTTTGCCGCCGCACCGCAAGAGCAGAGCGCTGCAGCCAGCAGCGTGCGCGCCGATGCCGACTTTTTGCACCTCAGCCTTGACGGCCTGCCCGCCGCCTGGCTCGGCCGCACACTGGAACTCTTCCCCGAGACCGGCGGCCTGATCACACCCGGCTCACCCTGGACGCAGGCCTGGGACGGTCCACGCTGGAGCGCACAGGTGCCGCTTTCACCATACCGCAGCGAAAGTCCAAGCCTGCTGCCAATGGTGTTGACGCTGGCCAACCCGCCGGGCACCGGTGCGGGCAGTCCGGGCGTGCGAATGGAAGTGCCGATGCAAGGCAGTTGGCCGGCTGTAGCAGCCCTGCCGGCAGCCGTGCCAGACGCGCTGACCTTGGCGCTGCAAGCCAATGCCGAACGCGCCGCGGCGCAAGCCGCTGCGGCAAACGCCAGCGTGAGCTGGAGCATCTTTGGCTTGGCGCTGCTGGGGGCCTTGCTCGGCGGCATGATCCTCAACCTCATGCCCTGCGTGTTTCCGGTGCTGACCATCAAAGTGCTGGCCTTTGCCCGGCACGCCGAAGACCGGCGCGCGCACCGGCTCAATGGCCTGGCCTACAGCGCTGGTGTGCTGCTCTCTTTTGTGGCGCTGGGCGGCCTGCTGCTGGCGCTGCGCGCCGGTGGCGAACAGCTCGGCTGGGGCTTTCAGTTGCAAAGCCCGGCCCTAGTGGCCGCGCTGGTGCTGCTGTTTAGCCTGATCGGACTGAACCTGGCCGGGGTGTTTGATTTCGGCCGCATACTGCCCAGCCGCCTGAGCGCTCTGTCAGCCAAAAACCCCAATACCGATGCTTTTCTCACCGGTGTGCTGGCCACCGCCATCGCATCGCCCTGCACGGCGCCGTTCATGGGCGCCTCGCTGGGTCTGGCCATTGGGCTGCCGCCGCTGCAGGCGCTGGCGGTGTTTGCCGTGTTGGGGCTGGGCATGGCGCTGCCGTATTTGCTGGCGAGCTGGGTGCCGGCGGTGGCGCGCGCGCTGCCGCGCCCCGGCCCCTGGATGCTGACCTTGCGCCAGTTCATGGCCTTTCCCATGTTTGCCACCGTGGTCTGGTTGCTGTGGGTGCTGGGGCAACAAAGCAGCATTCACGGCGTGGCCGCGCTGCTGCTGCTGGTGGTGGTGCTGGCGCTGCTGCTGTGGGCGCTGGGGCTAAGCGGCAGGAGCCGCACCGCGCTGGCCAGCCTGTCTTTGCTCGGCCTGCTCTGGCTGGGTTGGGCGCTCGGGCCGCACATCACCCGGCAAGCGCTGGCCGCACCGGCCGGCCCAGCAGCCGCTGCGTCTGACCAAACCACCTGGGAAGCCTGGAGCCCGCAGCGCCAGCTCGAACTGCTGGCCCAGGGCCGGCCCGTGTTCGTCGATTTCACCGCCGCCTGGTGCGTGACCTGCCTGTACAACAAGCACAACGCCCTGGCCGACGCCAGCGTGTTGCGCAGCATGGCAGCCCACAACGTCGCACTGCTGCGCGCCGACTGGACGCGCCACGACCCCGCCATCACCGCCGAACTGGCCCGCCTGGGGCGCAGCGGCATTCCGGTCTATGCGCTGCACCAAAACGGCAAGCCAACCGTGCTCTTGTCCGAACTGCTCAGCGCGCAAGAAATCCATGCTGCGCTGGCGCGGCTGTGAAACCAGGCACCCCGATCACCCTCCACCTGCACCCATCCACGATGCCCACGCCGATGAAACGCCGTCCCTTTCTTGCCAGCTTGCTGCTGGGCGCCAGCGCCTGGCTGTGGCCCAGTCTGGCGCTATCGACCCGCCTGGGCCAGATCGTGCCCCCTTTTACCCTGAACGACAGCAACGGGCGGCCCGTCAGTCTGTCTGACTTCCAGGGTCGAATCGTGGTGCTCGAATGGATCAACCCGACCTGCCCTTTCGTCAACAAGCACTATCAAGGCAATGTGCAGGCGATGCAAGCGGAGTTCATCCGCCGTGGCGTGGTCTGGCTCAGCATTTACACCATGCGCGACGACCACCCCCACTACCACACCCCGCCCCAATTGGGGCGCTGGCTGGCGGCGCAAAAGGCACGCCCCACTGCCGCTTTGATCGACGAATACGGCCAGCTTGCGCGCGCCCTTGGGGTACGCGTGGCGCCGTCGGTGTACATCATTGACACCCGCGGTGTGCTGGCCTATGCGGGCGGAATCGATAACATAGCCTCGACGCGCGTCAGCGACATTCAATACGCGACCAATTTCGTGCGCCAGGCGCTGGGTGAACTGTTGACTGGCCAGGCGGTTAGCATACCGGCGAGTCAAGCCTATGGCTGCGCGATTCACTTTCCCCCCAGCTCCTCATGACATTCTTCACCATGACACATGCACCTTCTTCTGACTCGCGCCGCCTGGCGCTGCGCGGCGCCTTGGCCTTGCTGGGCGCGTTCACCCTGGCCGCTTGCGGTGCCGACGCGGCCAAGACCCCGTTGAGTCTGAGCCTGGAAGAAGGTCGGGACTTGTTTGAGGCGCGCCAGGTGCTGCTGATCGATATTCGCGAACCGCGCGAGCACGCCAGCGGTGTGGTCAGCGGTGCCCTGCTGCTGCCGGCCTCACAGTTCAAATACCGCATGGCGGAAATTCCGAAAGACCCGGCGCAGCCGGTGCTGATCATCTGCAACACGCAAAACCGCTCGCGCATCCTGGTTCGCACCATGCAACAAGCCGGCTGGAGCAACGTGCGCTACGTCCGGGGCGGCATGAGCACCTGGGCAAGACAGGGCTGGCCGATGGTCAGGCCAGGCGCCCAGACCAGCTCCTGAAAGCCGCGCTCGCGCCACCCACTGGCGCGGCCGAACACCAGGCCCGGCGCAGGCGCAGACGGGATAATCGGGTCTACCCCACTCGAACACCACGGATTTCCCATGCCCTTCGCCCCACTGCAAAACGACTGTTTTTTGCGCGCCTGCCTGCGCCAGGCCACCGATTACACGCCGGTCTGGCTGATGCGTCAGGCCGGGCGCTACTTGCCTGAATACCGCGCCTCGCGCGCCCAGGCCGGCAGCTTCATGGGTCTGGCCACGCATCCGGACTACGCGACCGAAGTCACCCTGCAGCCGCTGGAGCGCTACGCGCTGGACGCGGCGATTTTGTTTTCCGACATCCTGACCGTTCCCGACGCCATGGGCCTGGGCCTGTCGTTTGCTCAGGGCGAAGGGCCAAAGTTCGAAAAAACCGTTCGCACCGAGGCCGACGTGGCGGCGCTGGCGGTGCCCGACTTGGAAAAACTGCGCTACGTATTTGACGCCGTGACCTCGATCCGCCGCGCGCTGGCCGGGCGCGTGCCGCTGATCGGATTTTCCGGCAGCCCCTGGACGCTGGCGTGCTACATGGTCGAAGGCGGCGGCTCGGACGACTACCGCGCCGTCAAAACCCTGATGTACCGCCGCCCAGACCTGATGCACCGCATCCTGGCCATCAACGCCGACGCCGTGGCCGCCTACCTGAACGCGCAGATCGAAGCCGGCGCGCAGGCGGTGATGGTGTTTGACAGTTGGGGCGGCGTGCTGGCCGACGGCAATTTTCAGTCCTTCAGTCTGGCCTACACGCACCGCGTGCTGGAGCAGCTCAAACCGACGCACGAAGGCGCGCCCATTCCACGCATTGTCTTCACCAAAGGTGGCGGACTGTGGCTTGACGAGATGAAAGCGCTGGACTGCAACGTACTGGGGCTGGACTGGACGGTCAACCTCGGGCGCGCGCGCGCGCAGGTCGGCGAAGGCCAAAACGGCAAAGCCCTGCAGGGCAATATCGACCCCAACGTGTTGTTTGCCGAGCCGGCGCAGATTGACGCTGAGGTGGCGCGCGTGCTGCACAGCTTTGGCCCGCCGCATCGAGGGCCAGGTTGGGGTGCGACGCACATTTTCAACCTGGGCCACGGCATCAGCCAGCACACGCCGCCCGAACACGTGGCAGCGCTGGTCGATGCGGTGCACGCACATTCGAGGCGCCTGCGCACCGCTGCATGAAAATTCACGCCGACGCGCACCGGCGCCCCGCGGTCCCGGTTATCGACCCGGCCCGATGAAAGCCAAACCCTTATCCGACCCGATCATTAGCACAAATCCAGCCTGGACAGGCTGGACTTATGCACAAATTTTTTATCCCGACCAAGCCGAAAATACCAGACCAAAAAGACTCCCGGCAGGCATCCACACAATGGTTTAACTGATTGATTCATATAGGTTTTGGTTTTTTGCTTTTTTTCAAGGCAGTTTATCCAAGCCCTTGATTTTGAAGGCCTATGGCCGCGTCAGGAGAAACCATCAACAAAGTTATCCACAGAAAATCTGCATATCTGCCAAGGCTTTTTGGAATCAAGGACTTGCGCCACCTTTCAACAAAACAACTGATCTCCCGTCGTCATCCATGAGCTTTTGGCCCAGCGTCATCGTCGCCACCCCGTCTCACAGCGGCCTCGTTGCCGGCTTGAGCTACCAAAGTGAAGCGGCACTGGCACCGGGCACCCTGGTGCGCGTGCCCTTGGGCGCGCGCGAGGTGCTGGGCCTGGTCTGGGACTGCCCCGCCGCGCCCCCTGCGGACCTGAACCTGGCACAAGCCAAGGCCGTCGCCGTGGTATTCGACGAACTGGCGCCACTGGGCGCGCGCTGGCGGCAATTGATCCAATTCACCGCCCAGTACTACCAGCGCAGCGTGGGTGAAGTCGCGCTGGCGGCGCTGCCGGCGCCCTTGCGCGAATTGAGTCCGGTGCAACTGGCGCGTCGACTAAAGAAAATTCGAGTCGACCCGGTCCCGGTTTCATCACCATCGGGGTCAGACCCCCATTGTTTTGCTGACTCGCTGAGCCCGCAACAGCGTCAGGTGCTGGCGGCGCTGCCAGGTGCGCAAGCCCCAGTGCTGCTGTTTGGCGCCACCGGCAGCGGCAAGACCGAGGTCTATCTGCGCGCCAGCGAACAGGTGCTGCTCGGTCCGACAAGCGATGCCACACCGACCCAGGTGCTGGTGATGGTGCCCGAGATCAACCTCACGCCGCAACTGGAGGCGCGTTTTCGCGCCCGTTTCGAGCCGCTGCTCGGCGCAGGTGCGCTGGTCTGTCTGCACAGCGGCATGACAGCAGCCCAGCGGCTGAGCTGCTGGCTGGCGGCGCACACCGGGCGCGCGCGCATCGTCCTGGGCACCCGCATGGCGGTCTTTGCCAGCCTGCCCGGTTTGCGCCTGATCGTGGTGGACGAAGAGCACGACCCCAGCTACAAAAGCCAGGAAGGAGCGCGCTATTCGGCGCGCGACCTGGCGGTGTACCGCGCCAAGATCGAGTCCGAGGCGCTGAGCCCGGCACGCTGTCAGGTGTTGCTGGGCTCTGCCACCCCCTCGCTGGAGAGCTGGCACGCAGCCGAACGGGGCCGCTACGTGCGCCTGTCCATGCCGGAGCGCGTTGGCGGCGGTGCGCTGGCGCGGCTGCGCCTGCTCGACATGCAGCAGCAGCCCCGGGGCACGGTGCTGGCAGCGCCACTGGTGGCGGCAATGGCCGAACGTGTGGCACGCGGCGAACAATGCCTGGTGCTGCTCAACCGGCGCGGCTATGCGCCGGTGCTGAGCTGCCACGCCTGCGACTGGAAGAGCGCCTGCCCGCACTGCAGTGCGTACCGGGTCTTCCACAAGATCGACCGCAGCTTGCGCTGCCATCACTGCGGCGTCGGCGAGCGCGTGCCGCGCGCCTGCCCGGACTGCGGCAACCTCGACATTGCACCGATGGGACACGGCACCGAACAAATCGAGGAACAACTTGCCGGCTTGCTGGCCGACGTGCGCCGGCCCGACGGCGCTGCGGCGCGCGTGGCGCGCATAGACGCCGATTCAACCCGCGCCAGGGGCAGCCTGACGGCACAACTGGCCGATCTGCACAGCGGCGCGGTCGACGTGCTGGTGGGCACGCAAATGATTGCCAAGGGACACGACTTTCGTCGCATCACGCTGGTGGCCTGCGTCAACGCCGACAGCGGTCTGTTCGCCAGCGACTACCGGGCGCCGGAACGCCTGTTTGCCCTGCTGATGCAAGCCGGCGGACGGGCCGGGCGCGACGCGGCGCACAGCGCCGCGAGCGAGATGTGGGTACAGACCTGGTACCCGCAGCACCCCTTGTTTGTCAACCTCAAACGCCACGACTACCCGGCTTTCGCGGCCGCACAACTGGCCGAACGCCTGGCCGCCGGCATGCCGCCGCACGGCCATCAGGCCCTGCTGCGCGCCGATGCCCGCAGCCAGCAGGCGGCGCAGGCCTTCCTCAGCGCCGCCGCCGCGCGCGCCGCCGAATTGACGGAGCAGCAATCGATTGCGCTGTACCCGGCGGTACCACTGACGATCCAGCGCGTGGCCAACGTAGAACGCGCACAACTGCTGGTCGAGAGCGACTCGCGCGCGGCCTTGCAGCGTTTTCTGGCCGCCTGGGCGCCGCTGCTGCTGGCGTGCCGCAAGCTGCCGCAGGCACGCGGCCTGATCCGCTTTGCGATCGACGTCGACCCGCTGACGATCTGAGCGGCTGAGCGGCTTTCGCTCATACCTGCTCAGCCTTCAAAAAAACAGGCCCGCTCTGCGTGCAAGGCTGCGCCACCCGCAGCGCGCACAAGCTGCCCGCACTCCCATCAGCCTGCTAGAATTCGATGCCATTTTGAACTACTCCCCGCACACCATGGACAGCACGCCTCCTAGTTGCGTGCTTTCAGTCGCGTTCGCATTCGTTTGAGCACAGCCCGGCACGGTTGCTGAGGTCAAGCCAGCGGGTGCGGCTGAAAGCACCCCACCCGCTCGCCTGCGGGCCCGCACGGCCCCAGCCTCTGTAAAACCCACATGCCGGGAGCTCCGCCATGCTCAACGTTTTTACCCTGGCCAACGGCCGCCTGTTTCAAGAAGACATTGCGTCGCTCGACGACTTGGCGCGCTGCAAACCCATCTGGGTCGACCTGGAAGCCCCCACGCCGCTAGAGCGGCGCTGGGTCAAACAGCACTTTGGTCTGTCGATCCCGGAAGACGCGATGGACGAAGACATCGAAGAGTCGGCCCGTTTCTTCGAAGAAGACAACGGCGAGCTGCACATCCGCAGCGACTTTTTGATCGACGAAGCAGAAGACCCGCGCACCGTGCGGGTCGCCTTCATCCTCAACCAGCACAACGCCGAACTCAAAAGCCAGGGCGTACTGTTCTCTATCCATGACGAAGACCTGCCGGTGTTTCGGCTGCTGCGCATGCGCGCGCGCCGCATGCCCGGACTGATAGAAAACGCCAAAGACGTGCTGCTGCTGCTGTTCGACGCTGACGCCGAGTACAGCGCCGACACGCTGGAGAACATTTACGACGACCTCGAGCGGGTGAGTCAAAAGGTACTGGCCGGCAACGTGAGCGACACCCTGGCCGGCGAGGTGCTGGCGGCCATTGCACGCCACGAGGACATGTCAGGCCGCATCCGGCGCAACGTGATGGACACACGGCGCGCAGTCAGCTTCATGATGCGCTGCCGCATGCTGAGCGCCGAGCAGTTCGAAGACGCGCGCCAGATTCTGCGCGACCTCGACTCGCTCGACAGCCATACCGCTTTCCTGTTTGACAAGATCAACTTCCTGATGGATACCACCGTCGGCTTCATCAACATCAACCAGAACAAAATCATCAAAATCTTCTCCGTCGCCAGCGTCTCGCTGCTGCCGCCCACGCTGGTGGCCAGCAGCTACGGCATGAACTTCGAGTTCATGCCAGAACTGACTTGGAGGTTGGGTTACCCGATGGCGATTGTGATGATGATTCTGGCGGCGGTGATTCCCATGGCCTACTTTTACAAACGCGGCTGGCTGCGTTGAGCCTCAGCCGCTGCAACGGCGCGCCGACGATGGCGCCGCTGCAGCGGCTGCTCAGACGGGCGGCCAGTGCGGCAAAGACAGTCGTATAAGATGCAGCAATTATGCGTGGCCGTCCCCTGCATTGCTGCGAGAAACCTGATGGCGTGTTGATCTTTTCTCTGCGCCCTCCCGCTTCCATGCCATGACCCTATGGACTTCTGCCAGCCTGCTGGCCGGTGGTCTGGGCCTGTTCCTGCTCGGCATGAACATGATGACCGACGGCTTGAAGCACGCCGCCGGGCCGGCCCTGCACCAAATTTTGCGCAACGCCACGCGCACGCGCTGGCATGCCCTGAGTTCGGGCGTGCTGGTGACGACCGTCGTGCAGTCCTCCAGCGCCGTCACGGTGGCCACCATCGGCTTCGTCAACGCTGGCCTGTTGGGTCTGGCACCTGCGCTGTGGGTGCTGTTTGGCGCCAACGTCGGCACCACCATGACCGGCTGGATCGTGGCGCTGATCGGGCTCGAGTTCGACGTCGAAACCCTGGCGCTGCCGCTGGTTGCCTTGGGTGTGCTGCTGCGCCTGAGCAGCTCCGAACAGCAGCGCCGCGGCGCCATCGGAACCGCCATGGCCGGCTTTGGCCTGCTGTTTCTGGGCATTGGCCTGATGCAGCAGTCGTTTGCCGGTCTGGACGAGTACATCACTTTGCCGCAAGGAACAGGCTTTTTCGCCGTGCTGGCGCAGTTGAGCATTGGGATGGTGCTGACGGTGCTGATGCAGTCGTCCAGTGCGTCGATGGCGATCGTGCTGACCGCCGCCCAAGGGGGACTGATCGACCTGCAGAGCGCTGCTGCCGCCGTCATTGGCGCCAACATCGGCACCACCGTCACCGCGCTGCTGGCGGCCATAGGGGCGACACCGAACGCGCGCCGCGCCGCTGCCGCGCACGTCATCTTCAACCTGCAGACCGGCGCCGTGGCGCTGCTGCTGCTGCCCTGGTGGATTCCGTTGCTGCAGACGCTGCGCGACTATTTGGGTCTGCAGACCGGCCCAGCGGTGCTGCTGGCCTTGTTTCACACCAGCTTCAACCTGCTTGGGGTGCTGCTGATGTGGCCGCTGGCCAACGCGCTCACGCGCTGGCTGCAGCGCCATTTCCGCGCCCGCGAGGAAGACCTGGGGCAGCCGCGGCACCTGGACGACAACGTTCTGCCGGTGCCCTCACTGGCCTTGCAAGCGCTCGAGCGGGAGGTGGAACGCTTTGGTCAGATGTGCGTGGCCCTGGCCCGCCGCGTCCTGAGTGGCGCTTCGGTCGAGTTGCTGCGCGATGAGCGCAACGCCATCGCTTCGCTCGACGCGGCGGTGGAAGCCTTTGTCGAACGCATGAGCCGTGGCGCCTTGTCGATACCGGCCAGCCAGCGCCTGGCCGAGCTGCTGCGCGTCCAGCGCTATTACGAAACCTGCGCCGATCTGTCCTTTGCGGCAGCGCCGCTGTCAGCCCCTGGTGTGGACGACGAAAAAATCCAGCAACAGCACCAGGCTTTTATCAGCGCCACCCTGCAACTACTGGCCGAACACGATGCGGCACCAGCGACGGCGGCGCCGCGCGCAGCGCTCGACCTGCGTCCGATGGAAAGCGCCTACCAGCAATTGAAGGCCAGCGTATTGGCCTGCGCCGCCACCGCTGCGCTGGCGCTGGACGAAATGGAAACCCAACTCGATCGCTACAGCTCGCTGCGCCGCGCCATGCAGCAAGCGGTCAAGGCGCGGCTGCGGCTGCTGCCGCAGGCTTGACGGCTGGTCTTGAACTCTTCCGTTTTTACGAATTAAACATCCCGATTTATCTTGTTTTTCAAGCTAAAAAAAGGATTATGCTCAGCCGCTTGCAATCCCATTCTTTGGAGACCCCGATGAGGAAAACGCTTTCTTTGCTGGCTGTCGTGTTCACCCTTGGCCTGTCGACTGTCGCCATGGACGCCGAGGCTTCAAAACGCCTGGGCGGCGGCAAGTCCATGGGCATGCAACGCGACGCCCCGGACCGCACCCCCGCTGCCACACCCGCCCAAACCCCTGCCACCGCTGCTGCAGGCGCTGCTGGCGCTGCAGGCGCTTCATCGAAAAGCAAGTGGCTCGGCCCGGTGGCCGGCATAGCCGCTGGTATTGGTCTGGTGGCGCTGGCTTCGCACTTCGGCTTTGGAGAAGAACTGGCCAACCTGCTGATGCTGGGCTTGCTGGCCTTGGCGGTGCTGCTGGTGGTGGGTTTCGTGCTGCGCAAGCGGGCTGCCGCGCGCATGGGTGGCATGCAATTCGCCCCCGCCGGCATGCCGGGTGGCAGGCCTGCTGTGCCGCCCTACCAAGTGGCCATGCCGGGTTCGTCGATTGGCGCCAACCTGAGGCCCACGAGCAAAATCCCGGCCGACTTCGACAGCGCCGCTTTTGTGCGCAATGCCAAGATCAACTTCATCCGCTTGCAAGCCGCCAACGATGCCGGCAACCTGGACGACATCCGTCAGTTCACCACGCCGGAGATGTTTGCCGAACTCCAGATGAACCTGTCCGAGCGCGGCGGCACCAGCCAGCACACCGACGTGGTGCGCATCGACGGCGAGGTGATCGAGGTGATCGAAGAAAGCAACCGCTACCTGGTCAGCGTGCGCTTCACTGGTGAAACGCGCGAAAGCGGTGCCGCTGGCAATGAGGCTTTCGACGAAATCTGGCACCTGAGCAGGCCGCGTCAAGGCGCCGGCGGCTGGGTGCTGGCCGGTATTCAGCAAACGGCCTGATGGATTCGGGCGGCTAAAAACCGCCGCCTACCCTGCACCTCGAAAAATCCCGCTGCGCTTGCAGCGGGATTTTTTTATGCGCGCGGCAAGCGCCCACCGAGCGCCCCGCCAGCAGCCGTGATAATTCAGGCTCTATGGACTTTTACCTCGTATGGATTGTGCTCATTGCGGCCGCTTACGCCGTCAAAACGGTCGAGCAGCGTCAGCGCATTGCCCTGTTGGGTAGTTTCTTGCATCCGTACCAACTGGAACAACTGATGCAAGACCTGAGCAGCGGCTACCTGCGCGCCATGGGCGAAGCAGACCCACAGCGGCGCGCAGCGATCTGGCACACGCTCGAAAGCAGCGAACAGACGCTGCGCGAACAACTGCAAGGGCTGGCAGCCGACCTGCGCCGCTTGAGCGAACCACAAGCCCGGGTCAGCCGCCTGCCGCTGGCGCTGCCGCTGATCAACCGTCTGGTGGCCGGTCAAAGTTTCGATCTGCGGGCGGCGGTGGCCATCCATGCGAAAAGCTTTTCCGACATCCTGGACAACCATCAGTGCATGAGCCGCAAAGACCAGAGCTTTATGCTGCTGGCCGAGCTGATGCTGTTTCAGCACACCTGCCACTGGTTTTGCCGCTCCCAACTGGTGGCATCGGCGCGGCTGCAGGTGCGCCACAAAACCGCCTACGAGCAGGTGCTGGCGGCGGTCTCGGCACCGACGCGCCAGGCCTACAACGCGCTGTTGCGGCGTGCTGGCTGAGCTTTAGAACTTGGAAAAATCAGGGCGGCGGCGCTCCATAAAGGCGCTGAAGGCTTCACGCGCGGCGCCCTCGCGCAACAGGCGCGAAAAGCAGACCGACTCCTCGGCCATCACAGCCAGCACCTGCGGCGTTTGGCCGGCCTTCATCAGCCGCTTGGTCTCTAGCAGCGATGCCATCGGCTTGAGCGCCAGCTTGCGCGCCACACCCTGCGCGTGGGCGGCCACTTCCAGCGGCGGCAGCACGCGGTTGACCAGACCCATTTCAAGTGCGGCCTCGGCCATGAAGGGCTCACCCAGCAACAAGGCTTCAGCAGCCCGCTGATGCCCCATCAAGCGCGCGGCCAGCAGGCTAGAGGCCGCCTCTGGACACAGGCCCAGGTTCACGAACGGCATCGAAAAAGCAGCGTTGTCGCCCGCGTAGACCAAGTCACAATGAAACAAGAGCGTGCTGCCAATGCCCACCGCCGGGCCACAGACCGCAGCCAACAGAGGTTTGGGAAACCCGGCGATGGCATGCAGAAAGCGAAACACCGGCGCATCCGGCGTGGTCGGTGGCTGCTGCAGAAAATCGGCAATATCGTTGCCGGCGGTGAAAACCGCCTCGTGACCTTGCAGCAACACGCAGCGCACCGCCGGGTCGGCCTGCGCGGCTTGCAGCGCGTCGGCCAGCGCGGTGTACATGGCCGCCGTGATGGAATTTTTCTTCTGCGGCCGGTTGAAGGTCAGGGTGCAGACACCTGCCTCGGTGTGGATCAGAACCTCGTTCATGCTGGCGCTGGGTGTGGGGGAGTTTTCCATCGTCTTACACCCGCTCGAAAATACCGGCTGCGCCCTGCCCCATGCCCACGCACATGCTCACCATGCCGTACTTCTTGTTGTGCCGCCTGAGCGCGTGCACCACGGTGGCTGAGCGGATGGCGCCGGTGGCGCCCAGCGGGTGACCCAGCGCGATGGCGCCACCCATGGGATTGACCTTGGACGGGTCCAGGCCGAGCGTGTTCATGACGGCGAGCGACTGGGCGGCAAAAGCTTCGTTGAGTTCGAACCAGTCGATGTCGTCCTGCTTCAGGCCCGCGTTTTTCAACGCGGCGGGTATGGCTTGCACCGGGCCGATGCCCATGATGTGCGGCGGCACGCCGCGCGATGCGTAGCTGACGAAGCGCGCCAGCGGCGTGAGGTTGTAGCGCTTGAGCGCGGCTTCGCTGACCAGGATCAGCGCACCCGCACCGTCGCTGGTCTGCGAGCTGTTGCCCGCCGTCACCGAGCCGCGCGCGGCGAACACGGTGCGCAGTTTCGCCAGGCCTTCGAGCGTGGTGTCGGGGCGGGCCCCTTCGTCCAGGCTGATGGTGCGCTCGCTGATGGACAGCTCGGCCGAGTCGAGGTCCACACTGCGTTCTTGCACCGTCACCGGCGTGATCTCGTCGCTGAACTCGCCGTTCTTCATCGCGATCACGGCGCGCTGGTGCGACTGCACCGCAAACGCGTCCTGCGCCTCGCGGCTCACCTTCCACTGCTGCGCCACTTTCTCGGCCGTCAGGCCCATGCCGTAGGCAATGCCGTAGCTCTCGATGTCGTCGGTGTTGCGGAAGATGGCGGGCGAGAGGCTGGGCGCGTTGCCCATCATGGGCACCATGCTCATGCTCTCGACCCCGGCGGCGATCATCACGTCGGCTTCACCGACGCGGATGCGGTCGGCCGCCATGGCCACGGCCGACAGGCCCGAGGCGCAGAAGCGGTTGACCGTGATGCCGCCGACCGAGTGGGGCAAGCCGGCCAGGAGGGCGCCGATGCGCGCCACGTTCAGGCCTTGCTGGGCTTCGGGAATGGCGCAGCCGGCGATCACGTCTTCCACCGCCTTCGGGTCCAGGTTCGGCACCTGGGCCATGGCCGCGCGCAGTGCAAAGGCCAGCAGATCGTCCGGGCGCAGGTGCTTGAACGAGCCCTTGTGCGAACGGCCGATGGGGGTGCGGGTGGCGGCGACGATGTAGGCGTCCTGGATCTGTTTGCTCATGGTGGTTCCTAGATGTCTTGCTCCCTCTCCCGCCTGCGGGAGAGGGCCGGGGTGAGGAGGTCCGCATGCACGCGCGAAGCGGCTGTCTTGCTCCCTCTCCCGCCTGCGGGAGAGGGCCGGGGTGAGGGTCTGCAACGTCTGCCAGATCGACTCCAGCACGGCAGGGGTTTCATTCATGACCGCATGGTTCCAGAATCGGATCACGGTGTGGCCTTGGGTTTCGATGAACGCAGTCCGCGTCTGGTCATAGGCTTCCTGTTCAACGTGCTGGCCGCCGTCGATCTCGATCACCAACCCCGCCTGCAGACACACAAAGTCCAGGATGTACGGACCCAGCGGGCGCTGACGGCGGAACTTGAAATCCTGGAAGCGCCGACCACGAAGGTGTTGCCACAACAGGCTCTCGGCATCGGTCATCTGACCTCGCAATTCACGCGCCTTCTCCTTGGCGTGCGCCCTCACCCCAACCCTCTCCCGCACGCGGGAGAGGGGGTAAGTCACGTCGGCCTCGGTCGGCTTCATGGTCAGTTGCGCACCGGTTTGCCGGTGTTGAGCATGCCCAGAATCCGCTCCTGCGTCTTCGGGTGCACGATCAAAGAGCAGAACGCACGGCGCTCCAGCGTCATCAGGTATTCCTCGCTCACCAGCGTGCCCGCCTCGACGTCGCCGCCGGTCACCACGCCCGCGATCAACGCGGCGATGTGGAAGTCGTGCGGGCTGATGAAGCCGCCGTCGCGCATATTGACCAGGCTGCCCAGGATGGTGGCCCGTCCGTCGCGTCCGGCGACCGGGAACAGGCGCTTGTGCGGCGCGCGGTAGCCGCTCGCAAACATGGCTTTCGCTTCGTTGAGGGCGACGAACAGCAGCTCGTCTTTGTGCGGCACGATCACATCGGAATGCAGCACGTAGCCGAGCTGGCGCGATTCGATGGCGCTGGTGCCGACCTTGGCCATGGCCGCGGCGGTGAAGCCCTCGCTCAGAAACGGCAGCAGGTCCTTGGCCGTCGAGGTTTCGGCGTTCTCGGCCGCGCGGCGCGCGATGTAAGTCAGACCCCCGGCGCCGGGCACCAGGCCCACGCCGACTTCGACCAGGCCGACATAGCTTTCCATGTGCAGCACGCGGCGCGCGCTGTGCAGCGCCAGCTCACAGCCGCCACCCAGTGCCAGGCCGCGCACGGCCGACACCACCGGCACGCTGGCGTAGCGCAGGCGCAGCATCACCTGCTGCATGAAGCCTTCGGCGTCTTCGATGGCGGCCACGCCCACGGCCATGAAGGCCGGCAGCATGGCCTGCAGGTCGGCACCGGCGCTGAAGGGCTCGTCGCCGGACCAGATCACCAGGCCCTGGTATTCCTTCTCCGCGAGGTCCACCGCAGCCATCAGGCCCTCGCAGACCTCGGGGCTGATGGCGTGCATCTTGGTTTTGATGCTGGCGATCAGCACCAGGCCGTCCAGCGTCCAGGTGCGCAGGCTGTCGTTCTCTTCGAGGGTGGTGCCCGCCGTTTCGAACTTCGGCCCGGCCTCGCCCAGCAGCAGCTCGGGGAAGTGCTGGCGCGCATGGACCGGCAGCGAGCGACGGGCTTCGAACACCCCCTTGGAAGGGTTCCACGAACCCTGTGCGGTGTGCACGCCACCCGCGTCAGCCACCGGACCTTTGAACACCCAGTCGGGCAGCGGTGCTTTGCTCAGCGCCTTGCCTTCGGCGATGTCCTGCTGGACCATCTTCGCCACCTCCAGCCAGCCGGCTTCCTGCCAGAGCTCGAACGGGCCCTGCTTCATGCCGAAGCCCCAGCGCATGGCCTGGTCCACGTCGCGCGCGGTTTCGGCAATCTGGCCCAAGTGCACGGCGGCGTAGTGAAAACCGTTGCGCAAAATCGCCCACAAAAATTGCCCCTGCGGCCCTTCGCTGTCGCGCAGCAGCCTCAGGCGCTCGGCCGCCGGGCGTTTGAGCATGCGGCCATAGACCTCGTCGGCCTTTTCACCGGCGGGCACGTAGTCCTCGCTGTCCAGGTCGAAGCGCAGGATGTCGCGCCCCACCTTCTTGAAGAAGCCGGCCTTGGCCTTCTGGCCCAGGTTGCCCAGCTCGATCAGCCTGGCCAGCACCGGCGGCGTGCCGAAGCTGCCGTAGAACGGATCGGTCTGCTCGTTCAGGTTGTCCTGCAGCGTCCTGACCACGTGGGCCATGGTGTCCAGGCCCACCACGTCGGCGGTGCGGAAGGTGCCGCTGCTGGCGCGGCCCAGGCGCTTGCCGGTCAGATCGTCGACCACGTCATACGTCAGGCCAAAGTTGTCCACCTCCTTCATGGTCGCCAGCATGCCGGCGATGCCGATGCGGTTGGCGATGAAGTTGGGCGTGTCCCTGGCGCGCACCACGCCCTTGCCCAGGCCGCTGGTGACAAAGGCTTCGAGGTGATCGAGGATCTGGGCTTCGGTGCTCGGCGTGTTGATCAGCTCCACCAGCGTCATGTAGCGCGGCGGGTTGAAGAAGTGGATGCCGCAAAAGCGCGGCTTGATCGCCTCGGGCAGGCCCTCGCTCAGCTGGGTGATCGACAGGCCCGAGGTGTTGCTGGCCACGATGGCGTGCTCGGCGACGAACGGGGCGATCTTCCGGTAGAGATCGAGCTTCCAGTCCATGCGCTCGGCGATGGCCTCGATGATGAGGTCGCAGCCGCGCAGCTGTTCCAGATGCTCCTCGTAGTTGGCCTGACCGATCAGGTCGGCGTCAGCGGCCACGCCCAGCGGCGAGGGCTTGAGTTTTTTCAGGTTCTCGATCGCGCGGGTGACGATGCCGTTTTTGGCGCCCTCTTTCGCAGGGAGGTCAAAGAGGACCACCGGCACCTTGACGTTGACGAGATGTGCCGCGATCTGCGCGCCCATCACGCCCGCGCCGAGCACGGCGACTTTTTTTACTTGAAATCTATTCATGGGTTTTCCTTCACACGGTTGCGGCCAGCGCCGCGTCGGTGTCCATCAAGACCTTGGCTCCGCTGCGCGCCGTGCGCATCAGCGTGGCGGTCTCGGGGAACAGCCTGGCAAAGTAAAAGCGCGCCGTCTGCAGCTTGGCCACATAGAACGGGTCGGTATTGCCAGCGGCGATCTGCTGCAGCGCCACCTGCGCCATGCGGGCCCAGAAGTAGCCGAACACCAGATGCCCGGCCACGCGCAAATAGTCCACCGCTGCGGCGCCCACCTCGTCGGGGTTCTGCAAGCCCTTGAAGCCGATCTCCATGGTGAACTTGGTGATCTGCTCGCCCAGCAGCGCCAGCGGGTTGATGAACTCGGCCATCTTCTCGTTGACGCCCTCTTCCATCACCAGCGCGCCGACCAGCTTGCCGAATTTCCTGAGCGTGGCGCCGTTGTTGCCCAGCACCTTGCGGCCCAGCAGGTCCAGGCTCTGGATGGTGTTGGTGCCTTCGTAAATCATGTTGATGCGGGCGTCGCGCACGAACTGCTCCATGCCCCATTCCTTGATGTAGCCGTGACCACCGAACACCTGCTGGCACATCGTCGCCGCCTGGTAGCCGTTGTCGGTCAGGAAGGCCTTGGTGATGGGCGTGAGCAATGACAACAGTTCGTCGCTCTCCTTGCGCACGGCCTCGTCGGGGTGCTTGTGCACCTTCTCCAGCAGCACCGAACAGAACATGGCCAGGGCGCGGCCGCCTTCGGCGTAGGCCTTGGCGGTCAGCAGCATCTTGCGCACATCGGGGTGCACGATGATCGGGTCTGCGGCCAAGTCCTTGGCCTTGACGCCGGAGAGGCTGCGCATCTGGATGCGGTCCTTGGCGTAGGCCAGCGCGTTCTGGTAGGCCACCTCGGTCAGGCCGAGCGACTGGTTGCCCACGCCCAGGCGGGCGGCGTTCATCATCACGAACATGGCCTGCATGCCCTTGTGCGGCTGGCCCACCAGGGTGCCTACCGCGCCGTCGAGCACGATCTGCGCCGTGGCGTTGCCGTGGATGCCCATCTTGTGCTCCAGGCCACCGCAGTAGACGCTGTTGCGCGCGCCCAGACTGCCGTCGACGTTGACCAGAAACTTCGGCACCACGAACAGGCTCACCCCCTTGATGCCGGGCGGCGCATCGGGCAAGCGTGCCAGCACCAGGTGGATGATGTTGGCGGCCATGTCGTGCTCGCCGGCGCTGATGAAAATTTTGTTGCCGCTGATTGTGTAGCTACCGTCGGGCTGCGGTTCGGCCTTGCTGCGCATCAGGCCCAGGTCGGTGCCGCAGTGCGGTTCGGTCAGGCACATGGTGCCAGTCCACTCGCCGCTGCTCATTTTGGCCAGGTAGGTCGCCTTCTGCTCGGGTGTGCCGTGGGTGTGCAGCGAGGCGTAGGCGCCGTGCGTCAGGCCCGGGTACATGGCCCAGGACTGATTGGCCGAATTCAGCATTTCGTACAGGCACTGGTTGAGCACCAGCGGCAGACCCTGGCCGCCGTAGGCTGGGTCACAACTCAGCGCCGCCCAGCCGTTGTCGACGTAGCGCTGATATGCCTCTTTGAAACCGCTGGGCGTCTTGACTTCATGCGTGCGCTGGTCCAGCGTGCAGCCCTCGGTATCGCCGCTGATGTTGAGCGGGAAAATCACCTCGGAGGCAAACTTGCCGGCTTCTTCGAGCACCGCGTTGATGGTGTCGGCATCAACCTCGGCGTGCTGCGGCATGGTCTTGAAATCGTCCGTGACCTTGAGCACTTCGTGCATCACGAACTGCATATCGCGCAGCGGCGGGTTGTAAACAGGCATGGAAAACTCCTGGAATGAAACGACGGGGAAAAAAGTTCAAGCCGACGCCAGCGCATCGACCCGGACAAAAGCGGCGTTGGCGTGGCGTTGCACCAGGCCTTCAAAAGCGCTACGGGTGCGGCGCAGCGCATCGTGATGGCGCAAAAACCGGGCTTCGTAGTGCAGCGCAAGAATCAAGGCGTGCATTTCAAACGCCATTTGCTCGCCGTCGGTGGCGGCGTCCAGGTGACCTTGCGCGACGGCCAGACCGACCGCGTGGCGCAGCGCCGCCAGCCAGGCGTTGACCGAAGCCGCCAAGGCTTCACGCACCGGCCCGGCACGCTCCTCGAACTCGATTGCGCCGCTGATGTAGATGCAACCCGAATCGATTTCGACCGAGGTGCGCTGCATCCAGTTATCAAACAGTGCGCGCAGACGTGGCAGCCCGCGCGGCGCGCTCAAGGCGGGGTAGAACACCTCGGCCTCGAAACGCACGTGGTATTCGCGCACCACCGAAACCTGCAACTCCTCGCGTGAACCAAAGTGGGCAAACACACCCGACTTGCTCATGTGCATGAGAGCGGCCAGCGCGCCGATGGACAGACCTTCAAGGCCGATCTGCGTCGCCAGACCAAGCGCCGCTTCAACGATGGCGCAGCGGGTCTGCTGCCCCTTTTGCAGCGGCTTGATCGCACGCCGGCGCACTGCACGGCCGTCTGCGGGCGCGTCACTCGGGAGAACACAGCGAGTGGATGCATTCATGCGGGTAGAACAGGGAAAAATAAACCACCGAAAAAATAGAACGACCGTGCTATTTTTACCGAAAATCCGGCCTGCGGCGCCCCTGGCCAAAATTTATTCGTAACTATCTCGCCCGCTGCTGCGCCGTGCAGCACGGCGCAGCAATGAACACCCGAGCGGCGTGGCTCAGTGCGAACGGATCAAGGTGCCCAGCGGCTGCTTGCCCAACACCTCGAGCAAGAGCGCGTGCGGCACCCGGCCGTCGATGATGTGCACCGCGTTGACGCCGCTCCTGGCCGCGTCCAGGGCGCCGGCGATCTTGGGCAACATGCCGCCGGAGATGGTGCCGTCGGCGCACAGCTCGTCGATGCGGCGCGGCGTGAGCTCGCTCAGCAACTGCCCCTGCTGGTCGAGCACGCCCGGGATGTTGGTCAGCATGAGCAGCTTTTCAGCCTGCAACACCATCGCCAGCTTGGCCGCCACCACGTCGGCGTTGATGTTGTAGCTCTCGTTGTGCTGGCCAAAGCCAATCGGGCTGATGACCGGTATGAAGGCGTCGTTTTGCAAGGCCTGGACGACGCCGGGGTCGATGCTGACGATGTCGCCGACCAAGCCAACGTCGTGCTCCAGGCTGGGGTCTTGCGTATCGGTCAGTCGCAGCTTCTGGGCCCGGATCATGGCCCCGTCGCGCCCGGTCAGACCGACCGCCTTGCCGCCAGCGGCGTTGATCAAACCGACGATGTCTTGCTGCACCTGGCCGCCAAGCACCCACTCGACGACTTGCATGGTTTCGGCGTCGGTCACGCGCATGCCCTGGATGAACTGGCCTTTTTTCCCCAGGCGCTGCAACAGGGTCTCGATCTGCGGCCCGCCGCCGTGCACCACCACCGGTTTGATGCCGACCAGCTTGAGCAGCACCACGTCAGCGGCAAAATCCTGCTGCAAAGCGGGGTCTGTCATGGCGTTTCCGCCGTATTTGATGACCATGGTCTTGCCGTGAAAGCGGCGAATATAGGGCAGCGCCTGGGCAAGAATTTCGGCTTTCTCGCGCGGCTGAATGTGGTCAAGAGAAACGGCGCAGTGCTTGTGGTTCATGGGGCAGAATCCAAGTATCGGGGTTGGCGCGAAATTGTAGGCTGGGCGCATGAGCACATGGGTTGCGGTTTCAGCCCGGCGTCTTGTAGGCCGCCGAGAGCTGCTGCAAGTGCTGGCGTTGTTCGCTCCGCAGGTAGGGCAGCAACAGACTGAGCACGTGCTCTGCGCCGCGCAACATGGCCTGCTGGGCGTGCTCGGGCTCGAGGGCGCGGCGCGGGTCGCGCACGTATTCGAAGCTCAGCCAATAGGTCAACAGCACGACCATGCAGCGCGCCGTCGGCTCCACCGCCGCGGCATCGATGTCGAGTGCCGCGTGGCGGCTCAAGCCAGCCAACAGGTGGCGCATGGCGCGGGTCTTGTTTTTCAACACCGCCTGAAAATGCGTCTCCAACAAACGGTTCTTGCACAGCAAATCGTTGAGGTCGCGGTAGAGAAAGCGGTAAGCCCAGATCGTCTCGAACAAGGAATGCAAAAAGACCCAGGCGTCCTCCACGTTGCGCACACCGTCAGCGGTGGCCAACAAGTGCGCCAGCGCACTTTCAAAACGCCCGAACAAGGCGTTGATCAGCTCTTCCTTGGCCGGGTAATGGTAGTAAAGATTGCCCGGACTGATGCCGAGTTCGGCCGCAATCAGCGTGGTCGATACGTTGGGCTCGCCCAAGCGATTGAAGCGCTCCAGTGTGAGCTCAAGAATGCGCTCAGCGGTTCGACGGGGCGCCTTCGTGACCATCGCTGCTCACAGCGCCGACAGCGCCGCCAGCCAGCGCGGTGCGCCGCTGGTGCCGGGGTCTGATTGTTTCAATCCACGCCCGCACGGATCGGGCGCAACAGCACAGAAAAGCTCACGCCGCGCCCGCCTCCCGCTGCCCCCCTGAGGGAGGATGTCTCCAACCGGCGTTTGTCTTTGATGCAAGAGAGCGGCCATCACAGGCCCGAGTGTAGAGCGGCAACGCAGCCGCCGCCCAGCCTGGTGTGGCTGGAGCGTCTGTGAGACAGCCACAGCGCAGGACAGGCCGCCTACTCGATGGCCCTGGTCATCTCCTCGACCACCTTCTTGGCATCGCCAAACACCATCATGGTCTTGTCCATGTAGAACAGCTCGTTGTCCAGCCCGGCGTAGCCAGCGGCCATGGAACGCTTATTAACGATGACGGTCTTGGCTTTGTAAGCCTCGAGAATAGGCATGCCGTAGATCGAGCTGCCTTTTTGCAGCGCGGCCGGATTCACCACGTCGTTGGCACCCAGAATGATCGCCACGTCGGCCTGGCCGAATTCGCCGTTGATGTCCTCCATCTCGAACACCTGGTCGTACGGCACCTCGGCCTCGGCCAGCAGCACGTTCATGTGGCCCGGCATACGCCCGGCGACCGGGTGAATGGCGTATTTCACCGTGATGCCCTTCTCGCTCAGCTTGTGCGCCAACTCCTTGACCGCGTGCTGAGCGCGCGCCACCGCCAGGCCGTAGCCGGGCACGATGACCACCGTCTCGGCGTTGCCGAGCACGAAGGCCGCGTCGTCGGCGCTGCCGCTTTTCACTGGCCGCTGCTCGGCCTTGCCGGCAGCAACCGCTGTCTCACCGCCGAAGCCGCCCAGAATGACGTTGAAGAACGAGCGGTTCATGGCCTTGCACATGATGTAGCTCAAAATCGCACCCGAGCTGCCGACCAGCGAACCGGCGATGATCAGCATGCTGTTGTTCAAACTGAAGCCAATGCCGGCCGCAGCCCAGCCCGAATAGCTGTTGAGCATGGACACCACCACCGGCATATCGGCGCCACCAATCGGAATGATGATGAGCACGCCGAGCACGAACGAGATCGCAATCAGGATGAAAAATGCGGTCCAGTTCTCGGTGAAGGAAAAGTACACGCCCAGCGCAACGGTAATGATGCCCAGCACCAGGTTGAGCGTGTGCTGCCCGGAAAAAGTCACGGGTGCGCCCTGGAACAACCGGAACCTGTACTTGCCCGACAGCTTGCCAAAGGCAATGACCGAGCCGCTGAAGGTGATGGCGCCAATGGCCGCACCCAGGAACAGCTCGAATTTGTTGCCAAACGGAATCGGCTCGCCGCGCTCGGTGATGCCAAACACCCAGGGTTCGGCCACCACCGCCACCGCGATGCAGACCGCCGCCATGCCAATCATGCTGTGCATGAAGGCCACCAGCTCAGGCATTTTGGTCATCTCGACCCGCTTGGCCATCAGCGTGCCGAGTACGCCGCCCACCAGCAGCCCCCCCAGCACCAGCGGCATGCCAGCGGCGATGCCACCGGCCAATTTGATCACCAGCGCAATGGTGGTCAGGATGGCAATCGCCATGCCGACCATGCCAAAAAGATTGCCGCGTATCGACGAGGTCGGGTGCGAAAGCCCCTTCAAAGCCTGGATGAAACAGACCGAAGCGACCAGGTACAGCAGCGTGACGAGGTTCATGCTCATTTTTTTAATCCCAGATTCATTTCGGCGAGCCGCAAGTGGTTCTGCGCTGCGCTCATGACTTGACCCCATCCGCGCTGGCGGCTGGTTTGCGTTCTTTTTTCTTGAACATCTCGAGCATGCGCCGGGTGACGAGAAAGCCGCCAAACACATTGACCGCCGCCAGCGCAACAGCCAGCACGCCCATGATCTGACCCAGAGCGGTTTCGGTCAGCGCAGCGGCCAGGATGGCGCCGACGATGACAATGGCCGAGATGGCGTTGGTGACCGCCATCAGCGGCGTGTGCAAGGCCGGGGTCACGTTCCAGACCACGTGATAGCCGACGTAAATAGCCAGCACGAAAATAATCAGGTTGATGATGGTGGGGGATACGATTTCCATATGTTGCTCCGAATCAGCGTCAAGGGTTGGAATTTCTCATCGAGGCAGCGCGGGGCCAGACCGCGGAGCGCCGATTCACTGAGCGCGCTTGACCTCGCCGCCATGCGCCATCAGGCAGGCCGCCACAATGTCATCTTGCAAGTCTAGGTGCAGCGCACGGTCTTGGTTGATGATGAGCTTGGAAAAGTCGAGCACGTTGCGCGCGTACAGGGCCGAAGCGTCGGCCGCCACCAGCGCGGCCAGGTTGCTGTGGCCAATCAACAGCACGCCGTGCTTGAGCACGCTGCGGTCGGTTTCGGTCAGCGGACAATTGCCGCCCACGCCTTGCGGGCCTTTGCCGGCCGCAAGGTCTACGATCACCGAACCAGGCTTCATGCTTTTGACCATTTCTTCGGTGATCAGCGTCGGCGCAGCACGGCCAGGGATGAGCGCGGTCGAGATCACCACGTCGGCCTGCGCCACGCGCTTGGCCACTTCGACTTTCTGACGCTCCAGCCAGCCCGGCGGCATCGGTCGGGCGTAACCACCTACCCCCTCGGCGGCCTCTTTTTCCTCGGCCGTTTCATACGGCACGTCGATGAACTTGCCGCCCAGCGATTCGACCTGCTCTCTCACGCTGGGACGCACGTCGGAGGCCTCGATCACGGCGCCCAGACGCTTGGCGGTGGCAATCGCCTGCAAGCCCGCCACGCCAACGCCAAGAATGACGACGCGCGCGGCCTTGACCGTGCCGGCTGCCGTCATCAGCATGGGAAAGAAGCGCTGGTAGGCGTTAGCCGCCAGCATGACGGCCTTGTAACCAGCGATGTTGGCCTGCGAAGACAACACGTCCATGCTTTGCGCGCGCGTGCTGCGCGGTGCGGCCTCAAGGGCAAACGCGGTCAATTGGGCCGCCGCCAGGCGTTGCAGGCCGGGCGCGTCAAACGGGTTGAGCATGCCCACCACGGCGGCGCCGGGCCGCATGAGGGCGAGCTCGTTCTCCAGCGGTGCACGCACCTTGAGCACCAGATCGCAACCGAAAGCGCCGGCTGCGTCGCACATCTGAACACCCAGCGCCGCGTAGGCGGCATCGGGCACACTGGCGGCCACACCTGCGCCACTTTGCACCCGCAGTGTGTGGCCCTGCGCCAGAAATTTTTTCGCCGTCTCTGGGGTGACAGCCACCCGAGTCTCGCCCACCGTGGTCTCAGCGGGTACGCCAATCAGCATAAAGTTCTCCTCACTCGCGCAACAAAAGATGAATTGTGTGCAAGCTTACCTGAAAGCCGCCGGGCACCCCACTCGACCGCACGACCCCTGCGCCTGATTCGCCGTGACAATTCAAGATAATGCGCCCATGGACACCCGATGGAAACCCAGCGTCACCGTGGCCGCCATCATAGAGCGCGGCGGCCGCTACCTGCTGGTGGAAGAACACACGCCCGAAGGCCTGCGCCTGAACAACCCGGCCGGCCACCTCGAACCCTTCGAGAGCCCGGCCCAGGCCGTCGCACGCGAGACACTGGAAGAAACCGGCCACAGCTTCACGCCCACCGCCTTGGTCGGCGTCTACCTCTGGCGCCTGCAGCGCGACGGAACGGGTGAAGACATCAGCTACCTGCGCTTTGCCTTTTGCGGCGATCTCGGCGCGCCCGAAAGCGGCCGCTCCCTCGATCCGGCCATCGTGCGCACACTCTGGCTCACGCCCGACGAACTCCACGCCAGCAGCGCACGCCATCGCAGCCCGCTGCTGCTGCGCTGCGTGCAAGACCACTTGAGCGGCCAGCGCTATCCGCTCGAATTGATGCAGACCGACAGCTCGGTGCTGGCGCGGGCCGACTGAGCCTAAAAACCGCAGTTGAGCGCTGATTTCCGCTTGGAATGCCGCATGGACACTCACTTTTGTACCCACGCGCAGACGCGCCTTCTGGGTGACAGCGCTACCTGCGGTTTCCAGGCTGAATCGGACCGTCTGGCAGAGCGCACCCGCCGGCTCTTGCTGCAGCGCGCGCTCGACAGGCAAATTGCCGCAACACCTTGATCAGTCGACCCCTGCAACCCGGCAGCGCTGCGACTTGATATCGGCGCGCTTGGCCTTTCCCTGCAAGCGCCGTTGCTCAGAACCCAGCGTCGGCCGTGTGGCCAGGCGGCGCTTGGGCACGCGCGCGGCACGGTCGACCAGGTCTTGCAAACGCGCCAGCGCCTGGGCTTTGTTGTGCTCCAGGCTGCGGCTGCTTTGCGCCTTGATGACAATCACGCCTGCGGCGCTGATGCGCTGGTCGCTCAAGGCCAGCAGGCGCGCCTGAATGTCTTGCGGCAAGGACGAAGTACGAACGGTAAAGCGCAGGTGTACCGCGTTCGACACCTTGTTGACGTTCTGCCCACCCGAACCCTGGGCGCGGATGGCGGTGAATTCGACTTCGGCCGCACTCACTGAGGGAGCGAAAAACTTCATCGGCCAAGTCTGCCACAGCAAGCCAATCCAGCCAATCCCCCATGCAAGCCAGCCCGAAGCGCGCGATCACGCGATCAATTACAGGTCGGCTTTCGGGCTACTGAGCGGACGGTGGTGCTGGGCCGACGACCAAATTTACGTCATCGGGGCGACTCACTGCAAGCGGCGGCTCGCCTCAGAACGCAAGTTAGTCAAACCGATAGGCATCCATGGACAGCACGCCGTGGGTGATGCCGCCGTCGATGCGTGTTGCCGCCGCCTGCACCCCTGCCGCACCGGCGGCCAGCAGCAGCGGCCACAGGTGTTCGGCGCTCGGGTGGGCGCGCTCGGCATGTGGTGCCAGCGTCATGACCTGCTGCAAGCGCGCATGGTCGCGCTGGCGCAGCGTTTGCTCGATCCAGGCGGTGAACTCGACCGCATAGGCTTGTACCTCGGCCGCTGGGGCGTCAAAGCGCACGTCATAGAGGTTGTGCGTCAAACTGCCCGAACCGACGATGAGCACGCCTTCCAACGCCAGCGGCGCCAGCGCCTGGCCCAGGGCGTAGGCGCGCGCGCCGTCCAGCCACACCGGCAGCGAGACCTGAAACACCGGCACATTGGCCTGTGGATACAGGTGCAGCAGCGGCACCCAGGCGCCGTGGTCCAGACCCCACCGGTCGTCGGGCTCGGCAGACCAAGCGGCCGCGCGCAGCAGTTCGACGGCGCGCGCCGCCAGCAGCGGGTGGCCAGGCGCCGGGTAGTTCAATTGGTAGAGCGCAGGCGAGAAGCCACCGAAATCGTGCAGGGTCTTGGGCGCGGCGCTGCTGGCCACGCGTGGATGGCGCGTGCTCCAGTGCGGCGAGACCACCAGCACGGCGGCCGGGCGCTGCAACTTCTGACCCAAAGCGCTGAGCGCCGCACCGGCCCGGCCGGGTTCGAGCGCAAAAGTGGGCGCGCCGTGTGAGATGAACAACGTGGGCCAGCGGGTCATGATCGGGTTCCTGGGTTTGTGCGGGCCGTTGCACCCGCATATGACGCCAATGTAAGCGCAAGCGAGCCAGCGATCGTTCGATGGCATTGGTCGCCATCAACCATCGATTTGCACGATGCCCCGCCGGCCCGGCGAGCACACCCGGCCACGCGGATAATTCCCCTATGACAAGCAAACAGCGCGTGGTGGTGGGGCTCAGCGGCGGCGTGGACTCGGCGGTGAGCGCGCACCTGCTCAAGGAGCAGGGATATGAGGTGGTCGGCATCTTCATGAAGAACTGGGAAGACGACGACGACAGCGCCTACTGCTCGAGTCGGCAGGACTGGCTGGACGCTGCCAGTGTGGCCGACGTGCTGGGAATTGAGATCGAACACGTCAATTTTGCGGCCGAATACAAAGACCGTGTGTTCGCCGAGTTTTTGCGCGAGCATCTGGCCGGGCGCACGCCAAACCCCGACGTGCTGTGCAACGCCGAAATCAAGTTCAAAGCTTTTTTGGACCACGCCGTTCGCCTGGGCGCCGAGAAAATAGCCACCGGGCATTACGCGCGCGTGCGTCACAACGAAAGCCGCGACCGCTACGAGCTGCTCAAGGGCCTGGACGCGCTGAAAGATCAGAGCTATTTTTTACACCGTCTGAACCAGGCGCAGCTCGGTCAAACGCTGTTCCCGGTCGGTGAGCTGCCCAAGACCGAGGTGCGGCGCATCGCTGCACAAATCGGTCTGCCGAATGCGAAAAAGAAAGATTCAACCGGCATTTGCTTCATCGGTGAGCGGCCGTTCCGTGATTTTCTGAACCGCTACATCGCCAAGGAACCCGGCCCGATCAAAGACCCGCACGGCCGCATCATCGGCCAACACGTGGGTCTGAGTTTTTACACGCTGGGTCAACGTCAGGGGTTGGGTATTGGCGGCGTTAAAAAAATGACTGCTCCGCCGCACCCCGAAACCGACGGCCTGCACCTGCCCTGGTTCGTGGCGCGCAAAGACATGCAAAACAACACGCTGTGGGTGGTGCAAGGGCACAACCACGCCTGCTTGCTCTCGAGCGCGCTGCATGCACAAGACGCCAGCTGGGTCGCGGGCCAGGTGCCGACGGCGGTCGATCTGAGCGCCAAGACACGCTACCGGCAGACCGACGCACCCTGCCGCTTCGAGGCCGAGGGTGAGCCGGGCTTTGCGCTGCGCTTTGCCGCACCACAATGGGCCGTGACACCGGGCCAAAGTGCCGTGCTCTACGACGGCGAGGTCTGCCTGGGCGGCGGCGTCATCCGCAGCGCGCTGGGCGGCGACTGAACGCCAGCGCAGCCCACTTCTGCACCTCAGTGCGGCACGCGCAGCTTTTGGTGAATGCGCCGCGTGGTGCGCCACACCCCCCAAAGCACCAGAGGAATCAAGGCACCGGTGGCGATTTCCGGGTTCAGCGGTGCCCCTGCCGCCTGGGCTGCTTTTGCCAGGTACAGCAGCAGGCTGACCACGTAATAGGAAATGGCGGCGATCGACAGCCCTTCCACCGTGCTTTGCAGGCGCAGCTGCATTTCCTGCCCGCGCGTGAGCTTTTCCAGCAGTTGCTGGTTTTGCGCCTCGGTGACGATGTCAACCCGCGTACGCAGCAAAGCGCTGGTGCGCGAGACGCGCGCCGACAAGAACTCCAGCCGCTGTGCGCTAGCGGCCACCGTGGCCAGGGCGGGTGAGAAGCGCCGACGCAAGAATTCGCCGATGGTTTGGGTGCCCGGAATCGGCAGCTCCCGCAACTCACCCAGGCGCTGCTGCACCAGCGCGTCGTAGGCCCGGCTGGCGGCGAAACGAAATGCGGTTTCGGCCGTGGCGCGCTCCACGCTGGCGGCCAGCGTCACCAATTGGTCCAGCAGTTGCTGCTCGGAACTGGCCTTGCTCTCCATCTCGGCGGTGATGGTGGCAAGGCGGGTTTCTGCCTGTGCCAGCATGGGCAAGAGTGTCTTGGCCACCGGCAGACCACGCAGCGCCATCAGGCGGTAAGTCTCCAGATCGAGCAGCCGATGCGCAATGCGCCCGGCACGGGTTTCGCTTGTGCCTGCCGGGGTGAGCACCAACATGCGCTCAAAGCCACAGAGGTCGATGCGAAAATCGGTCAGGGCCCACGAATGACCACCGCCCAGTTGTGATGCCACCACGGTGCGGCCACCGAACCACTGCTGCGCCGATGCCATCAACTCGGCCTGTTCGGCCGGGTGTGGCTGCGGCAACTCGGCTTGCAACAGCACCAGCTTGATGGCCGCCACGGTACGGCCTGGAATATCGCGCCACCACCCCGCCGGTGTCGCCAGCGCCGCGAGCAACTCCGGCTCATGGCTGCCCAGGCCGGTGCCATCGGGCAGGGGCTGCACGCTGGCGTAGCGGGTGAATTCGGTGTGACGCTCCCACTTGAGCGTGTGGCCACCCAGGCGCAGGCGCAGAAAATTCTCGTGCAACAACGCCAGCGGCAGTTGTTCTTGCCCCGGCAGACGGCACAAGTGCTGCCACTCCTGTTCGCGGCTGACGCCTTCGTTGAGCACCGCCACGTAAACCACCAGCGCGGGCAACCGAATGCGCGCCAGCGGGCGCGCGTGCAACTCGTTGTGCAGCAGCTCGCGCAACGCGTCATCGGGCGGCAACATAGAAGCCGGCTGGGGAAGGCTTGGCATTGAACTTGAATCGTTCATGGCAGGCATGGTGCGGCTTGACCAGCGGATGCACCGGCGCGCCCCTGGGGTGCGTGCTGCTCCAGGGGCCGCGCTGCTTGCAGTCTAAGGGCCGGCAGGTGTTAAAAAGGAATGTCGTCGTCCAAGTCGTCAAAGCTGCTGGCTGGCCGCGCCGGCGCGGCCGCCGGCGCAGGAGCCGACGGCGCGCGCGCGGGTGACTGTCGCGCGCTGGCCGCGCGCGGGGCATAAGCGCCGCCGCCCTCGTCACCCCCACCCTGACCCTCCCGACCACCGAGCAACTGCAGTTCGGTGGCGATGATGTCGACGGTGTTTTTTTCCACCCCGCTGGCTTTGTCGACATAAGTGCCGTATTTCAGCCGCCCTTCGACATAAATCGGACGGCCTTTCTTGACGTATTCACCAGCGATTTCGGCCAGGCGGTCATAAAAAGTGATGCGGTGCCACTGCGTGTCCTCGACCGTCTCGCCTGTATTCTTGTCCTTGCGGCGGCTCGACGTCGCCAGACTCACGTTGGCCACCGCCTGACCCGACGGCAGGTAGCGAATTTCAGGGTCGCGGCCGCAGTTGCCGACGAGAATGACTTTGTTGACCGATGCCATGATGGACGTGCCTCGCAAAAAAAAGCTGGGAACGCGGCACTTGCGGGCCGCGACGGGACCAGCGCATTGTGCCGCAAGCGCTGCGGCCATCCAGGCGCCCCGGCTTGCGTTGTGCCTGCGCCGGGGCGAAGCAGCTGCCGCTGCAGCTTGCCCGCTCGCACGTCAGCGCGCGCCGCAGCATCCGAACCCAGACAGGCACCCGAGCATACCAACAAAGCAGCGCAGGCAAGCAATTCTGGTGGCGTTACAGATTAAAAACATTGACGCCCAATGCAATGAAGAAAGGAATGCACAAGGCAATCGCCACCACCGTTCCAATGCCGGTCGACGTGCCGATGTAGGCCGAAGGGTTGGCGCTGGGGATGCCGGCACGCAAGGTGGGCGGACCCGACACGTCGGAGCTGGAAGCCGCTATCACCGCCAGCAAAATCACGCCGCCCGGGCTCAAGCCCACCCAGATATGCGCCAGATAGCCCAGACCAAAAGCCAGCAAGCCGTGAATGAACGGGGCCAAGAAGGCGTAGAAAATGTACCAGTGCGCGACCTTGAGCAAGTCTTTCAGCTTGAAGTAGGCGTCCATGCCCAGGGTCAGCATCAGGATGCTGATGAAGCCGACGAACAGCGGATCGAAGAACTGCTCGTAGACCGGCTGCACGTTGATGAACATACCCAGCACCACACCAGCCAGCAACACCGAGATGGCAAAACCAGTCAAGGTTTCCTGGATGATGGGCCAGATCTTCAAACCCTTTTGCGCATCGACCGATTTTTCCTTCATCAAATAGACGTTGGCCAGCACCACGGCGAACACCAGTGCCGGGATGTCCATGAACGGATAGAGCGCAATCACCCACGGTTCAAAAGCGATTTTGGCCTGATCCAGGGCCAACATGCCGGCGGCCAGTGTCGAGCCGCTGACGGCGCCGAACAAGCCGGCGGTGGCAATGGCGTCATCTTTTTTCACACCCGGCAAGCGCGCCAGCGTGAAGTTGCCAATCAGCACCACCGCCACGCCAATGATGACGGAGAACAGCGCCGGCAAGGCCATGGCAGCCAGGTCGGCGTCGCGAATCGCCATGCCGGCCCCCAGGCCAATTTTCATCAGCAACATGAAAATCGAAAACTGATAAATCGCCCTTGGAATGCGAAAGGTGCTGCCAACCGCCGCCAGCAACACGCCGGCAAACAAAAAACCGAGTGCCGGCGTGGTGAGCTGAGAGACAAACCGGGCCAGAAAATCAAAAATAAAGTCCATGACACTTCCTTCGAAGTAAAAAACTGGCCGCGCGCATGACGAGGCAAGACTTGTCAAGCAACAGCGTTCAAGCGCGCAGGAAAGCGCCCCACCGAGCTGACCAAGCCAGCGCAAAGAACAAGAAAAAAACAAAAGCTGCTGCGCCGCATAGCCGGGCGCAGCACAATTGACGCAAACTTAATTCAACAGATCAATCGGGCGCGAGAAAATCAGCAAGCCGAAATTTTTCTCGTATTTCTCCGTCAACAGACCGGCCACGTGCAGACTCACGTCGTGCTCGCACATGATTTCGATCCGAATGTTCGGGCTGGCGGCAGCGATCATATTGGTGGACACGTGCGTACCACGCCCACGGCAATCAGACACGGTATAACCCTTGATACCGAGCTGCTCCAGATCATTGAGAATCTTTCTTTCCAGCACCGACTCGGAGAAAATAGTCACCAACTTGAGGTCTTTTGTCACGATACAACTCCTTTGCTAAATTGAAATACATGAGGATCGACAACTTCGACGCCGGCCTGCAGAATCGAATTTTTTACGCGACACGGCTCCTCTGAGCAGCTCGTCACTTATTCAAGCCACGCGCGCGGCCAGCTCGCCTTTGTCGTAGCGCTTCTGCATCGTCTCCAGGCTGTGCACCTGGGTGATTTTGCTGGCCATGCCGGCGGCGCCAAAGGCCTCGTAGCGCGCCGCGCAAATCGCCTGCATCGCCTTGGTGGCTTCTTTGTAAAACTTGCGCGGGTCGAAGTTCTTGCGGTCTTCGGCCAGGTGCTTGCGAATGGCTCCGGTGCTGGCCATGCGCAGGTCGGTGTCGATGTTGATCTTGCGCACGCCGTTTTTGATGCCTTCGACGATTTCCTCCACCGGCACGCCGTAGGTCTGGCCCATGTCGCCGCCGTACTGGTTGATGATGGCCAGCCAGTCTTGCGGCACACTGCTGGAACCGTGCATCACCAGGTGCACGTTGGGGATGCGCTGGTGGATTTCTTTCACCCGGTCGATGCGCAGCACCTTGCCGCTGGGCTTGCTGCTGAACTTGTAGGCGCCGTGGCTGGTGCCGATGGCAATCGCCAGCGCGTCGACCTGGGTCTTGCTCACGAAGTCCGCCGCCTCATTGGGGTCGGTGAGCAAAGCCGAGTGGTCCAACACGCCCTCAGCGCCGTGGCCGTCTTCTTCACCGGCCTTGCCGGTTTCCAGCGAGCCCAGGCAACCGAGTTCACCCTCCACCGACACGCCGCAGGCGTGCGCCAGGTCCACCACTTGGCGGGTGGTCGCCACGTTGTATTCGTAGCTCGCGGGCGTCTTGCCGTCGGCCAGCAGGCTGCCGTCCATCATCACCGAGCTAAAGCCCGATTGAATCGAGCGAAAGCAAATCGCTGGCGTGGCGCCGTGGTCCTGGTGCATGCAGACTGGAATCTGAGGGTACATCTCGACCGCTGCCGCGATCAGGTGGCGCAGAAAGGGCTCGCCCGCGTAGGCGCGCGCGCCCGCCGATCCTTGCAGGATCACGGGACTGTTCACCTGGTGGGCCGCCTGCATGATGGCCTGCACCTGCTCCAGGTTGTTGACGTTGAAGGCCGGCAGGCCGTAGTTGTGCTCGGCGGCGTGGTCGAGCAACTGGCGTAGGGAGATGAGGGCCATGGTGTTCCTTGGGGTGTTGTGTTGAAAATAGCAAGTCCGTTCGGGCTGAGCCTGTGAAGCCCCATGGCGGCATGTGCGCCAAGCCCTTCGACAGGCTCAGGGCGAACGGAAAAACAGGGGGTCGTTTCGTCAGGCCGCACGGCGCGCCAGCACTTCAAACGCTGGCAGCGTCTTGCCCTCCAGCACTTCCAGGAAGGCACCGCCACCGGTGGAGATGTAGCCCACCTGTTTCTCGATGCCGTACTTGGCAATGGCGGCGAGCGTGTCGCCACCGCCGGCGATGCTGAAGGCGTTGCTCTGGGCAATCGCCTGCGCAATCACCCGCGTGCCGTTCTCGAATGCGGCGAACTCGAACACGCCCACCGGACCGTTCCAGACAATCGTCCCGGCTTTCTTCAGTTGCTCGGCGAGTTTCGCGGCGGTCTTCGGGCCGATGTCCAGGATCAGGTCGTCGTCTTCCACCTCGGTGGCAGCTTTCACCGTGGCCACCGCATCGGCGCTAAAGGTTTTGGCGCAGACCACGTCTTCGGGAATCGGCACCGCCGCGCCACGCGCCTTCATGGCGTCGATCACCGCCCGTGCTTCGCCGACCAGGTCCGGCTCGGCCAGGCTTTTGCCGATCTTCAGACCGGCCGCGAGCATGAAGGTGTTGGCGATGCCGCCGCCCACGATCAGGCCGTCCACGTTCCTGGCCAGGGATTGCAGGATGGTGAGTTTCGTTGAGACCTTGGAACCAGCGACGATGGCGATCAGCGGGCGCTTCGGGTTGGCCAGGGCTTTGCCGATGGCGTCCATCTCGGCCGCCAGCAGCGGCCCGGCGCAGGCGATCGGGGCTGTTTCGGCGATGCCGTAGGTGCTGCCCTCGGCGCGGTGCGCGGTGCCAAAGGCGTCGTGCACAAAGATGTCGCACAGGGCGCCCAGCTTCCTGGCGAGATCGGGGCTGTTCTTCTTCTCGCCCACGTTCAGGCGGCAGTTCTCCAACAGCACCACCTCGCCGGGCGCGACCGCGAAGTCGCCATCGACCCAGTGGGCCACCACGCGCACCGAACGACCCATGAGCTGGCCCAGGCGCGCGGCCACCGGGGCCAGGGAATCGGCGGGCTTGAACGCGCCTTCGGTCGGGCGGCCCAGGTGGCTGGTCACCATGACGGCAGCCCCGGCGTCCAACGCCATCTGGATCGCCGGGATGCTGGCGCGGATGCGGGTGTCTTCGGTGATCTCGCCCGCGTCGTTCTGCGGCACGTTCAGGTCGGCACGGATGAAGACGCGTTTGCGGCGGGCTTGGCCCTGGGCACAGAGGTCGGAGAATCGAAGGAATTTCATGCTGTGTTCTCCAAATCAGTGGCGACCCACGTGCTGCACGAAACGCATCATGTTGCAGGTGTAGCCGTACTCGTTGTCGTACCAGGCCACGACCTTGACGAAGGTCTTGTCCAGCGCGATGCCCGCGTCGGCGTCGAAGATGGACGGCATGGCGCAGCCACGGAAGTCGGTGGATACCACCTTGTCGCTGGTGTAGCCCAGCACGCCCTTGAGCGCACCTTCCGATGCGGTCTTCATGGCCTGGCAGATGTCGTCGTAGCTGGCGGGACGGCTCAGCTCGACCGTCAGGTCCACCACCGACACATCAGAGGTCGGCACGCGAAAGGCCATGCCGGTGAGCTTCTTGTTCAGCTCGGGCAGCACCACGCCCACCGCCTTGGCGGCGCCGGTGGACGAGGGGATGATGTTTTCCAGGATGCCACGGCCGCCGCGCCAGTCTTTGGACGAGGGGCCGTCCACGGTTTTTTGTGTGGCGGTGGCAGCGTGCACGGTGGTCATCAGGCCGCGCTGGATGCCAAAGCTGTCGTTGAGCACCTTGGCCACCGGGGCCAGGCAGTTGGTGGTGCAGGACGCAGCGGAGACGATGGCCTCGCCAGCGTACTGGGCGTGGTTTACGCCGTAGACGAACATGGGCGTGGCGTCCTTGGACGGGGCCGACTGCACCACCTTCTTGGCACCCGCAGCTATGTGTTTCTGGCAGGTGTCGGCAGTCAGAAAGAAGCCGGTGGACTCGACCACGACGTCGGCACCCACGTCACCCCATTTCAGCTTGGAAGGGTCTTTTTCGGCGGTCAGGCGGATCTTTTTTCCGTTGACCACCAGGTGGTTTCCCTCCACGACCACGCTGCCCTTGAAGCGGCCATGCACGCTGTCGTGCTGGAGCATGTAGGCCAGGTACTCGGGCTCCAGCAGGTCGTTGATGGCGACCACTTCAAGGTCTTTGAACTCGGCTTCCTGCGCAACGGCGCGCAACACCATGCGGCCGATGCGCCCGAAACCATTGATACCGATCTTGAGGGCCATGGGAATGTCTCCAGAAAAAAGAAAAGGGGTTCAGGTGGCGCTGATCAGGCCTGGGGTCAGCGCCGTGAAGTCGGCAATCACGCGGTCCGGGTGGCAGCTCTCGATGGGCTGGCCCATGTTGTAGCCGTAGGGCAGCACCCAGACGGCGATACCAGCGTTGCGCGCGGTGGCCACGTCGATGCTGGAATCGCCCACGAACAGCGCGCGTTCGCGTGCCACACCGAAACGCTGCAGGCAGTCGTCGATGGCGGCGGGGTTGGGCTTTTTCACCGGCAAGGTGTCACCGCTGATCACGCGGTCAAACAGCGGCGCCATCTGGTGCGCGTCGAGCACGGTTTGTGTGTAGCGGCCCTCCTTGTTGGTCACCACCGCCAGCTTCACGCCCGCCGCGCGCAGCGTGTGCAGCGTTTCGCGCACATGCGGGTAGAGGTGGCTGCGGGTGCCGCAGCGCGCCTGGTAGTGCCGGCCGAATTCGGCTTCGATGGGTTTGAAGCTGTCGGCGTGGCGCACCGCATCGGCCGTTGTCTGGTCGACAAAAGCCAGTGCCTGGATCAGCAGCTCGCGCGTGCCGTGGCCGATCCAATCGTTCACCTGCTGCTGGCTCACCGGTGGTCGGCTGAAATGCGCGAGCGTGTCATTGACCGCGTCGGCGATTTCCGGCGCGGTCTCGATCAGCGTGCCGTCGAGGTCGAACAGGATCAGGTCGTACGGGTAGGCGCTCATCACAACACCCCCTTGACCGCCGCCACCACCGCCGCCGACGTGATGCCGAAGTGGGTGTACAGGTCTTTCGCGGGTGCCGATTCGCCGAACGTGGCGATGCCAATCACCACGCCGGTGCGGCCCACGTACTTGCGCCAGAAATCCGGGTGCGCGGCCTCCACCGCCACCGTGGGCAGCGACAGCGGCAACACCATGTCCTGGTAGGCCTTGGGCTGGCGGTCGAACACGTTGCTGCAGGGCATGGAGACCACGCGGGTGCTGATGCCCTCGGCAGCCAGCGCCGCATGGGCTTGCATCGCCAGCGAGGTCTCGGAACCGGTGGCCAGGATCACGGCCTGGGGGTTGGCGCCCTCGGCCAGCACATAGCCGCCCTGGCGGATCTGCTCGACCATGCTTGCATCGCTCAGGCGCGGCAGGTTCTGGCGCGACAGGCACAGGGCACTTGGGCCGCCCTTGCGCTCGATGGCGCAGGCCCAGGCCACGGCGGTCTCCAGGCCATCGGCCGGGCGCCACACGTCCAGGCCGGGGATGATGCGCAGGCTGGGCACGTGCTCGACCGACTGGTGTGTCGGGCCGTCTTCGCCCAGGCCGATGGAGTCGTGGGTGAAGACGTGGATCACGCGCTGCTTCATCAGCGCGGCCATGCGGATGGCGTTGCGGCTGTAGTCGCTGAACGTCAGGAAGGTGCCGCCGTAAGGGATGTAGCCGCCGTGCAGCGTGATGCCATTCATGATGGCGGCCATACCGAATTCGCGCACGCCGTAGCTCAGGTGGTTGCCCCAGGCGTCGCGCCCGGCCTTCACGCAACCCTTGAAATTGGTGAGGTTGGAGCCGGTCAGGTCGGCGCTGCCGCCGAAGAATTCGGGCACCAGCGGCGCCAGCAGGTCGAGCGCGTTCTGGCTGGCCTTGCGGGTGGCGAAAGCATCGGACTTGGCGGCGATGGCCTCCAGCACGGCGGGCAGTTGCTGGGCAAACGCGGGCAGCAGATCGCCGGCCATGCGGCGCTCGAACTCGGCGGCTTCCAGCGGGTACTGCACGCGGTAGGCTTCGAAGCGGTCGCGCCAGGCGCGCTCGGCGGCGGCACCGCGGGCCTGGGCGTTCCAGGCCTCGGCCACGTCGACCGGGATCTCGAACGGGGCCGATGTCCAGCCCAGCGCGTCGCGCGTGGCCTGCACCTCGGTGGCGCCCAGCGCGGCGCCGTGCACGTCGTGCGTGCCGGCCTTGTTGGGCGAGCCCATGCCGATCACGGTCTTGCAGCAGATCAGCGTGGGTTTTCCATCGGCGCGCGCGCCCTGCTTCTTGGCTTCGATCAGTGCGGCCTCGATGGCCACCGGGTTGTGGCCGTCCACGTTGGGGATCACGTGCCAGCCGTAGGCGTCGAAGCGCTTGGGCGTGTCGTCGGTGAACCAGCCTTCGACGTGGCCGTCGATGGAGATGCCGTTGTCGTCGTAGAACGCCACCAACTTGGACAGGCGCAGCGTGCCGGCCAGCGCGCAGGCTTCGTGGCTGATTCCCTCCATCATGCAGCCGTCGCCCAGGAAGACATAGGTGTGGTGATCGACGATGTAGTGGCTGCCCTCTTCGTCCTCGCGGTTGAATTCGGTCGCAAGCAGCTTCTCGGCCAGCGCCATGCCGACCGCGTTGGCCAGCCCCTGGCCGAGCGGGCCGGTGGTGGTTTCCACCCCGGGGGTGATGCCCACCTCGGGGTGGCCGGCGGTCTTGCTGTGCAACTGGCGGAAGTTCTTCAGCTCTTGCACCGGCAGCTCGTAGCCGCTCAGGTGCAAGAGCGCGTAGATCAGCATCGAGCCGTGGCCGTTGGACAGCACGAAGCGGTCGCGGTCGCTCCAGTGCGGGTTGGCCGGGTTGTGTTTGAGGTGTCGGTTCCACAGCACCTCGGCAATGTCGGCCATGCCCATGGGCGCGCCAGGGTGGCCGGACTTGGCTTTTTCCACCGCGTCCACGGCGAGCATGCGGATGGCGTTGGCCATCTGGCGGGCGAGTTCGGGAGAGGGGTTGTTCATCGTTGACCTTTGGAGATTGGGCGGTTCGGGTTCTGGGTGAGGTGTCTGCTGGCGGGCCCCCACCCCTGCCCTCCCCCAGCGGGGGAGGGAGCCATTCGGGGAGGCTCTTGCCTTCGTTCCTTCCCCCGATGGGGGAAGCTTAGCCTGTCCTGAGCCTGTCGAAGGGCCTGTCCTGAGCCTGTCGAAGGGCCTGTCCTGAGCCTGTCGAAGGGGGGGATGGGGCCCGCGCGAAGCAGCGCAGATCAAAGATTCAAGCCAGTCCCATCGCCCTTTTCTTGCGCTCCATCATGCGCCAGATGAAGGGGGTGAAGATGAGCTGCATGGCCAGCTCCATCTTGCCGCCGGGCACCACGATGGTGTTGGCACGGCTCATGTAGCTGTCATGAATCATGTTCAGCAGGTACTGAAAGTCGATGCCCTTGGGCTTGGCAAAGCGAATCACCACCATGCTCTCGTCGGCGGTCGGAATGTCGCGCGCGATGAAGGGGTTGGAGGTGTCGACCATAGGCACGCGCTGAAAGTTGACGTGCGTGTGCCCGAACTGCGGCACGATGTAGTTCACGTAGTCGGGCATGCGGCGCAAAATGGTGTCGGTTACTGCCTCGGTGCTGTAGCCGCGCATGTTCTTGTCGCGGTAGAGCTTCTGGATCCACTCCAGGTTGATCACCGGCACCACGCCAATGAGCAAGTCGGCGTGTTGCGCGACGTTGTGTTCTGGCGTCACCACCGCACCGTGCAAGCCCTCGTAGAACAGCATGTCGGTGTCCTGCGCCAGGTCTTCCCAGTCGGTGAAGGTGCCCGGCGCCTGTTGGTACGGCGCGGCCTCCTCCTCGTTGTGCAGGTACTTGCGCGAGCGTCCGCGGCCCGTTTTGGCGTAGCTGGCAAACAGCGCTTCGAGTTCGCCAAACAGGTTGTTGTCGCTGCCGAAATGGCTGAAGTTCAGGTTGCCCGATTGCTCTGCATCGGCCTGGCGCCGCTTCATTTCCTTGCGGTCGTAGCGATGAAAGCTATCGCCTTCGATGATGGCCGCGCTGATGTCGTCGCGCCGGAAAATGTTGGCGAACGTGCGCGTCACGGTGGACGTGCCGGCGCCGCTGGAGCCGGTGATGGCGATGATGGGGTGTCGTTCTGACATGGTGTGTCTCCTGGGATGCCGGGAATCGATGGACTCCGTTCGAGCGGAAAAACAAGTAGCCTGATCAATCTCTGAAAAGACTGCGCTCGACGAACAGCGGGTTCGCGTCGTCCTTGCAGGCCGCAGGTTCGCGGTGGTAGCGCTCGATGCGCTCGACCTCGTTCTTGCTGCCGAACACCAGACCGATGCGCTGGTGCAGCGAAGTGGGTATCACGTCCATCATCGGCTCGCGCCCGGTGCTGGCACGGCCACCGGCTTGCTCCATGAGCAGGCCGACCGGGTTGGCTTCGTACAGCAGCCGCAGGCGCCCGGGCTTGCTTGGGTCTTTGTTGTCGCGCGGGTACAGAAAGACGCCTCCGCGCATCAGAATGCGGTGCGCCTCGGCCACCATCGAGGCGATCCAGCGCATGTTGAAATCCTTGCCGCGCGCGCCGGTTTTGCCGGCCAGGCATTCGTCCACATAGCGTTTGACGGGTGCTTCCCAGAAGCGGGCGTTGGAGGCGTTGATGGCAAACTCCTGCGTGTCGGGCGGCACCTGGATGCGCGGGTGCGTCAGCATGAATTCGCCCAGGTTGGGGTCGAGCGTGAAGCCGTTGACGCCGTTGCCAACGGTCAGAACGAACATGGTGGTCGGGCCGTAGAGCGCGTAGCCGGCCACGCATTGCTGGGCGCCGGGCTGGAAAAAATCGGCCTCGGTGACGTCACGCCCGCTCTCGACCACGTCCGCTGGCGCGCGCAGGATAGAGAAAATGCTGCCGACCGAGACGTTGACGTCGATGTTGCTCGACCCGTCCAGCGGGTCGAACACCAGCAGATACTTGCCGCGCGGGTACTGGCTTGGAATCTGGTACGGCAGCTCCATTTCCTCGGACGCCATGCCGGCCAGCAGGCCCGACCATTCGGTGCGCTGCAAGAACACCTCGTTGCTGACCACGTCGAGTTTTTTCTGCGTTTCTCCCTGCACGTTGACGCTGGCGGCAGCGCCGTCGCCTTGGTTGCCCAGCACGCCGCCGATCTCGCCTAGGGCCACAGTGCGTGCAATCGCCTTGCACGCCAGCGCGACGTCAAGAATCAGCGCATTGAGATCACCGCTGGCCGTTGGGTGGCGGCGCCGCTCTTCGATCAGAAACTGGGTCAGGGTGGAGTGATGGGATAGCAGCATGGTGGCTTCTCGCAACAAGAGAACTGGCAGGACATCGGGACTCAGACGTTGCGCGCATTGCTGCGCAACTGTTTCATCACGGTTTTGTAGCCGCCGTCGTTGTCGGGCGCACCGAACACGGCACTGCCCGCCACCAGGGTGTCGGCACCGGCACGCACAATGTCGGCGATGTTGTCGACCTTGACGCCGCCGTCGACCTCGAGCCAGATCGGCTGGCCGCCGCTGGCTTGGTGCGCATCGATCAGTTGGCGCAGCGCGCGCAGCTTGTCCAGCGTCGCAGGGATGAATTTCTGCCCGCCAAAACCCGGGTTCACGCTCATCAGCAGCACGATGTCGAGTTTGCCCCAGACGTGATCGAGCCATTGCAGCGGCGTGGCCGGATTGAGCACCAGACCAGCCTTGCAGCCGTGGTCTCGAATCAGTTGCAGCGTGCGGTCAACGTGGCGACTGGCTTCGGGGTGAAAGGTGATGATGTTGGCGCCGGCCTTGGCAAACAGCGGAATCAGCGCGTCCACCGGTTCAACCATCAGGTGTACGTCAATCGGAATCTTGACATGCGGCCGGATCGCCTCGCACACCAGCGGCCCGATGGTCAGATTGGGCACGTAATGGTTGTCCATCACGTCAAAGTGCACCAAGTCGGCACCAGCGGTCTCAATGGCGCGCACCTCGGCGCCCAGTCGCGCAAAGTCGGCCGAAAGAATGGAAGGCGCAAGGCGGATGCTTGTCATGGGAAGAACGGGTAGGTATGGAACATAAAGAAAATGACGCGACAGGCCAGACAGTCAGCGTTTGACGCTGAATTTTTTGTTCGCGTGCCACTCCTTCAGGCGCGCCAGATTGACCTGACCGAGGTCTGGCACGACGCGCAGCGCGCCGCCGAAATCGTCCTGAGCGGTGAAGCTGTTGGGCGTAATGACGGTAGCCAGCCCGGCCGCCATAGCGGCGCGCAGACCATTGCGCGAGTCCTCAAACGCCATGCAATCGGCAGCGCCGAATCCCATGCTGGCGAGCACCTGCAGATAGACCTGCGGGTGGGGTTTTTTGAGCGGTGCTGAAGAAGCGTCGCCAATGGCCAGAAAATAGCTGCGCCAGTCTGGCCCGATGGCGCGGCGCAGCAGTGCAGCGATGTTGACCGGCGAAGTGGTGGTGGCAATCGCCAGCTGCAGACCTTGGCTGTGCGCCTCATTCATGAGTGCCAGCACACCAGGGCGCATGATCACCGCGCCGTTGTTGACCGCGTTCTCGTACCAGGCGGTCTTGACTTGGTGCAGACGATCGATGCTGGCGCCCAGCGCCCCGGCGTCGACCTCGGTCAGGCCAGGACTGAGCAGACGCCAGTAGTGCAGTATGCGCTCCTTGCCACCAGAGATTTTCAATAAGTCGGTGTACTGCTCGACGTCCCAACGCCAGTCCAGCCCCTCTTGCGCAAAGGCGTGGTTGAATGCCGCCAGGTGCACGCTTTCCGTGTCGGCCAGCGTGCCATCGACGTCAAAAATCAAGGCCTCCAGCATGTCTCCAACCTTTTTGATTGCCTGCGGTAACGGGGCATTTTATGAACTATAGAAGCCAGACATAATAAGGTAAATTTAAGTTTTTTTTACTCTCGATTCAGCTTTTACTGAATGAAGAACACCACATTCCGCCAGCTCAGGGTTTTTACTGAGGTCGCCCGACACCTGAGCTTTGCCCGCGCCGCCGAGGCACTGCACCTGACGCCACCGGCGGTGACGATGCAGGTCAAAGAACTCGAAGGCCATGTGGGGCTGCCGCTGTTCGAGCGCAACGGCCGCCAGGTGGCCTTGACCACGGTGGGCGAGTACATGCTGGTCTACGCGCGCAAGCTGCTGGCCACGCTGAAAGACGCCGAAGACGCGGCGGCACGCCTGCAGCGGCTGGAAGTGGGCACGCTGACCATAGGCATGGTCAGCACCGCCAAGTATTTTCTACCCCGGCTGCTGGCGCAGTTTCAAAGCGAACACGCCGGCATCGAACTGCGGCTGGCAGTAGGCAACCGCGAGCAACTGATACAGATGCTGCAAGGCAACGAGGTTGACATCGCCGTCATGGGCCGACCGCCGACCGAGCTGGCCACGCGCGCCGAGCCGTTTGCGGCGCACCCGCATATGTTTGTGGCATCGACCGAACACCCGCTGCTCAAACTGGGAAGCCCCAGGGTCGACGATCTGCGCCCGTACGGTTTCATTGTGCGCGAGCGCGGTTCGGGCACGCGCGCAGCGATGGAGAATTTTTTGCAGAAATCGCACCTGGAACCGCGCGTGATAATGGAGGCGGCGAGCAACGAGACCATTAAACAGGCCGTCATGGCCGGTCTGGGCATCAGTTTTCTGTCGCTGCACACCATGGGGCTGGAGTTGGAGCACCAGTTGATTGCGACGCTGGACGTCAGCGGCACGCCTATCGTGCGCGCCTGGAACGTGGTGCACACCCAGTCCAAGCTGCTCTCGCCAGCCGCCGAGGCGTTTCGCTACTTCATGCTCGAGCGCGCCGAAGGCCATCTGGCCGACAAGTACGGCAAGCTGCTCAAGCTGGCGGTCTAGTGCAGTGTTGCGCGCTATCTGGAACATAAAACCGCGTCTTTTCGCCCCTGATGTCGTTGCAAATCCGCGCCATAGTGAAACTATGGCTGTGGTTTGCGCCTAATCAGGGTCAAAAATCCATCGGTTTTATTTGTTCCATCAAGCACACAACACTGCACTAGCAGCCCAGGCCGCCCATCGGTGCTGCGGCGCCGGGCCGTCCAGGCCAGACGCCCGGCTTACTCGTCGTCCGCCAGCTCGGGGTTCCAGCCGCGCTGGCGCGCCCGCTCGGTGGCCCAGGCGTACAGCTCTCGGTGGCGCTGCTGCAAGGGCGCAGGCAGCCGGCTCGGCAGGTGGGCGTGCGGCTCCCAGCTGGCCTGCACCCGGTCGGACAGCATCTGCATGCGCGTCAAGTCCCAGCCGCTGCAGTCTTCGCTGCGCGGCAGCAGTTCAAACAACCAGGCGTCGAGCACCACCCGGCCCAGCAAGGTGATGCCGTGGCTGTCTTGGTTGAAACCGCAGTAGTTGATTTTTTCTTTCATGTCGTCTTTATTCGATCCAGCGGCCCAGATAGGCGTTGATGAGATCGACCACCGCCTGCGACTTGATCACCAGGCCAAGGTCAATCATCTCCGAACTCATCACCAGGCCGTGCTTATGGGCCGGCACGGGAGCGGCCACCAGGTGGTTGGCCTCTTCACGGAAAAACACCGCTGCGACCACACCAACAAACAGGAACTTCTTGCCTGCGCTCTGGCCCGGGCGTTGTGCGTCGCTCAGGTAAACAAACACCGGGCTGCCGCTGGAGCCGGGGTAGACGGCAGCGTCGATCAGGAACTCGGCCCGGCCCTCGAAGTCTAGCGCCATCGGGGTGGCGGTGGTGCCGCGGCGCAGGATGGGTATCAGATTGACCTGGTCCCAGACCCCGCTGGGGTAGCCCACGAACAACACCTCTTCCAGCGCGTCCAGCGCACGGGTGGCGGCTTCGTCGGGCACCAGCCGGCTGTCGATGGCCTGGTAGTAGAGCTCGACGCCTTGGTTGTTGGCGGCCTGCTCCAGCGGACGCATCGGGATGATGGCCAGGTCCACCGCCGGGTCGGGGTGGCCGAACCAGGCTTGGGGGAAATCGTCGATGTTGAGCTGGAAGCGCTGGCCCAGCCACGGCTGTCCGTCGCGCTTCTGGGTGAACACCAGCCCGCCGCTGCGCACGCCGTCCACCAGATGCCGGTTGGTGACGATGAAGCTGTGATGGCCCCGCGCATGGGCGTGGCTGACCACGAACGCCGTGCCCGAACCTTCGCTGCCGTCCTCCAGCACGGTGTCGACACGGATCGTGTTGAAGAGCAGCTTCTTGGTGGTGGAGTTGATGTCCATGGGCATTTTCCTGAACCAGCGCGCTGGGCAGCGACCGCCTAGCCCGACGTGCCCCCGGGCGACTTCTTGCGGGGCAGGATCGAGATGTCTGTCACGATCACCTTGATCCGGTAAGACCGGGTCATCAGCGCATCCAGATCCTCCAGCAGCAGGTTCAGACGGGCTTCCGAGAGAATGACGTAAATGAGCACGTTGGAGTCGCTGTCGAGCGCGCCCGACTGGACGCCGAAGGCCCCCACGCCGGTGGCATCCACCACGGTGTAGCCCCCCACCTCGCGCGCCTTCAGTATCTCGGTGACGATGTTCTTGAAGGCGTGTGCCGTGATGAGGGTGAGCAGTTTTTTCTGTTCCAGGGCTCGCATGATCTGATCTCCTGTGCGTCAATGGGGTGGGGCTTGTGTGGTGTCGCGCGTCTCGTTGCGGCGGGTCCTGCGGCTACAGGTACGCGATCAGTTGGTAATACAGGGGAATGCCTATGATCACGTTGAACGGAAACGTCATGGCCAGCGCCATGCTGAAATAAAGGCCCGGATTGGCCTCCGGAATCGCCGCCCGCACCACCGCCGGCACAACGATGTAAGACGCGCTGGCAGCCAGCACCGCAAGCATCAGGGAGTTTCCATCGGACAAACCGGCCCAGTGCGCCAAGGCAATGGTGATGGCGGCATTGAGCATGGGAACGACGAATGCAAAGCCGATGAAGAAGGGATCGATGCCCTTCATTTCACGCACCCGGCGCGCCACCAGCAGGCCCATCTCCAGCAGGAAGAAGGCCAGCAAGCCTTTGAAAATGTCGCCCGTGAAGGGCTTCATGAGCTCGTAGCCCTTGACCCCCACCACAGCCCCCACCACCAGACTGCCCAGCAGCAAGAGATGGCCGCCATCGGTGAAGGCCTCGTGCAGCACGCTTTTCATCGACACCTTGGCGTCACCGGCAGCCGGGACGGCGCCACTGTGCAAATTCGCCTGGCCACGCGCATGGGCGGCCAGCGCCACCGCCATGATGATGGCGGGCGACTCCATGAGCACCAGAGCCACCGCCATGTAGCCGCCATATTCCACGCCCTGGTTGTTCAGGAATTGACCGGCGGCAATGAAGGTCACGGCGCTCACCGACCCATAGGTGGCGGCAATGGCCGCTGCGTTGTAACCGTCGGTCCGCAGGCGCAGCAGCGGGTAGGTGTAAGCAGGCACCAGAAACGCCATCAACAAGGCAATCCCGAGACCAAGCAGTATGTGCGGCTGGATACCGCTCACACTCAAAGCCATGCCGCCCTTGAGGCCGATGGCCATGAGCAGGTACAAGGAGAGAAACTTGGAAATCTGGGCCGGTATTTCCAGATTCGAGCGCACCGTCGCGATGAACAAGCCCAAGATGAAAAACAGAATCGCCGGGTCAAGCAGCGTTGCAAACATGCCAGCAGACATTTCTATGCCTTCGGGTTGTGGAAAGGGAAATGCATGGCGATCCCGCCTCAGTCGTGTCGCGCCTGGCGGTTGAGCTGGTCAATGGCGCGGTGCGCTGCCTGCGCAGCCGCCTCGGCCTCGGCCTCGGTACCCATCATGGTCAGGCGGCCAAAGCTGCCAAACGCCTTGACGTCGACCAGGGTCACGTGGGCGGCCTTCTCGGCCTCGTTGGCAGCGTAGACGATGTAGCCGGCCGGTTCCGTTTCCAGAATGAACATGCTCTTGCCCGGCAGCAGCATCGAGCCCTTGCGCGTCTGGCGGTTGATCAGCGTGGCGTGGTCGGGGGTGACGGCGCAGATCACTTCGCTCCAGGCGATGCGGCAGGCCATGCGGTCGCTCACCTGCGCGCCGAGCTGCTCCAGCATGATGCGCCCGGCCTCCTGCACCTCGCTCTGGTTGCGGTAGTGGATTTCCATTGAACCAAAAGACCGCTCGACCACCTGCTCGCCCATGCGCACATTGGTCTTCTTGAGCGCGATGTCCGACAGCCGGTGCACCGCCATGCCAGGAGCGACCTCGATCCACAGGCAGGCGTCGCCCGGTATGGGCAAGAAGCCCTGGGACGAGGTGGCCAGGTACGACGCCAGCTGCGGCTGCAGCGAGTCGATGAAAACAAAGGTGCGCAGGCTGATGTCCATGGCTCGCTTCAGCGGGTCAGGCCCAGGTAGAGCAGCGGCAGCTTCTCGGGCAGGCGCTCGACGTGGTCGATCACGGTGAAGTTCTTGGCGCCAAAAATGCGCGCCACATACTGGTCGGCGTGCGGGTCCAGGCTCAGCGCATAGACGGTGATGCCGTCACGCGCCAGCTCTTGAACCGCGCGCTGGGTGTCAAAGCGCAGGTACTGCGGGTCGCGCACATCGTTGTCGGCGGGCTCGCCGTCGGTGATGATGAACAGCACCTTCTTGCGCTTGGGCTGCAACTTGAGTGCCGCCCCGGCGTGGCGCAGCGCTGCACCCATGCGGGTGGAGTAGGCACCCTTCATGCCTGCCAGCCGCGCCTTCACCAGATCGTTGAACGGTTGGTCAAAGTCCTTGAAGCGGTGGTAGTGCACATCGTGCCGCCCGTCGGAGCAAAAACCGTGCAGCGAAAAGGGGTCGCCAATGCGCTCCAGCGCGTCCGACAGCAGCACCGTGGCGGCGCGCGACAAGTCCATGATGCTGCTGTCTTGCCCGCGCACTTTGTCGTTGCACGACTCGGACATGTCCAGCAGCAGCAGCACCGCCAGGTCGCGCTGGCTGCGCTTGTGGCGCATCATGATGCGGGTGTCGGGCTGCAGGCCCATGCGAATGTCTATCATCGCGCGCACCGCCGCATTGATGTCGAGTTCGTCGCCGTCTTCGACGCGGCGGATGCGTTGCATGCCCTGCGGAATCATGGACTCGATGAGAAACTTCAGGCGCGAGATCACCGGCCTGTTGTCGTCCACGATCTTCTCTATCATCGCCAGCTCGCCCAGCGGCGCACGGCGTTCGAGCACCGTCACCCAGCTCGGGCGCTCCAGTTGAATCTGGTAGTCCCACTCGTGGTAGTGCACCGGGTCGGCCACGGGTTCGCGCCCCTCCAGCGAGTTGATGGAAACGCCCTCCTGATCGAGATAGAACTCGGTCGGCAACACCCAGATTTCCTGTGCGTCGTCGCCGGCGAATTCGTTGTTGGTCTCGTTGACCATCTCCATCAGGTTGACCTTTTTGCGCACCTGCTTGGGCGCCCAGGTGGCCTCCAGCGCCGCGGCTTCGTCGTAGGCCTCGGAGGCCCAGACGGTGCGGTTGTCATCCCGGTAGAGCGCCCGCAGGCCGTCGCTGCGCGGGTTGAATTCCGGCAAGTCCAGCTGGCCCAGGCTGTGCGCCAGCGCCACGCCGATGTTCCAACTGGTCTGGTTGCCAGACAGATCGGTCTCGGCCCGGAACAGCGTCACCCCTTCTTGCACCCAGGGGTGGGAATCGGTCGAGTCCGGATCAAGCAAGGCACGCGCAAGACGGTTCAGCAAATCACCCACGGTCTGGGGTTCACCCAAACCGGGCAGTGGGTGAAACACCAGCCAGGCCGCGCGCATGTTCGGAAACTGCCGGCAGGCCAGCGCCTCCACCCGGGCGTCTTCCAGCACCTCGATGATCGCCTTTTGCGTGCTGTTGAGCGTCTGCAGCGACAGCGGCGCCTGCGTGAACACCAGGTGCGCCGCGCAGTGGTTGACCACGGCGCGGTAGACCTCGGGACCGGCCACCACGTCCTGCTCGGACGTGGCATCGCCCTGGGCGCGGTAGTCGTCGTAGGCGTCGGCAATGTGAACACAGAAGCGCTCGATGTAGGGTTTGAGCCCGACGCGGTTTTCGTAGTCGCCGGCGGTGGGGCGCAGGAAAAAGTCGCGACCCCACATGGCACGCAGGTAAATGTTCAGGCGGCGCTGCACATCCACAAACAAGGTGCCCTTGCGCTCTTGCTGCAGCACCGACAGCGCGTCGCTGCTGTGCAGGGCAAAGTACTTTGCCTGCCCCTCAAAATCCGACTTGTAAGCCTGCGCCCCCCACATCACCCAGCGGCGCAAACCGCCCAGCGTGAGCTGGGACAGGAGACGCTCGAGGTTCTCCAGCATCGGACGCAGGCCGCGTGGCACCTGTGCCAGCACGATGGACAGCACGTTCAGGTAGTGGCGAAAGAGTTCCTCATCGCCCAGGCGGGTGGCCGCCAGCGGCGCGGTGCCCACGATCAGCGCGAGCACCGCTCCAGAAGTCTTGGACGCCATGCCGAGCAGGAAGTTGACGATGTCGGGCAGCACGTCTTCGCCGATGGCGCGCGCCACCTCGGGCATCGTCTGGATGAAGCTGACCACCAGTTCTTCGCCACGCCCCAGGTGGTGCAGCGCCAGCGCGCCCTTGAGGTAGTTGTCCAGCCCGCGCGAGGAAAACACCCGCGCCGCTTCGCTCCAGGCCGCGCGCAGCACGTCCTGCGCGCCGTGTGGCAGATCGGCCAGCAGCTCCGGGTGGTCGTCGAGGTGGATCGCCATGGGACGGGTGGATGGCAGTGAAGGCGCGGCTTCAGAAGTAGGTGGTCACGGCCGCATCGAGCGCGTCGCGCATGTCGGCGTCGTCGGTGATCGGGCGCACCAGTGCCACCCGGCAGGCCGCCAGCGTCGGCACGCCGCGCGCGATCAGCGAACCGGCGTAGATCAGCATGCGGGTGGACAGCCCTTCGTCCAGACCGTGGCCCTTGAGGTTGCGCGCACGCTCGCCGATGTGCACCAGCTTCTTGGCCACATCCAGACCGACGCCGGACTCGTGCGCCACGATTTCGGCCTCGACCTCGTGCTCGGGGTAGCTGAAGTCCAGCGCGCCGAAACGCTGCTTGGTGGACTGCTTCAGGTCCTTCATCAGCGACTGGTAACCCGGGTTGTAGGAGATCACGATCTGGAAGTCGGGGTGCGCTTGCAGCAGCTCGCCTTTTTTCTCCAGCGGCAGCACGCGGCGCGCATCGGTCAGGGGGTGGATCACCACCGTGGTGTCCTGCCGCGCCTCGACCACTTCGTCCAGGTAGCAGATGGCGCCAAAGCGCGCCGCCAGCGCCAGCGGCCCGTCCTGCCAGCGCGTGCCGTTGGCATCCAGCAAGAAGCGCCCCACCAGGTCGGAGGCGGTCATGTCTTCGTTGCAGGCCACGGTGACGAGCGGTTTACCCAACTTCCAGGCCATGTACTCGACGAAGCGGGTCTTGCCGCAGCCGGTCGGACCCTTGAGCATCATGGGCATGCGCACCGAGTAAGCGGCCTCGTACAGATCGACCTCGTCGGCCACGGCGCGGTAATAAGGCTGGCTGTGTACGCGCTGTGCTGCCAGCGCGTCGCCGCTGCCGTTGGCTGCGCTGCGCAGCAGGGTTTGCGAGGGCAGCGGAGCTTGGGTCACGAGCTGCTGGTCGGCACTCGCTGCAAGGGGCTGACGCGGTGTGTAGCTGCGGGTCGAAAAATGATTGGACATCGTGCGCACCTGGTGAAATCGGTTGAACTGGGCTTCAGTCGGGCCAGACCCGATCAGGAAATGCAAAACCGCTCGACGGCTTGCGTGGCGGCGGCACGGGCAGCGGCTGCACTTGCACGCCGGCGCTGGAATCGTCGCTCGGACTGATCGCAACCGCAGGCCGGGGTTTGACGCGCGCCTGGGGGGCGCGAACGAGCGGCGCCGGTTCTTGGGTCGCGCCGGACGGGCCGGCCTTGGCCTGGCGCAGGCTGGCCACGAGTTTGTCTTTCAGGTTGCTCATGCGGCGATGACCTCGTTGATGAGAACTTCGATATCGCGGGCGGCGCCAGCACCTGGGAACACCGCAGGGGCGCGCCGCACCAGGCCGGCAGCCAGGTTCAGCGCCAGCGTGGTCTTGCCCGCGCCGCCCTTTTGGTTGATGACTGCCGTGACCTGGGTGGCCATGTCAGGCTCCGGCAGGCCGGTGGTACAAGGCGTTGATGCGCTCGGCCAACTCGGCATCGAGCGCGCCCGTGGCACTCGGATCCAAGGTAACGTTGACGTAGGTGGCGCCAAAGTTGATGTTTTGCGGATGCGCTGCACCCGCTGCCGCCAAGGCCGACAGCGCGTCGACGAAGTCGCGCGTCTGGCTGTAGCGCTCAAAGCCGAAGCGGCGAAACAAGATGGCTTGCTGGCCGCGCGACTCCCAGCCGGCGGGAAGTTCGGTCATGACTGATGTGCTCCGTTAACATTGACAAGCAGCGTCTCGACGGCGGCCAGATGCGCTATTTCATCTTGCAGCAGCGCCTGCATCAAAGCCTCGCCATCGACATCGCGCACACGGCGCGCGTGCATCAAGGCCTCCTGGTACAGCCGCACCGCTTCCAGCTCCAGTTGCCGGTTGGCGCGCAGCAGTTCATCGACCTGTCGGCCCAGCCGCGCCGGCGCCAAAGGGCCCGCAGCCGGTGCCACGCCCAACAGCAGCAGGCGCTCCATCAGCCGCTGCGCGTGCTGCAGTTCTTCGTCTGCTTCACGTCGCAGTTGCTGCGCCAGCGCCTGCTCGCCCCACAGGTCGGCCAACACCGCCTGCGCCAGATACTGCTGCACAGCGCCGAGTTCGTGCGTGAGGGCGCGACCGAGCCAGCCCAGGGTGCGCGGATCGGCGTTCATGGGCGCAGCGTTCGGGGTTCAGGAGCGGGTCATGGTGATTTCGGCGTCGCGGCCACCGCCCTCAGTCTGCGGGTCGCTCGGCAAAATGCCTTCGACCTCGCTGTGCACGCGGGCGATGATGTGCGCGGCCACCAGGCCGTCACCGACGCGCTCGCAGGCATCGGCACCGGCGCGCACCGCTGCGTTGACGGCGCCGGTCTCGCCGCGCACCAGCACGGTGACGTAGCCGCCGCCGACGAACTGACGACCGACCAGCCGCACCTCGGCCGCTTTGGTCATGGCGTCAGCCGCCTCGATGGCGGGCACCAGACCGCGCGTTTCAATCATGCCCAGGGCAATACCTCTGTTCTCAGCCATTTCAGGACTCCTTCATGAAAAAAAGAAAAACAACACAAAACCTCATCCGCCTCGAAGTTTCAGGGCCTTCGCACGCCCGCCAAAATCCTGCAGCAGCTCATTGATCCCATTGATCGATGAGTCCGCAGATCGTCAAGTCAGTAAAAACATCGGACGTATTCATAGCCAGCCGCGCGGCGCTGCCAGATGTGGTGAACACCCACTTGCCTATCGGTGCGCCGACCGGATCGGTGGCCACCGACAGCGCACCCGACTGACTCTGCAGCACCCGCAGCGACACCGATCCCAGGCCCGGCAGTCGGCGCGTACACACCAGCTCGCCCTTGACGCGCATGATGTCCATCAGCTCTGCTCCGCCTGCCAGTGGTCGATGATGCCGACGATGGTCAGATCGGACGGAAAGTCCCTGCTGCCGGCAGCGTCGCGCGCGGCCGAAGAACCCACGCACAGCACCCAGTCGCCCGGCACGCAGCCAATCGGATCGACCGCCACGCTGCGCGCAGCGCCGGCTTTTTCCTGCACCACCAGCAGCGGCCGGTGCCCAAAGGCATCGATGCGGTTGGTCGACACCAGCGTTTTCTCGACTCTCATGATCTTCATACAAACACCTTGCGCGTGGCGGGCATCAATGCGCCGACACATCTTGCGACGCGTCGATCAGGGTGCAGCGTTCGCTGCCGTCTTGGTCACTCAATGCCATCTGGCAGTGCAGCAAACCCTGCGCATGCAAGGCGGCGTAACGCGACTCGATCGCGGCTTTGACGCGCCAGCAGCGCTGCAAGGCACGCTCGCGTGCGCCCGGCACCCGGGCGCGATAATTGAAATGCACCAGCACCGGCACCGGCAGGCCGCGGCTGACGTTGAGCGCGTTGAAAATCTTGATCCCGACGTCCATGTCGGCCGCACCTTCTTCGACGGTGTCAAGATGGGCAAAATAAAACTTGTTGCGCAACTGCACTTCGCTCACGGCTTCGCCGGCACAGATCAGGCGCTCGTTGTGGCCAATGATGGTGTAGCGCCCGGCGTGGTGTCGAATCACGTATTCGATCTGCGACAGATTGGCCTCCAGCAGGCGTTCGACCAGATGGCGCATGCCCGGGCGCAGGCTGTGGCCGCCGGCTGCCGCCTCGACCGCGCGCGCAATCGCCTGGCGCGCCTGCGGCGCCGGCAGGCCCAGCGTCTCGCGAAACACCTGCACATTGTCGACGCTGCGCAGCGCGCTGTGCGCTGAATGCTCATCAGGCAGATGGACCAAAATCGCGTCGGTGTCGGTGTCCACGCCGATCAACAGCGTCTGCGGTGCCGCCCCCTGGCCAAAGGTGTTGTCAACGGCGGCACGCAAACCCTGCAAGCGCGTGGCCGCAGCCTGCATAGCCTGCTCGTCGCTGCTGCCGTGCGCCGCGCAGCCTTGCAAGCAGGGGTCGGACGTGCTGTAGTGATAGACCGCGATTTTCAGGTAGTCACCGTCTTGCGCTCCCGGCAAGGCGCCGCTGAGTCGCTCGAGTTCGCGCCGGGTCCAGTCGGCCAGGTCGAGTTCGATATCGAACAGCGCGCCCGCATACGCTTTGACGCCAATCGAATCGTGCGAAGCCATGCGCAAGACAAAGGGCAGCAGGCCCTGCAAGCGGCCGTCCGAGCAGGGACTGACGTCGACCGTGTGATAAGCGCAGGCGTGCAAAAAAGCCTGATCGATAGCCATGCGCTCGATCCAGGGCGCCTGATCAGCCTCGGCGTGCTCTATGCACGCTTTGAAGCTGCGAAAAATGCAATGCGAATGCAGCGCACGCAAATCCAGACCATTGACCCAGGCCACGCCGAGCAACGGCTCCGGCAGGCTGTAGCCCAGGCGCTGCTGTGCCAATTGCTGCGCGCGGGCGATGAAATCGGCTTCGTGTTGCATCGCCGACAAGTCCTTGAGCAGCTCGATGATCGGGGCAAAGCGACCGCGCACCTGCATCTCATAGGTGAACAGGCGCTGGTTGAGGTCTCGATCGACCAGCGTGTGCTCGCACGCCTGCTCGGAGCCCATGACGCAGGCCGGGTTGTCCAGGCCTGCCGACGGGCGCAGGACAGCACCACGGCGCAGGGCGGCAAGGCGTTTGTACGTATTCACCACAGTCCCCTTAGCCGCGCGCGCCGCCCGACAAGGTCACAGCCGCGCCCTTGGCGGTGTTGCCCGATGAGCCGGTGATGCGGCTTTGCGGCTGTTCGCTGCGCTCGACGTCACGAAACTGCTGGGCGTTCATGCCCATGGCGGGACCGCGCGCCTGGCCCTTTTGCGAAGGATTGCGCCGCAAGGAAGACGCGCCTTCGGTGCCGGTGACGCGCCCCGAAGACTGCCAGGCATCGCCGCTGACGCGCGAGCCGGCCTGGCTGCCTTCACCGGTGAGGCGTCTGGCAGCCGCCACCGGCAGCTCGATCGGCGCGGCGCTCGCAGCAGGCATCGCTTCGCTGTGGCGAAACTCGGGTGTGCCGGTGATCAGGCCGCCGGCTTTGTTGACCGGGCCGGTGATGCGCTGGTTGCTAAAGACAGAACCGGTCACGGCGCCGCGCTCGCGCGCCTGACGCGCCGGCGATTGAATGCTGAAATCTTGCGGCGTCGGCATCTGCACCCTGGGCTGCGGTGGGCGTGCTCGCGTGACGTAGCGGCTGCTGCTGGGCGGGCACTGTGTTGGCGCGTTGTCGCGTCCGACATAAGGGGTTCCACTGACCGAGCCGCAGGCGCCGCGTGCGTCGCCGGTCATCGCCGAGCCGCCCGCACCGGGACGATCGCCGGTGACGGCAGCGGCTGGAATCATCGCCTCGGTGCGCAGCCGCGCCTGCTGCCCGGCCTGTTCGGTTGGCAAACAAAAAGCCTGGTACTGGCCCCGGCCGATATAGGGCGTGCCGCTGATCGGGGCGCAGGCGCCGTATTCGTCGCCGGTTACTTTGTCGGCACGGCCGACGTGGCTGCCGGTGATGCTCTGGCCGCGCCAGGTCTGGTCTTGACCGACCTTGGCGATCGGCGCCACTGGCGTGCTGGATTCGCACACCGCTTGCAGTTGCTGGGTGCTTATGTATTCGGTACCGGTGACGGAACGGCAGGCGCCGCGATCGTCACCGGTGAGCTTTGGGCTGCGGCCCATCTCCGTGCCGGTAACGGTGCTGCCGGCGCCGGTTTGCAACACGGCGACCTTGCCGACGCTGACGCCGCGCGCGCCATCGATATGCATGTACTGACTGCCGGTGAGTAGTCGTGTGGCGCCGGCCTCGTCACCCGTGACTTTGCTGGAAAGACCAAGCTCGCTGCCCGAGACGCGCTGGCCGCCGTGCGACGACATCACGCTGACTTTGCGCGGCGCGGGCTCGGGTACGCTCGCGCAGACCGCCTCGAAATGCTCGCGCGCCAGGTATTCGGTGCCGGTGATGCCGCGACAGGCACCGACTTCGTCACCGGTGACTGCAGCACTGCGGCCGACTTCGGTGCCGGTGATTTTTTGCTCACGCCAGGTGCTGCTGACGCCGACCTTGGCCGGACCCGCTTCGGGCCGCGTGCCGCAGATCGTCTCGAACGGCTCTGCCCCCAGGTATTCGGTGCCGGTGACGTTGCGGCAAAGCCCGCTTTCGTTGCCCGTGACCTTGCTGCTGGCGTCGACCAGGCTGCCACTGACGGTTTGCCCCGACAGCGTCGTGCCCTGCCCCACTTTGGGCGGCACGGCAGCGGCTGGCTGTTTGCTGCGCACGCGCCCGCTGGGTCGGGTTGATTCAGAAGTCGTTTGGCTGGCACCCGCCACGGCGCGCACCAGACGCCGCTGCATCGCCACCTGACGCCCGGTGGCACCTTTGTCGATTGCCAATTGCCAGTCTTGCTGCGGCAGCACCGCCACCAACTTGGTGGCCTGCGCCACACGCCGTTGACCGATCTTGCCGTCGCTGGACATGGCAGCGCGGCGCGCGCGTGCCAGCGCCCGGATGGTTCGGGTCTGCGGCGCGGGCGCAGCAGCTTGCGCAGGGGCTGGCGACGCCGACGCCGACGCTGCCTGCTCGACCTGCGTCTGGCCACAGACTGCGCTGCCACGGCCCGCACAGTCGCAGGAACTCACCGGCAGCGGCAGCGACACCGGCTGTGGACGCCCGGGCAGCGAACGCGCCGCCGTGGATGGCAGCGGCAAGGCCGACTTGCCCGACTGGCTCAAGGCCTGACGGCGCAGCCGCGCCGCATTTTCCGTTGGCCGCAGCAGCACAACAGATGGCGTCGATGCCGCCGCCACCACAGCGCAGGCTGCTTCCGATCGAAGCGCACTGGGAGTGAGCGCGCGCGCTGGCAGCGCAGCCGACGCGCGCACATGCGCCGCCTTGACCACACCCGTCTTGCCGCGCATGGCCAGCGCCTGGCGCCGCATCAGGGCCAGCGCCCGTCCTGACAGGGTGAGGTGGTCGACAGGTGCATCGGCTGTGGTCATTTTTTTACCTCTTGCGCGGGTGGCGGGTGGCGGGTGGCGGCTTGCTGCCGTCTGTGGCTCAGCGATAAACGACGAAGGACATGCCCTGGCTTTGCGAGTAGTTGTCGTAAGCCACGACGCGCACCAGGTGGGTCGGGAACTCGCGATGGCAGGCATCCAGTTCAGCCAGCACGGCATCCACCGATTGCTCACCGAACAGCGGCAACTTCCACATGTACCAGAAGTTGCTGGTGGCAGCGGTGCCCTTTTCGGTGTGCTCGACCGCCGGGTTCCAGCCCTGGCTGATCGAGTAGGCGATTTGACGGCGCACCTGTTCGGCCGTCATGGCCGGCAGGTAGGAGAAAGTTTCGTACTTCTGGGACGATTTATACGCTTGGACAGCCATGTCGGTTTCCTTAACAAGAGAGGGTTGCAATGGGCCGGTGAGTCTCTATCACTTGTGGGACAGATCGAGCTTGTCCACGGTGTCGAACTCAAACTTGATCTCTTTCCAGGTCTCCATGGCGATCTTGAGTTCGGGGCTGCTCGCAGCAGCGTTGCCAAGAATGTCCTTGCCCTCTTTCTCCAACTGACGGCCTTCGTTGCGCGCTTGCACGCAGGCTTCCAAGGCCACGCGGTTGGCGCAGGCACCAGCGGCGTTGCCCCAGGGGTGGCCGAGTGTGCCGCCACCAAACTGCAGCACCGAATCGTCGCCGAAGATGCTGACCAGCGCCGGCATGTGCCAGACATGAATACCACCCGAGGCCACAGCAAAGACGCCAGGCATAGAGCCCCAATCTTGATCGAAGAAGATGCCGCGCGAGCGGTCTTCCGGCACAAAGGATTCGCGCAACAAGTCGATCCAGCCCAGGGTGGAGGCGCGATCGCCTTCGAGCTTGCCGACCACGGTGCCGGTGTGCAAGTGGTCGCCTCCCGAGAGACGCAGAATTTTGGTCAATACGCGAAAGTGAATGCCGTGCTGCGGGTTGCGGTCGATCACCGCGTGCATGGCGCGGTGAATGTGCAGCAGCATGCCGTTGTCGCGGCACCAGTTGGCCAAGCCCGTGTTGGCACAGAAGCCGCCGGTGATGTAGTCGTGCATGATGATGGGTGCGCCAATTTCCTTGGCGTACTCGGCGCGCTTGTACATCTCTTCAGGCGTCGGTGCGGTCACGTTCAGGTAGTGGCCTTTGCGCTCGCCGGTTTCGACTTCGGCCTTCAAGGTGGCCTCTTGCACGAAGTCGAAGCGCTGGCGCCAACGCATAAAGGGCTGGCTGTTGATGTTTTCGTCGTCCTTGGTGAAATCCAGTCCGCCGCGCAGACATTCATACACCGCACGCCCGTAGTTCTTGGCCGACAAGCCCAGCTTGGGCTTGATGGTGCAGCCCAGCAGCGGACGCCCGTACTTGTTCATCAGGTCGCGCTCGACCTGGATGCCGTGCGGCGGACCGCCGCAGGTCTTGATGTAAGCAATCGGGAAGCGCACATCTTCCAGACGCAGCGCGCGCACCGCCTTGAAGCCGAACACGTTGCCCACCAGCGAGGTGAACACGTTGACCACCGAACCTTCTTCGAACAGGTCGATCGGGTAGGCGATGAAGGCATAAAAGCAACTATCGTCGCCCGGCACGTCCTCAATGCGGTAGGCACGGCCTTTGTAATAGTCCATGTCGGTCAGCAGGTCGGTCCACACCGTGGTCCAGGTTCCGGTGGACGATTCAGCGGCCACCGCAGCAGCGGCCTCCTCCCGATCCACGCCGGCTTGCGGCGTGATTTTGAACACCGCCAGAATGTCGGTGTCCAGCGGGGCGTACTCGGGCATCCAGTAGGTCTGGCGATACTCCTTGACACCGGCGTTGTAGGTTTTAACGGCCATTTTCGCTCCTGAAATTACAGACAGATCGATTGCAGTGGTGCGCCCAGTGCGCCCTGCTTGGGTGGATGTGCGCTGAACTGACGTGGATTCTGATAGAGCGACAGCATTATTAAAAGTAAAATATTCAAAACGTTAGGTTTTATTTTTATCAACTGTTGATCGCACTGATGAACCTGCGCCACGCCACCTTGCACCAGTTGCGTATTTTTCTGACCGTGGCGCGCCATTGCAGCTTTGCCCGCGCCGCCGAGGCATTGCACCTGTCGCCGCCGACCCTGTCCTTGCAGGTCAAACAGTTGTCGCAGACGGTGGGGCAACCGCTGTTTGAGCAATTGGGCAAAAAAATCTTTCTCACTGCCGCAGGCCAGACGCTGGCCGATGCCTGCCACGACATCGATGCGCGCCTGGAGCGGCTGGCACAAGACCTGGACGCGCTGCAGGGGGTGGAGCGCGGCAGCCTGAAAATCGCCATTCTGACCACGCTGAAATACACCGTGCCCAAGCTGTTGGGTAGCTTTTGCGCCGCGCATCCGGGCATCGACGTCGCCATGCAGGTCGGCAACCGCGAGCTGCTGTTGCAGCGGCTGGCGCACAACCAGGACGACTTGTACGTGATGGGGCAAGCACCTGAGCAAATGGACCTGGTGTGCGAGGACTTTGCCGACAATCCGCTGGTGCTGGTGGCACCCCCCGGGCACGCGCTGGCAGGGCAAAAAAACATTTCGCCGCAGCGGCTGATGCATCAACCTTTTATCTTTCGCGAACCCGGCTCAGGCACACGCCTGACGGCAGAGAGGTTTTTTGCCAGTCAACAGGTGACGCTGAAGAATCGGCTTGAAATCAGCAGCAATGAAGCCATCAAGCAAACCGTCGCCGGCGGACTCGGGCTGGCGGTGCTCTCACGCACCACCGTGTCGTCTGAACTGGCGCTGGGTGAACTGGTGCTGCTCGACGTGCAGGGCTTTCCGCTGATTCGCCGCTGGCATGTGGTCTACCCGCGCGGCAAGCGCCTGTGCGCCGCCGCATTGGCATTCAAAACCTGGCTGCATCAGCACCGGCCGGTCGCAGACCCCCGCGCCTGAAGACACAGGCGCTTGATCGGACAGCACTTGCACCGACAATCGACCTATGGCTGTTTACGCGGTGGGTGACGTGCAGGGTTGCGACCAAGCGCTGGCGCGCCTGCTCGACACCCTTGCTTTTTCTCCCAGTCGCGACACGCTTTACCTGCTGGGCGACTTGGTCAACCGGGGCCCGCACTCGCTGGCCGTGCTGCGGCGGTTGATGGCGCTCGAAGGCGCGGCCCAGTGCCTGCTGGGCAACCACGACCTGCATCTGCTGGCCAGCGCGCACGGTGTGCGCAAACCGCATCGGAGCGACACGCTGGATGAGATCTTGCACGCGCCTGATCGACTGCGCCTGCTCGACTGGCTGCGCCGGCGCCCCTTGGCCTGGTTCGAACACGGCTGGCTGATGGTGCACGCGGGCGTGCTGCCGCAGTGGGACGCCGCGCAGACGGTAGCGCTGGCGCAGGAACTGCAGGAGGCGCTGTGCAGTGCGGACTGGATCGACTTTCTGCGCCAGATGTACGGCAATCAGCCCGATCGATGGAATGAGCGGCTGTGTGGCAGCGAGCGCCTGCGCGTGATCGTCAATGCGCTGACCCGGCTGCGTTTTTGCAGCGCCCAAGGGGTGATGGAATTCGGCAGCAAAGACCGCGCAGATGCTGCGCCGAGCGGCTTCATGCCTTGGTTCGACGTGCCCGGGCGCAAAACTGCCGGGGTGCCGCTGGCTTTTGGCCACTGGTCAACGCTGGGCGCGATCGATCGGGGCGACGTGTTGCCGCTGGATAGCGCTTGCGTCTGGGGTGGACGCCTGACGGCGGCGCGCCTGGGGCATTCAGTCGAGCAGACCGAACTGATTTCGGTCTCTTGCGCGCCGACGTGAGTGTGGGGTGCGCGCGGGCTGAAGACCAGCCGCTGCTTGTGCGGCACAGGTCTTCCCGATCAGGCGGCTGCCTGCGTCGGCGTGCTGGTCGGTCTTTAGCCTTGCGGCAACTCGGCCACCGGGCTCTTGAACAGGGCCGGCACCTTCTTGCGTGACCTGATGTTGGGAGAAATCGAGCGCGCCGCCGACTTTTGCGTGACCTCCCAGGCGGGCGGCTCTGCGGCGTCCGAACGGGGCTCGTAAGCTTGATCGAACAGCGGATCCGCCGGCGTTTTGGCCGCGCGTGCGGCTGGGGCGCCCGCACGCGAGTCGCTGCGCGCCAGACGCGGCGGCCGAACGGGCGCGTCTGGCGGCTGCTGCCAGACGCGCTGGCCGTCGTTGAAACGACCGGCCGGACGACGGTCAGCCTCGAATTCGAGCGCCTCGAGTTCGAGTTTCTTGCCCAGCAGATGCTCCAAATCTGTCATCAAGCGCGCGTCGCGCCCGCTCACGAACGACACCGCCAAGCCGCAAGCCCCGGCACGGCCGGTGCGGCCGATGCGGTGCACATAGTCTTCGGCGTTGAATGGAATGTCGAAATTGAAAACCGCTGGCACGTCCTTGATGTCCAGGCCACGCGCGGCCACGTCGGTGCAGACCAGCAAATCGACCGCGCCGCTTTTGAACGCTTCCAATGCCTTTAAGCGCTCGTCCTGGCTTTTGTCGCCGTGCAGTGCGGTGGTGTTGAGGCCTTCGCGTTCGAGCGAGCGCGCCAGCCGGGCGCAACCCAGCTTGCTGTTGACAAACACAAAAGCCTGCCTGATGCCGCGCTCTTGCAGCACCTGTTTGAGCACGCTGCGCTTGTCGTCGTCTTCTACCCGGTAAAAATGCTGCTCGACGGTGGAAGCGGTGGCGTTGGAGCGCGCCACCTCGATCGTCACCGGGTCTTGCAAGTAGCTGTTGGCCAGACGCTTGATCTCGGTTGAAAAAGTGGCCGAGAACAGCAGCGTGGTGCGCTGCTTGGGCAGGTGCGACAAGATGCGCTGCAGATCGGGCAGAAAGCCGATGTCGAGCATGCGGTCGGCTTCGTCGAGCACCACGTACTCGACCTGGTTGAGCACGCAGTTCTTGGCCTCGATGTGATCGAGCAAACGCCCCGGCGTGGCCACCAGCACCTCGACGCCTTTTTTCAGTTCGGCGGTCTGCGGCCTCATGTCCATGCCGCCAAACACCACCGTGCTGCGCAACTGGGTGTGCTTGGCGTAGAGCGCGATCTGCTCGGCCACCTGGTCGGCGAGTTCGCGCGTGGGCAGCAACACCAGCGCACGCACCGGATGCCGCGCCGGTGAGGTGGAGGCGTTTTCGTGCTTGAGCAAGCGCTGCAGCAGCGGCAGCGAGAAGGCGGCGGTCTTGCCGGTGCCGGTCTGGGCCGCACCCATGACGTCACGTCCTTGCAAGACCACGGGAATGGCCTGCGCCTGGATCGGCGTCATGGTCATGTAACCCATTTCGGCCACGGCGCGCGCCAGCGAAGGGGAAAGTGAGAGTTCGGAAAAAGATTGGGTCATTTAACTTAGGATTGGCCCGCGATTGTCTGTGCAAGCCGAGCGCCGAACAAGCAGCAAAGCGCTGCCAGAGCAGCGCTTGCTAAAAAATGGCAAGGCCTGGTGCTCAGGCCGCCGCAGGCTTGCAGTCGCTGGTCGGGCGGCCCTGAAAGTCGGTCCAGCAACGCCGGGTGAAATCGTAGAGTTTGCACTTGCGTGCGGTATCGAAATACCAGCGCCAAGAAAATTTTTGCACGATGATGCGTCCGGGCAACGTGTCTTCCAGCAGTTTTTGCGCACTCTTGAGCTTGTAGAGCGGAATACTCATGTCCACATGGTGCGCCGTATGCTCCATGATGTGGTGCAGCAGGCCGCCGATGCGCAGGGGGAAGGTCAGGTGTACGGTGGTGGAGACGAAGGGGGCGGCCTTGGCCCAGACGGCTTTGTCATCGTGCCACTGCACGGCGGTGTGGGTGTGGTGCACGTAGACCACAAAACCGATCATGGCGTTCCAGAACAGGAAGGGCAGCACAAAACCAAAACCGAGCAAGACCCAGACCGACTGGCCACTGGCATAGGCCGCAGCCACCAGCGCCGCGATCCAGAGCGCCGCACTGACGCTAACGAACAAGCCGTCCCAAATGAATTCTTTGCGCTGCGTGCCCATATAGGTTTTGCGCGGAAAAAACATGCGCAGCCACCACATTTCAATCAGGTAATACAGCGCCGGCCCCCAGCCGCTGCGGTAGATGCGCTCGAGCACACGGCGCGATGGAGACAGCGCCTCGTATTCGGCCTTGGTCAAGGGCGCCCAGACGAAATCAACCCCCTTGAGGTTGGTGTAGCCGTGATGCACCACGTTGTGCCCGACTTCCCACAGGCTGTAGGGGGTGAGCGAGGGCAGCAGCGCAATGCGCCCGAGCAAGCGGTTGAGCTTGCGGTGCGGGGTGTAGCTCTGGTGGCAGGCGTCGTGGCCGATGATGAACAGGCGCCCGATCCAGAAACCAGCCGCCAGGCCGCACAAGAGCTTGGCCCACCAAGGCGTCAGCAGCACCGTGCCGACCATCAGAGCGGCGAAAATGACCCAATCCAGCAGCAGCAAAAACACCGCCAGCGGGGTCCGCCGCGCAGAAATGGGGATCATCCAACTGCGAATGACCTTGCGGTGCGGCAGCGGCTGACCGGCCGGAATGGGCTCGGGGGTCTGAATCGGCGAGGAATTTTGCGACATAGGATAAAAATGAGACCCGCGCAGCACCTGCTGCAGACGTGGCGGACACACAAGCGTTCGCTTTCGAACGCAAACACCCTGTGCGCCGCGGGCGCGGTTTCACACCTGAGTGCGGGTCATTCTAACCGGGCTGGCCAGATCGCGCGCGCGCGCAGGAAAAACCCCCCAGTCGGCTCGGCCTTGAGCGCTGGGCAGCCGCAGTGGCGGCGCAGACAGGTTCAGGCTTTGGGCAGCGTCACCCCGACTTGGTGCTGGTACTTGCCGCCCCGGTCTTTGTAACTCACCTCGCAGACTTCATCGCTCTCGAAGAACAACACTTGGGCGCAGCCTTCGCCGGCATAAATTTTCGCCGGCAGCGGCGTGGTGTTGCTGAATTCCAGCGTCACAAAACCTTCCCACTCGGGCTCGAAGGGTGTGACGTTGACGATGATGCCGCAGCGCGCGTAGGTGCTCTTGCCCAGGCAAATGGTCAGTACGTTGCGCGGAATGCGAAAGTACTCAAGCGTTCGCGCCAGCGCAAAACTATTGGGCGGAATGATGCAGTAATCGCCATAAAAATCAACAAAGCTCTTTTCGTCGAAGTTCTTTGGATCGACCACGGTGCTGTGGATATTGGTGAACACCTTGAATTCGGGCGCGCAGCGGATGTCGTAGCCGTAGCTGCTGGTGCCGTAGCTGACGATTTTCTGGCCCTGCGGGCCCAGGCGCACCTGCGCTGGCTCGAACGGCTCAATCATGCCGTGCTGCTCGGCCATGCGGCGGATCCATCGGTCGCTCTTGATGCTCATGCGCTTGCTCCGCTGCGGCTGGTTTCGGGTGCGCGCATTGTAGGCTCGGCAACCAGGCCACAGGCACTGGCGCTATACTGGCGCCATGCTCCGGGGTGCCGCGCGTCGCAAGATGCAAGGCTGAGATGGCCTGCCAGCCGAACCCGCGAACTTGATCCGGCTAGTACCGGCGAAAGAAGAGCGCAGACCCGCAGGGCCTGCTTGCCGAATCCGACCCGCTGGGGCCACCCACGGCACAGGGTTGCGGCGCAGAACCTGGTCACCGGCCCTGCGGAGCAGTTGCTGCCCCACCAGGAGACCGCCATGAACGCCCCCGACAAACTCCCGCTGGCCCCGCCAGCCGAATCCACTGCTGCGGCTTTGCCGGGCGGTCTTGCCGGCTCGCGCGCGCCTTTTCCGGCGTCGCGCAAAGTCTATGCCGCTGGCAGTCTGCCCGGTGTGCGCGTGCCGATGCGCGAAATCGCCCTCAGCAACGGCGAACGGATCACGGTCTACGACACCTCCGGCCCCTACAGCGACCCGGACGCGGCGATCGACGTGAAGCGCGGCCTGCCCGACCTGCGCTCGGCCTGGATTCAAGCGCGCGGCGACAGCGAGAGCTACCCCGGGCGCGTGCGCCAGGCGCTCGACGACGGCGCGAAAAACCAGGCGCGCCCGCACGACAGCGGCAGCGAGCGCATCGAGGCGCTGCGCGCGCAAGCGGCCGGCCTGCAACGCACGCCGCGGCGCGCCCGGGCCGGCACCAACCTGACCCAGATGCACTACGCGCGCCGTGGCATCGTCACGCCCGAAATGGAGTACGTGGCGCTGCGCGAGAACGGCAAACGCGAGTGGATGCGCGAGTACCTGGGCGATGCAGCGCGGGAAGCGCGCCTGCGCGGCAACCCCATGGGGGCGTGCATTCCCGAGCGCTTCACGCCCGAGTTCGTGCGCCTTGAGGTGGCGCGCGGGCGTGCCATCATCCCGGCCAACATCAACCACACCGAACTCGAGCCGATGGCCATCGGACGCAATTTCGGCGTCAAGATCAACGCCAACATCGGCAACTCGGCGCTGACGTCGAGCATCGAAGAAGAGGTGGACAAGCTGGTGTGGGCAATCCGCTGGGGCGCCGACAACGTGATGGACTTGTCCACCGGCAAAAACATCCACACCACGCGCGACTGGATCGTGCGCAACAGCCCGGTACCCATTGGCACGGTGCCGATCTACCAGGCGCTGGAAAAAGTCGGCGGCGTGGCCGAAGACCTGAGCTGGGCGATCTACCGCGACACGCTGATCGAGCAGGCCGAGCAGGGGGTGGACTACTTCACCATTCACGCCGGCGTGCGGCTGGCCTACATCCACCTGACCGCGCAGCGGCGCACCGGCATCGTCTCGCGCGGTGGCAGCATTCTGGCCAAATGGTGCATCACGCACCACAGGGAAAACTTCCTCTACACACACTTCGAGGAAATCTGCGAAATCATGAAGGCCTACGACGTGAGCTTCTCGCTCGGCGACGGCCTGCGCCCCGGCAGCTCGGCGGACGCCAACGACGAAGCGCAGTTCGCCGAGCTGCGCACCCTGGGCGAGCTGACTCAGGTGGCCTGGAAGCACGAGGTGCAAACCATGATCGAAGGCCCTGGCCACGTGCCCATGCACCTGATCCAGGCCAATATGGACGAGCAGTTGAAGCACTGCGCCGAAGCGCCGTTTTACACCCTGGGGCCGCTGACCATAGACATCGCGCCCGGCTACGACCACATTGCCAGCGCCATCGGCGCGGCCATGATCGGCTGGATGGGCACTTCCATGCTGTGCTACGTCACGCCCAAGGAGCACCTGGGCCTGCCGGATCGAGACGACGTCAAGCAGGGCATCATCGCCTACAAAATCGCCGCCCACGCAGCCGACATCGCCAAAGGCCACCCGGGCGCGCGCGCGCGCGACGACGCCATGAGCAAGGCGCGCTTCGAGTTCCGCTGGCGCGACCAGTTCGCGCTCGGCCTGGACCCGCAGACCGCGGCCGACTACCACGACGAAACCCTGCCGAAAGACTCGTCCAAGGAAGCGCACTTTTGCTCCATGTGCGGGCCCAAGTTCTGCTCGATGAAGATCACGCAGGACGTGCGCGACTACGCCGCCGCGCAGGGCGTGAGCGAGACCGAAGCGCTGCGCAAGGTCGCCGCACAAGGCATGGCGGCCAAATCGGTCGAGTTCAAGGCAGTGGGTGGCGAGTTTTACGTGCCGCTGGAGGCACTCAAGGCAAAGGATTGAACCATGGCATCGATCGGCATTGCCGGCGCCGGGGTGCTGGGGCGGCTGCTGGCCTTTGAACTCAGCCACGCCGGCCACCAGGTCAGCGTGTACGACCCGGCGCCCGGTCCGCAGGCGCGCAGCGACGGCCTGGGCGCAGCCGGCTTCACCGCCGCCGGCATGCTCAGCCCGCTGGCCGAACTGGAAAACGCCGGCCCGGAAATCGCCCACCTGGGCTGGCGTTCGATCCGGCGCTGGCGCGACATCAGCAGCCAACTCAACGCGGCGAGCAGCAGCCCGGCCCTGAACCGGCCTCCCGGCACCCCGATCTACTTTCGCGCCCTGGGCAGCCTGCTGCTGGCCCACGGCAGCGATCTGGGCGCAGCGCAGCGCGTGCTGGCGCGCCTGCAAGGCCATGGGGACCATTGGGGTCAGATTCCCATTTCACCGACCACATCCGGGGCCGATCCCGATCATCCCCATTCCGCCCCGCAAGCACTGGATCGGGCCGCGCTGGCCGCACTCGAACCGGCCTTGGCGGGCGAGCTGCACGCCTGGCTGCTGCCCGGCGAAGGACAGATTCTGCCGCAGCAGATACTGCCGGCGCTGTGCGCAGCCGCACCCCAGGTGCACTGGCACTGGGGCCGATCGGTGGCGCGCGTGCGCGCCGGCACGCTGGAGCTCGACGACGGCAGCAGCCAGCCGTTCGAGCTGGCGGTCGACGTGCGCGGCAGCGGCGCCCGGCCCGACCTGCCGGTGCGCGGCGTGCGCGGCGAAGTGCTCTGGCTGCACGCGCCGGGCGTGGCGCTGGCGCGTCCGGCGCGTCTGCTGCACCCGCGCCACCGGGTCTACATCGTCCCGCGCCCGGGCGACATGATCGTCATCGGTGCGAGCGAAATCGAGAGCGAAGACCGCTCGCCGGTCAGCCTGCGCAGCGCGGTCGAACTGATGACGGCCGCGCACAGCGTGCTGCCCGAACTGGCCGAGGCGCGCATCGTGCATCTGGAGACCAATCTGCGCCCGGCCCTGCCCGACAACCACCCGCACACCCAGGTCGAACCGGGCCTGCTGCGCATCAACGGCTTGTTCCGGCACGGCTGGCTGATTGCGCCCGCGCTGGTGGACGACGCCTTGCAGCGCTGCGGCCTGCCGACCCCCATTGGGCAAAGCAGCGTCCATGTCTGAGCACGCCGCCCACCGTATGGCCCCGCCCGCGCCGCTGCCAGCCGGAGCAACGCTGCGTTTGAATGGCGCGCCGCTGCCCTGCCCGGCGCCGTTGTGCTTGCAAGACCTGCTGGAACAACACGGCTTCGAAGCCAACGCTGTGGCCAGCGCCGTCAACGGCTGCTTCGTGCCACGCGCCGCGCGCGCGTCCACCCTGCTGCACCCCGGCGACGAGGTGCTGACTTTCCAAGCCATTGTCGGAGGCTGAGGACATGACGCCAGCCAGAGCACATCCCGCCACCCCGACCCGCAGCCCCTGGAGCGTTTACGGCACCGAACTGAGCAGCCGTTTTCTGCTCGGCAGCGCCGGCTACCCTTCGCCACAGGTGCTGCAGGACGCCATCGCCGCTGCCGGCACGCAAGTCGTCACGGTCGGCCTCAAGCGCACACTGGGTGCCGGCAGCGCCGACAACGGCTTTATCGCCAGCGTGCGCGAGGCGCTGCAGGCGCAGGGCGCGCGCCTGCTGCCCAACACCGCCGGCTGCCGCAGCGCGCGCGAAGCGGTGCTGCTGGCGCAGATGGCACGCGAGATCTACGGCACGCACTGGATCAAGCTCGAAGTGGTGGGCGACGAGCACACCTTGCAACCCGACCCCTGGGGCACGCTGGAAGCTGCGGCGCAACTGATCAAAGACGGTTTTGCCGTTTTCCCCTACTGCACCGACGACCTGGTGAGCTGCCAGCGGCTGCTGGATGTGGGCTGCCAGGTGCTGATGCCCTGGGGCGCGCCGATTGGTTCCGGCCAGGGCCTGCTCAACCCGTTTGCACTGCGCACGCTGCGCGCGCGCCTGCCCGGCGTGCCGCTGGTGGTGGACGCCGGCATAGGCGCGCCCTCGCACGCGGCGGCCGCACTGGAACTCGGCTTCGACGCCGTGCTGCTGAACTCGGCCGTCGCACAGGCGCGCGATCCGGTGCGCATGGCGCGCGCCTTCGGTCTGGCGATCGAAGCCGGCCGCTGCGCCTTCGAAGCCGGTGTGATGGCCGCGCAAGACATGGCGGTGGCCAGCACGCCGGTGAGCGGACGGCCGTTCCTGATCGACTGAACGGGCGCGCCGCGCGCTCGCCTGACGCACTGCACATGTTTCCCACCCCCTCACTGCCCTCACTGCCCTCATCGCCCCCGATCGTCTGGAGCGTGGCCGGCACCGACAGCGGCGGTGGCGCCGGTCTGGCCGCCGATGCGCGCGCCGTGCACGCCTTGGGCGTCCATCTGTGCCCGGTACCCGCCGCCATCACAGCGCAAAACAGCCAGGCCGTCACGCTGGTGCACGCGCTCGACGCCAGCGTGCTGCAAGCCCAGCTCGACGCGCTGGCACACGACCTGCCGCCGCGCGTCATCAAGACCGGCCTGCTCGGCAGCGCCGCCAACGCACGCGCGCTGGCGCGCACGCTGGACCGGCTGCGCCAGCGCGCACCGGTGGCGCTGGTGCTGGACCCGGTGCTGCGCGCCAGCACCGGCGCGGCCTTTGCCGACAAAGAACTGCTGCGCGTCTACCGCGACGAGCTGCTGCCGCGCGCCTGCGTCATCACGCCGAACCGGCGCGAAGCCCAAGCCCTGCTCGGCCTGCCCGACGCAGACACGTCAAGCGTGCCCGAACAGGCGCTGGCGCTGCAAGCCCTGGGCGCAGCAAGCGTCTGCATCACCGGCGGCGACGCTGCCGAGCGGTTGGCCAACGACTGGCTGCACAGCCCGCACGCCAGCGGCTGGCTCAGCCTGCCGCGCGTGGCCAGCGTGCACCACCACGGCAGCGGCTGCACTTTTGCCAGCGCGCTGGCGGCCGCGCTGGCGCTGGGCTTCGTCAGCGCCGACGCCGCCGTGCTGGCCAAGATGCTGAGCACCCACGCGCTGCGTCAGTCCTACCCGCTCGGCCAGGGCGCCGGGCCGGTCTGCGCCAGCGCCGGTTTTGGCACCGACCCGACGCTGCTGCCGCGCCTGTCGCTGGAGCCGACGGCGCCGACCGACTGGCCGCAGCGCCAGCGCGCCCAGTCGCCCGGCGTCTACGCCATCGTCGACAGCGCGCAGCGGGTGCGCCAATGCCTGAGCGCAGGCGTGCGCACGCTGCAACTGCGTATCAAACGGCCCGCAGGCCTGGCCGCCACCGACCCGGCCTGGATCGAACACCTGAGCGGCGAAATCCGCGCCGCTCAGGCCGCTGCGCAGACGCACAAAGCCACGCTGTACATCAACGACCACTGGCAGCTCGCACTCGAGCAAGGCGCACGCGCGCTGCACCTGGGGCAAGAAGACCTGCTGGCGCTGAGCGCCGCCGACCGCGCGCGGCTGGCGCAGGCGCGCGCCGACGGTGTGGCGCTGGGCCTGAGCACGCACAGCCTGTGGGAACTCTGCCGCGCCGCCGCCTTGCTGCCCGACGCCATTGCCTGCGGCCCGGTCTGGCCCACCCGCAGCAAAGACATGCCCTGGCACCCGCAAGGGCAAGACAACCTGGCCTGGTGGGCACACATGGCGCCGGCGCCGGTGCTGGCAATTGGCGGCATTCTGACGCCCGAACAACTGGCGCAGACCGCCCGCAGCGGTGCGGCCGGCGGCTGCGTGTTGCGCGGCCTGGGCACCGACCCGGCGCTCAGCCTGCCGCACTGGCTGGCGGCCTGGGAACGGGGCCTGCAAGCGGCGCGCCCAGCGCCACCTGACTTGCCGCACCCCAGCCTACCAGGCCCGGCAGCACCGATCACGCCGCCTGATTGATCACCCCCACCCTCTCCCAGTGGGCTACCGCATGCACACATCTCTGGCACGAACAATGCCTGCGCAGATAGGGTTTACCTACGGAGGTTTTGGCCATGGAAATGAAACGGCAAGAGGTGCGAGACGAGCGATATGCCTTGGGAGATTTTGGCGATGCGCGCTTAAAAAAACGGCAGCGGAACTGCATGAGCGGCTGGTGGGCGCGCAGCAAGTTTGTCTGCGGCAACTGGGTGGGAATCGTGCGGGAGAGGTTCGCTTTGGCCGGTTTTTGGCTAATCCGCGCGTGAGCGTCGAGGAATTGATCGATGGTGCGTGTGCCGATATTGGCATGCGCAGTCGTGGTCGGCATGTGTTGGCTATTCAGGACAGCAGCGAGATCAACTTTCAACGCCACGCCAACCGGGTGAGCGGCTTGGGCACGCTCGGCAATGGCAGCGATCTGGGCTTCTTTATCCATCCGTTGCTGGTGGTGGATGCCGATGAGTCCGCCTGTCTGGGGCTGGCACATCTGCACCTGTGGCAGCGCACGCTGGATCGATACCGTCGTTGCCGGTAAAAAGCGCCTGACTGATGCGGCAATGAAACCTATTTGGGGACGATGCACTAGCCCAGCCAGCGCTCCACCAAGCGCACCCAGTACGTCGCGCCGAGCGGAATCAGCTCGTCGTTGAAGTCGTAATGCGGGTTGTGCAAGGTACACGGGCCCAGCTCGTGCCCGCCGCCTGAGTAAGCGCCCCGGTGCGCGCCCTCGCCATTGCCGATGAACACGTAACAGCCAGGGCGCTGCTGCAGCATGTAGGCAAAGTCTTCCGCGCCCATGGTGGGCTCTTGCGGCAACACCTGCTCGCTGCCCAGCAGGTCGATCAGCACGGTGCGCGCCAATGCGCTGGGCTGCGGGTGGTTGATGGTGGGCGGGTAGTTGCGCTGAAACTGAAATTCACAGCTGGCACCGAAGGCGGCACTGGTGTGCTGCGCCACCTCGCCCATGCGGTGCTCGATCAGGTCGAGCAGTTCGTTGCTGAAGGTGCGCACCGTGCCCTGGATTTCACAGCGCTCGGGCACCACGTTGGTGGCCTCGCCGGTGTGGATCATGGTGACCGAGATCACCCCCGCTTCCACCGGTTTTTTGTTGCGCGTGATGATGGTCTGAAACGCCATCACCATCTGGCAGGCCACCGGCACCGGGTCGATGCCGTTGTGTGGCAGCGCGGCGTGCGCGCCCTTGCCCTGGATGACGATGCGAAATTCATTGCTCGACGCCATCACCGGACCGGGACTGACGGCAAAGCTGCCGACCGGCAAGCCCGGCCAGTTGTGCATGCCAAACACCGCCTCCATCGCAAAGCGCTCGAACAAACCGTCCCGAATCATCTCGCGTGCGCCGCCACCGCCCTCTTCGGCGGGCTGAAAGATCAGATAGACCGTGCCGTCAAAATCGCGCTGGGCGGCCAAGTGCTGCGCCGCCGCCAGCAGCATGGCGGTGTGGCCGTCGTGGCCGCAGGCGTGCATTTTGCCGGCGTACCGGCTGGCGTGGGCAAAGTGGTTGTGCTCTTGCATCGGCAAGGCGTCCATGTCGGCACGCAAGCCGATGGCGCGGCCGCAGGCCCCGGCGTCGCGCCCACGCACGACACCCACCACCCCGGTGCGGCCCAGTCCACGGTGCACCTCGATGCCCCAGTCACCGAGCTTTTGCGCCACCAGTTCGGCGGTGCGCAGCTCCTCGAAACACAGCTCGGGATGGGCGTGTATGTCGCGCCGCAGCGCCGCAATGCCTGCCGCCTGGGCCACAAGGGATTCGATCAGTTGCATGCTTGGGCCTCGCAAAGTTCAAAAGCGCATCGTAGCCAAAACCAGTCTCGGCGGCTGCCCGCCCCTGCGGCCGACTGCTGCCTCAGCGCAAGGACTCGATCAGATCGATGTATTGCTGCATCGCCGCAGCGCCCGGTGTGCCCTTGAGCCGGTTCCAGGCGTCCCATTTGGCGCGCCCGACCAGGTCGGAAAAGCCTGGTTTCTGGTCCACGTTATCACCTGCTGTGGCTTGCTTGAAGAGCGCGTAGATGTTGAGCAGCGTGGCATTGTCAGGGCGCTCGCTCAGGCCTTTGGCATGGGCGGTGGCGGCATCAAAACGGGTTTGAAGGTCGGACATGGGGATTTTCTGCTCAAAATGGCCGTTGGCGGCGCGTTCGACTGTAACTCAAGGGCCAGGCAAACCGTTCAGCCCCTGCCCAGCCGCTGCTGCGCAATTTCCAGCAGACCGTCAAAAATAAGGCTCTCGACCAGTTCCACCGGCATCGACATACTAGGCGCCATTTTCCAACCGGCGCCTCCGGTCATGTAAACCACCGGCTCGCCGGCACAGTGGCGGCGCAGGTTTTCCACCATGCGTTGCACCGCCCCGGCAATGGCAAAAGTGCCACCGCTGGTGAGTGCGTCGCTGGTGTTGGTGGGAAAGTCGCGCACCTCACCCGTGGGCACGTGCAGCCCGGCGGTGCCCGACTCGAGCGCGCGCAGCATGATGCCGTGCCCGGGCAGGATGATGCCACCCAGAAAGCGGCCGCTGGCGTCGATCGCCTCCACCGTTACCGCTGTGCCCACCATCACCACCACGCAAGGCCGCGCCGGACCGCGCGAGAGCAAACGCTGGCGCGCACCAATCATTGCGACCCAGCGGTCGCAGCCGAGCCGGGCCGGATGATCGTAGCCATTTACCAGTCCCGCCTCGGCGCTGCTGGAGACCACCCACTGCGGCGCCACGTCCCACATCTCGAGTTGGTCTTCGATCCGGCGCCTGACAGCGTCAGCAGCGACCACGCAGCCCAGCAGCGCACTCGGTACCGGCAGTCCGCGCCAGTCGCCGTCCGCGAGCTTGTCGATGTTTTCCAGAAACTGAGCCCCGTGCGCGAGCAAACGCGCGCTGGGGCGGGGCGCTTCGTACAAAGCCCATTTCAGACGGGTGTTGCCCACGTCGAGAGCCAGAAATCTCATGCGCGCAGAGCTTGTTCGTTCAACACATCCATACAGGCAGCAACGCGCTGCCTCAGCTCTGCCGCCAGGGCAGGCCGTGGTAGCGCCAGCCGCCGCTGTGGCCACGCTGCGCGCTGGCGTCGAGGTCGCCCTCGAAGCCTTCCAGGATGTTGTAGGCCTGCAAACCAAGTTCGGTGGCCCGCTTGGCGCCGGCGATCGAGCGCACACCACTGCGGCACAGCAGCAGCAGCTTTTTGCCTGCGGCACCCGCTTGCCGCAAGCCCTCGTCAAAGGCGGGATTCGGCACCATACCAGGCCAAGTCTTCCAGGGCAGCGCCTGCGCGCCGGGGACAGAACCGACCCACTCACGCTCGGCGTCGGTGCGCACATCCACCAGCAGCGCCTGGCCTGACTGCACCCACTGCCAGGCCAGTTGGGGCGTCACGTCGCCGGCGTAGCTGCCCTGATGCACGCCCTGCGCCGGGCGCGGCTGCAGCAGCCAGGCACCGTCGGCGTCGTGCCGGATGCCAGACTTGAGATTGGCCGGCACGGCTTCGTCGATCCGGCGCGGTTTGGGCAAATTCAGCGCATCCATCAGGGCCACGAATTCGGCCTCGGTCTTGCCCGCCAGACGGGCATTGTTGGCCTTTTCGCGCCCGATGCTGGAGTGGCTGCGCCCCTGGTAGTCGTGCCCGGGCCAGACGGTGGTGGCATCGGGCAGGGCAAACAACACCTGGGTGATGCTGTGATACAGGTCCTTGGCGCTACCCGACTGAAAGTCGGTGCGACCGCAGCCGTTGATGAGCAAGCTGTCCCCGGTGAAGACGTGAGCAGCGTCCGGGGATTGCCAGAGAAAACTCATGCTGCCGGCGGTATGACCCGGCGTGTGCAGGGCCTGCAGCGTTTGACCTCCAAAGCGCAGCGCCGCGCCGTGTTGCAGCTGCACGCTCGCAGTGCCAATGCCGCAACCCTGCGGAGCCGCGGTCTGGCAGCCGGTGAGCTCGGCGAGTTTGGCCGCGCTGGTGATGTGGTCGGCATGGGCATGGGTTTCCAGCGCCCAGACCAGTTTGAGTCCGTACTCGCGCAGCGCAGCCAGATCGCGTTCAAGCTGCTCGTCCACCGGGTCGATGATGAGCGCCGCGCGCGTGTGCGGGTCGAACAGCACATAGGTGTAGGTGCTGGAGTCGGCATCAAAGAGCTGGATTGGATTCATGCCAACCTGTACCTCTGCATCAGGAAAAACGCGCCAACATGTCGGCAATATCGTCCGGCGGCAGGTCGCCTTGCGCGATGATACAGCCGACCATGGCGTAGAAGGACTTGTCCAGGGCCTTGCGCGCCGCTGTCAGTTGCTGGGCCACTTTTTCACAATCGGCACCGGTTTCGATCAGGTTCTGGACACCGCGCAACTGCCCCTCTACGCGCTTGAGTCGCAACACTAATGCTCGTTTGCGTTTGGGGTCGTGGACGGTGGTCATGGGGGATGATGAACTGGTGTCGACTGGATGCAGCGCGCCCAGCGCCGAGGCGCAGCCGGCACAAGGGTGTGGGTCGGGGCATTTTAAACCCTGTCTGCAAAACGACGCGGCGTCATGACATGGACCCATACACAGACTCGCCCCCGCCTTGCGGCTCATGCCTCGTGAGACAAGGCCGCAAGCGCTCCGACCTCCACCGGCCAGCGACAATGGGTCTTTTTCCACCCTGCCGCAACGCCCACCCATGCCCGCCACCTGCACCCCGGACCGCTACGCCGTCATCGGCCACCCCATTGGCCACAGCAAGTCGCCGCAGATTCACGCCGCGTTTGCGCAAGCCAGCGGCCAAATCATGGCGTACAGCGCCATCGAAGCCCCGCTGCACGGCTTTGCCGCCACCGTGCTGGCGTTTCGCGCTCAGGGCGGGCGCGGCGTCAACGTGACGCTGCCCTTCAAGCTGCAAGCGCTGGCCCTCGCCAGCGACGCGCTCCAGAGCGCACGCGCAGCGGGTGCAGCCAACGCGCTGAAGTTCGAGGGCGATCGCATCTGGGCGCAAAACTTCGACGGCGTCGGGCTGGTAAACGACATCCAGTGCAACCTGGGTTTTTCGCTGGCGGGCAAGCGCGTGCTGTTGCTGGGCGCGGGTGGAGCTGCGCGCGGCGCCATCTTGCCGCTTGCGGCGCAACGGCCGGCGCTGCTGGCCGTGGCCAACCGCAGCGCCGACAAGGCGCACCGCCTCAAGCGCGACTTTGCCGCCCACGTCGAGCTGCAAACCGGTGGCTTCGATGAGCTGGCGGGCGAGGTGTTTGACCTGGTGCTCAACGCCACCTCGACCGGCCTGTCGCACGCCGCCCTGCCCTTGCCAGCCCATTTGTTCGCAGCCGACGCGCTGGCCTACGAACTGGTCTACGGCCAGGGGCTGACGCCTTTTTTGCGACAGGCCCGCGCCGCCGGCGTACACCAACTCGCCGACGGCGTCGGCATGCTGGTCGAGCAAGCGGCCGAGGCGTTTGCATGGTGGCGCGGCGTGCGCCCGCAGACCCGGCCGGTGATAGCGCGTCTGAGCGTGCCGCTGGTTTGAGAGGCTGAGCCAAGCTTTGCACCGCCCTCAAGAGCGCGGTTTCAACCGGAGCTAGTTTTACGATGAAAAAAATCCTGATCCTCAATGGCCCGAATCTGAACCTGCTGGGCACACGCGAACCCGCCCTGTATGGCAACACCACGTTGCCTGAACTGGAGGCGCTGTGCCAGGCCACGGCGAGCCGACTGGGCTTTGCCGCCGAGTGTTTTCAGAGCAACTGGGAAGGCGCTCTGATTGACAAAATTCACGACTACGGCCGCCTGTACCAGGCCGGCGCGGCGCTGGGCTGCGTGTTCAACCCGGGCGCTTTGACCCACACGTCGATTGCCCTGTTCGACGCCATTCAAGCCGTCGCCGGTCTGCCAGTGATTGAGTGCCACATCTCCAACGTGCACGCGCGCGAGAGCTTTCGCCAGCACTCTTGGGTCTCGCCGGCGGCAGCCGGCATCGTGATCGGTTTTGGCGTACACGGCTACGCACTGGCCATCGAGGGTCTGGTGCGCAAATACGGCGCGCCCTAGCGGCCTGGGCCGCTCTGGCGCTCACGCTGCGCGCGTCAGCCCACGCAAGCGCAGCGTGCAAGCCAGGGCCAGCAGCGCGCAGACCAGACCCAGCCAGAACACACTGGCCAAGCCGTAGACCGATGCCAGCAAGCCGCCTCCCAGGCCACCCAACACGCCCGGCAGACCGTAGCCGAACACGGTGTAGAGCGCCTGTCCACGCCCGCGCAGGCGCCCCGGAAAATGCTGCGAAAGCAAGGCGATGCAGACCGTGTGGTGTGCAGCAAAAGTGATCGCGTGCAGGGCCTGCGCCAGCAGCAACAACGGCCACACCAGCGGCAGTCCGGCGGTCAGGCCCATGCGCAGCGCCGTCAGCACGGCCGCCAGCACCAGCCAGCCACTGAGTGACAGGCGCGGCAACCAGCGCGCCTGGCTGAAAAACCAGGCGATCTCGATCAGCACCGAAAACGCCCACATGAGGCCGATCACCACTTTGCTGTAACCCAGTGAATCGAGATAAAGCGAGAAAAAAACGTAGATGACGATGTGCGCCAGCAGGTGAAAGAACAAGGCCAGAAAAAACCAGCGCACCGGCGGCCGGCGCAGCACCGGCCACACGCTGGGCTGACTGGATTCGTGCTGCGCGGCCTCGCGCACATCGGGCAGCAGCCAAACGCAAAGCAGCACGGCGGCCAGCGTAGCCAGCGTCCAGGCAGGAAAATCAGACAGCCCAAAGCGCTCAAACCACCAACCGGCGGCGACCACGGTGAGCAAGAAACCCAAGGAGCCCCACAGACGCACGCGGCCGTAACGCCGCGCATCAAAAACCCCGTCCTGACTGACCAGGTGCGCCAGCGCCGCCTCGCTCATGGGCATCATGGCGCTGGTGTGGCTGAACATGAGCAGCAGCAGCACGAACAGCGCGACGCCACCAGGTTCGAACCACAGGCCCAGCGACAGCAACAAGGCCAGCGTGGCGCAGTAGCGCAGCAGCCACACGCGCTGGCCGGTGTAATCGCTCAGCGAACCCCAGAGGTAGGGCGCGAACAGGCGCGTCGCCGACGGCACCGAGACCAGCACGCTGATCGCCAGCAGGCCAAAACCGAGTTCATCCAGCCACAGCGGCAAATAGGGGTTGAAAAATCCGATGTGCGCGAAGTAGCTCGCCGAAAGGGCTGCAAAAGGCAGCAGTTGACGGCGTTTGACCACGGCGAAAGTGCTGCCGAACAACGGCCAGCAGGCGCAGCATCAGCGGCGCGACAGCGCTGCGATGTCGGGCGTGGGCACGCGCACGTCGCCACACTGCGCACGCTGGCGCAGCGCATGATCCATCAGCACCAGCGCCAGCAAGGCCTCGGCAATCGGTGCGGCGCGCAGGCCGACACAGGGGTCGTGCCGGCCCTTGGTGATGATCTCGCTGGGCTGGCCGGACAGGTCAATGCTGGGGCGCGGAATCAGAATCGAGGGGGTCGGTTTGATCGCCAGCGCCACCTCCAGGTCTTGCCCGGTGCTGATGCCACCGAGCACGCCACCGGCGTTGTTGCCCACGAAACCATCCGGCGTCAACGCATCGCCGTGCGTGCTGCCGCGCTGGCTGACGCTGGCGAAACCGGCGCCGATCTCGACCCCCTTGACGGCGTTGAGTCCCATCATGACGCGGGCGATGTCGGCGTCGAGCTTGTCGTACAGCGGCTGGCCCAGGCCAACGGGCACCTGCTGCGCCACCACGCGCAGGCGCGCGCCGCACGAGTCGCCGCTTTTGCGCAGCGCGCTCAGATAATCCTCCAGTGCCGAGACGTCAGCCAGCGGAGCAAAAAACGGGTTATTCGGCACGTGCTGCCAGCCTTCGAACGCCAGCGGCAGCTCGCCCAACTGCGTCAGGCAAGCGGCAAAGCGGGTGCCGTATGTTTGCAGCAGCCACTTCTTGGCCACCGCAGCGGCGGCCACCGTGGGCGCCGTCAGGCGCGCCGAACTGCGGCCGCCACCGCGCGGATCGCGAATGCCGTATTTTTGCCAGTAGCTGTAGTCGGCATGGCCGGGCCTGAAAGTCTGCGCGATGTCGCCGTAGTCGTGGCTGCGCTGATCGGTGTTGCGAATCAGCAGCGCAATCGGCGTACCGGTGGTCTGGCCCTGGTAGACGCCAGAGAGAATTTCCACTGCGTCGGGTTCCTTGCGCTGCGTCACATATTTGGATGTGCCAGGGCGGCGGCGATCCAGGTCAACCTGGATGTCGGCCTCGCACAAGTCCAGGCCGGGTGGACAACCGTCGATCACGCAGCCAATGGCCGGACCGTGAGATTCACCAAAATTGGTGACACAAAACAAAGTACCCAGGGTGTTGCCGCTCATGCCCGCGATTATCCGGGATAGCGCGCGCAGCAGTCGGCGCCTGCGCGTCGGCGGCAGCAGCGGGCTGCGCGCACGCCCAGGCCAGACACCCGGCCCAGACGGGCGCCCAGCGCGTGCGGCTCTCAGCGCGCGCTGGCGTCGCCGCTGGCGCCTCGCATCGCACAAGTGTCACAGACATCGGCCACACTGAACCGCTCTTGATACAGATGAAGAACTGGAGCGGGCACTCGGGTGTCCGGATGTGATGGAGTACCTTCTCAAAACCGACAAGGCCGTAGCCGAGTTGAGCTCACGCCAGCGCACGCTGGGGCTGAAAGAACGCGCGCTCTTGCTGCTGGCCGACGGCAAGAAAACCGGCCCCGAACTGGCCAGCCTGGTCCAGGCCGAAGCCACACTGATCCACGCGCTGCTCAACCAGGGTTACCTGGCCCCAGTGCGGATTCCTGCGCCGCAAACCCCAGCCAGCGCCAAGGGCAAGACACAGCCAGTGCCTGCCGCCACGGCCAGCACGCCAAGCGTTCCATCGCCAGCCGGGGAAAAACCACCGGCCCACCCTGCGCAGCCCGTGCGTGGGGCCGCCGACACCTTTGATGGAAAGCGCTCGCTGGTCACGGCACGCATGTTTTTGTTCGACGTGGCTGAGCGCATGTTTGCCCGGCGTGACCCGGCGCTGGTGGTGGCCATGCGCGAACAGTTCAGGGGTGCGCACGACCGCGAATCCCTGCAGTCCGTGGCCCGCGAGTTGTTGCAGCGCATCGAAACTGAAGCGGGTTCAACCCGTGCCGATGACATCAGCGCCCGGCTGGCCATGCTGCTGCCGGACGACATCGCCGCATAGGTGGTGCAACATTCGTTCTGTAATTTCCCGGCCCCCTGAAACAGGACTCGCTGCGAAGTACTTCTGATTTCTGTTTTTGATTTTTTTTCATCAGACCCCTTCCAGGCCGCCAAAACAGCACGCGCCCGAAACGAGGGCCTGCTGCGACAGGGTACGCAATCGCACGGAACCCGACAGCTTGTCTGAGGCGGCGGCTCCTGGTGTGGTGTGGCGCGCTGGCATTTTTCGAGCGCGAGCGGGTTGGGATGTCCTGGGTAAAATGGCTCGCATGGCACCCAGGAATCCCAAACAATCCGCCCCACCGCTGACCCAACCCAGAGCGGACGGTGACGATGCGGTGGTGCTCGAACGTCGCAGCCAGCGCACCCAGCCGCCGCAGATGTTTCAGGTGGTGCTGCTCAACGACGACTTCACGCCGATGGAGTTCGTGGTGCAGGTGCTGCAGGAGTTTTTCAACAAGGATCGTCAGGCCGCGACCCAGATCATGCTCAAAATTCACCTGGAAGGCAAAGGCATTTGCGGGGTTTACAGCCGTGATATCGCCAACACCAAGGTCGAGCAGGTGCAGCAAGCGGCCCACAGCGCCGGTCATCCGCTGCAATGCCTGAGCGAGCCGATTGAATAATTAACAACACGCCCCACCTGATACGCCGCTTTCGCGTAATCTTCGGTCAAGCGCTGCGTTTGACCTCACCACCAGCCCAAAGGACGTGACCATGATTGCCCAGGAACTTGAAGTCAGCTTGCACATGGCCTTCGTCGAAGCCAGGCAGCAGCGGCACGAATTCATCACCGTCGAGCACCTGCTGCTGGCCTTGCTCGATAATCCCAGCGCGGCCGAGGTGTTGCGCGCCTGTTCAGCCAATCTGGACGATTTGCGCAAGTCGCTGGCCCACTTCATCAAAGACAACACACCGCAGGTGAGCGGCAGCGATGAGGTGGACACCCAGCCCACGCTGGGTTTTCAGCGCGTCATTCAGCGCGCCATCATGCACGTGCAGTCGACTGGCAACGGCAAGAAGGAAGTCACCGGCGCCAACGTGCTGGTGGCGATTTTTGGTGAAAAAGATTCGCACGCCGTCTACTACCTGCACCAGCAGGGTGTCACGCGGCTGGATGTGGTCAATTTCATTGCGCATGGGATTCGCAAAAGCGATCCGCCCGAACCCAGCAAACCGGGCGAGGGTGCGGCCGACAACGAAGAAGCCGGAGAAGCCAAGTCGAACGAAAAGGCTTCCCCGCTGGAGCAGTTCACCCAGAACCTGAACCAGCTCGCCAAAGACGGCAAGATCGACCCGCTGATCGGGCGCGATTACGAGGTCGAACGCGTAATTCAGATTTTGTGCCGTCGGCGCAAAAACAACCCGCTGCTGGTGGGCGAGGCCGGCGTCGGCAAGACCGCCATTGCCGAGGGGCTGGCCTGGCGCATCACCCAGAACGAGGTGCCCGAAGTGTTGGCTCAATCGCAGGTCTATTCACTCGACATGGGTGCCTTGCTGGCCGGCACCAAATACCGGGGCGACTTCGAGCAGCGCTTGAAAGGCGTGCTCAAGTCGATGAAAGACAAACCGAACGCGATTTTGTTCATCGATGAAATCCACACCCTGATCGGCGCCGGTGCGGCCTCGGGCGGCACGCTGGACGCATCCAACCTGCTCAAGCCCGCACTCTCCAGCGGCATGCTCAAGTGCATTGGCGCCACCACCTTTACCGAATACCGCGGCATTTTCGAGAAAGACGCGGCGCTCTCGCGCCGCTTCCAGAAGATCGACGTGGTCGAGCCGTCGGTAGAGCAGACGGTGGACATCCTCAAAGGTCTGAAGTCGCGTTTTGAGGAGCACCACAACGTCAAGTACGCCCTGGCGGCGCTGCAAGCGGCGGCCGAACTGAGCGCCAAATACATCAACGACCGGCACCTGCCCGACAAGGCGATCGATGTGATCGACGAAGCCGGCGCGGCGCAGCGCATTCTGCCGCTGTCCAAGCGCAAGAAAACCATCACCAAGACCGAGGTGGAGGAGATCGTGGCCAAAATTGCCCGCATTCCACCCGCCAACGTCTCCAGCGACGACCGCAGCAAGCTGCTCACACTTGAGCGCGATCTCAAAAGCGTGGTGTTCGGTCAGGACAAGGCGCTTGAGGTGCTGGCCTCCAGCGTCAAGATGGCGCGCTCTGGCCTGGGCAAGTCCGACAAGCCGATCGGCGCCTTCTTGTTCAGCGGTCCTACCGGCGTTGGCAAGACCGAAGCGGCCAGACAGCTTGCCTACATCATGGGCATCGACCTGATCCGCTTTGACATGTCGGAGTACATGGAGCGCCACGCGGTCAGTCGCCTCATTGGTGCGCCACCCGGCTACGTGGGTTTTGACCAGGGGGGTTTGCTGACCGAGGCGGTGACGAAAAAGCCGCACTGTGTGCTCTTGCTCGACGAGATCGAAAAAGCGCACCCCGACATCTTCAACGTGCTGTTGCAGGTGATGGACCACGGCACCTTGACCGACAACAACGGGCGCAAGGCCGATTTTCGCAACGTCATCGTCATCATGACGACCAACGCCGGCGCCGAGACCATGAATAAGGCGAGCATCGGCTTTACCAACCCGCGCGAGGCGGGCGACGAGATGGCCGACATCAAGCGCCTGTTCACGCCAGAGTTTCGCAACCGGCTCGACGCCATGGTCAGCTTCAAAGCGCTGGACGAGAACGTCATCATGCGGGTGGTGGACAAGTTCTTGCTGCAGCTCGAAGGCCAGCTCGGCGAGAAGAAAGTCGAGGTCACGTTCACCGACGCGCTGCGCAAACACCTGGCCAAGAAGGGCTTTGACCCGCTGATGGGTGCGCGCCCTATGCAGCGACTGATTCAGGAGATGATTCGGCGCGCCCTGGCCGACGAGTTGCTGTTTGGCCGCCTGACCGAAGGCGGGCGCTTGACGGTGGACCTGGAGAGCAAAACCGACGAAGCGGGCAAGGACGTGCAAGAGGTCAAACTCGACATCCAGCCGCTGCCCAGGAAAGAGGGCAAGGCCAAGCCCGAGGAAGCCACAGCCGGTTGAGCGTTCTTGGTTGGCACGGCGCTTGCTTTAGTCAAGTCAGTATAAATACCGAGCGCCTGCCGCACCGACTGTCTCCCCTGCGTGGTTGGTGCGCGGCGCGTGCAACCCACGAGCCCACCGATGATTGATGAAATGTATGCATCACCCGACCAGGTTCGGGTGCATTACCGCAACTACGCCCGCTGGTTGGCGAAACAACCCAATGCAGTGATGGCGGCGCGGCGCGAAGAGGCGGAAATGATTTTTCGCCGCGTCGGCATCACTTTTGCGGTTTATGACGAACAAGGCACCGACGCCAGCAACGGCGGCACCGAGCGCCTGATTCCCTTTGATCTGATCCCGCGCATCATTCCGGTGCACGAGTGGGATCGACTGCAGGCCGGTTTGGTGCAGCGCGTGAGCGCGCTGAACCGTTTCGTGCACGACGTCTACCACGAGCAAGAAATCATCCAGGCCGGCATTGTCCCGGCTGAACAAGTGCTGCACAACGAACAGTTTCGCCCCCAGATGATAGGTGTGGCCGTTCCCGCCGGCGTGTATGCACACATCGCGGGCATAGACATCGTGCGCGCACCGAACGCCCAGGGCGAGGGCGAATACTTTGTATTGGAAGACAACCTGCGCGTGCCCAGCGGTGTGTCGTACATGCTGGAAGACCGCAAGATGATGATGCGCTTGTTTCCCGATCTGTTCGGCGAAAACCGCGTCGCCCCGGTGGCGCACTATCCCGACTTGTTGCTCGAGACCCTGCGCGCCGTCGGCCCGGCCACCACGGCCGAGCCAACCGTGGTGCTGCTCACGCCCGGCATGTACAACAGCGCCTATTTCGAGCACGCTTTCCTGGCGCAGCAAATGGGCATTGAATTGGTCGAGGGGCAAGACCTGTTCGTGAAAGACAACTTTGTCTACATGCGCACCACGCGCGGACCGAAACGGGTTGACGTGATTTACCGCCGTGTCGACGACGATTTTCTCGACCCGCTGGTGTTTCGCCCCGGCTCCCAGTTGGGCTGTGCCGGGTTGCTGGACGTCTACCGCAACGGTAACGTGACGATTTGCAACGCGGTCGGCACCGGGGTGGCCGACGACAAGTCGATCTATCCCTATGTGCCGCAGATGATCGAGTTCTACCTCGGTGAAAAGCCGCTGCTCAGCAATGTGCCCACCTTCCTGGGGCGCAATCCGCAAGACCTCAAGTACATGCTGGCGCACCTGGGCGAGTTAGTGCTCAAAAAGGTGCACGGCGCCGGCGGCTACGGCATGCTGGTCGGACCGGCCGCCAGCACGGCCGAGATCGAAGCCTTTCGCCACGTGCTGCTGGCCAAACCCGAGAGCTACATCGCCCAGCCCACCCTGGCGCTCTCGACCTGCCCGACCTACGTGCAAAGCGGCGTGGCGCCGCGCCACATCGATTTGCGGCCGTTCGTGCTGTCGGGCAAAACGGTCCAGATGGTGCCGGGCGGCCTGACCCGCGTGGCGCTGAAAGACGGCTCGCTGGTGGTCAATTCTTCGCAGGGCGGAGGCACCAAAGACACCTGGATTCTTGAGGACTGAGCCATGCTTTCTCGCACCGCCGACCACCTGTTCTGGATGTCTCGCTACACCGAGCGAGCCGAGAACACCGCCCGCATGCTCGACGTGAATCACCAGACGGCGCTGCTGCCCTTGTCGGCCGTCGTGGCCCAGCAAGGCTGGGAGGGCCTGCTTGCCATCAGCGAACTGGTGCCGCTCTACACCGCCCGGCACGGCGCCGCCATTGCACCGCGCCAGGTGCTCGACTTCATGGTGCGCGACGAAAACAACCCCTCGAGCATCGTCGCCTGTTTGCGCGCGGCGCGCGAGAATGCCCGCGCGGTGCGTGGCGTGCTCACCACAGAACTCTGGGAGACGCAGAACCAGACGTGGCTGGAGATGACCCGCTTGCTTGGCAGCGACGAGTTCGAGCGCGATCCAGGCCGGTTTTTTGAATGGGTCAAGTACCGCTCGCACCTCTCGCGTGGCGTGGCAGTCGGCACCATGCTGCAAGACGAGGCGTTTCACTTCTACCGCATGGGCTCATTTCTGGAGCGCGCCGACAACACGGCGCGTTTGCTCGACGTCAAGTTTCATGCGGCGCAGAACGATTTTTTTGGTGCGGTGCGCGAAACCGAGCAGGAATACGACTTCTACCACTGGAGCGCCATTTTGCGCAGCGTCAGCGGCTTTGAGGTCTACCGCAAGGTCTACCGCGACGTCATCTCGCCCGAGCGCGTGGCCGAGCTCTTGATTCTGCGCGCCGACATGCCGCGCAGCCTGGCCGCCAGTCTCAACGAAGTGGTGAACAATCTCAGCGTGGTGGCCAACGACCATTCGGGTGAAACCCTGCGCCGCGCCGGCAAGCTCAAGGCTGACTTGCAGTACGCTCGCATCGATGAAATTCTGGCCACCGGCCTGCACGCCTTTCTGACCCAGTTTCTCGACCGGGTGAACGAACTCGGCCGTCGCATCAGCAAAGATTTTCTACTGCCAAACGTGCACTGAACCCGATCTGCGCTTTGCCCGGGGACTTAAAGCCTGCGACAAGCGCGCGCGGCGGCCCTGCCGCCGATGGCTGCTCGGGCCAGGCAAACAGCGCTGACCCGTGACTGAGCGACCTGCATCCGCATGGACCATTTGTCAACCCGACCGCCGAACGCGTGTGCGCCTGTCGCCGCCGGCAGCGCCGCTGCGCCGCTGGACGTGGCCGTCATCGGTGCCGGAGCGGCCGGCCTGATGGCCGCCCAAGTGCTGCAAGCAGCCGGCCAGCGTGTGCATTTGTTCGACGCCATGCCTTCGGCTGGACGAAAATTTTTATTGGCCGGCAAAGGCGGCTTGAACCTGACGCACGCCGAAGCACCGGACGCCTTCATCAGCCGCTTTGGCGCGCGCGCCGAGGTGCTGCGCCCGCTGCTGCAAGCCTTTGGTCCGCAGGCCGTGCGCGATTGGGCCGCAGGTCTGGGCATAGACACATTCATCGGCAGCTCGCAGCGCGTCTTTCCGCTCGACATGAAAGCCGCGCCGCTGCTGCGCGCTTGGTTGCAGCGGCTGCGTCACAGCGCGCTGGCGGCGCCAGCGGTGCAGTTTCACATGCGGCATCGCTGGCTGGGCTGGGCCGAAGACGACCCCGGCACGCTGCGTTTTGCCACCCCGCAAGCCCTGCTGGCTGTGCGTGCCAAAGCCACCGTGCTCGCCTTGGGTGGGGCGAGTTGGGCGCGACTGGGCTCTGACGGCGCCTGGGTGCCCCACTTGCGCCAGGCCGGGGTGGCGGTGGCCGACCTGCTAGCCAGCAACTGTGGCTTTGATGTGGCCGGTGCGGCTCTGCATGGCCAGACGGAGGGTTGGAGCCCGCACTTTGCCAGCCGCTTTGCCGGTCAGCCGTTCAAGTCGGTGGCGATTGACTGCAAGGACTCATGCGGTCAGCGATTTTTGCGCCAGGGAGAACTCGTAGCCACCGCCACGGGCGTAGAAGGCAGCCTGATCTACGCCGCATCGGCCTTGCTGCGCGATGAAATCGCCCGCAACGGATACGCCACGCTGGCGCTCGACTTGCTGCCCGCGCGCAGCAGCGAGCAGGTGCTGGCGCAACTGAGCCATCCGCGTGGCTCGCGCAGCCTGTCGTCGCACTTGAAAAGCCGACTGGGGCTAGACGGCATCAAGCTCGCCATCCTGCACGAGTTGCTGTCCAAAGACGTGTTGCACGACCCGCCCCGCCTGGCGGCTGCCCTTAAAGCCTTACCGCTGCGCCTGCTAGCGGCGCGCCCGATCGATGAAGCCATCAGCAGCGCCGGTGGCGTCACGTTTGAGGCGCTGGACCGGCAACTGATGGTCAAACACCGGCCCGGCCTGTTCTGCGCCGGCGAAATGCTGGACTGGGAAGCGCCTACCGGCGGCTATTTGCTCACCGCCTGTTTGTCCAGCGGCGTGGCCGCCGGGCAAGGTGCGGCCCGGTACCTGGCCGATAATCCCACATAATCGGGTTCGCCGCAGTTGCTTTATCAACCGTCGGCAAACCCAGAGAACCTCTCAGTGGAGAAGATGGTCATGACGACAATTCGCAGCATAGTGGCAGCCACCGATTTTTCGTCCGGCTCCAACGCCGCTCTCGAGCGCGCCTTGCAACTGGCGCTGGCGCACAAGGCCTCGCTGTGCCTGCTGCATGCCTGCGATGCAGGCGCCTGGAGCCGGGTCAAAAGCATGTTTGCGCCAGGCAGCCTGAGCGCCGCTGCGCCCCCTTCAGCCTCCTTGCTGCAAGAGCGCCTCAACGCGCTGGGGCAGGAACTGAGCGAGCGCGCCGGTTGTGCGGTTCCTGTGCATTTGAGCCTGGCGCCGGCGCACGAGGCGATCAAAGACCGTGTGGCAGCGCAAGGGGCTTCATTGGTGGTGCTGGGCTCGCGCGCAGAGCCGGCCCTGATAGGCCTGGGCAGCACGGCGTCCAAGGTCGCCCACGCGGGCGTTGCACCGGTGCTGATCGTGCGCAGTGCAAGCGCGCAGCCCTACACCAAAGTACTGACTGCACTCGATATGCGCGACGGCGCGGCGCACACCGCTGCAGCCGCGCTCGGTCTGTTTCCGGCTGCCCACCATTATTGGCTGCACGCCCTCGATGGCGCGCTGGCCAAAATTCACGGCTTCGGCGGCATGCCCAAGGAAGGGCTCAGGGTGTTGCAAGACGCGCTGGAGTCGCACCTCAAGCAACAGATGGAGCAACTGGCGCAGAGCTTGCAGGCACAGGCCGCGCATCCGATCGATACCGAAGTGGTCGACGACGTGGCAGCGCGTGCCGTCGTTGCCATCGCAGCCGAATTGGCGGTCGATTGCGTCGCGATTGGCCACCACAGCGAGCGCTCGCTCGGCCAGCGCCTGCTGGGCAGCATGACGCAGCATGTGCTGCACCAGACCCGCTGCGACGTGCTGGTGATCCCCTGAGGTTTTTCATCCTGCAGCCGGCCAGCTTGAGACTGACTGGTCCCGATGGATCTGGTCGGCTCAAAGCCGGATTTGGCTTGCGGGCGTGGCCTGGCAGCGCTGCGGCACAATCGACGCATGTCCCTGCTGTCGCCTTCGCCAACCACGGACTTTGCGGCCGTCAATGAAGTGCCCGCCCAGGGCGAGTGGGTGCGCTTTGCCGGCTCGCCGTTTAAGCTCTTCATGCCCTACCCGCCCGCCGGCGACCAGCCCGAGGCGATTGACCAACTGGTCCAAGGCATACAGCACGGCGAGGTGTTCCAGACCTTGCTGGGGGTGACCGGCTCGGGCAAAACCTTCACCATGGCCAACGTGATCGCCCGCCTGGGCCGCCCGGCCATCGTGTTTGCGCCCAACAAGACGCTGGCGGCCCAGCTCTACAGCGAGTTTCGCGAGTTCTTTCCGCACAACGCGGTCGAGTATTTCGTCAGCTACTACGATTACTACCAGCCCGAGGCCTACGTGCCGCAGCGCGACTTGTTCATCGAGAAAGACAGCGCGATCAACGAGCACATCGAGCAAATGCGCCTGTCTTGCACCAAAAGCATTCTGGAGCGGCGCGATGTGGTGATCGTGGCGTCGGTGTCGGCCATTTACGGCATCGGCAAGCCCGAGAGCTACCACCAAATGGTACTGACGCTGCGCAGCGGCGACAAAATCGGTCAGCGCGATTTAATCGCGCAACTGGTGCGCATGCAGTACACGCGCAACGAGCAAGACTTCTCGCGCGGCAAGTTCCGCGTGCGCGGGGACACGATCGACGTCTTTCCGGCCGAACACTCCGAACTGGCGATCCGCATCGAGTTGTTCGACGACGCGGTCGAGGCACTGCAACTGTTTGACCCGTTGACCGGCCGCCTGCGGCAGAAAATACCGCGCTTCACGGTCTACCCCAGCAGCCACTACGTGACGCCGCGCGAGCAGGTGCTGCGCGCGGTGGAGGCGATCAAGCTGGAATTGAGCCAGCGCTTGCAAGAGCTGCAGGCCATGGGCAAGCTGGTCGAGGCGCAACGGCTCGAGCAGCGCACCCGCTTCGACCTGGAAATGCTCTGCGAGCTGGGCCACTGCAAGGGCATAGAGAACTATTCGCGCCATCTGGCCGGCAGCGCCGCTGGCGAGCCGCCGTCGACCCTGACCGATTACCTACCCAAGGACGCGCTGATGTTCCTGGACGAAAGCCATGTGCTGATGGGCCAGTTTGGCGGCATGTACAACGGCGACCGGGCGCGCAAGACCACACTGGTCGAATACGGTTTCCGGCTGCCCAGCGCGCTCGACAACCGGCCGCTCAAGCTGGAGGAATTCGAGCAGCGCATGGGTCAGGTGGTGTTCGTCTCGGCAACGCCGGCCGACTACGAAAAAACCCACTCGGGTCAGGTGGTCGAACAACTGGTGCGCCCAACCGGCCTGGTCGACCCCGAGCTTGAGGTGCGCCCGGCCACGCATCAGGTGGACGACGTGTTGCAGGAAATTCGGCTGCGGGCAGAAAAAAGCGAGCGCGTGCTGATTACAACGCTGACCAAGCGCATGGCCGAGCAACTGACCGACTATTTGACTGAAAACGGCGTCAAGGTGCGCTACCTGCACAGCGATGTCGACACGGTGGAGCGGGTCGAGATCATTCGTGACCTGCGCCTGGGTGTGTTTGACGTGCTGGTCGGCATCAACTTGCTGCGCGAGGGCCTGGACATCCCGGAAGTCTCGCTGGTGGCGATTCTGGACGCCGACAAGGAAGGTTTTTTGCGTTCCGAGCGCAGCCTGATACAGACCATAGGCCGTGCCGCGCGCAACCGCCACGGACGCGCCATCTTGTACGCCGACCGCTGCACCGGGTCGATGAAAAAGGCGATCGACGAGACCCAGCGCCGCCGCGTCAAACAACTGGCCTACAACCAAGCGCATGGCATCGAGCCGCGCAGCATCCAAAAACCCATCCGGGACTTGATCGACGGTGTCTACAGTGAAAAGTCAGATCGGCAGGTGCAGCGCCAGGCGGCCGCGATGGCCGACCTGGCAGGCAGCGAAGAAATGAGCGAGCGCGAGCTGGCGCGCGAGATCAAGCGGCTGGAAAAACGCATGCAGGAGCACGCGCGCAACCTGGAGTTTGAGCAGGCCGCGCGCCTGCGCGACCAATTGGCACACCTGAAAGAGCGGGTGCTGGGTGCCAGTGGCGCCGACCACGTGGCCTGAGAGCGCAGATGCACAGAGCACACCCATGTGGCCGCCAGCCACTGCGCTGGCTGGCGATCAAGACATGGGTTTTGCGGTATACTCGACGAAAATAGTCGGGAAAAGAAAACGCAGGGAATTCAACCCGGTTGACCAGAAAAGCTGTCCTCGCAAGGTTTTTCAGGCACGTCTTGCGCAGATCGATCGAACGACGTTCGGGCCCATTTTTCAAGGAGCTTGCCATGCGCCTCACGACCAAAGGCCGCTTCGCGGTCACTGCCATGATCGACCTGGCCCTGCGCCAGCACAGCGGTCCGGTCACGTTGTCCGCCGTCAGCCAGCGCCAGCAGATTTCGCTCTCTTACCTGGAGCAGTTGTTTGGCAAGCTGCGCCGCAACGAACTGGTCGAATCGACCCGGGGGCCGGGCGGTGGCTATACGCTGGGCCGCAAGGCCACAGAGATCAGCGTGGCCGACATCATCGTTTCGGTCGACGAGCCGATTGACGCCACCCAATGTGGCGGCAAGGAAAACTGCCTGGGTGCAGGTCAGCGCTGCATGACGCACGATCTCTGGGCCACACTGAACGCCAAAATGGTCGATTTTCTGAATTCGGTGTCGCTGCAGTCGCTGGTCGACGAGCAGCTTGCCAAGGGGGTGGTGGTGGAAAGCAACCCGCCCAGCATCAAGCGCGCCATCTCCAGTCCGTCGGTGGTCAAGCCGATTCGGGTCAATGCGCCCAATTCCGTCTTTGCTCTGGGGTCGGCGATGTCCAAATAAACCGACGCTCCGCCGTCGATTCGCGCCAGACGTTTGCGCAAACCACGCCACACATCGAATTCAGCCAGCCCTCAGCCAGCCATGACCACACCGCATTTTCCGATTTACATGGACTACAGCGCCACCAATCCCTGCGATCCGCGGGTGGTCGAGGCCATGATTCCCTGGTTGCACGAGCACTTCGGCAACCCGGCCTCGCGCAGCCACGCCTGGGGCTGGGAGGCTGAAAAGGCGGTCGAGACCGCGCGCGAACAGGTCGCCGCCTTGATCGGCGCCGACCCGCGCGAAATCGTCTGGACCAGCGGTGCAACCGAGTCGAACAACCTGGCGCTCAAGGGCGCAGCGCACTTCTACCAGTCCAAAGGCAAGCACCTGATCACGGTCAAGACCGAGCACAAGGCGGTGCTCGACACCTGCCGCGAGCTGGAACGCCAGGGTTTTGAGCTGACGTATCTTGATGTGCAGTCCGACGGCTTGCTCGACCTCGACGTATTCAAGGCGGCGCTTCGGCCCGACACGATTGTGGCCAGCGTGATGTTCGTCAACAATGAAATCGGCGTGATTCAGGACATTGCCGCCATTGGCGCGATCTGCCGTGCCCGCGGCGTCATCTTTCACGTTGACGCCGCGCAAGCCACCGGCCGGGTCGATATCGACCTGAAAAATCTGCCGGTCGACCTGATGAGCCTGACCGGACACAAGACCTACGGCCCCAAGGGGATTGGCGCGCTCTATGTGCGGCGCAAGCCGCGCGTGCGCCTGGAGGCGCAAATGCACGGCGGCGGCCATGAACGCGGCATGCGCTCGGGCACGCTGCCCACGCACCAGTGCGTAGGCATGGGAGTGGCGTACGCCATCGCCAAGGACGAGATGCACGGCGAGAACCTGCGCATCCAGGCCTTGCACAAGCGCCTGCTCGACGGCCTCAAAGACATCGACGAGGTGTTCATCAACGGCCATCCGACGCAGCGCGTGCCGCACAACATCAACATGAGTTTCAACTACGTCGAGGGTGAGTCGCTCATCATGGGCATCAAGGGGCTGGCCGTCTCCAGCGGTTCGGCCTGCACATCGGCCAGCCTGGAGCCCAGCTATGTGCTGCGCGCGCTGGGCCGCAGCGACGAACTCGCCCACAGCAGCCTGCGCATGACGATAGGCCGCTGGAGCACCGAACAGGAGATCGATTACGCGATCGCCACCATCAAGGAAAACGTTGCCCGGCTGCGCGAACTCTCACCCCTGTGGGACATGTTCAAAGACGGCATCGATCTGTCCACCATCCAGTGGGCAGCACATTGAAGGAGAGAAATCATGGCATATTCAGACAAGGTCGTTGACCACTACGAAAACCCGCGCAACGTTGGCTCGTTTGACCAAGGCGACGAGACGGTTGGCACCGGCATGGTCGGTGCGCCCGCCTGCGGCGACGTGATGAAGCTGCAGATCAGGGTCAACCCGAGTACCGGCGTGATCGAGGACGCGCGCTTCAAGACCTACGGCTGCGGCTCGGCCATTGCGTCGAGCTCGCTGGTGACCGAATGGGTCAAGGGCAAGACGCTGGAGCAGGCATCTGCGCTGAAAAACAGCGAAATCGCCGCCGAACTGGCCTTGCCACCGGTGAAAATTCACTGCTCCATCCTGGCCGAAGACGCCATCAAGGCGGCGGTGGACGACTACCGCAAAAAGCACTCGCACTGACGCCACCGCTCACCGCTGAAGATCTACCCATGGCCATCTCCATTTCTGAAGCCGCTGCGCGGCACGTCACCCGTTACCTCGGCAAGCGCGGCAAGGGCGTGGGCGTGCGTTTGGGTGTGAAAACCACCGGTTGCTCCGGCCTGGCCTACAAGCTCGAGTACGCGGACGAAATTGCGCCGGAAGACGTGGTGTTTGAGGACAACGGCGTCAAGGTGCTGGTAGACCCGAAAAGCCTGCCCTACATAGACGGCACCCAGCTCGACTTTGTGCGCGAGGGTCTGAACGAGGGCTTTCGTTTCAACAACCCCAACGAACGCGACCGCTGCGGCTGTGGCGAGAGCTTTCGGATTTGACGTCCATGCCCCCGACGGCGGGCATCGGGCCCGAATCAATCCCGCTGCACGCCAGCGACTTCGAAATTTTTGCCTTGCCCGCGCGCTTTGCGTTCGAGCGCGACGCACTCGATCAGCGCTGGCGCGACTTGCAGCGCAGCGCGCACCCAGACCGCTTTGCCAGCGCCGACGCCGCCACCCAGCGGCTGGCGATGCAGTGGTCGGTGCGCATCAACGAAGCCTACCAGCGCCTCAAAGACCCGCAAAAGCGCGCCGCCTACCTGTGCGAGCAGCACGGCGTGCCGGTGCAGGCCGAGCAAAACACTGCCATGCCAGCGGCGTTTTTGCAGCAGCAGATGGAGTGGCGCGAAGCGCTGGATGAAGCGCGCAGCGCGACCGAACTCGAACACCTGGCCGCAGCGGTGGCACAGGCGCGCACCGAGCTGCTGGGCCAGATGCAACGCAGCGCTGACGAACTGGCCGATTTTGACGCGCTGGCGCAGCAGGTCAGGGCGCTGATGTTTGTCGAACGCTTTGCGCGTGCGGTCGAACAGCGCAGCGAGCCTGTGCAAGATTGAAACGCCGGGCCGCCGTGCCGCTGTTGCGTCATGCCGCTGCCGACCGATTTCCCCCTCTTTCTTCCCCCTTTGACCACATGGCTTTGCTGCAAATCTCCGAACCCGGTCAGTCGCTCGACCCGCACCAGCGCCGACTGGCGGTGGGCATAGACCTGGGCACCACGAATTCGCTGGTGGCCGCGCTGCGCCATGGCGTGCCCGAATGCCTGCCCGACGCTCAGGGTCGGGTGCTGCTGCCCAGCGTGGTGCGCTACCTGGACCCCAGTCTGGGTGGGCCCGGACGCGAGATCGGCTTTGCGGCGCTGGCCGCGCAACTGCAAGACCCCGCCAACACCATCAGCTCAGTCAAACGCTTGATGGGGCGCACGCGCGCGCAGGTGGCCAGGGTTGAGAAGCTGCCCTACCGCGTGCTGGACTTGCAAGACGCCAGCATGTCAGCGCAGCCCGCAGCCGGCATGGCGGTGGTGCAAACCGTGGCCGGGTGCAAGACCCCGATCGAAGTCAGCGCCGAGATTTTGGCCGCGCTGCGCCAGCGGGCCGAAGACAGCCTGGGCGACGATTTGTTTGGCGCTGTCATTACAGTGCCGGCTTACTTTGACGATGCGCAGCGCCAAGCCACCAAAGACGCCGCCGAATTGGCCGGACTCAAGGTGTTGCGGCTGATCAACGAGCCCACCGCTGCCGCCATTGCCTACGGGCTGGACAACGGGGTCGAGGGCATTTTTGCTGTCTACGACTTGGGCGGCGGCACCTTTGACGCCTCCATTTTGCGCCTGACGCGCGGCGTGTTCGAGGTCATGGCCACCGGAGGAGACTCGGCCCTGGGCGGCGACGACTACGATGCGGCGCTGGCGGCCTGGGTGCTGGCGCAGCAGGGCTTGAGCGCCGCTTTGACGCCAACGGCACGCGCGGCCTTGCAGGCCGAGGCGCGCCGCTGCAAAGAGGCGCTCTCCAGCGTCGATCAAGCCGACGGCTCGGTGTTGTTTGGCGTCGATCTCGATGGCCACTCGGTGCAGCAGCGCGTCACGCCGGCGCAGTTCGAAGCCTGCACAGCCGCGCTGACCGAGCGCACCATGGTCTCGGTGCGCAAAGTGCTGCGCGACGCTGTACTGGGCAAGGCCCAGATGCAGGGCGTGGTGCTGGTGGGTGGTGCGACCCGCATGCCGCAGATTCGTCGCACGGTGTGTGAATTTTTTGGCCAAGCGGCGCTGACCAACCTGAATCCGGACGAGGTGGTGGCGCTGGGGGCGGCGATTCAGGCCGACGCGCTGGCCGGCAATAGCCGTCGCGCCGACAGCGGTGACGAGCTGCTGCTGCTCGACGTGATACCGCTGTCGCTCGGCATCGAGATCATGGGCGGTCTGGTCGAGCGCATCGTGCCGCGCAACAGCACCATTCCGACCGCGCTGGCGCAAGACTTCACCACCTACCAAGACGGCCAGACCGCGCTCACCCTGCACGTGCTGCAGGGTGAGCGCGATCTGGTGGCCGACTGCCGCAGCCTGGCGCGTTTTGTGTTGCGCGGCATCCCCCCCATGGCCGCCGGTGCGGCGCGCATCCGCGTGACCTTCACCATCGATGCCGACGGACTGCTGTCGGTCAGCGCCAAGGAACAAGGCAGCGGCGTGCAGGCCAGCATCGAAGTCAAGCCGTCCTATGGCTTGTCGGACGAACAGATTGCCGCTATGCTCAAAGACAGCTTCGTCACCGCCGAGCAAGATATGCAAGCGCGTGCGCTGATCGAGGCCCGCGTCGACGCCGATCGCATGATCGCGGCCACGCGCAGCGCGCTGGCGGCAGACGCCGACCTGCTCGATCCCGGCGAAGGCGAGCAAATCGGCCACCTGATCGACGCCTTGACCCAGCGGCAAAGCAGCAGCGATGCAGCCGCGATCGAGGCCGCCACCGAGTCGCTGGCCAAGGGCACCGAGGCCTTTGCCGCCATGCGCATGAACCGCAGCATCCGGCAGGCGCTGGCCGGCAAGAAGCTTGAACAAATTTAGCGTCAACCAAGCACGAACCCACCAGACTGTCGCCCTTGCACCCAAGCCGGCGCAGCCGCACGCCGACCCAAAGACCGACCACATGCCCACAATCAAAATCCTGCCGCACGCCGAATACTGTCCGCAGGGCGCTGTCGTCACGGCGCCAGCGGGCACCTCGATCTGCGAAGCCCTGCTGGACAACCACATTCTGATCGAGCACGCCTGCGACATGAGCTGCGCCTGCACCACCTGCCACGTGATCGTGCGCGAGGGCTTGAGCAGCCTCAACGAGCCGGACGAAAACGAAGAGGACATGCTGGACCGCGCCTGGGGGCTGGAGCCGAACTCGCGCCTGTCGTGCCAGGCGATCCTGGCGCAAGCCGACCTGACGGTCGAAATCCCCAAATACTCGATCAACCACGCCAAAGAGCAACACTGATGCGTCAGATCGTTCTCGACACCGAAACCACCGGCTTGTCGGCTGAAAATGGCGACCGCATCATTGAAATCGGTTGCGTCGAGCTGCTGCAGCGCAAGCTGACCGGCAACAACTTGCACTTCTACCTCAACCCCGAGCGCGACAGCCACGAAGACGCGCTCAAGGTACACGGCATCAGCAACGAATTTCTGCGCGACAAACCCAAGTTCGCTCAGATCGTCGATGCGCTGCTCGATTACGTGCAGGGCGCCGAGCTGATCATTCACAACGCGCCGTTCGACATCGGTTTTCTGAACCAGGAACTCGCCCGGCTGCAGCGCCCACCGATCAGCCGCGTGATCGGGTCGGTGATCGACAGCCTGGTGTTGGCCAAGGAAATGTTTCCCGGCAAACGCAACGGGCTCGACGCCCTGTGTGAGCGACTCGGGGTGGACAACTCGGGCCGCAGCTTGCACGGCGCCTTGCTCGACGCTGAATTGCTGGCCGAGGTCTACATCAACCTCACGCGCGGCCAGGAGGCCCTGCTGATCGACCTCGATGTCGCAGCCGATCCGGCCACCGGACTGGCGCAGATCGATTTGCGCACGTTCGAATTGCCGCTGTTGTGCGCCAACGAACAAGAGCTGCAGGCGCACGAAAGCGTGTTGCAGGAGATCGACCGGGCCAGCAAGGGCAAGACCGTCTGGCGCGCCCGGCAGACCGCCTGAGGCACGCTGCCGGTGGGCTGCTTTTTGTGGGAAAATGCCGGGTTAACCATACGGCAAGAGCGAGAAAGTCAGTTGGCTGCTGGTGCACGAACGCCGGGATTTGGCACTGAAGTCAAACAAACCCGGCCTGTTTGCACCCGACCAAATCGCCTCAGCCCTCTTGTGTCAGCGCGGCCCCGGCCGCGTTTTTTGTTTTTTTACCCATGATTCAGATTACGCTTCCTGACGGTTCCCAGCGCGCATTTCCTGGCCCGGTCACGGTGGCCGAGGTGGCGGCATCCATTGGCCCCGGTCTGGCCAAGGCGGCACTGGGCGGAAAAATTGGCAATCGGCTGGTGGACACCCGTTTTCAGATCGACGCCGACGCCGAACTGGCCATCGTCACCGCCAAGGACGCCGACGGCCTGGAGCTGATTCGGCATTCGACCGCTCATTTGCTCGCTCATGCGGTCAAGCAGTTGTTCCCGCAAGCACAGGTCACCATCGGCCCGGTGATAGAAAACGGCTTTTTCTACGACTTTTCCTGCCCGCGCCCGTTCACCCCCGAAGACCTGGTGGCGATCGAAACGCGCATGAGCGAACTGGCCGCCAAGGACGAGCCGGTGCTGCGCCGCGTGCTGCCGCGCGACGAGGCGCTGGCGCTCTTCAAAGCGCAGGGCGAGCACTACAAAGCCGAGCTGATTGCCAGCATTCCGAGCCACGAGGACGTTTCGCTCTACCGTGAAGGCGATTTTGAAGACCTGTGCCGCGGCCCGCACGTGCCCAGCACCGGCAAACTCAAGCACTTCAAGCTCATGAAAGTCGCTGGCGCCTACTGGCGCGGCGACCACCGCAACGAGATGCTGCAACGCATCTACGGCACCGCCTGGGCCAGCAAGGAAGACTTGCAGCAGCACCTGCGCGTGCTGGAAGAAGCCGAACGGCGCGACCACCGCAAACTCGGGCGCGAACTCGATCTGTTTCACCTCGACGAACACGCCCCTGGTCTGGTATTTTGGCACCCCAAGGGCTGGACACTGTGGCAGCAGGTCGAGCAATACATGCGCCGCGTCTACCATGACAACGGCTACCAAGAGGTCAAAGGCCCGCAAATCATAGACAAAAGCTTGTGGGAGAAAACCGGCCACTGGGACAAGTACCGCGAGCACATGTTCATTACCGAGAGCGAAAAGCGCGACTATGCCTTGAAGCCGATGAACTGTCCGGGCCACATCCTGATTTACAAACAGGGCATCAAGAGCTATCGCGACTTGCCGCTGCGCTACGGCGAATTCGGTCAGTGCCACCGCAACGAACCCAGCGGCGGTCTGCACGGCATCATGCGGGTGCGGGGCTTCACGCAAGACGACGGCCACATCTTTTGCACCGAAAGCCAGATTTTGTCCGAATGCCTGGCCTTCACCGCGCTGCTGCAAAAGGTCTACCGCGACTTTGGCTTTGTCGACGTGATCTACAAAATCGCCACCCGACCGGCGGCGCGAATCGGCTCCGACGACAGTTGGGACAAGGCGGAAGACGCGCTGATGCAAAGCCTGCGCGCGGCCGACTGCGCGTTCGAGATTGCGCCTGGCGAAGGCGCTTTCTATGGGCCAAAGATCGAATACACGCTGAAAGATGCGCTAGGTCGCCAGTGGCAGTGCGGCACGATTCAGGTCGACTTTTCCATGCCCGAGCGGCTCGGCGCCGAATACGTGGGCGAAGACGGTGCGCGCCATCGGCCGGTCATGTTGCACCGCGCCATCGTTGGCAGCCTAGAGCGCTTCATAGGCATTTTGATCGAGCAATACGCTGGCGCGCTCCCCGTTTGGCTGGCTCCGGTGCAGGTGGCGCTGCTCAACATCACCGACGCACAGGCCGGCTACTGTGGTGAAATTGCCAAAGCAATGCAAGATCAAGGGCTTAGGGTTGTCACCGATCTGCGCAACGAGAAAATTACGTTTAAAATACGAGAGCATGCATTGCAAAAGCTGCCTTACATTTTGGTCGTGGGTGACAAAGAGAAGGCCGCTGCTGCGGTTGCCGTGCGGGCGCGAGGCAATAAAGACCTCGGTGTCATGCCGCTGGAAGACTTTTCCAGGCTGATCGCGGCAGACGTTTCATCCAAAGTTTGACTTCAAACACCCGGTTGACTCCCAGCGGCAAAGGTGCATTTTTCACCTGCCCTTGGGTCGCTGCCGCTGGTGCGCCCGTTTGAACTGTCCACGTCAAGGAACTCGCCATAGCTACCAATTTTCGTGACCGCCGCCAACGCGAAGAGCGCGCGCACCGACTCAACCGTGAAATCATGGCCCCCGAGGTCCGACTCTACGGGCCCGAAAACGAGGCACTGGGTGTCGTCAATGTGAACGAAGCCCTGCGCATGGCGGGCGAACTCGACGTCGACTTGGTCGAAATCGCCGCCACCGCGATTCCGCCGGTGTGTCGTTTGATGGACTACGGCAAATTCAAGTACCAGGAGCAGAAAAAAGCCGCCGAAGCCAAGGCCAAGCAAACCGTCATCGAGATCAAGGAAGTCAAATTCCGACCGGGTACCGATGACGGGGACTACAACATCAAGCTGCGCAACATCCGGCGCTTTCTCGAAGAGGGCGACAAGTGCAAGATCACGCTGCGTTTTCGCGGCCGCGAGATCACGCACCAGGATCTCGGCCTGGCGTTGCTGAACCGCCTGCGTGACGACCTGGCCGACAGCATCGTCGTCGAGCAGTTTCCCAAGCTCGAAGGGCGTCAAATGATCATGATGATTGCGCCCGGACGCAAGAAATCCGGTGCGGCAAGCGCAGCCAAGGTCACGGCAGACAGCGTGTCCACGGCGGCCTGAAGGCGGCTCTGTCTATGCAAGCGATTGGGGTTCGCAGATTCGTCTGCTGCGAGCCTCTGGCCCAGGGTGAGAGCCCGGGGTCGAAATGAAGAGCCGAAAGGCTTTTCGCCACAAGTGGCTCGGGGCCTGCGGCAAGTGCGCGAATAGGTTCGCGCCGCCTCACGAGCACAAATGAAAAGGAGCATGAGAATGCCAAAAATGAAGACCAAGAGCAGCGCGAAGAAGCGTTTTCGCGTTCGTCCCGGTGGCACCGTCAAGCGCGGTCAAGCCTTCAAGCGTCACATCCTGACCAAGAAGACCACCAAGAACAAGCGCCAATTGCGCGGAGCGGTGTCGGTGCATGAGACCAATATGGGTCACATGGCACAGATGCTGCCCGGCATGGGTATTTGATCAACGACGAACCAGGAGCAACACATGCCTCGCGTCAAACGTGGTGTAACGGCACGCGCCCGTCACAAAAAAGTTCTCGCCCTTGCCAAGGGTTTCCGTGGTCGCCGCGGCAACGTCTTCCGGATCGCCAAACAGGCGGTAATGAAGGCCGGGCAATACGCCTACCGGGATCGTCGCACCAAAAAGCGCGTGTTCCGCCAACTCTGGATCGCGCGCATCAACGCCGGTGCACGCGCCTGTGGCCTGAGCTACAGCCAGTTCGCCAACGGCCTGAAAAAAGCACAGATCGAGATCGACCGCAAGGTGCTGGCCGATCTGGCGGTGAATGACCCGGCCGCCTTTGGCAGCATCGTCGAACAGGTCAAAGCCCGGCTGGCCGCTTGATCCATGACGGGGGGTAGCACCTCCAGTCGCTCAAAGGGGTTGAAGCTTGAGGGGTTTTCCTCGCGGCTCTCAACCCCTTTTTTGTTTCGCAACGCACAAGCACGCACACAAACACGCACATGAACGAGTTGGATGCACTGGTACAGAGCGCCCGCAGCGGCTTCGCGCAAGCCATCACCCCGGCTGAACTCGAGAACGCCAAGGCCCAGTATCTGGGCAAGGCCGGCAGCATCACCGAACTGATGAAGGGTCTGGCGGCACTTTCGGTGCCAGAAAAGAAAAGCCGTGGCGCGGCGATCAACCTGGCCAAACAGGCGATCGAAGCGGCTCTCAACGAGCGGCGCCGCGCGCTGGCCCAGGCCGAGTTGCAAGCCCAGCTCAAGGCCGAGGCGCTGGACCTGAGCTTGCCGGGGCGACAGCGTGGCAGCGGTGGCTTGCACCCGGTGAGTCTGACGCTCGAGCGCATCGAGGCGATTTTCGGCTCAATGGGTTTCGAGCTTGCCGAAGGCCCAGAGATCGAATCCGACTGGTTCAATTTCACCGCGCTCAACACGCCCGCCGACCACCCGGCGCGCTCGATGCACGACACCTTCTACGTCGAAGGCGGCAGCGAACAAGCGCCTTACCTGTTGCGCACCCACACCAGCCCGATGCAGCTTCGCTACGCGCTCGCGCACGTCAAGCGGCACCGGGCGGCCATCGATGCCGGCGCCGGCATGCCCGAGATTCGCGTCATCGCGCCGGGTCGCACCTACCGCGTCGACAGCGACGCCACCCATTCGCCCATGTTTCATCAGTGCGAAGGCCTGTGGATCGGGGAAAACGTCAGCTTCAAAGACCTGAAATACGTTTTCACCGATTTTTGTCGTCTTTTCTTCGAATCCGACGATCTGGCGCTGCGTTTTCGTCCCAGCTTTTTCCCCTTCACCGAGCCCAGCGCCGAAGTCGACATCCAGTTTCAGAGCGGGCCGCTGGCCGGGCGCTGGCTGGAAGTGGCAGGTTCCGGCCAGGTGCATCCGAACGTGGTGCGCAACATGGGGCTGGACCCCGAGCGCTACATCGGCTTTGCCTTTGGCATGGGGCCGGATCGACTGACCATGCTGCGCTACGGTGTCAACGACCTGCGCCTGTTTTTTGACGGTGACATCCGCTTTTTGGCGCAGTTCAACTGACACACCCAGAAAACGACGGCGGCGCTGCGGCGTGTCGAGATTTGTTGAGACCACAAGATGCAATTTCCTGAATCCTGGTTGCGCACTTTTTGCAACCCGCCGCTGAGCACTCAGCAACTGGCAGATACGCTGACCATGGCCGGCCTCGAAGTCGAGGCGCTGACGCCGGTTGCGCCGCCTTTTTCCGGCGTGCTGGTGGGCCGCATTCTGTCGCTGCTGCCACATCCCAACGCCGACCGATTGCGCGTCTGTCAAGTCGACGTCGGCGCCGCGCAGCCTTTGTCCATCGTGTGTGGCGCGCCCAATGCGCGCGCCGGAATTTTGGTGCCTTGCGCCACCGTCGGGGCGCAACTGCCACCGCTGGCCGGCGGACCTGCGCTGCAGATCGGGCTGGGCCAGTTGCGCGGGGTGCAAAGCCAGGGCATGTTGTGTTCGGCCAAAGAGCTCGGCTTGTCCGACGAGAACGGCGGCCTGCTCGAACTGGCGCCAGACGCACCGCCCGGGCGCGACCTGCGCGCGCAACTGGCACTCGACGACCAGTTGTTCACCCTCAAGCTGACCACCAACCTGGCGCATTGTCTGAGCGTCTACGGCATTGCGCGCGAGCTTGCCGCACTCACCGGTGCGCCGCTGCAAGAACCTGAATTCAGCCCCGCAGCGGTCAGCCTGTCCGAATGCTTGCCGGTGCGCGTGGACGCGCCCGACCTGTGCGGACGCTTCAGCGGCCGCATTGTGCGCGGCGTCAATACCCGCGTGCAGACCCCGGCCTGGATGGTCGAGCGGCTGGCGCGCTGCGGCCAACGCAGCGTCTCGCCGCTGGTCGACATCTCCAATTACGTGATGTTCGAGCTCGGTCGGCCGTCGCACATTTTCGACCTCGACAAGATCAGCGGCGGCTTGCAGGTGCGCTGGGGCCGCAGCGGCGAGACGCTCACGCTGCTCAACGGCAACACCATCGCGCTGGACGAACAAGTGGGCGTGATCGCCGATGAACGGGCGGTCGAGTCGCTGGCCGGCATCATGGGTGGCGCGGCCTGCGCGGTCAGCGAGGAAACGCGCCACATCTTCATCGAAGCGGCGTTCTGGTGGCCCCAGGCCATTGCCGGACGCTCGCGCCGCTACCACTTCTCCACCGACGCCGGCCATCGTTTCGAGCGCGGCGTCGATCCCTCGACCACGCGGCAACACGTCGAGCGCATCACCCAACTGGTGTTGCAGATATGTGGCGGACAGGCGGCCACGCTGGACGACCAAATCATCCGCTTACCGCTGGCGCAGCCGGTCACGCTGCGCGTGGCGCGGGCGGCCAAGGTGCTCGGCATACCATTGACGCAGCCGCAGTGCGCAGCCGCCTTGCAACGCCTGGGTTTAGAGCCCTGCGAAAGCGAGGGCAGCCTGACGGTCACACCGCCGCCGTATCGCTTTGACCTGCATCTGGAGGAAGATCTGATCGAGGAGGTGGCGCGCGTGATCGGCTATCAAAATCTGCCGCACACGCCGCCGCACGCGCCGATTTGCGCGCGTATCGACAGCGAGACGCGCCGCAGCCCGTTTGCCGTGCGGCGCGCATTGGCCCAGTTGGGTTATCAGGAAACCATCAACTTCAGCTTCGTGCAAGAGCGCTGGGAGCACGAACTCGCGGGCAACCCAAACCCGATTCGCTTGCTCAACCCGATCTCCAGCCAGTTGAGCGTGCTGCGCTCGTCCTTGCTGGGCAGCCTGCTGGCGGTGCTCAAGTTCAACCTGGACCACCGGGCCGAGCGCGTGCGCCTGTTTGAAGTCGGGCGGGTGTTTCGCAAAGACCAGACCGTAGCCGACAGCGAGCGCACGCTCGCCGGTGTCGATCAGCCCATGCGCGTGGCCGGCCTGTGCCAAGGTGGCACGAACGCGTTGCAGTGGGGCTTGCCGACCCGTCCGGTGGATTTTTACGACGTCAAAGGCGACGTGCAGGCCTTGCTGGCGCCACGGGCGGCCGAATTCCGCGCCGCCGAGCACCCGGCCATGCACCCCGGTCGCTGCGCCAGCGTCTGGCTGGATCAGCGCTGCATCGGCCATGTCGGCGAACTGCACCCCCGGTGGCGCCAGAGCTACGAGCTGGCGCAGGCGCCGGTGCTGTTCGAGCTGGCGCTCGATGCGGTGCAGGAGCGCACCATCGCGCAGCACCAAACGATCAGCCGCCACCAGAGCGCAGCGCGTGATCTGGCGTTGGTGGTCAAGGAATCGGTCGATTTTGCGGCCGTGCAAGCCGCCATCGGTGCCGCCTGCAACCCCTGGCTGCGCGACCTGGTATTGTTTGACGTGTATCGACCCAAAGCAGGTAGCGCTGGCGAAGCCTTGGCCAGTGACGAAAAAAGCCTGGCGGTGCGGCTGCTGCTGCGGCGTGACGACGCTACACTGACCGAGGAGGAGATCGACGCTGCCGTCAAGGCCGTGCTCGAATCACTGGTCAAGCGCGTGCAGGCGCGTCTGCGCGCCTGACGACAACATTCATCTCAGAGGTTCATTGCATGCAACTCGCCGTCGAAAGTCTGGCAACCCCGGCCCTGACCAAGGCGCAACTGGCCGAACTGCTGTTCGATCAGATCGGCTTGAACAAGCGAGAGTCCAAGGATATGGTGGACGCTTTCTTTGTGCTGATCGCTGAGCGCCTGGTCAACGGCGCCGACGTAAAAATCTCGGGTTTTGGCAATTTTCAGATTCGCACCAAGGCTGCGCGACCAGGACGCAACCCACGCACCGGCCAGACGGTGGCCATCAAGGCGCGCCGCGTGGTCACCTTTCACGCCAGCCCCAAGCTCAAGGAACAGGTGCAAAACGCCGCGCTGGGTGACTGAGAGGCACCCGTGTGCAGCCCGCATGCGCCAAAATGGCCTGGGTTTTTCGCTGCCGTCAAGTCGGCAGCCGGTTTGCAACACGGCGCCTGGAATTTTCGCTTTCCCTTTGCACCGCGCACCTGGCTTGAAGTAGATTCAAGGGTGTGCGCTGCTCTGTCTGGATGTTCATGGAAAAACCACTGCCGCCGATTCCTGCCAAACGCTATTTCACCATCGGTGAAGTCGGCGAACTGTGTGGCGTCAAACCGCATGTGCTGAGGTACTGGGAGCAGGAGTTCACCCAGTTGCGACCGATGAAGCGCCGCGGCAACCGGCGCTACTATCAGCACCACGAGGTGCTGATGATTCGCCGCATCCGTGAATTGTTGTACGAGCAGGGCTTCACCGTCCAGGGTGCGCGCAACCAGTTGCAAGAAATCGAACTCGACCAGACGCAGCGCTCGAATCCAGACGCCTCGCAGACACACAGGGGGGCGCCGGCTGGCGCCGACTTCGAGCTGCCGGAAGACCTGTTGCGTCAGATGCGCTGCGACCTGCTGGAGATTCGGGAGATATTGCGCCTGGACACCCTGGTGGCGCCGGCCCGAACGCTGTCCTGACCGTGCCAGCCACCCCGTTTGATCCCCGTCTGGTGCCTGCGCTGCCACGCTTGGCACAGCAAGCGCAGGCCCAGGCCGATCCACAGCGTCTGACTGCGGCGGGTTTGCGCCGCTTGTTTGCCGACCCACCGCGCTGGCAACCCGAGCTGCTGCAAGAGCGCAACATCAGCGAACGCTCCAGCACCCAGGCGGCCGTGTTGCTGCCGCTGGTGATGCGCGAGCAACTCATGCTGCTGCTGACACAGCGCGCCGGCCATTTGTCCACCCATTCGGGCCAAATTGCCTTGCCGGGCGGCAAAATAGACCCTGGCGACGCCGACGCCACCGCCGCAGCGCTGCGTGAGACGCAGGAAGAAATCGGGTTGATGCCGCAGCAGGTCGAGGTGCTGGGCACGCTGCCGCGCTACACCACCGGCAGCGCCTACATCGTCACGCCGGTGGTTGGGCTGGTGCAACCAGACTTTGACTTGTGTCTGAATCCGAACGAGGTGACTGAGGTGTTCGAAGTGCCGCTGGTGTTTCTGATGCAGCCGGCGCACCACCACCGCCATGCGCTCGAGCTGGGTGGCATACAACGCGAGTGGTATTCCATGCCCTACCAAGACGGCCCGCGCGAACGCTTCATCTGGGGTGCCACTGCGGGCATGTTGCGCAATTTTTATCATCTGATCTGCGCCTGAGAGCGTGTCGCTGCAGGCCGCTGCAAGTCGCTGGAGCCTGAGGGCGCTGGCCGGCGTGTCGCTATGATGCCGCCATGAGTTTCTTTGCCATTCTCATTGCCTTGCTGTTGGAACAGGCGCGACCCTTGTCTGCGGACAACCCGGTACAGCGCGCTTTGCGTGCCTGGGCGCGCTGGCTGCGGCGCAGCCTAGACGCCGGGCAGACCTCCTACGGCTGGCTGATCTGGGCCTTGGCAGCGGTCACCCCGGCGCTGCTGGCGGCCCTGCTCTACTGGGGTTTGGCGTATTTCAGCGCGCTGCTGGCCCTGGGCTGGCTGGTGGCGGTGCTGTACGTCACCCTCGGATTGCGACAATTCAGCCACCAATTGAGCGATGTTCGGCAGGCGCTGGAGGCGGGCGACGAAGACAGCGCCCGGCAGCGGTTTTCCCGCTGGTTGCGGGTCGAGCCGAGCAGCCTTGCACCTGCCAGCTTGCTGCGCAGGGTGATTGCCCACGCGGTGCTGACGGCGCACCGGCAGGTGTTTGGCGTTCTGGTGGCCTTCGTGCTGTTCTGGATGCTGGGCCTGGGGCCGGCTGGCGCGCTGTTTTATTGTCAGGCCCAATTCCTGGCGCACAACTGGCGCGCGCGGCCAGACGGCACGCCCAGCGCCGCCTTGCAACACGCGGCGGCGCGCGCCTGGGTCTGGGTCGACTGGTTGCCCGCGCGCCTGACCGCACTTGCGTTTGCCGTGGTCGGCAATTTCGAGGAAGCGGCGGCGAGTTGCCGCGGTGACACCGACCGCTACGCTGCCGACGGCGATGGCGTGGTGCTGGCGGCCAGCTCGGGCGCGCTCAATGTCGGGCTGAGCACCCGCGACGCCGCCGCTCAAAGGGGTGAGGATGTCGATGGCATGCGCCGCGCCGAGCCACAACTGGCGCACCTGGGCGGCGTGCTCGCCTTGGTCTGGCGCGCCGTGGTGTTGTGGATGCTGCTGCTGGCGCTGCTGACACTGGCGCAGATGCTGGCTTGAACCGGGAAGTTCATCCTGATCGAATATGATGCGCAGCTTCTTCAGAACAGCCGCAGACCTGCATTCGTTCGCAAACGCGGCTCCCGGCGGCGTCACTTCGTATGGACATACCTTTATTAATCAAAGCCGCCATCATGGGCGTGGTGCAGGGCGTGACCGAGTTCTTGCCGATCTCGTCCACCGGGCACCTGATTCTCACCGCCGATTTGCTGGGCTGGCACGGTGAGACGGTCAAGCTGTTTGAAGTGGTGATCCAGGTCGGTGCGATCCTGGCCATCATGTCCCTCTACGCCGAAAAACTCTGGAGCACCCTGGTCGGTCTGCCCAGCGAGCGCGTGGCGCAGCGCTTTGCCTTCAATGTGGTGCTGGCCTTTGTGCCGGCGGCGCTGGCCGGCGTGCTGTTCTTCGATTTCATCAAGGGTGTGTTGTTTCAACCGCTGGTGGTGGCGCTGGGTTTCATTGGCGGTGGCTTGGTGATGCTGTGGGCCGAACACCTGCAAAAGCGCGCTGCCAGCATGCGCGTGACCGACATCGACTGCGTGCACTGGAGTGATGCGCTCAAGGTCGGCCTGATTCAATGCACGGCGCTGGTGCCGGGGGTGAGCCGCTCGGGCGCTACCATTATCGGCGCCATGCTGCTGGGATTCAATCGCAAGGCCGCAACCGAGTTCAGCTTTTTCCTTGCCATTCCGATGATTCTGGGCGCGGCGACACTCGATTTATTCAACAGCCACGACCTGCTCAGCGTCGCCGATTTGCCTTTGTTCGCCGTTGGCACCCTGGTGTCGTGGCTGGCGGCCTGGGCCACGGCGCGCTGGTTGCTGGGCTACGTCAGCCAGCACACTTTCGTCCCCTTTGCCTGGTACCGCATTGCCTTTGGCGGCCTGATACTGTTGACGGCCAGCCTGGGTTGGGTCGATTGGGTGCGCTGACCCCACTGAGCTGGCCTGGTGCAGCACCAACAGGGCACCTCTATAAAGCCAAGAAACCGCCGTTCGGGCTGAGCCCTTCGACCCTTCGACAGGCTCAGGACAGGCCAAGCTCAGGACAGGCTCTGTCGAAGCCCGCTTGCGATATGCGTCAACCACTTATGGCGCAAACTCTTCGCCAAGCTCAGGGCGAACGGAACTCAAGACGGCGCCGGGGGCTGCAGCACTAGATCAGCTTTTCTCTGGCGTTGCGGATTTTCTTCAGCGGCAAGTGACGCATGCCGGCGCACAGCAGAGGCACCTCGGTCGGGCTGCCATCCCAGCTCGGGTGCTCGATGCTGTCGAACACTTCGCGCAGTTTTTCGCCCCAGCGGCGGCGCAACATGCGCAAATAAGGGTTGTCTTCGTCGATGCAGGTGATTTTGTCGGTTTGCAAGTGGTCGGCCTCGTAGACCACGAGGTCCAGCGGCAGGCCGACCGACAAATTCGACTTGAGCGTCGAGTCCATGGACACCAGCGCGCACTTGGCCGCCTCGTCCAGCGGCGTCTCGGGCTGGATGACGCGGTCGAGCACCGGCTTGCCGTACTTGGATTCCCCGATCTGGAAGTACGGCGTCTCGGCCGTGGCTTCAATGAAGTTGCCGGCCGAATAAACCTGAAACAAGCGCATGCCCTCGCCCCGAATCTGGCCGCCGAAAATCAGCGACACATTGAAATCGAGGCCGGCGCGGCGCAGCGATTCGCCGTCGCGCTGGTACACGTGGCGCACCGCCGAGCCGAGCACCCGCGCAGCATCGAACATGCTGCTGGCGTTCCAGATCGTGATCGGCTCGCCGCCTTCCTGGTCTTTTAGTTGCTCGACCTGCAAAATTTCACGCACCGACTGCGAATTGCTCAGGTTGCCGGCTGATAGCAGGCACATGAAGCGCTCGCCCGGCTGCTCGTAAACGATCATCTTGCGAAAAGTGCTGATCTGGTCTAGCCCGGCGTTGGTGCGCGAATCGGACAGGAACACCAGACCGGCATTGAGTTTGATGGCGACGCAGTAAGTCATGACAAGTTGGACAATTGTTTGAGAAGGTAGAGCTGCTCCAGCGCCTGGCGCGGGTTCAGGGTGTCGGGGTCGATCGCCTGCAGCGCGGCTTGCAGCGGGTGAATGCCGGGTGCGGCGCTGGCCGGTGCGGCGGCAAACAGGTCGACCTGATCGCGCTCGTGCTCGCGCTGCGCCTGCAGCGCGGCCAGCGCGTGGCGTGCCTGCTGTACCACGGCTGCCGGTATGCCGGCCAGGCGCGCGACTTGTATGCCGTAGCTGCGGCTGGCTGGGCCGGGTTCAATCTGGTGCAGAAACACGATGCCGTTGCGCCCGCCGCCTTCGACCGCGCTGACGTGTACGTTTTGCGCCGCATGGTGGCTGGCTGGAAATTCAGTCAGCTCGAAGTAGTGGGTGGCAAACAGGGTGAAGGCGCGCGACTTGTCGTGCAAGTGCGTCGCTATGCCGGCCGCCAGCGCCAGCCCGTCCAAGGTGGAGGTGCCGCGGCCAATCTCGTCCATCAGCACCAGACTTTGCGGCGTGGCCGCGTTGAGAATCTGCGCCGCCTCGGTCATCTCGACCATGAAGGTCGATTGCGCGTTGGCCAGGTCGTCGGCCGCGCCGATGCGGGTGTGAATGGCGTCTATCGGCCCCAGCCGGCAAGACTGCGCCGGCACGAAGCTGCCCATGCTGGCCAGCAGCACGATCACCGCCACCTGCCGCATATAGGTGGACTTGCCGCCCATATTGGGGCCGGTGATGATTTGCATGCGCTGCCTGGGGCCGAGCACGGTGTCGTTGGCGCTGAAGTCGGTTGCGCCGGTTTCGTTCAAACGTGCCTGCACCACCGGGTGGCGGCCGGTGCGGATTTCGATGCAGGGCTCGGGAACGAACTGCGGCTGACACCAGTTGAGTGTGTGCGAGCGCTCGCACAGCGCACACAGCGCGTCGAGCGCGGCCAGGGCGCGCGCCAGGCGGCCCAGGGGTTCCACGTAAGTCTGCAACTGGTCGAGCAGTTGCTCGTAGAGCCATTTCTCGCGCGCCAGCGCACGCTCCTGCGCCGACAGCGCCTTGTCCTCGAACGCCTTGAGTTCGGGCGTGATGAAGCGCTCGGCATTTTTCAGCGTCTGGCGGCGCCGGTAGTCGGCGGGCACGCGGCTGGCCTGGGCCTGCGAGACCTCGATGTAAAAACCATGCACCTGGTTGAACTGCACCCGCAGGTTGGCAATGCCGCTGCGCGCGCGCTCGCGCGCTTCCAGCTCGATCAAAAAACCGTCACAGTTGTGCTGGATCGCGCGCAACTCGTCGAGTTCGGCGTCCAGGCCGTCGTTGATCACGCCGCCGTCGCGCAGCAAAGCGGCTGGCTGCGGCCGCAGCGCTGCGCGCAGCAGGTCGGCGCAGCCCGCTGGCGGCTGCAATTGGGTCGCCAGCTCGGCCAGCAAAGCCGCTGCAGGGGCTTGCGCGGTCTGCTGCTGCAGCGCTTGCGCCAGTGCGTGCGCGCGCTCGAGCGTCTGGCCCAGCCCGACCAGCTCGCGCGGGCGCACCTGGCGCAGCGCCGTGCGCGCGCAGATGCGCTCGGCGTCGTTGACCCCTTTGAGCAGCTCGCGCAGCGGCTGCCACATGCCGCTGCGCAGACTGGCAACGGCCTCGTGTCGGGCGCGCGCCAGCGCGCGTTCGCGTGCCGGCTCGAGCAGCCAGCGCCGCAGCGCGCGGCTGCCCATGCCGGTGCAGCAAACGTCGAGCAGAGAAAACAGGGTCGGACTGGTCTCGCCGCGCAGCGTGTGGGTCAGCTCCAGGTTGCGTCGCGTGCTCGCGGGCAGGTCGAGCAGCGTGTCGCTGCGCCAGACTTGCAGACTCCTGACGTGTGTCAGCGCCCGGCCCTGCGTGTGTTCGGCGTAGTCGAGCAGGCCGGCCGCAGCGGCGTGCGCGTCGTGCAGGTCTTGCGCCTCCCAGGCCGCCAGGCCGGCGACTTGCAACTGCTCTTGCAGCTTGCGCTGCCCCAGTGCGGCGTCAAAGGCCCAGGCCGGGCGCGCCAGCGTCACCAGCCGCACCGCCGCTTGCGCTGGCAAGGCCACCAGTGCCTGCAAGGATTTTTCAAACGCCGGCGTGACTTCGGCGCTGTAAATCAGCTCGCCAGCGGCAATGCGCGCCACCCAGTCGGGCAGTTCCTTGTGGGCGCACTGCGCCAAAAATATCGTGCCCTGCGTGAGCGAGAGCCAGGCCAGGCCGCAGCCGCCGCGCGCGCCGGCGTGCACCGCCAGCAGCAGCGCTTCGCTCTTGTCGGACAGCAGTTCGCTGTCGGTCAGCGTGCCGGGCGTGAGCACCCGCACCACCTGGCGCGGCAGCGGCCCCTTGCTGCTGCCCGACTCGCCCATCTGCTCGCAGATCGCCGCCGATTCGCCCAGTTGCAGCAGCCGCGCCAGGTAGGTATCGGCCGAATGAAAGGGCACGCCGGCCATAGGCACTGGCGCACCGGCCGACTGGCCGCGCTGCGTCAACGTGATGTTGAGCAGGCGAGCGGCCTTTTCCGCGTCGGCGTAAAACAACTCGTAAAAATCGCCCATGCGGTAGAACACCAGCGTGTTCGGGTACCCAGCCTTGATCGACAGGTACTGCTGCATCATGGGCGTGTGGGCGTCGGCTGGGGCGGTCAAGGCGGGTGGTGGCTGGCTGATCGGGTCAAGCGGCGACTGTAGCAGCATGGCCGGCCGCTTCGCTCGTGCTGACGGGCGGCGCTGTCAGACACGCACCGACACGCACAGTTGTCGATCCCCGGGTAAAATGAAAAATGTTACAAAAAGCAATGGGAAAGCGCGCATGACCACCAATTCTCAGCCTTCGCCTTCGCCTTCTCCTGCTTCAATCTCACTTGCCGACGCCGATGCGGCAGACGCGTTGCCTTCGGACCCGGCCCCAGTCGCCGCGTCGCTGTTTGAGGTGCTGTTTCAGTCAGCGCCGCTGCCCGCCTGCGTCAGCCGCCTGAGCGACGGCAAGCTGATCGCCGTCAACGACGCGTGGCTGAGCCTGTTCGGTCTCACGCGCGAGGCGGCTATCGGTCGCACAACGGTCGAGCTCGGGCACTGGGCGTCGCAGGAAGATCGAACCCTTGCGCTGAACCAATGGATCGCACAGGATCAGTCTGAGAGTCAATTCCACAGCCTGAAAATGACGTATGGCCAGACACACCGGGTGCGTATGCACGGCTGGGTGATTCAGCAGCAGCCCGAGCCCTGGATAGCGGCTTTTTACACCGAAGCGACGCGGGAATGGCAAACCGAGCAAGCCCTGCGCCAGACCAATCTGGACTTGCAGCAGCGCGTCGAGCTGCATGCGGCAATTGAAAAACTGGCCCGCGTCGGCCACTGGAGCGCTGCCACCGACAAAGAAGGGGTGCACTGGTCGCCCGGTTTATACGCGATTTCCGGTTTTGAATCGCAGGCGACGATGGACCGGTCGTGCAGCCGCAGCGGCATCCACCCGGACGACTTGCCGGCCTGGTTGCAGGCGCGCCAGGCCTGCGACGGCCGCGAACTGCTGGCCCGTTGGGTGCACCCCGACGGACGCATGCGCTGGATGCGCACGCGCATGAGCCGCACGGCGGTGGCCGGCAACCCGCAAGCCGAGTTTGGCGTGGTGCAAGACGTCAGCGCCGAGGTCCAGGCCAGGCAGGCGCTGGCGCAACAGCTCGAGTTCTTGCAAAACATAGCGGCCCAACTGCCCGGCCTGATTTACCAGGCGCGTCTAAGCCCAGACGGACGCAGCAGCATCACCTATGTCAACGCGGCGGTGCGCGAGGTGTTTGAGCTCGAACCCGACGAGTTGTGGCGCGATGTGCGCTGCTTTCTCAGCCGCTTGCATCCCGACGACAAAGGCCCTGTGCTTGCTGCGCTACAGGTTTCGGCGCGCAATCTCACCCCGTGGGCGATGGACTTTCGCACGCACCTGCCGCGCAAGGGCTTGCGCTGGCACCGGGTGCAGGCCATGTCGCAGCGCGAAGCCGACGGCTCGATTTTGTGGCATGGCTTCATCGCCGACGTCACCGAGCTGAAGCTGGCAGCGCAGCGCCAGCAGCGCCAGCAGCGCATGCTGGCGGCGGTGCAGCAGGCGCAGACGATCTACATCGAAGCCGAAGACAAGCGCCAGGCGTTTGAGGCGCTGCTTGAAGCCTTGTTGTCCGTCACCGGCAGCGAATACGGGTTCGTCGGCGAGGTCTTGTACGACCCGCAGGGGCAGCCCTACTTGCGTTCCCACGCATTCTCACCCATTGCCTGGAATGAGGCGACGCGCAAGCAGTATCAGGAGCAGCACAAGCAGGGGTTGGAATTTCGCAACCTGAAATCGCTGTTCGGTCAGGCGCTGGCGACGGCGCAGCCGGTGATCGCCAACGACGCACCGAACGATCCACGCGCCGGCGGCACGCCGCCCGGGCACCCGGCGCTGAACGCCTTTCTGGGCGTGCCGCTGCTGGTGGGCGAACGTCTGGTGGCCCTGGTCGGGCTGGCCAACCAGCCGGGCGGCTACAGCCAGGGCGACATTGATTTTTTGCAGCCGCTGCTGGGGGCGGTACGCCAACTGGTGCTGGCCTGGCGCGGCCATGCCGAGCGCGCGCGCACGCGCACGCAGTTGGCGGCCACCAGCGCCTTGTTGGCCGAAAAAAGCGCCACCCTCGCGCTTGCGCTCGACAGCATGAGCCAGGGCTTGTGCAAGATCGACCGGCATGGCCGCGTCATTTTGTACAACCAGCGCTTGCTGGAGTTATTGGATTTGCCCAACGACATGCTGGCTGCGCGGCCCTGGCATCGGGACGTGGTGCGGTTTCAGCTCGAACGGGGCGATTTTGGTGAAAATCTGGACTGGGTCGATCCGCACGCGCGTGCACACATTGAGCAGCAACAGTCTGGCCTGTCGCCCGAGAAATACTGTCGCACAACGCGCTGGGGCCGCACGCTGGAAATCCAGAGCCGGCAGTTGCCCGACGGCGGCATGGTGCGCACCTACGCCGACGTCAGCCCGTACATCGAGGTCCAGCAGCAGGTGCGCCGCCTCAACGCCAGCCTGGAACGCCGGGTGGCCGAGCGCACCGCCGAACTCGAGCGCGCCGTCCAAGACGTGGAAGAGATCGCGTATTCGATTGCGCACGATCTGCGCACGCCGCTGCGCTCGATCAACGGTTTTTCCAGCCTGATTGCCGAGCAGGAGGCCGATCGCTTGAGTGCGCAGGGGCGTGGCATGTTCGAGCGCATCGGCCGCACCTCGCGCACCATGGGTCAGATGCTGAGCGACCTGCTGGAGCTGCTGCGGGTGGTGCGCGTGGAGCTGAAGCTGGAGCCGGTTGATCTGCTCGCGCTGGCGCAGGAGGTGATTAAAGCCCTGGGTTCGCGCGCGGCGGCCGCGCGCGTCGAGCTGCTTGCCATGCCGACCGCGCGGGCCGACGCCGGTTTGTTGCGCCTGCTGCTGCACCAGTTGCTGGACAACGCCCTGAAATACGCCAGCCAGCAGCCGCAACCGGTGCTGCAACTGGGCTTTGACGCTGACCAGGGCGCTTACTTCCTGCGCGACAACGGCTGCGGCTTCAACATGGCGCGCGCCGACAAGCTGTTTGGTCTGTTCCAGCGCCTGCACGCAGGCACCGATCTGCCGGGCACCGGTATGGGGCTGGCAATCGTCGCGCGCATCGTCGAGCGCCACGGCGGGCGCATCTGGGCCCAATCGGCACCCGGCGCCGGCGCCACTTTCTGGTGGACGCTGCCACCGACTTGAGCGGCGCTGCGCCCCGCGCGGCCGCTCAGAGTGGGGCGGCGCTGTCGTCGGGTGGCGCTGTGGCCGCCGCAGCGGTCTGTCGCAGCGCCGCTTTTTCGCCCGCGCTGGCAAATTTGCTGTACTTGGCGGTGATGCCGACCAACTGGCCGTAAATCTTTGGGTTGGCCGCCAGGCATTCTTTTTGTTCCAGGAAATTGGAATCGCCGGTGAAGTTTCCCACCAGCCCGCCGGCCTCGGTCACCAGCAGCGCACCGGCGGCCACGTCCCAGGGCGACAGGCCCAGCTCGAAAAAGCCGTCGGTAAAGCCGGCCGCCACGTAGGCCAGGTCGAGCGCGGCCGATCCCGGTCGGCGCACGCCGGCGCAGCGCGGCATCACTTCACTCAGCATGTGCAAATAGGTCTGAAAGGAATCGCCCGGGCGAAACGGAAATCCGGTCGACAACAGGCAATCGCGCAGACCGATGCGCTTGGCCACGCGCAAGCGCCGGTCGTTCAGGTAGGCGCCGCGCCCGCGCGTGGCGCAAAACAAGTCGTTGCGCGAGGGGTCGTAAATCACCGCCTGCTCGAGCCGCTTGCCGACCATCAGCGCAATGCTCACGCAGTAGACCGGAAAACCGTGAATGAAGTTGGTGGTGCCGTCCAGCGGGTCTATGATCCAGACGTGGTCGGCGCCGCCGTGCTTGCCCGCGCGCCGGCCTGATTCTTCGGCCCAGATGGCGTGCTCCGGGTAGGCGCTGAGCAAGGTGTCTATGATGGCGGCCTCGGCCGCTTGGTCGATTTCGGTCACGAAATCGTTGGTTTGCTTGGCCGAGACCCGCACCGACTCGACGTCGAGCGCGGCTCGGTTGATGATGGTGCCGGCCAGGCGCGCGGCCTTGATGGCCACGTTGAGCATGGGGTGCAGGGTAGACGACATACGGGAGCAGCCTTGGCGCGTCGGGCGCAACAGTGGTAAAGATCATGCGCGCGCCCGGCGATGCGAGGCGGCGACAATAGCGGCCATTTTACTTTGTGCCACTGCATGCGTACCCGCTTTGTTCTGCTCCAGACCAGCCACGCCGGCAACGTCGGTGCGGTGGCGCGCGCCATGAAAGTCATGGGCTTTGACGACCTGGTGCTGGTCGCGCCGCGCTGGCCCAACGTGCTGCGGCGCGAAGAAACCATTCAGCGCGCCAGCGGTGCGCAGGACGTGTTGGCCCAGGCCCGTATTGTCGACACCCTCGAGCAGGCGCTGCAAGGCATGGATCATTTGTGCGCCACGGTGATGACGGCGCGCGACTTTGGCCCGCCCACACGCGCGCCACGGCAGCATTTCAGCCAACTGCTGGCGCCAGACCAGGCTGCCCCACCGGGCGGCGTGGCGTTTTTGTTTGGTTGCGAGCGCTTTGGCATGAGCAACGAAGACGTTTACCGCTGCCATGTGGCGCTGAGCATTCCGACTGCACCTGGCTTTGGCTCGCTCAACTTGGCGGCGGCGCTGCAACTAATCGCCTACGACTGGCGCCAAGCGCTGGCTGGCTTTGTCCCGTTGCAAAAACCCGCCGGCGCAGCGCTGGCCGATGCACCGGCGCTGGCGGGCATGTTGGCGCATCTGGAACAGGCCTTGGTAGCGCTTGATTTTCTGGACCCGGCAGCACCCAAAAAACTCATGCCGCGGCTCAACCAGATGTTCAACCGCGCCGCCTTGCAGGAGGAGGAAATCCACATTCTGCGCGGTGTCGCCAAGGCCGTGCTGCAATGCGCCGAACGCGCCAGACGCTAAACTTGACGCCATGTTTTCCCGCATTCGTTCCGATATTCAGTGCATTCTGGAGCGCGACCCGGCCGCGCGCAACCGCTGGGAGGTGCTGACTTGCTACCCCGGCCTGCACGTGTTGTGGATGCACCGGCTCGCGCATGCGTGCTGGGTGCGCGGTCTGAAGTGGCCGGGCCGCTTCATTTCTTACCTGGCGCGCTGGCTGACCGGGATTGAAATTCACCCCGGCGCCCAAATTGGTGAGCGCGTTTTTTTCGACCACGCCATGGGCGTGGTGGTCGGTGAAACAGCCGAAATAGGCGATGGCTGCACCATTTACCAGGGCGTCACGCTGGGGGGCACATCGCTCTACAAGGGCAGCAAACGCCACCCGACGCTGGGGCGCGACGTGGTGGTAAGCGCGGGTGCGAAGGTGCTGGGTGGGTTTTTGGTGGGCGACGGCGCCAAGATCGGCAGCAACGCGGTGGTCATCAAGCCGGTGCCGGCCGGTGCCACGGCGGTAGGCATCCCGGCGCGCATCATCCCCTCCAAAACCGGCGTCAGCGCTGACGTGAGTGAGAAATTCAGTGCTTACGGCCTGACACAGGAGGACGACCCCCTGTCGCAGGCCATGCGCGGCCTGATCGACAGCGCCGCCGCCCAGGAGCACCAGATCGCGCTGCTGTGGCAAACCATAGAAGCGCTGGCGGCGCAGCGCCCGGGCTCTGACTGCGTGCCGCAGGGTGCGGCGCGGCAAGAGCAATTCGAGGCCGACAAACTCAACCAGTTGATGGGCAAGTAGGGCGCTGTCTCTGGCGCCCTACTCGATACGGCCGATGGGGCGCGTTTCGGGAACAAACATGAGCGCCACCCGGCCCAAGACCTGCGGCGGCGACCAGCGCCGCGGCGCATCATCGCCTGCGGGTCAGCAGACTGCCGAGCACCCCGCGCACAATTTGCCGCCCCAGGCTGCTGGCGACGCTGCGCACGGCGCTTTTGGCCATGGTTTGCATCAGGCCGTCGCGTTGTCCGCCGCGCGGTCCGGTGCGGCCAAACAGGGCGTCGCTGACCGTGCCGCCCAGATCGCTGGGCGCGCTGCTGTTGCGGCTGTGGCTGGAGCGGGTGTGGTTGGCGGGAATGCTGGCCACTCGGCCTGACTCGGGCGCGCGCGGCGCGGCCACAGGGCTGAGGCTTGGCGTGTCAAAGTCTTCCGGTGCGGCGTCGGCGTGAGCGCGAAACATTTCGTACGCGCTCTCGCGGTCCAGCACCTGCTCGTACACGCCCGCCACCAGCGAGGTTTGCAGCAGCGTCTGGCGCTGCTCGGGCGTGATGGGGCCGAGCTGGCTGCTGGGCGGCAGCACATAGCCGCGCTCGGTTTCACGCGGGCGGCCTTTGGCGTCGAGCAGGCTGATCAGCGCTTCGCCCACCGCCAGCTCGGTGATGGCGGCCTCGATGTCGAGCCCGTTCTTGGGGCGCAAGGTCTGCGCTGTGGCCTTGACGGCTTTTTGGTCACGCGGCGTGAAAGCGCGCAGCGCGTGCTGCACCCGGTTGCCCAACTGGCCGAGCACGCTATCGGGAATATCGAGCGGGTTTTGCGTCACAAAATAAATGCCCACGCCCTTGGAGCGCACCAGCCGCACCACCAGCTCGATGCGCTCGAGCAATACCTTGGGCGCGCCGTTGAACAGCAGGTGCGCTTCGTCGAAGAAAAACACCAGCCTGGGCTTTTCCGGGTCGCCGATTTCGGGCAGTTGCTCAAACAGCTCAGACAGCATCCAGAGCAAGAAAGTGGCGTACAGGCGGGGCGCGTTGAGCAGTTTGTCGGCCGCCAGAATGTTGATCACGCCCTTGCCGTCGACGGTTTGCATGAAGTCCTTCAGGTCGAGCATGGGCTCGCCAAAGAACTGCGTGCCGCCCTGGCTTTCCACCTGCAACAAGCCGCGCTGGATGGCGCCGATGCTGGCGGCGCTGACGTTGCCGTACTCGGTGGTGAACTGCTTGGCATTGGTGCCCACGTGCTGCAGCATGGCGCGCAGGTCTTTCAAGTCCAGCAGCAGCAGGCCGTTGTCGTCGGCTATTTTGAACACCAGGTTGAGCACGCCAGACTGGGTTTCGTTGAGGTTGAGCATGCGCGCCAGCAGCAGCGGCCCCATGTCAGAGATGGTGGCGCGCACCGGGTGGCCTTGCTCGCCAAACACATCCCACAGCGTGGTGGGGAAGGACTGCGGGGTCGGTGGGGTGATGCCGCGGCTGCGCAGCACCGTGCTGATTTTTTCGCTGAAGCGGCCCGGCTGGCTGATGCCGGTCAGATCGCCCTTGATGTCGGCCATGAACACAGGCACGCCGATCAGGGAGAACTGCTCGGCCAGAGTTTGCAGCGTGACAGTTTTTCCGGTGCCGGTGGCGCCAGTAATCAGACCGTGGCGGTTGGCCAGCGCGGGCAGCAACTGGCATGTGGTTTGGGAATTTTGGGCAATCAACATGGGTTCGGCCATGGCGGGTAACTTTCTCAAAGAACGCAAGAGGCAGAGCAAGAAAAGTAAAATCGACGCTCATTAGACCAAATTCTTCTCAAAAAACCGGAGTCGCTTGTGGCTGGACACAGCAAATGGGCCAATATTCAGCACCGCAAGGGGCGTCAGGACGAAAAGCGCGGCAAGGTGTGGACGCGCGTCATCCGTGAAATCTCGGTTGCCGCGCGCCAGGGCGGCGGCGATCCGGCTATGAACCCGCGCCTGCGGCTGGCGATTGAGAAAGCCAAGGCCGCCAACATGCCGGCCGACCGCATCAAGTACAACGTCGACAAAGCATCGGGCGCCCTCGAAGGGGTGAATCTGGAAGAAATCCGCTACGAAGGCTACGGCATCGGCGGCGCGGCCATCATCGTTGACACCATGACCGACAACCGGGTGCGCACGGTGGCCGAGGTGCGGCACGCTTTCTCCAAACACGGCGGCAAGCTGGGAATCGAGGGCTCGGTGGCGTTCCAATTCAAGCACTGCGGGCAACTGGTGTTTGCGCCCGGCAGCTCGGAAGACCGGGTGATGGAGGTGGCGCTGGAAGCGGGCGCACTGGACGTGCTCAGCGACGCCGACGGCGCCATCGAGGTGCTGACCGATGTGTCTGACTTCGAGGCGGTGAGAAATGCCTTGCAGGCGGCCGGCTTTCAGCCCGAGCTGGCCGAGGTGACCATGCGGGCCGAAAACCCGATGGCACTGGGCGCAGAAGACGCCGCGCGCATGCAAAAACTGCTCGACGCGCTGGAAGACCTGGACGACGTGCAAGACGTTTTCCATAATGCCGAGTTGGCTCTTTAACGTGGGAGTCGGGCCGCGACTGACTTCGCTCCCCTCTCCCGCGTGCGGGAGAGGGGTTGGGGGTGAGGGAGAACGGGCAGGACTTTCATTTTTTGGGGCGCCTTTCAAAGTCATGCCCGTTAGCCGCCGCTGTGCTCGCGCCCGGCGGCCCGCAGCCCCGGGCACCCGCAGCAGCCTTCAATAAGAAACGATGTGCAGGTCAAACTGATGAAAATTTTGGTCATAGGCGGCGGTGGCCGCGAACACGCACTGGCCTGGAAACTCAGGCAATCAGCCGGGGTGCAACAGGTGTTCGTGGCGCCGGGCAACGCCGGCACCGCGCGCGATGCGCGGCTGTGCAACCTGAACTTGAGCGACAAGGTGGCGCTGCGCGAGTGGGCGCAGACGCTGGACATAGACCTGACCGTGGTGGGGCCCGAGGCGCCGCTGGCCGCTGGCGTGGTGGACGAATTTCGCGCCCACGGTCTGCCCATTTTTGGCCCCACCCAGGCGGCAGCGCAACTGGAGAGCTCGAAGGCGTTTTCCAAGGCTTTCATGCGGCGCCACGGCATTCCGACCGCCGACTACCAGACCTTCACCGATCCGGCGCAGGCACATGCCTACGTGGACGACAAAGGCGCACCGATCGTCATCAAGGCTGATGGCCTGGCGGCAGGCAAGGGCGTGGTGGTGGCGCAAACGCTGGCCGAGGCACACGAAGCCATTGATTTCATGCTGCTCGATAACGCCTTGGGCGTGGCCCATAACGCGGGCGGCGCACGGGTGGTGATAGAGGAGTTTCTGGCCGGAGAAGAGGCCAGCTTCATCGTGCTGTGTGATGGCAGCCATGCGCTGGCGCTGGCCAGCAGCCAAGACCACAAGCGCTTGCTCGACGCCGACCAGGGGCCCAACACCGGTGGCATGGGGGCTTATTCACCAGCGCCGGTGCTCACGCCCGAGGTGCACGAGCGCGCCATGAACGAGGTAATTTTGCCGACCCTGCGCGGCATGGCGGCCGATGGCATCGTGTACACGGGGTTTCTCTACGCCGGGCTGATGATCTCGCCCAGCGGTCAGGTCAAGACGCTGGAATTCAACTGCCGCCTGGGCGACCCTGAAACCCAGCCGATCCTGCTGCGCCTGCAAAGCGACTTGGCGCAGGTGCTGCTGGCCGCCACGCGCGTCGAGCTCGATCGCTGCACGCTGCAATGGGATCCGCGCGTGGCGCTGGGCGTGGTGCTGGCGGCAGCCGGCTATCCGCTGCAGCCGCGCCAGGGTGACGCCATCAGCGGTTTGCCCGCCGACGCCGCCGACCTGATGGTGTTTCATGCCGGCACCCGCGCCAGTGCCGACGGCGGGGTGCAGGTGGCGGGGGGGCGCGTGCTGTGCGTGACCGCACTGGCCGACACCGTGACGCAGGCGCGTGAGCGGGCCTACGCCGCGCTGCAAGGTATCAGGTTTGACGGCATGCAGTACCGGCGCGACATTGGTCACCGCGCGGTGAGCGACGAGGCCATTGTGGCCGGGCGCACCGGCGGTCGCACATGAGCCCGTCGAAGATGGCGCGGGCGCCGGGTTTGTCGGTGTCGCGGGTGAGCCGGATCGTGGCGCGGGCGCAGAGCCCTCAGCCATGAACCTTGACACGAGAAGAGGTCAGACCACCACCGGCTCCGGCTCCAGCCGGAGCCCGAAGCGCTCGTACACGCTGGTCTGAATGGCTTTGGCCAAGGTCATGACCTCGCCGCCCGTGCAAGGATGCACGGGCCCGCCACGATTCACCAGCACCAGCGCCTGCTTCTCATACACCGCTGCGTTGCCCACGCTCTTGCCCTTCCAGCCGCAGGCATCGATCAGCCAGCCCGCAGCCAGCTTGATGCTGCCGTCGGCCATGGGGTAGTGCACCACCTTGGGCTCGCGCGCGATGATGTCGGCGCACTGCTCGGGCGTGACGGTCGGGTTCTTGAAGAAGCTGCCCGCGTTGCCCAGCACGGCCGGGTCGGGCAGCTTGGCGCGGCGCACGGCCACCACCCAGTCAAAAATCTGCTGCGCGCTGGGCGCGTCGATGCCGGTTTCGGCCATTTTGCGCTCTAGGTCCAGGTAGCCCAGCACCGGCCTCCAGGGTTTGGGCAGCCACAGACGCACGCGCGTGATTAGCGCATGGCCAGCCAGGCCAAAGCCGCGCGGATCGGACGGCGCGTGTTTGAACACCGAGTCGCGGTAGCCAAAACCGCACTGCGCGGCGTCGAGCGTGAAGGCCGCGCCGCTGCGCAGATCGACCGCGTCGAGCGAGTGAAAACGGTCTTGCAGCTCGACCCCGTAGGCGCCGATGTTTTGCACCGGCGCAGCACCCAGCGTGCCGGGAATCAGCGCCAGGTTTTCCAGCCCTGGCCAGCCCTGCGCCAGCGTCCAGACCACGAAGTCGTGCCAACTTTCGCCCGCACCCCCTTCGACCAGCCAGCCTTTGGGCGTTTCTTCGAGCAGGCGGCGCCCGCCGATCTCGACTTTGAGCACCAGCGCCTTGATGTCGCCGGTGATAACCAGGTTGCTGCCGCCACCGAGCACGAACACCGAGGGAGCCGCATCAGTGGGCCAAGCGGGGCTGGCCATGAGCTGCGCCAGATCGGCCGGGCTGCGCACGCGCAGCAAGCGCTGCGCCCGCGCCGGGATGCCAAAGGTGTTCAAGCGCTCGAGCGCCACATTGTTCTCGACTAACATGGACGGATTGTCTCATTCACACTTTGCACAACCCGGTCGGGATTGATCCATCATGCCTTCTTTTGACACCGTACTCGAAGCCGATTTCGTCGAAGTGAAAAACGCCGTCGAACAAGTGGCGCGCGAAATCGGCACCCGCTTCGACTTCAAGGGCAGCAGCGCCGCAATCGAACTCAAGGACAAGGAAATCACCTTGTTCGGTGACGCCGACTTCCAGCTCCAGCAGGTGGACGATGTGTTGCGCAACAAACTCGCCAAGCGCAGCGTCGATCTGCGCTTCATCGACAAGGGCAAGGTCGAAAAAATCGGCGGCGACAAGGTCAAACAGGTGCTCAAGGTGCGCAACGGCGTCAGCACCGAAGACGGCAAGAAAATTCAGCAAGCGCTCAAAGCCAGCAAGCTCAAAGTTCAGGGCGCCATTCAGGGTGATGCGGTGCGCGTGAGCGGCGCCAAACGCGACGACTTGCAAGCCGCGATGGCGCTGATTCGCGCAGAGTTGAAAGACCTGCCGCTGTCGTTCAATAATTTTCGCGATTAATACCCGCGCCAGGGCTTATTTTTTTGCCCCTATCTTGCTCTCTTGGCCCGCCAGCAGGCGGTTGATGTTGTCGCTGTGGCGCCAGACCAGCAGCAAGCCCATGAGCGAGAGGCTGAGCACCAGCACGCCCGGCGCGTCCCAGAGTACGCTGTGACCGAACAGAAAAAACGCTGGCGCCAGCAACCCGGCCACCATAGACGCCAACGCAACGTAGCGCGAGAAATACGCCACCACGGCCCAGATCGCCAGCGCCACCAGACCCAGCCAGGGCTGCACGGCAAAAATCACGCCAGCCGCAGTGGCCACTCCTTTGCCGCCGCGAAAACGAAAGAAGACCGGAAACAAATGGCCCATAAAGGCTGCCAACGCCACCAGCGCCAGCGTGCCGTCGCCCAGACCATAGGCCGGGCCCCAGCATTTCACTGCCACCACCGGCAGCCAGCCCTTGAGCGCGTCGAGCAACAAAGTGGCAATGGCCGCCACCTTGCTGCCCGAGCGCAGCACATTGGTGGCACCCGGGTTTTTGCTGCCGTAGGTGCGCGGATCGCTCAGACCCATGAGGCGGCTGACCAGCACGGCAAACGAAAGCGAACCAATCAAATAAGCGGCCGCAGTGAGCAGCAGCACGTAGACGAATTCCAAACCAGACTCCTGCAAAGTTGAGCGGGCCACGCGCAGGTGCGCAGCAGCGACGCAAACGGCTATTTTGCCAGCGCGCCATGCACCGGCTGCGCGCCCAGTGGCTGGAGCAGCAGCGCTGGCGCCAGCCCCAGCAGCAAGCCGCGCCGCCCACCGTTGACCCAGATGCGGGGCAACTCCAGCACCGTGGCCTCAACCCAAATGGGCATGGCGCGCTTGAACCCAAACGGCGAGATGCCGCCGACCAAGTAGCCGCTATACCGCTGCGCGTCGCCGGGCGTGCAAGGCTGCACCGATTTGACGCCGATCTGACGCGCCAGCGCCTGAGTCGAGACGCTGCCAATGCCGTGCATCAACACCGCCAGCGGCCGACCGACCTCGTCTTGCATGATGAGCGTCTTGACCACCGCCAGCGGGTCCAGGCCGAGCGCCCGGGCAGCGTGCAGCGCACCGCCTCGCTCCTGGTACGGGTAGCAGTGACAGGAATACGCCAAGCCCTGCCTTTGCAGCCAGGCCAACGCGGCCGTGCCTTTGGCGAGCTTGCTGCTGTGGGCCGATGACACCGTTTTCCACCCCCTTTGTGTGCATGGGCGCGCGCACCGCTCAAGCTGCATCGAGCAGCATCAAACAAGCCTGTTGCCGCTGGGTCGCAGCCGGCGGCGCCAAGACAGGCTGGCGCTATGGCGCCGCGTCACTGCGCCGGATCGCGCATTTCCCAGCGAATCCGGTCCAGCGCCTGCAACAACTCCGGGCCCAGCGGCGTGTCCCAGGCGTCCAGACATTCATCCAACTGGGCCAGCGAAGTCACGCCAATGATGGTGCTGGCCACGCGCGGATTGCGGTAACAAAACGCCAGCGCCAGTTGCAGCGGGCTCAGGCCGTGCTGGCGCGCCAGCGCGTTATAGCGCCGCGCAGCGGCAAGCGCCTCAGGTCGGCCCCAGCGCTGGCGGCGCAGGGTCTCAAACAACGCCATGCGGCCGGTGCCCGCACTCAATCCATGCTCGTCGTACTTGCCGCTGAGCAAGCCAAAACCCAGCGGCGAGTAGGCCAGCAGCGCCACGCCCAGGCGGTGGCAGCTTTCGTCTAGCCCGTTTTCGAAGCTGCGGTTGAGCAGGCAATAGGGGTTTTGCAGCGATGCCACGGTCGGCAGGCCGTGCTGCTGCGCCAGCCGCACGAACTCGTGCACACCGTAAGGCGATTCATTGGACAGCCCCACCGCGCGCACCTTGCCCGATTGCACCAGTTCGGCCAGCGCTTCGAGCTGCTCGCGCATCGAGGCGCAAGGCCAGTCTTTGGCCGGGTTGAAAGACAGCGCGCCGAAACTGGGCACATTGCGCGCGGGCCAGTGAATCTGGTAGAGGTCGATCACCTCGGTTTGCAAGCGGCGCAGACTGCCCTCACAGGCTTGAATGATTTCGGCCCGGCTCAGCCCGGCTTGGTCGCCGCGAATCCAGGGCATGCCGCGTGATGGCCCAGCCACCTTGCTGGCCAGCACCACCCGCTGGCGCACGCCGGGGCGACGCGCGAACCAGTGGCCAATGATGCTTTCGGTAGCGCCACAGGTCTCGGGCCGCGCGGGTACGGCGTACATCTCGGCGGTGTCTATGAAATTGACGCCGCGCTCAAGCGCACGGTCCAAAATGTGGTGCGCCGCCTCTGCATCGACTTGTTCGCCAAAGGTCATGGTGCCTAGGCAGATCGGCGTGATCTGCAGCGCGCTGGCTGCGAGTGGAGTGGTTTGCATGCAATCGTATGTAATCGAAGACACAAAGCCCAATCAAAATGGGGTGACAGCGCAAATTCTGACAGACTGGCCGCGCTTACCATGACATGATCGGGCACTGATGTGATGTGATGTGGGCGTGCCAACACCCAAGTCTGGCGCGGCGCCCCGCGTTTGCACCAATCAACCATCAGCCAACACAAAAGGACTTTGAGCATGACACAAAACCCATTCTCCTTGCTGCGCGGCCGCGGTTTCACCCTCGCGGCCCTGGCTGGCGCCTTGACACTGAGCGGTTGCGCCACCATGACGCCGACCCAGCAACACGCCGCCACCGGCGCAGCCATTGGCGCAGCCGCCGGCGCGCTGCTGGGCGCAGCCACCAACGGCTCGCGCGGCGTGGGCACCGGCGCCGTGCTCGGCGGCGCTGTCGGTGCGCTGGGCGGCTACGTCTGGTCGCGCCAAATGCAAGAGCAAAAAGAAGCCATGGAGCGCGCCACCGTCGGCACCGGCGTGGCCGTCAGCCAGACGCCCGACAACCGGCTCAAGCTCTACATTCCAAGCGACGTTTCGTTTGACGTCGGCCGCGCCCAGATCCGGCCCAACTTCGCCCGCGTGCTCGACCAGTTTGCCAGCACGCTCAACGCCAACCCGGTCACCAGCGTCTACATCGTCGGCCACACCGACAGCACCGGCACCGACGCGATCAACAACCCGCTCTCGGTGGACCGCGCCAACAGCGCGCGCAACCACCTGGTGGCGCGCGGCGTGGCGGCCCACCGCTTCCAGACCGAAGGCCGCGGCTCGCGCGAGCCGGTGGCCGACAACGGAACCGCTGAAGGTCGAGCACAGAACCGCCGGGTGGAAATTTTCGTTGCCCAGGCAGCAAGCCCGGCCGCACGCTGAGCGCCGCGCCAGCCCGTGCAGGTTTTGGCCATCGTGTTCGTCGCACGGACCAAGACAGACAGCACGCTGACAAACAAGGTCTAACGCGAGCGTCTGCGCCAAAACAGGCGCTTCCTTCGGGCTATCATTGATGCGGCCCAGTGATGTATCAACCGTTCCCCCGAGCCTGTAGCGGCGCGCGATTGTTCGCCAGCCACCCATCCGCAACCCCTGCGCAATAAGTGGCATTTACCTTGCAGGCTGCACAGGAACCGCGCACCACACCGGGGTGGCTCAGTTGACGCGAATCGGCTGGGGGCGGACCGGCCGCCGAACCCCAGTCAGCGCATCATGCCTTCGAGCTTGATCGTGTCAACCACGAACGCGCGGATGCCCTCGGCCAGTTTCTCGGTCGCCATCGCGTCCTCGTTCAGCGCGAAGCGAAAGCCCGCCTCGTCGTATTGCACGAACGGAATGTCCATCGCCTTTGCGGCTTCGGCGTCCAGCGCTTTTGCCAGCGGCGCTTCGCTGGCGGCCAATGCGCTGAGCAGCTCGGGGCTGATGGTCAGCAGGTCGCAGCCGGCCAACGCCGTGATCTGACCCACGCTGCGAAAGCTCGCCCCCATCACCTCGGTGGCGATGCCGTGCTTCTTGTAGAAGTGGTAGATCGCGCGCACCGACCGCACGCCGGGGTCGTTCGCGCCCGCCATCGCGGCCTCGTCCCAGCCGGCGCCAGCCTGCTTCTTAGTCCAGTCGTAAATGCGGCCCACAAACGGCGAGATCAGTTGCACCTTCGCCTGCCCGCAGGCCACGGCCTGGGCGAACGAGAACAGCAGCGTCAGGTTGGTGTGAATGCCGTCGCGCTCCAGCCGCGCCGCCGCCTGTATGCCTTCCCAGGTGGCGGCGATCTTGATCAGCACGCGGTCCACGTGCACACCCTCGCCCTGGTACAGGTCGATGATGCGGCGCGCGCGCGTCACGCTGGCTTCGGTGTCAAAGCTCAGCCGCGCGTCCACCTCGGTGGAAACACGGCCCGGGATGTGTTTCAGTATCTCGATGCCAAAAGACACGAGCAGGCGGTTCATCACCTCGTCCGGGCCCTGACCACCGTATTTCGCCACCGCGTCTTTGAGCAGATGCGCGTATTCGGGCTTTTGCACCGCCTTCAGGATCAGCGAGGGGTTGGTGGTGGCGTCCTGGGGTGAAAAGACCGCGATCTGATGAAAGTCGCTGGTGTCGGCGACCACGGTGCTGAGTTGTTTGAGTGCGTCAAGCTGATTCATGGGGCGATTATCAGGGTGTATCAGGGCGTGCAATTCTGCACGGGTTAGAATGCTGCCCGTGAAGCGCCTGCTCATCATCTTTTTGCTGCTGCTCGTTCCGCTGCAGACCAGTTGGTCGCTGGCGATGAGCGTGCACGGTCACGTGGGCGAAGACTGGCCCACGCTGGGCCTGCATTCGCATGCCCACGAGCACGAGCACAGCCACGACCCGTCGCCGCCGAGTCAGGACCAAGCCCAGGCCAGCGCACCCCACGACGACGGCCACCACCATTCCCATTCCCATCAGACGGTGGACCTGCTGGCCACCCACCTGAGCTTCGGACTGAGCCCGTCTGGCAGCGCACCGCTGCCGCAGACGCCGCGCTTTACGTCCCACATCCCCGCCCTGCCCGATCTTCCGCCTACAGCGCGCGCCTGACCGGCGCGACGCTCTGCACCCACGCGGCTGGCCCCTAGGAGCCTGTCGGACTTGGGAATCGTCGGCTGCAAATCGACCGCAGCGATCCATTTTTAGCGAAACTTCGTTTTTACCGTCTTTTTGCCCCATAGCTTGGCTATGGGGCGGCAAATCCGGCAAAAACTGTCCTCGCTGGGGCCGATTTTCGCTTTCGACGCCCCAAGTCCGACAGGCCCCAAGCGCCAAACCCGCTTGTCACCTGCGCGCGCCGGTGTTCTTCGTACCCCCTGTTTTTTCACGAGGAAAACCATGCGACTCGCGCGCCCCCTATCCCTATTTGTTTGCAGCTTTTGTCTGCTCGCGCTGCCCGCCGCAGCCTGGGCCCAATCCGAACCCGGCGCGGCGACGCGACCGGCCCTAACGGGCATGACTTTAAAAGGCGCCCCAAAAAATGAAAGTCATGCCCGTTCTCCCTCACCCCCAACCCCTCTCCCGCACGCGGGAGAGGGGAGCGAAGTGAGTCGCGGCCCGACTTTCACGTTAAGCGAGGCCGAAGCGATCCGCATGGGTCTGGCCCGCAGCGACCTGAACGCCCTCGAGCAAAGCCTGCGCCAAGGCGCACAGGCCGATCTGCTCGCTGCCGGGCAAGGCCCGAATCCGGTACTGAGTTACAGCCGCGAGCGGGCCGGCGACGCCGCCGGCACGGTCGAACAAGGGCTGATGCTGAGCCAGACTTTCGACCTGGCGGGGCGGCGCGGCCTGCAGCGCCAGGCGGCGCAGCGTCGGCTGGACGCGGTGGACGCCGAGCGTCACGTGCGCATGACCGAACGCGCCAGCGAAATTCGGCGCCAATTCCATGCCGCCTTGTACCGACAGGCGGTGAGCGAGGCCACGCAGGCCTGGGAGCAGGAATTTGCCCGCATCGAGGCTTTGGTGGACAAACTGGTGCGCGCCGGCCAGGCTTCGGCTTTCGACCGCCAGCGGCTGGCGCTGGAGCGCGCCGCTTCGCAAGCCCGGCTGGCCAGCGAACGCGCCGAACTCGAGCGCACCCGGGCGCGGCTGGCGCAACTGCTCGAAACCCCGGCGCTGCCTGCGCTCACTGGCGAGCTGTTGCCGCCCTGGGCCGATCTGGAACAGGCTTTGCTGCAACTGGAGCACAACCCGACCCTGCTGGCGCTGGCGCGACGCGCCGAAGCGGCCGAGTTCGAGCAAAGCGCCGCTGCCCGCGGCTGGCTGCCTGAGGTGAACCTGGGCGTGGGCCAGCGCTGGACGCGCAGCGCCACCGAGCGCCACCAGGGCCTGAGTGTGGCGCTGAGTGTGCCGCTGCCGCTGCACGACCGCCAGCAGGCCGCGCAGCAGCGCGCCGGTGCCGAAGCGATGCGCTGGCGCGCCGAGCACCGGCTGGCGCACAGCAAAGCCAGCAGCGAGCTGCGCAGCCTGCACCGCCAGACCGAACAACTGCGCAGCGCGGCGCTGCAATTCCGCGCTCAGGCGACCCAGCCGCTGCCGCGCCTGCTGCGTGTGGCCGAACTGGCCTACCAAGGCGGCGAGTCCAGCCTGCTGGAGCTGCTCGACGTGCACCGCAGCGCGCTGGAAACCCACATCAACGGACTCGCCCTGGAACACCGGGCACGCGAAGTCCACATCGACTACGAGCAAACGAAAGGGAGCACCGAATGACACACCGCAAACACCACCGCCTGGTCTGGGGCAGCCTGCTTGCCGCTGCCGCCTTGAGCCTTTTGTCAGGCTGCGACGACCACGGGCACCCACACAACGGTGCCGCCGGCGCGCACGCCGAGCAGCCCGGCCCCGGGGTGGAAAAACTGACTAACTTCAGCCAGCACACGGCGCTGTTTGTCGAATTTCCGCGCCTGGTGGCGGGCCAAGCATCGCCCTTCCTGGTGCGCCTGAGCACGCTGACCGACTTCAAAGCCCTGGCCGCCGCCAGCGTGAGCGCCCACCTGAGCAGCCCCGGCCAGCCCGACCTGGTGTTTGCCGTCGACAGCGCCAGCCAGCCGGGCATTTTTCGCCTGCCGGTCAAGCCCGTTCAGGCGGGCGATTACGAGTTGCGCATCGAGGTCAAGACAGCGGCTTTCAGTGTCACGCACCTGCTCGGCCCGGTGACGGTGTTTGCGGACCCGCAGGCGGCTGCGGCCGACCCGCTGCCGCACGACGACGACGCCATCACCTTCACCAAAGAACAACAGTGGAAGGTCGACTTTGCCAGCGCCGAAGTGGGCCTGCGCCCGATTCGCGCCGCCGTGGCCGCCACCGGCAACGTGCGCGCCAACCCGCAGGGCGAAGCCTTGCTGAGCGCGGCCGCCACCGGCCGCATTCAAGCCGCCGGCAGCTTCCCGCAACTCGGGCAGACGGTGCAAAAAGGCCAGTTGCTGGCCTACCTGGTGCCGCGCCTGGGTGGCGACACCGACCTGGCCAGCCTGCGCGCCGCCGCCCGCGCCGCCGAGGTGGAAAAAGCGCTGGCCGACCAGGAGCTGGCGCGGCTGGAGCAGCTCTACCGCGAAGGGGCGCTGGCGCAGCAGCGCGTGCTCAACGCGCGCGCCAGCGCAGCCCTCAGGGCCAGCGCGCAGGACGCCGCACAACAACGCCTGGGCCAGTTCGGTGGCGCCAGCGGCGGGGTGCCGATTCGCGCTGCGCAAAGCGGCACCCTGGTCGACGTGCGCGTTGCGCCGGGCGCCTTCGTGCAAGAAGGCGCGCTGCTGTTTCACATTGCCGACCGGCGTTCGCTGTGGCTGGAGCTGCGGGTGGCCGAGTCCGATCTGGCCCGACTCGGTCAGCCGGTCGGTGCCAGCTTTCGCGTCGCCGGGGCGAGCGAGGGCATTGAAATCGTTCCCGGCCAAAACGGACGGCTGGTGGCGGTGGGTGGCGTGATCGATCCGATCAGCCGCACGCTGCCGGTGGTGTTCGAGCTGAGCGGCGCCAGCAGCAGCGCGCTGCCGATCGGCATCGCCGTGCAGGCGCAGGTGTTCAGCGGGCAGGCGGCCCCGGTGCTGGCCATTGCGGCCGACAGCGTGATCGACGAAAACGGCTTGTCGGTGGTGTTCGTGCAGACCGGCGGCGAGTCCTTCGAGCGCCGCACGCTGCGCCTGGGCGCGCGCGAAGGCGACTGGGTCGAGGTGCTCGACGGCTTGCAGCCGGGCCAGCGCGTGGTTTCGCGCGGCGCCTGGCTGATCAAGCTCGCCGCCACCGGCGCGGCCGCCATCGGCCACGGCCATGCCCACTGAGCGGAGCCGCCCCATGACACACACCCTTGTTTTGTGGGCCGCTGGCCGGCCCAACCCACCCCAGTTGCAGGAGGCCACATGATTGGTCACATCATCGCGTGGTCACTGCGCAACCGGTTTTTCGTCATCGCCGCCGGCCTGCTGTTGCTGGCCTGGGGCGGCTGGCAAACCGCCCGAATGCCGGTCGACGTCTTCCCCGACCTGACCGCCCCCAGCATCACGGTGGTGACCGAAGCGCACGGCATGGCGCCCAGCGACGTTGAAAACCTGGTCACCTACCCGATCGAGACCGCGCTCAACGGCGCACCCGACGTGCGCCGCGTGCGCTCCACCACCAAGATCGGCCTGTCGGTGGTGACGGTGGAGTTCGAATGGGGCACCGACCTGTTCCGCGCCCGCCAGGTGGTGGCTGAGCGGCTGCAACTGGCGCGGGCGGCGCTGCCGCCCGACATCGAGGCGCCCAGCATGACGCCGGCGGCGTCCATCATGGGCGAGATCATGTTCATTGCGCTGGCCTCAAAGCAGCACTCGACCATGGAGCTGCGCAGCACCGCCGAGCAGGTGATACAGCGCCGCGTGCTGGCGGTCCCCGGCGTTGCCGAGGTGATGTTGATCGGCGGCGACACGCGGCAGTTCCAGGTCACGCTCGACCCGCAGCGTCTGGCCACGCAGGGGGTGACGGTCGATCAGGTGGCGCAGGCGCTGGCCGACTCGAACCAGAACACCTCGGCCGGCTTCATGGTCACCGGCGGCCAGGAGTACCTGATTCAGGGCCTGGGCCGCATCGAGTCGCTGGCCGACATAGCCAACACCGTGGTGGCCCAGCGCGGCGGCCAGCCGGTGCTGGTGCGCCACGTGGCGCAGGTTGACACCGGCGCCGCACCCAAACGCGGCGTCGGCTCGCACAACGGCCAGCCGGCGGTGATTCTGGGCATTCAGAAGCAGCCCGGTGCCAACACGCTGGAGCTGACCGCACGGCTGGACAGCACGCTGGAGACGATTCAGGCCGGCCTGCCGAGCGGCATGAAGATCGATCGCCACATCTTCCGCCAGGCCGACTTCATCCGGGTCTCGATCGACAACCTCGCGCTGGCGCTGCGCGACGGCGCGATTCTGGTGGTCGCCATCGTGTTTGCCTTTTTGCTCTCGGCGCGCGCCACCGCCATCAGCCTGGTGGCGATTCCGCTCTCGCTGGTGACGGCGATCCTGGTCATGAAGGCGCTGGGTGTCACGCTCAACACCATGACGCTGGGCGGCATGGCGATCGCGCTCGGCGCGCTGGTCGACGACGCCATCATCGTGGTGGAAAACATCGTGCGCCGCTTGCGCCAGAACCTGCTGCTGGAGCCGGCGCAGCGCAGCGGCACGCTGCAACTGGTGTACCAGGCCACGCGCGAAATCCAGGGCTCGATCGTGTTTGCCTCGCTCATCATCATCCTGGTGTTCGTGCCGCTGTTTTTTCTGCCCGGCGTCGAAGGGCGGCTGATTGCCCCGCTCGGGCTGGCCTACGTGGTCTCGCTGGCCGCTTCGCTGGTGGTGGCCATCACCGTCAGCCCGGTGCTGGCTGCGCTGCTGCTGCCCAGCTCAAGAGCGGTGCGCAACAACACCGAGCCGCGCTTCATCCACCTGCTGCGCAGCGGCTACCGCCGCGTGCTCGACGCCAGCCTGGCCCACTGGAAGCTGGTCGTCGCCCTGAGCGTGGCCTGCTTGCTGGCCGCGCTGGTGGCGCTGCTGCTGGCCGGGCGTGCCTTTTTGCCCGACTTCAACGAGGGCACCCTGACCGTTGGCATGGCCACCGTGCCGGGCACCGCGCTGGAGGAGTCCGACCGGCTCGGCCGCATGGTGGAAAACATCCTGCTCTCGCACCCCGAGGTGGTGGCCACGGCGCGGCGCACCGGCCGCGCCGAGGGCGACCCGCACGCCATGGACGTGTCGGCCTCGGAGCTGGAGGTGACGCTGAACATGGGTGAGCGCAGCAAGGAGGACTTCCTGGCCGCGCTGCGCGCCGACCTGGCGCTCGTGCCCGGCAGCCAGATCGTCATCGGCCAGCCGATCTCGCACCGCATCGACCACATGCTCTCGGGCAGCCGATCGAACATCGCGATCAAGATTTTCGGCCCCGACCTGCAAGAGCTGCGCCGCCTGACGCAAGAGATCAAGGCGATCGCGCAAGGGGTGCCGGGGGCGGTTGACGTCAGCGACGAGCAGCAGATCGACATTCCGTTCCTGACCATCCGCCTGCACCGCGAGGCGCTGGCGCAACACGGCCTGAGCGTGCGCGAAGTCTCGCAAGCAATCGAAACCGCCTTCTCCGGCCGCAGCGTCAGCCGGGTGCAGCAAGGCCAGGCGGCCTACGACCTGGTGCTGCGCTACGACCCGACGGTGCGGGCCCACATCGAAGCGGTGCGCGCCACCCTGATCAGCACCGCCGACGGCGCGCGCCTGCCGCTGTCGGCGCTGGCCGACATCCGCAACGACCGCGCGCCCTACTCGATCAGCCGCGAAAACGTGCAGCGCAAAATGGTGGTGATGGCCAACGTGGCCGGGCGCGACCTGGTCAGCGTGGTGAGCGACATCCGCACCCAGGTGGCCGCCGCTGTCACGCTGCCCAGCGGCTACCACATCGAGTACGGCGGGCAGTTCGAGAGCGCACAGGCCGCCACGCGCAGCCTGATGCTGCTGTCGGTGGCGGTCACCATCGGCATTTTTCTGCTGCTGTTCATTGCCTTTCACAGCGTGCGCGACGCGCTGCTGGTGATGATCAATCTGCCGCTGGCCATGATCGGCGGCGTGATCGGCGTGTTCGCGGTCGGCGGCGTGCTGTCGGTGGCGTCCATCATCGGCTTCATCACGCTGTTTGGCATTGCCACCCGCAACGGCGTGATGATGATCTCGCACATTCACCACCTGGTGCGGCACGAAGGGGTGCGCGACGCCAGGCTGGCGGTGCAGCGCGGCGCCGAGGAGCGGCTGGTGCCGATACTGATGACCGCCCTGGCCACCGGGCTGGCCCTGGTGCCGCTGGGCCTGGCCGCCGGCCAGCCCGGCAGCGAGATTCAGGCCCCGATGGCGGTGGTGATTCTGGGCGGCCTGGTCAGCTCGACGCTGCTCAACATGGTGGTGGTGCCCGCACTTTACCTGCGCTTTGGCGCCGTGCACCAGATGATCAAAGAGGCCCAAGCGCCGAGCCAGCGTGTGGTGGAAAGCATAGACACCAGCTACTGATCCGGCCGCTTCCAAGCGCATCGCCTGCGCCCTTTCTTTCTCTCTCTTTTTCTTTCTTTCTTTCTTTTTCAACCGGAGCTTCACATGAAAACCTCTCTCTGCAAATTCAAAGCATTCACCGCCGCCGGTCTGGGCGCCGCCTGCATCGGCCTGCTGGCCAGCGCGCCCGCCTGGGCCGGCCCGGGCGCGGCCGGCCACGACCACGGCCCCCAGCACGGCGGCGTGGTGCGCGAGGTGAAAAACCTGAACTACGAGCTGGTGGCCCAGCCCAAGCGCCTGACGCTGCACGTCAGCAGCCACGGCAAGCCGGTCTCGACCGCCGGCGCCAGCGCGCAGGCCACCCTGTTTGCGGGCAACGAGCGGGTGACGGTCAAGCTGGCGCCGGCCGGTGAAAACCGCCTAGTGGCCGAGGGCAACTTTCGCACCGGCGTGGGCGTGCGGGTGGCTGTGGACCTCACCCTGGCCGGCCAGCAGCCGACCCGGGTGAACTTCAACCTGCGCTAACGCCCATACCCGTTCAGATAGAGCGCCATCCGTTCCCCCTTCGGGCTGAGCCTGTCAGCCCGAAGGGGGAACGCTCGTTGCTGGCGTCATGACGCGCCACCCGCCACCCGCTCCTTGCTCCCCGCTCCTTGCTCCCTGTTCCCCGTTCGGGCTGAGCCTGTCGAAGCCCATGCCCACCCTTCGACCGGCCTGTCCTGAGCCTGGCCTGTCCTGAGCTTGGCCTGTCCTGAGCCTGTCGAAGGGTCGAAGGGTCGAAGGAAGCTTGTCGAAGGAAGCTTGTCGAAGAAAGCAAGGCGTCAACATACGCGATCTGCTTGGGGTATTGGTAGAGCGCCAGCAGCAGGCAGACCTTGACTTGGTCCGATGCGGTAAGCAGCCGAACTTAAACATGTCGTCGGCACAGCCCTGATTCCAGAGATGGCTGTTGACGTCGCGCAGCGCCAAGTCGCCGGTGCGCCACCAACTGCAAGAGGGGTCGCCTCTGAACCGGGCCCGGGTAGCGGCCCAGTTGGGATGAACCTGTAACTTCTGTGTCGTGCTGCCCTGCGACAATGGCACCATGACCGACGCGTTCGCTTTTCTAAATCAATTCTGGTTCACGCTGCTGCTGCTGATTCCGGTCGTGCTGGTGGCGCGCGCGGTGGTGGCGGGATCGTTCTACTCGCCCATCCTCATCATCGTGGTGTTTGGCCTGAGCCTGGGTGCCTTGTTGGTACTGACCCAGGCCGGCACGCCCGGCCTGCCCGACTTTTACTTGCTGGGTTTGCTCGGGCGCGCCACCATCATCGCGCTGGCGGCCTCATTCTTCGTCGGCGGGCAGGAGCTGCGACGCCTGTTTGGCCGTGCACAGATGGAGACCGACAACTCCATGCTGCCCAACAAGACCGAGGTGCTTCTGGGCACCGGCCGCACCCAGTTGTTTTTCATCGTGCGCGCTTTCTTCGTGCTGCTGGGCGTGGACGCCTGCGTGCGCGTGCTGCTGGGCACGGGCGGCGATCAGGCCGCCATTTTTCCCTTGCTGGCCTACCTGGGGCTGGTGTTCGCGGCGATCGTGATCGACCCCGGCGCTCAGGTCGAGAACAAGCGCCGCTATCTGGGCAAAGGCGCACTCGAACTGTTGCTGCTGATTCTGGCATTGGCGGCAGCCAGCCTGATCGCCATGCGCGTGCGCGAATATGCGGCGTTTCCGCCCATCTTCTTCATCATGCTGATGGCGATCTTGCTGGGCTGGCTCTGCCCGCGTTGGCGCCATGGACCGGCGCTGCGCGCGCTGCTGTTTGGTGGCATTCCGGTGGTGCTGGCGGCCAACTTCCTGGTCGGCGGCTCGCTGCTGCTGCAAGCCCTGGCACTCGACGGCGTCTCGGTGTTGCTGCTGTACGGCTTCTTCGGCCAACTGATGTGGATGTTTGGCGGCATCTCGCTGCTGATGCTGCTGGGCCATACGACGGCGGTGCGCAATCTGGCACCCGGCATGGCCGGCGCGCTCTCGCACGCCGGCCTGACCGGCGCCTGCACCGCCGGCGACATGGGCGAGATTGCGCAGCGGCGCGCACCTATCATGATTGGCGTGCCCTTCTTCGGCCACGTGTTCTTGTTCGCCATTTTGGCCTTCAGTCTGGAAACCGGTCGGCTGCTGCTGTGGCCGACGGCACTGGCGGCCTTGTGTGGTGTCGTCCTCAGCGCGCTCGCGTTTGGGCAACTGCGCCGCGCCGGCGGCGATGACCGCGCCGAGGTCAAGGCTCTGATGCTGTTCTCGTTCGGCTGGCAACTGACTGCAATGTTCGGCGGCTTGGTGTTGTTGTCGGGCCTGCCGCTGGCCGACGCGGCCATGGCCGCCAGCTCGTCGCTGTCGCACTTCGGTCTGTTTGCCGCCCTGCAGGGCGGCTTGTTCGGCCCCGAGGCTGCCTTGCTGATTGCCTTCGTGTTTGCCATGCCGTTTCTGGTCCACCCCTTTGTATTCTTTCTGTTCGGGCGCGGTATGGCGCGCGGCGGCGACATACCGCGCCGACCCGCCTATGCCCTGGCTCTGCTCGGCGTCTGCGGCGTGCTGGTGACGCTGCTGGGTTTTTCCTGAGCGCAAGCCGCTCAAAGCTTGGCACACCGGGGCAGTCGGCGCGCTGAGCTTGAACCACCCAGCACAATCAAACGTGAGAAAATTGTGCTTTTATCCCTCTCTCATTCAAAGCGCACCCCCATGATTGAAGCCGAACGCAGCAACGCCATCCGCAGCCAACTGGCCGACCTGAGCCAGCGCGTGATTGAACTCCGGGGGTATCTTTGACTACGATGCCAAGGCATTGAAACTCAAAGAAGTCGAAGCGGCACTGGAAGACCCCAAGGTCTGGGACGATCCCAAGCGCGCCCAAGACCTGGGCAAAGAGAAAAAAATGCTCGAAGGCGTGGTGCTGGCGCTCGATCGCCTCAGCAGCGAGCTGTCGGACAACACCGAGTTGTTCGCGATGTCGAGCGAAGACGGTGACGCCGCCGGCCTCCTCACCATAGAGAGTGAAGCCGCCCAAATCGCAGCCGAGGTGGAAAAACTCGAATTCCGTCGCATGTTCAACAACCCGGCCGATCCGCTGAACTGCTTTGTGGACATCCAGGCTGGCGCCGGCGGCACCGAAGCCTGCGACTGGGCCAGCATGCTGCTGCGCCAGTACCTGCGCTACGCCGAACGCAAAGACTTCAAGACCACTCTGGAAGACGAAACCCCGGGTGACACCGCTGGCATCAAAAGTGCCACCATCAAGGTCGAAGGTGAGTACGCCTTTGGCCTGTTGCGCACCGAAACCGGCGTACACCGGCTGGTGCGCAAGAGTCCGTTCGACTCTTCGGGCGGGCGCCACACCTCGTTCGCGTCGGTGTTCGTGTACCCCGAAGTCGATGACTCGATCGAGATCGACATCAACCCGTCCGACGTGCGAACCGACACCTTCCGCGCCTCCGGCGCCGGCGGCCAGCACATCAACAAGACCGACTCGGCGGTGCGCCTGACGCACATGCCGACCGGCATCGTGGTGCAGTGCCAGGACGGCCGCAGCCAACACAGCAACCGCGACGTGGCCTGGAAGCGCCTGCGCTCGCGCCTGTACGACTTTGAGCTGCGCAAGCGCATGCTAGAACAGCAAAAACTCGAAGACAGCAAGACCGACGTCGGCTGGGGACACCAGATTCGATCCTACGTGCTGGACAACAGCCGCATCAAAGACCTGCGCACCAACGTCGAGATTTCAGCCACGCAAAAAGTGCTGGACGGCGATCTCGACCCCTTCATCGAAGCCTCGTTGAAGCAAGGCGTTTGACAAGAACCCCCATGAGCTCATCGCGTCAAGACCCTCCCAGCGTGGTGCACCGCCAGGACTACGCCGCCCCGGCTTTTCTGATCGACAACGTCGATCTGTGTTTCGATCTCGACCCGGCCAAGACCCGGGTGCTCAACAAAATGCGGCTGCGCCGCAACCCCGCGCAGCCCGCGCAGGCGCTGCGGCTCGACGGCGAAGAGCTGCAACTCGCGCGCGTGCTGCTCAATGGCGCAGGCTGCTCGTTCAAGATCGAAGGCTGCCAACTGGTGCTGGAAAACCTGCCGACCGACGACGACCCGTTCGAGCTGGAAATTTTCAGCACCTGCGCGCCGGAAAAAAACACCCATCTGATGGGCTTGTACGTCAGTCAAGGCACGTTTTTCACCCAGTGTGAAGCCGAAGGTTTTCGCCGCATCACCTACTTTCTGGACCGCCCCGACGTGATGGCCAGCTTTAGCGTGACGCTGCGCGCCGACCCGGCCCAGTACCCGGTGCTGCTGTCCAACGGCAACCTGGTCGAGCAGGGCACGCTGCCCGACGGCCGCCACTTTGCGCGCTGGGTCGATCCGCATAAAAAACCCTGCTACTTGTTTGCCCTGGTGGCCGGCCAACTGGTGGCGCGCGAGCAGCGCATCACGGCGCGCAACGGCAGCGAGCACCTGCTGCAAATTTATGTGCGACCGGGCGACATGGACAAGACCGAACACGCCATGGCCTCGCTGATCGCCAGCGTGGCCTGGGACGAAGCGCGCTTTGGCCTGGCACTCGATCTGGAGCGCTTCATGATCGTGGCCACCTCCGACTTCAACATGGGTGCGATGGAGAACAAAGGCCTCAACATCTTCAACGCCAAGTACGTGCTGGCCAATAGCTCCACCGCCACCGACGCCGACTTCGCCCACATCGAGTCGGTGGTCGGCCACGAGTACTTCCACAACTGGAGCGGTAACCGCGTGACCTGCCGCGACTGGTTCCAACTCAGCCTGAAAGAAGGTCTGACGGTCTTTCGCGACCAGGAATTCAGCATGGACTTGTGCGCCGATGCGTCGGCGCGCGCGGTCAAGCGCATCGAGGACGTGCGCGTGCTGCGCACCGCCCAGTTTCCGGAAGATGCCGGCCCGATGGCGCACCCGGTGCGGCCCGACAGCTACGCAGAAATCAACAACTTCTACACCGTCACGGTGTACGAAAAGGGCGCCGAAGTGGTGCGCATGATGCAGACCCTGGTCGGGCGTGCCGGCTTTGCCGCCGGCATGAAACGGTATTTCGAGCGCCACGACGGCAGCGCCGTCACCTGCGACGACTTTGCCCAGGCGATGGCCGACGCCAACCCGCACAGCGATCTGGAGCGCCTGCTGCCGCAGTTCATGCGCTGGTACAGCCAGGCCGGCACGCCGCGCCTGCACGCCCGCGGCGAATACGACGCCGCCGCGCGCAGCTACACGCTCACGTTTTCGCAAAGCTGCGCGCCCACACCCGGCTCGGCGCCGAAAGAACCGTTCGTGATCCCGCTGACTCTGGGTCTGCTCGATGCCGACGGGCGCGAACTGCCGCTGCAACTGGCGCACGAAAGCTGCGCCACAGTCGGCAGCCGCACCCTGGTGCTGACCGAAGCCAGCCAGCGCCTGACTTTCGTCAACATCGACGCCCAACCCCTGCCCTCGCTGCTGCGCGGATTCTCGGCCCCAGTGCTGCTCGACTTCGACTACAGCGACGAGCAATTGCTCGGCCTGCTGGCCTGTGACAGCGACCCGTTCAACCGCTGGGAAGCAGCACAGCGCCTGACGCTGCGCCGCGCCCTGCACGCCGTTCTGGCCAGCGGCGCACCAACGCGCGAACCGCTGGACGCGGCCTGCCTGCACGCCTTGCGTGCCGTGCTGCGCCACCCGGAGCTGGACGCGGCATTCAAAGAGCTGGTGCTCACCCTGCCGTCCGAGAACTACTTGGCCGAGCAGCTCGACGTGGTCGACCCGCCGCGCATTCACGCCGTGCGCGAAGCCATGCGCACACAACTCGCCCAGGCACTGCACGACGACTGGGTCTGGGCCTACGAAAACCACAAAGACAGCGGCGCCTACCGTCCCGACCCGCGCAGCAGTGGCCGGCGCGCCCTGGCCGGCCTGGCGCTGGGCATGCTGTGCCTGGCTGCAAGCGAAAACGACCCTTCGACCCTTCGACCAGGCCAAGCTCAGGACAGGCCAAGCTCAGGACAGGCGGTGTGGCCTGGCAAGGCGCTGCAACGCTTCAAAGACGCCGGCAATATGACCGACCGCTTCAATGCGTTGTCGGCCCTGGTGCGCAGCGGGCAGCCGCTGGCGCAGGACGCGCTGGCGCGCTTTCATGCCTTGTTCAAGCACGATGCTCTGGTGCTGGACAAGTGGTTTGCCGTGCAAGCAGGCGCCCCCGAGCGCACCGGCCAGGTGCTGCCCGTCGTGCGACAGCTCATGGCGCACCCGGACTTCAATCTGAAAAACCCAAACCGTGCGCGCAGCCTGATCTTTAGCTACTGCAACGCCAACCCGGCCGCTTTCCACCGCAGCGACGCCGCCGGCTACGTGTTCTGGAGCGAGCGCGTGCTCGAAATCGACGGCTTCAACCCGCAACTCGCCGCGCGTCTGGCGCGCGCGCTCGACCGCTGGAAAAAGCTCGCCGAACCCTACCGCAGCGCGGCGCGCGAAGCCATCTCCCGCGTTGCCGCCAAGACCGATTTAAGCAAGGACGTGCGCGAAGTCGTTACGCGCGCACTGACCGATTAACGGGCATGACTTTGAAAGCCACCCCGGAAAATGAAAGTCATACCCGTTCTCCCTCACCCCCAACCCCTCTCCCGCACGCGGGAGAGGGGAGCGAAGTGAGTCGCGGCCCGACTCTCACGTTAACCCCATCAGGAACCCCCATGACCCAACGCATCGCACTGACTCGCTATCTGGTCGAACAACAGCGCGTGCACGGCCGCATACCGCCAGAGTTGCGGCTGCTGCTCGAAGTGGTGGCGCGCGCCTGCAAAAGCATCAGCCAGGCCGTCAACAAGGGCGAGCTCGGCGGCGTGCTGGGTACGGCGCAGACCGAAAACGTGCAGGGCGAGATGCAAAAACAACTCGACATCATCGCCAATGACGTGCTGATCGAGGCCAACGAATGGGGCGGCCACCTCGCGGCCATGGCGAGCGAGGAAATGGACGGCATTTACCCGGTGCCCAACCGCTACCCGCAGGGCGAGTACCTGCTGCTGTTTGACCCGCTCGACGGCTCATCCAATATCGATGTCAACGTCAGCATCGGCACCATCTTCAGCGTGCTGAAAAAACCAGAACACCCGCCCGGCCAGAACCACGGCGTGAGCGAACAAGACTTCCTGCAACCCGGCAGGGACCAGGTGGCAGCCGGCTACTGCGTCTACGGCCCGCAAACCACCCTGGTGCTGACAGTGGGCAACGGTGTTGATTTGTTCACGCTCGACCGCGAGCAAGGCTCTTTCATGCTGACCAGGGAACAACTGCAAATCCCGCCCGACACGCAAGAGTTCGCCATCAACATGAGCAATATGCGGCACTGGGACGCGCCGGTCAAACGCTACGTGGACGAATGCCTGGCAGGACTGGGCGGCCCGCGCGGCAAGGACTTCAACATGCGCTGGGTGGCCTCCATGGTGGCCGACGTGCACCGCATCCTCTCGCGCGGCGGCGTCTTTCTGTACCCCTGGGACAAGCGCGATCCCGGCAAGCCCGGCAAGCTGCGGCTGATGTACGAAGCCAACCCCATGGGTTGGCTGGTCGAACAAGCCGGCGGCGCCGCCAGCAACGCCCGCCAGCGCATTCTGGACATCCAGCCTAACCAACTGCACGAACGCGTCAGCGTGATCCTAGGCTCCAGAAACGAGGTCGACCGAATCACCAGCTACCACACCGGGCTATAATGGAAGGCGTTGCCGGTGTAGCTCAGTCGGTAGAGCAGCTCATTCGTAATGAGAAGGTCGGGTGTTCGATTCATCTCTCCGGCACCAATTAAATCAACAACTTAGCCCAACTCAC